>JBCCTI010000107.1:0-18927 GCA_039198955.1 Bacteroidota bacterium | reverse complement strand
GGTGGGTTTGTAAGTACTGATAATAGGTCGTAATTTCATTTTTTGAAAAGTGTGCATGATAATCATGTTGTTTAGTTCACTTCAAAATTATCATTCTCCGCGCACTTTTCATTCTTTCCCTTTTTTATGAACAAGCCTTGTCTGCTCTTATATCATGCTTAAAATGACCATTCCGTTAGTGAACTCTGGCTAACCTGATTATTTTCAGTCAAATGCAAACGGAGTAGCCCGGCAACTAGGTTGTTGGTTTCTAGCTTAGCTTCGTAGTACGGATCATTGGGTTGGCGGACAAATAGTTTGCCGCTCCAGAGTTTTTCTACGGCAATATTGGCGTAGTTTTGAGCAGCTTGAAGTAGGCGACTATCCTCCAGAATTTTGTAAGCGTCCAAAGAAAACTGCAAAGCATTCGCTAAGCTGTTTACTACGAAATCATCAGGCCAATTGGTGGTCAGTAGCATGTCGACTACTTTCTTTACCATTTCTCTGTAGGCAGGATCTTGGGTAGTTTGGTAGAAGTAAGTAGCAACTCGACCGAACTGAATTACATCGGAACTGCCGTAGCCAGTGAATATGACTGGGATAAGTTCATCGTTAAGAGCGATTCCATCCAAATGCAATAAATTGTAGTAGCCCTGCCTTGCTGAGTTCCAGGAGTATTTCTCAGCTGACTTGAGTATAACTTCGGCTCGTTCCTGTAAGTAATTAAATTCTGGATGCTGCTGAGCCGATTTGAGTAAATAATAGCAGAGCAAAGAGGTTTGACTGAGGGAAGCATAACGGGCAATATCACGAGGGTCATCAATACAGGAAACCGTTAGGTTAGTCTCAGGGTTACGATATTTCCAGTAAAGCGAGCCACTGCCTTCCGCCCATTTCTTCCAAAGTGGATTTCCAGTTTTACTGTACAGAAAGGAAAATGAGTAGCACTGCAAACCACTGTGTTTAATCCAGGGTTGCCCACCGTCTTGGTACTGGGCTAAGCCTCGGTACTCTTGCTTGTCAATTTTCTGCCAACGGGCATGACGGTTAAATAGAAAGGTCTGGGTAGTTGGACTACGAAAGTGATAGCGTACCCCAGAAATGGCTTTGCGAACGGCGGCAGTATCAATATTCCACAGAAATTCCCAGGGTGGGGTCTCCGCTAAAAACTCATGATAAATATCATCGCGGGGATTTTCCAAATCGCCCACCATTACCGAGTCAGCGTAAAAGTTGTAGTACAGATGCTCGCCCCAGGCTAGTAGTCCGGTAGCCGAATTTTGGCAGTGCTTTAAAAAGTCTCGGGCGTAAGCATCGGCTACACGCTGATACTGGTTTTCACCGGTAATTTCGCTCAGGGCGAGCAAGAGTTTAATGGTTTCTACGTCGTGATAGAAGTTGCTACCTCCCACCGCCCGGTCGTGAGCGCGAGTTCCTTCGGTGGGCGGAACATTAGCTTTAGGAACGCTCATGTCGCGCGTATCAATTACTGAGGCAACTAGGTTAGTAGAAACCCTTCCGTAGTTATCCCTTCCGTGCTCGATAAGATTGTTGCAGTGCGTTTTTACGTAGTGAAGATAATCAGTGTCTTGGCTAAAGGCGATTGTGCTACTGAGTAACAAAAGTGAAAGTGTAATGTGACGCATGCGGTAGATAAATAGATTGAAGTCAGAATTTGGAATGTTGATGCTGCAATTCAGAATGAATTATAAGTCTAATCTTTATCCGTGAGTTTATGGGTTGTTTAGTCCAAAAAACAGAAAGGTTTACGGTTAGGAAAACTAGTCAAAAATCCTTAAGTTGAGTATTGCTGAATACATTATATTTCTATTGATTACTCAAACGACCACTGCTATGAAAGTATGTATAGCATGGATTTTTTCTTTGGTATCGCTTACTTGTTTTGCCCAAACCCTCTCCACTAGCCGAACTCACCACGCTGCCCCGCCTTCTTCTGAGTCTAAATCGTTTCAGGAAGAATATCGATACAATCATGTCGATTCCATCAGGGGAAGCCGGTTTCTCTACGATGACTTCATTACAGGAACGGTACACTTTAACGATAATACGAAAGCGGATGATCTTCCGCTGAGGTTAAATATCTACCACGATGAGTTTCAGTACCTGAAGAATAACTCAATTTACGCCCTGGGTGCACTGAATCGGGTAGATAAGATCACGATGGGGGGTGAAGAATTTATCTACCTAGATAAAGACAGTAACTTAGGTCTATCGGGGTTCGTGAAAATCTGGAACGATCAGTTTCCGGCTGTAGTCACCAAGATGAGTATGGGGCTTTCGGCCAGCGCGACGATCAGAGAAGTAACTTATGATTATACGATACCCCCTCGCTTCGAGCGAAAGGATGACCGACACTATCTCATGAGGTCTGAAAGCAACGTAGTTAAGATAAATTCAGCCAAGCACCTTATCTACCTACTTTGCTACTATTCATCTGAACTTGAGGAGTTTATTAAAAAGGAAAAAATATCTTCCTCTCGTGGTGCGGACTTAGCCTGGCTGATAGAGCACTACCGAAAGGTAGAACTTGATCCGTAACGGTTTCATTCGAGTGAGCTCTGGCTGTCTGCTTGCAGATCGAGTGCGCGTTAGGCTGCGCTAAACGTGCGCTAGAAATAGGATATTATTGAAAAACAAACGTACCAAATTTCTGATACTCGTGGAAGCTGCCTGATGTAGGTTGCCACTGCCAGTAGCGTGGTTCATCCAAATCATAGTCAATGCGGTACAAGTTACCTCGCCATCGAGTGCCCGCTTGGGGTGGAACATTACCTAGTGGTTTAAGCAAGGCGTAGGGAATGAAAAACTCCGCTGTCCAGCCGCTAACTTTCGCCATGCTCTCTCGCTGACCGCCTTGCACTGAGGTAGCGTGACGGGTAAGCCGTTCTCCTTCGTAGTGCCAGGGTCGCCAGCCAAAGAAGGTGCCATTACGGTTGGGAATGATGATGGGTAATTCATAGTTCAGCGGAGAAAGCTCATACTCAAAATAGAGCGGTTGGGCTTCATCGGTCCATAGGAATACTTCTACCACATCCTCTTTGTATAAATCAGCAAAGTCTTCAGTTAGCGTAGCGGTGAGTGTTTCGTCTTCGCACTGCATCAGATAATAGATACCCGTTTCGGAGTGCAGCACTTTAGCGCGGGTAAGTAGTTCTTCGGAAGGTCCGTGTTGCAGGGACAATGTTATCCACTCAGTTTTACTCCAGGCGGAATTGCTTCCCTCGCCGTCAATCTCAAAATCTTCGGTAGGTTGAATATAAAGAATAGTATCTTGACTCATGGCAGGTGAAGCTAGCCATAAAAGTACGAAAACAGCAATTTGGTACGGCAGATGACTGTGATTAAATGTCATGGTAATAGGTCGTTTGTTCATCAAATGTATATCATTCCAACTAATACCTAGATATTGGTACAATAACCGGGGGCAAAATATCCACTATTAATTTGTTTTGTTACGATTTAAGGTACTAGAACAACTTTACTATTAATTTTTTTTCTATTTTGGTAGCAAAAGTCAAATACGATTGCTTTTCTTATTTTTAGAAGTAATCTTCAAATGATTCATTTAATAAATCGATAATAAACCAAACATCTCTTACTATGTCAAAAACTATCACCGACATTGAAGGCGTTGGCGTTACCGTTCAGAAAAAGTTAGCCAAAGCGGGCATTCGCTCCGTAGGAGGCTTGCTGAAACAAGGATCGACCAAAAAAGGGCGAAAAGCCATTGCTGAAGCCAGCAAGATTGACGAAAGCAAAATTCTGACTTTCGTTAATATGGCTGATCTTTTCCGGATTAAAGGTATTGCTGGGCAGTTTGCCGAGCTACTAAAAGCTTCGGGAGTAGATACAGTAAAAGAATTGCGTAATCGTAATCCTGAAAACCTGCACGCTAAACTTCTGGAAACTAACTCGACCAAGAAATTAACTCGAGTAGTTCCTGGAGTAAAGCAAGTTACTGGCTTTGTGGAGCAAGCCAAAAAGCTAGATCCAATGGTAACCCACTAAATAAAACGTAGCTACTAGAGAAGCCATCTACCCGCGAGATGGCTTTTTTCGTTTATGGAGGTACTAGATAAACTCACGCTGAACTTCAATCAGCAAAGTTTGCAGTTACTAAACTTCTGTTTGAGTTTGGTAATGTTCGGTGTAGCCCTGGAACTAACAGTAGCTGACTTTCAGCGATTATTTCGTTCGCCGCGAAGTGTGTTGGTCGGCTTAGCTTCCCAACTTTTATTGTTACCAGCCATTAGCTATCTGCTCGTTGTAGTGCTAAACCCTACCACTAGTGTTGCTCTGGGGATGCTTCTGGTAGCATCTTGCCCGGGTGGCAATCTATCCAATATGTTCACTGTAATGGCGAGGGGTAACGGAGCTTTGTCGGTGAGTCTGACTGCTTTATCTACGCTGGTAGCCGTAGTTACTGTACCGCTCAACTTCACTTTCTGGTCAGGTTTGTACTTACAGTCGCAGAGTGAAGTCTCGGCTATTTCTTTATCAGCAGGTCAGATGATAGGCACATTGCTGTGGGTGATTGGACTGCCACTTTTGGTGGGGATGTTAGTTAATTACTATTTCCCTCAGTTCACCCAGAGAGCCCGGCGATCCATGCGAATTATCTCACTGATCATTTTTGCTGCCTTTATCATTGCTGCTTTCTCCGCGAACTTTGATCTGTTCTTACAGTACGTTCATTTGCTCTTGCTGATCGTGCTGGCTCATAACGCATTGGCGTATCTACTCGGCTACGGAGTAAGCGCATTATTCCGGCTTAAATTACCGGACCGAAAAGCGATTGCGATAGAAACCGGAATCCAAAATTCGGGTTTGGCGTTGATAATTATCTTTAACTTTTATGACGGCTTGGGTGGAATGGCATTTCTAGCCGGATGGTGGGGCATATGGGATATTATTACGGGTTTGCTACTAGCCTGGGGCTTCGCTAGAGTGGAAAATGAGCAGCCATCACCAAAATATTCGTAGATTCAGCGAAGCCATTCAGGACAGATAAGGATGGTGGACTAATGCTATTTATTCTACTTCGCAACTATTTACAATGCACACTACACTATTTATTTCTTTACTTGGGATACTTTTCCTCTTCAGTTGCCAATCACCAGCTCCCGAAACCACTTCTGAAAGCAAACCGCCACCCAACGTACTGTTCATCGCCGTAGACGATCTACGTCCCGAATTGGGTTGCTACGGTAAAGACTATATCCAGTCACCCAATATTGACCGATTAGCTAGTCGAGGATTGACTTTCAATCGGGCGTACTGTCAGCAAGCGGTGTGTTCGCCTTCTCGTACTAGTTTGATGACAGGATTACGACCAGATTCCTCCCACGTCTACGATTTGCAAACCTACTTTCGTGATGTTGTTCCAGCTTCGGTAACGACTATTTCAGAACATTTTATTCATCAGGGGTATCATGCTGAGTTTTGGGGTAAGATTTTTCATGCCTCTATTCTGGATAGTGCTTCCTGGAGCGTAGAAGGCGATAATCAAGATCGGCGGATTGAACCTCAGTGGCCGATGGAAAACTGGCGGGCTTATGTAACCGATGAAAGTAACACAATGGCTGACCAGAACGATGGAGGTGGACCGCCCTACGAACGAGCCGTCGTACCCGACACCGCTTACCCCGACGGAATTGTGGCGCAGCGAGCAATAGAAGCGCTAGGAAAGTTGAGTCAGCAAGATCAGCCTTTCTTTTTGGGAGTGGGATTCTACAAACCGCACTTACCGTTCAATGCCCCTCAAAAGTACTGGGATTTATACGACCCATCAGCTATTGAACTGCCGGATCAAAGTACTCCACCTAGCGATGCTCCCGATGTGGCATTAACCAACTGGGGAGAACTTCGGGCGTATTCATTAATCCCAACGGAAGAAAATGTAAGCGATACGATAGCTCGTAATATGATTCACGGCTACCGCGCCTGCGTGAGCTACACCGATGCTCAAATTGGTAAGGTGTTGGACGAACTAGAGCGGTTGGGATTGCGGGATAATACCATCATTGTTCTGTGGGGTGATCACGGCTGGAAATTGGGTGAATACGGCGACTGGTGCAAGCATACTAACTTTGAGTTGGATACTCGCTCTCCACTAATCGTTAGTGCTCCGAGAATGGAAGCCGCCGGACAGCAAACCGACGCTCTGGTAGAATTCGTCGATATCTATCCGTCGCTCTGCGAATTAGCTGGATTGCCCTTACCTAATCATTTGCAGGGCAAAAGCTTTGTTCCACTCATGAATGACCCAAAGCAGGAATGGAAGCAAGTAGCCCTGAGCCAATTTCCTCGCCAACAAGGAAAAGTAATGGGCTACTCTATGCGAACCGACCGCTACCGCTATACCCGTTGGCAAGACACAACAGGGGCAATGATTGCCCAAGAACTATACGATCACCAAAGTGATCCGATCGCTTACCAGAATCTAGCTACCTCAGCCGAGTACGCTGATACCGTACAGCAGCTAGATAATTTACTGACAAAGGAATGGGCACGCTCTCTGAAGACTAATTGAGTTATTATGCACAAATACTTCGGCTTACCCTTGCCGGATTTATTCCGGCATCTCCCGCATAGTAGGAGGGAGACTCCGCAGTGGCGACTGCCGGAATAAATCCGGGGGAATATCGAAGAAGTTTCAATTGAGTACCTAAACAAAGATATATGGCTGAAAAAAACATAGCTGACCAATTGGCTGAAGTCAATGAGTACGAGCGGGAGCCAGTACCGGAAAATAAAGTCAAAGGCTTTCGCAGCTTTGTGGGGATGGTGGCCGGAGAGCACATTGCTGGTACTGAATTTGTCATTGGTCCACTATTCGTTTTACACGGAGTCACTGCTCGTGATATTTTTCTAGGATTGCTGATTGGAAATATTCTGGCTACGCTAAGCTGGACGTTTATCTGTGCACCTACTGCGGTGAAAACCCGAACAACGATCTTCTACCAACTGGAGCGTATCTGCGGATTCAAACTGGTGACTATTTACAATGTCGTCAATATTTTGCTGTTCAGTGCTACGGCTGCGGCTATGATTGGGGTTTCGTCGACGGCAGTAGGCTTGCTGGTAGATGTACCTATGCCTGGCCTTACCGATATTTATCCCAGCAACATTTCCTCAGTGCTGATTGTACTGGCGATTGGTTCGGTCATCGCGATTGTGGCTACGATGGGCTACGATCAGGTATCCAATTTTGCCAACATTTTCGCCCCCTGGATGCCACTTATCTTTATTGCCGGAGCAGTGGCAGTACTGCCTCAACTGGGCGTTACTTCCTTAGATCGGTTCTGGGAAGTGGCGAATGCTAAAATCTGGACGGGTACCGCGGTGGAAGGGTTGTCTCAATACACCATCTGGCACGTGATTATGTTTTCCTGGTTATGTAATACCGCTATGCACATTGGGCTTACCGATATGTCAATTTACCGCTACGCCAAGCGAGCTTCTTACGGACTAGCATCGGCAGTCGGGATGTTTGTAGGACACTACATGGCCTGGCTTGCCTCGGGTATTTTATGCGCTACCGCTTTGCAGGCGGGTAATTTAAATCCTTCGCCGGGCGAGATTGCTTTTTACAGTGTGGGCTTGGCTGGGATTATTTGTGTAATCGTGGCTGGCTGGACAACCGCTAACCCTACGATTTACCGAGCTGGATTGGCGTTTCAGGTAGTGTTGCCCAAACAGAAGCGGTGGCGATTGACCATGATAATTGGGGTAATCGCAACTCTGCTGGCCTGCTCGCCATGGCTGGTTTCCAAGCTAGATCAGTTTTTGGGTATTTACGCTTTAGTAGCCGCTCCGGTAGGGGCGGTGGTTTTGATCGATGTATTCCTCTTCCCCCGCCTCGGGCTTCATAGCAATTATGCTGAGGTAACGGGTTCGTCCTTCAATCCGATTGTATTTGTTACCTGGGCCTTTTCTTTGGGAATTTGTTATTGGCTGTACGACTATACTGGAGCTGACTTTATGTTTTTTATGGCAGTACCCGGCTGGTTCATCGGAGCAGCCCTATACATTATTTTGAGTAAATTATTTCAGCCTAAAATGGTCGCGAATAAACCCACTGTCGCATGAGAAAGTTACTGATTACAATCTCCTTTCTGGGGCTAACCCTAACCGTCGTTCCGGCTTTTCTAGTCTACCACGAAATTCTCGATTTCGCTAACCATAAAACATTAGCCCTAATTGGGACTTTACTGTGGCTAAGCACCGCACCCTTTTGGATGAATAAAAAGCAATCATCAAATACATGAGCAGAACATTAGATTATACGACCTATCTCGACAAAATTCACGGTGGCTGGATTGGCAAGTGTGCCGGAGGCATTTTGGGTGCCCCTATCGAGGGTATCAAAGCATTCAATCAGATTGAGCTATCCGAAAAGCTATTTGAGATTAATTTTCCCAACGATGACCTGGATTTGCAGGTGCTTTGGCTGGATATGGTGAAACAGAAAGGTCCTTGGGTACGCGAAAATGACTTTGCCGATCATTGGAAGCAGCACGTCCGCTTTCCCTGGGGCGAGTACGGAGTGGCTTCGCGAAACATTGAGCTAGGAGTGTATCCGCCGGAATCAGGTACGCATAACAACCACTATTGGTACCGGGGCATGGGTTCTCCCATCCGAAGCGAGATTTGGGGAATGTTATGTCCGGGAATGCCCGAGCGAGCCGCTTTCTACGCCGAGATTGATTCCAGTCTGGATCATCGACGATTTTCTATCGATGCCGAGAAGTTTCTATCCGCTTGCGCGTCAGAAGCCTTTTTCGAGAGTGATTTACGAACCCTCTTCCAAGTAGGGTTAAGCTTATTTTCCGAAGAAAGCGAGTTACACCAAATGGTGACGACCGTGATGAACTGGGCAGAAAAATGTAGCTACGAAGTAGCGATGGGCAAGATTAAAAGCTTTTACGGCGACGCTGATTTCACGTCTGCTCCCATGAACATAGCTTTCACCTTGTTGGCTCTGCTGAGATCAGAAGGTAGCTTTGACGGAATCATGGATGCCTTGCATCTGGGGCACGACAGCGATTGCGTGGTTGCTACTGCGGGGGCATTGTTAGGAATTACCAAGGGCTACGAGAATCTAGACCCTAAGTGGAAAGAGTTGGTAGGATACGAACTGCTAGTTAGCCCCGAGATTGTAGGTATTGAGCATGCCGATACCATCAGCGGTTTAGCTCAGGAAACAGCCCAGGCCGGAATAGCCTTCATCCAACACTTCGATGAAACTCAATTGAGTAATGCTCCCGAAGTCAACCTTTCATCTCCATTGCCTTGTCACATAAACGTTTACCGTAGTTCAGAGGATACCTCAGAGCTTACTGTAAAGTGTGAAAATTACACTGGTAACTCGCAGTCAATAAAACTAATTTTCCAATCTGATGATTTGATTTTTCCTAAAAATACATTGGAATTGTCGGCAGCAGGTCGAGAGGTGGTGGAGCAAACAATATCTTTTCAGATACCCGAGACTTCCTTTTCTAAACCCGCCCGGACGTATTCAGTAGAAGTGCAGGTTGATGGCGAACAGGTACAGACATTACAACGGGCGTTGGCGTACTACGGAAACTGGCTGCTGCTGGGACCTTTCATTCAGGATGATCCCGATTTAGCCCCAATGGATGAGGACTATCCCGACCACGGGTTAGCCTCCTTGCCTTCCTTTCAGTACATGAATCAGGATCGGGTGAATACCGACACGGATTTTATTACGCTAGAACAAGTTCGGAAAATTGCTGGGCAGAAAAATTACGATGCCCAGCCGTTTATGGTACAGGAAATTCAACCATCAGGTTTTGTCATCAATCTATGTGATTACTACTTGGGAAGGGGAGAGCGAACGTTGTATCTGTACACCAAACTACGAAGTACCGAAGCTCGACAGGTATGGCTGACGATGGGTTGTAGCGTCTATTTCCGGGTGTGGGCTAATGGTAAATTAGTACGCGATCAACAGGAAATCCAACGGTGCTGGCCTTACGCCACGCGGGAGCTTATTTCGCTTCAGGCGGGCGAAAACGATTTGCTGATTCGGGTAGATTCGCCAGTAGATGAGATAAATTTAGAAGTGGGCTTTAAAGATTTTGCTGGGAAACATGCTCACCAAAGCTTCTGGAATACTGACCTAGTGCCTCATGTGTAGAACTCTGATTGTACTGCTGCTAGTTTCCTTCATTGGACAAGCCCAATCCACTTTTGAAAACACTACCTACCGAGGGGTAAATTGCGGAGTGACTTTGGTGGAGGAACATGTGAAAGCTCTGGCTGATCTGGGTGGTAATCTCATCCGGTTGAGTTTTCCTTCTAATCCATTAATGGATATTGAACCGCCTTACGATTTCAATCAAGAAGCTTTTGCCTATCTGGATAGTGTATTACATTGGTCGGAGAAGTATGGTATTGGCGTGGTGATTGACCCGCATCGCTACCCCGGTACTGAACACCAGTGGACGATGCTCGGTAGCGATCCTTTCTGGCAGGATTTTACCTGGCATGAGTACACTATTCGGCTGTGGGAGTATATCGCCCAACGCTACGCTCAGTACGGTGATGTGATTGCTGGTTACGATTTGCTTAACGAACCGGGAGTGCCCAAACCAATAGAAGTAGGTTCGCCGGGAGATTTGAATTTACTTTACGCTAAACTGACCGAGGCCATCCGCAAATACGATACTCAGCATACGATTATCCTAGCTGCTCCGCGTGTGATGAACGAGGCGGGTAGAGGCTCTTACATTCAGGGATTACCTACACTAGAGTTGCCGGATGATGAGCATTTGGCGGTAGAATTTCATATGTACGAGCCTCAGGCGTTTTCCCATCAGGGAGTGCTCAAGCAAGATGCTGATCTAGTAGAATATCCCGGCGAAATTGAGGGAGCTAAATGGAATAAAGAAAAAATCTACCGCGTTTATCAACCCGTTCGGGATTTTCGGCAACAACACCCGCAGGTTCCTCTGTTTTTAGGAGAATTTAGTTGTCCGCGTTGGCTGGGTGAAATGGGTAATCAGTATTTAGAAGATATTATTCAAGTTACTGAGCAGCACAGTATTTCCTGGACCTACCACGCCTTCCGCGAAGCCAGCGTCTGGGACGCTGAACAATCTAATACTGATGCAACTGACACTACCCGTCAAGCTACTACATCTCGCCTAGAACTACTGACTCGTTTTTTTGACCAAAACTAGAATTGCTAGAACAAGCGATAGCTGCCGTTACGGCTAAAGCGAGAAAGATCGTAAGGGGGCATTTCCCGACCGTATAAATATTTCCGTTTAGCAATCTTGAATAACTGAAAGATGTGGTCGGAGATAGGGCCTTCTCCCACCATGCGCCGTCCCCACATACTGTCGTGTACTGCTCCGCCGTGCAATTCTTGAATCTGCTTCCAAACTTTAGTGGCTCGGTCGGGAAAGTTTTTGGTAATCCAATCTTTAAATAGTGGACCAATGGCTTTGTTTAAACGAACTACGGTATAGCCAGCGGACAACGCTCCCGCATCGGCTACCTGCTGTATCAGCGAGGGAATCTCGTGATCATTTAAGGAAGGAATAATTGGGGCTAGCATGACTCCACAGGGAATTCTCGCCTTAGAAATTGTTTCCAAAGTCTCGAGTCGTTTAGCAATACTGGCAGTGCGGGGTTCCATCTTGCTGCGTAATCCTTCGTTTTGGGTGGTAATAGAGAAAAATACATGAACCAATCGCTCGGCAGCTAGTTCCTTCAGAATAGGTAAATCTCGTTCAATCAAACGGTTTTTAGTGATTATACCCACTGGGTTACCGTATTTCAGGCAAACTTGTAGTAGCTGCTGAGTAATTTTTAGCTCTCGTTCTACGGGCTGATAACAATCAGTATTTCCTGAAAGGGCAATCGGTACGGCTCGCCAACTACGTTTTTGAAAGGCCTCTTCTAATAGCTTAGGTGCATTGGGCTTGGCAACAATTTTCTGTTCAAAATCTAACCCAGCACTAAAGCCCCAGTATTCATGAGAGTTGCGAGCGTAGCAGTAGATACAACCGTGTTCACAGCCCTGATAGGGGTTTACCGAGTACATCATCCGCAAATCGGGGCTATCGCTTTTGCTGATGATTTTCTTCGGGTGGTCGATGATAATCTGCCGTTGGGGTGAGACGTACTGTTCCTCGTCGATTCCCTCGATGTGTTCCTGAACTACTCGTTTATCCAGGAAAGAATTGGCTGGATTGAACTGAGCACCCCGACCAGATTGATACGATTTTTGCATAAACTTATAGTAAGTAATTAATACTTAAAATAAGTATAAAATGTTTATGAAAAGAAGCATTAGTGAGAAAAGATAGAAGTAGAGTAATCTACTTATGTTCTATCCCCGCTTCTTCAATAAGATATAACCCATAATTTCGGATAGTTTCAATAACAGGAATGCAGGTCTTGCCTTTTTCGGTCATGGAGTACTCTACCTTGGGAGGCACTACGGCATACACCTCCCGATGGATGAACCCTTCTGCTTCTAATTCCCGGAGTTGGGTAGTCAACATTTTATCGGTAATGTGGGGAATATCCCGTTTCAGTTCGCTGTACCGCATCACCCGGCTCTTTAATCGCCAGAGAATCGGTATTTTCCAGGTGCCGCCAATCTTATCCATCGCAAACTCTACCGGGTTGTAGTAAAGCTTGTTTTTATACATAAACTCAGGCATAATTATCTGATTTTCAGCATACTTTCTAAAAAGTGAGTATCTATAATCGCAGTAAGTATCTTGTTAAAGATAGCATATACTGTCACATTTGCTCTATGTAAATAGAAAAAGCAGATAGAATACAAACCTAATTTTATGAACACTACAGTGAAAGAAGAAAAGCGATACGTACATGTCCACGGAATGCCATCCAAAGGCAAAATATTAATGGTCACTAGTAGCCCAACTACCTCCGAACAAACGGGTTGGCCCATCGGGTTTTGGGCAGCGGAGCTTACCCATCCCCTGCATGTATTTCAAGAGGCCGGTTACGAAATTGAGCTGGCCTCAACCAAAGGTGGAGAAGTGATCATGGATGCCTACTCCAATCCGACTGATGCAAGTGGATACTCGGCTCATGACGTAATTTCTCTCGGCTACATGCAGCAGGACTGGTTTAACGATATGCTGAAGAATACCAAAAAACTAACGGAGGTAAATTCGGACAATTACGATGCTATTTTTTTGGTAGGTGGTCAGGGACCCATGTACACCTTTCGGGGTAATCACGATCTGGAGAAGCTGTTTGCCTCCTTTTACGAAGCGGGCAAACCTAGTGCTTCGGTATGCCACTCTACTACGCTACTGCTAGAAGCAAAAGATTCTAATGGAGAATTGCTAGTAAAGAACAAAACTTGGACCGGCTTTGCCAATTCGGAGGAAGACTATGCTGATCAGGCCGCCGGAGTAAAAATTCAGCCCTACCGCATTGAAGATGAAGCCCGAAAACTAGCCGATACGAATTTCAAAGTAGCGGATGCTTTTTCGTCCTACGCCATCACCGATGGAAACCTGGTAACGGGTCAACAGCAAAACTCGGGAGCAGCGGCGGCACGAATGGTAGTTGATCTTCTTTCTAGATAATCGGTGTACCCCAAAGTGATAGCAAAAATAAATTTCAGTTCTAGTGACTGCGTATGAGGCGAGGGGTATTAGCTAGCCTTATCATCCTAGTTCTGGGAGGTATCAAGGTGTGTGCTCAGAGCTTGGAGTTGATGCCCGGTACCGAGCGAATATTTATAGATATCCAGTGGTTGAAAACGTTCGATCAGGCTAGAAGATGGTCATTATTCAGTCGGTCGAGAGCTACGGTCGATTACGAAGAAAATACCAACCTTTTCACCGGGGCTTATCTTAATTACACTACTCCCTCGGGTTTTGGCGGAACGTTAGTAGGAAGGATTTCTACATCAGGGGCAGGAGGAGATATAGGTGGACACTTTTTCAAGGCGAAAGAATCTTTCTTGATTTATGCTTTAGCTTCAGTGGATATCAATACCGAGTTTGTCTACTCCTGGTTTTCCATTGTTCGGTATACGCCCCGGTTAAACGATACGTGGCGAGTTTACACCAGTTTAGAACTATTTTCCAATTTCAATACTGATGGTCACATAGCCAGTGTGCAACGTCTGCGAGCAGGGGTAGACCGTCAAGGTTACCAGTTTGGGTTAGCCCTCAATTTGGCTGGATTGGGACAAGACTACAGTACAACCGATACTAACCCAGGCATATTTGTGAGAAAGCAATTTTGAATACAACTTACGACTGAAAATAAAGAATCAAAGCATATGAGAATAGCAATTATTGGTACCGGAAATGTAGGCGGAGCATTAGCTACTCAATGGGCTAAGGCTGAACACGAAATCAACTTAGGCGTTCAGGATGTAAACGATTTTAAAGGGAAGCAACTGTTGGATAACTCCAACACCGAAGTGTTTCTAGTAGCAGAAGCCGTAGCCAAATCGGAAGTACTTTTGTTAGCCACTCCCGCACCCGCTGCCATTGAAGTGGCCCAAAGTCTAGGCGACACTACCGGAAAAATTATTATTGATGCCATGAATGTTGTAATGGGGCGTGGCCCCCAAGGATATTCTAACACCGCTGACGCAATATTAGCCAATACCCAGTCTAAAGATGTAGTAAAGTGCTTCAATACTACGGGTTACAACAATATGGTTAATCCGAAATATCAGGATGTGGCGATTGATCTGTTCACTTGTAGTGATAGTAGTCGGGGAAAAGAGGTAGCAATCCAATTAGCAAAAGATGCGGGCTTTGCCGAATGCTACGATATTGGCGGCAACGATAAGTTTGATCTGATGGAGCAATTCGCCTGGTTTTGGATTAACCTCGCTATGGTTCAGGGGCAAGGCCGGGAAATTGGATTTAAGTTGCTCAAGCGCTAACCAGAGCTAGCTTATTTACTCACTTCGTGCATCCTTTTGGCGTAGAGAGCCGCTCCGATAATTCCAGCGTGGTTTCTAGATTCAGCTACTCGTATTGGAATATCAACCGTGAGATGATCTTTGAACTTGTCGTATTTTTTGCTAATTCCCCCGCCTAGTATGAAATAGTCGGGAGCCATCACTCGGACTAAATGGTGTAAGTAATAATCAAAGCGCTTAGCCCATTCTTTCATAGATAAGTCTTCCCGCTTTCGAGCCGAGTCAGCCGCGTAGCGTTCAATGGGATCACCATTTTTATAGAGTATATGTCCCAATTCCATATTGGGAATCAGCTCTCCGTTGTAAAAAAGTCCGGTACCCAGTCCGGTACCAATGGTTATCATTAGTACCTTATCTTTTAATCCCCGTCCGGCACCGAATTCTACTTCAGCTACTCCGGCTAGGTCGGCATCGTTACCTAAGTAGAATTTCAACCCATTGCAGTGCTTGCTAAATAGCTCATCAGCTTGGGTTCCGATCCATTTATCACTGATGTTACCCGCCGTCATAGACCTTCCGTTGATAATCACCGCCGGGAAACTGCACCCAACAAACTCTTTCCACTTAAAGTGATCTACTATTTCCTTCACCGTCTCAGCAACGGATTTAGGGGTGGCAGGCTTAGGAGTATCAATTCTGAACCTGTCAGTAATTAACTCGCCTTGTTCGGTATCTACAATAGCTCCCTTGATACCGGAGCCTCCTACGTCTAGTCCTAAAATTTCCATATGATACTTTTGCTTGGCTTACTATTATTCACTGCCAAAAGTTTGAATGATATTGTTTCAGAACAATGCTTTCAGCAGATGCTACGGGTATAGCAAACCTATACTATTTTACACAAGAAAACAACGAATGCTTACGGCTTGTTTGAATTGAAAGTATGCAAAAGTGTGTCCTGATATTTTTATTCTGGCAGGAAATGGCTTTCAGGTTTTGTATCCATGTATAAGCTGATTACCTAATAATGCGGATGGTGCCAATGCGTCAGCCTTCCTTGTTTAACGAGATTAAAATCGCCAACCTAAGTAGATCGTTGGAGCAAAAGAGGGGGGCACTACGGGGCGGATGTTATACTCACTTTGCCCAACGGTACGATCGTTGGTGTTATTGAGAATGAACACTACATTATACGAAGCCCCCACGTGGAATTTTGGCTTTTTGAAAGGATACCAATTGTATCCTACCCCAATACTACCGTACCAATTGTCAAATGTGTCTTCGGCTTCCATCTGGTCACTGATCGTCCACCCTTCGTATCCTAGCGTTCCCAGTACGTAAAAGCCTTTATCTACATTACTATCAGTGAAGCGGTATCGGGCTTCTACTCCTACCAGATAGTCCCAGTCAACGGTAATATCTCCGTTGTTCTCGAAGAACTGATCTCGGGCAAAATCAGGCAGCTCGAAATTAGCTTCTAACGCTACACCAAATGACCATCTCTGAGGCAGATGATAAAGCCCTTTTACACTGTAACCTCCTAAAACAAAGAATGAAGGATTTGCCGTTATTGTAAAACTAGCATTTGGCTCTTCATTTTCTTGAGCCTGTAGTGATCGTGTGGCAATACTGAGTATGATTGTAATAAGTAGGGTTTTCCCTATCGTAATTTGACGCATCTTGCTTTGAGTTGATAACGGGGATTCGCACTTTTTATCCTATAGCTTCCGTAGGTTAGAAGCTACTACAAAGCTCGCGAGTAATGCTGTCAAAAAATGTGATCTAAATCAAAAAATCAAACTTCAGGTATCTTGCGATTTCGGATTCTGCTGAGGGTTTCTCGCGTGATACCCAGATAAGATGCTATGTATCGCAGGGGAGAGTACTGGACTACCTTTGGTTGATGCGCGAGCAAATTTTCGTAGCGCTTTTGAGCGTCTTCGGAAAGATAAGACTTCAGCCGTTGCTCTTTACAAGTTAGCCCATTTATCACCAGTTGCTCGACCAAATTTTGAAAAGTGGGTGAGTTCTCCTTCAGTTCGAAAAAATCCTTTCGGTGAATAACATGGAGATCACAATCGGTAACAGCTTGAATATTCTCGGGACAGATTTCTCGGCTTACAAAGTATTGATATACCGTATTAAAATCTCCATCGCTGGTCATATAGTCAACTACTTCACTTCCATCGGAGTTGATGGAATAATTACGCATCACTCCTGAATTAATGAAAGCAATATGCGTACACTGACTTCCGGCTCGTAAGAAGTGTTCGGACTTCTTCACTTGGATCGGGTGGAAGTAAGCAAGTATGTCATCAATTTCACTTGACGAGAGTTGCCAATTATGTTCTAAATATTCAGGCAAACTGATCATACGAGTATACTTTGTAGTATTTGACGTAACCAAAGAGAACTAAAAGTAGAAACGGACTGGCAGCTAAGCAGATTAGGTTTTGAAAACCTCAGCCCTCACCTTTTTCCATAAGTTCTTTAATCCCATCCAAGACCCAAGGCATTAGCTCAGAAACAGTGGGATGAACCAAAACCACTTTTCGGTAGTGTCGGCACGGAATATTAGAGTGCATAATGGTGGCGAACATATTGACGATCTCATCTCCACCCACTCCTAAAATAGAAGCTCCTAATACCAAATCAGTTTCAGCGTCTACCAGTAGCTTGGCGAAGCCGTTGGTTTCACCCATTTCTTTCGCCCGGCTAATCTTGCTCATCGCCCGGGTGGCCTTTAGTACCCGCTTTCCTTTTTTTACTGCTTCCTTTTCGGTCATACCAACTCGGCCCAGAGGAGGATCGGTAAACAGTCCGTAGATGGTATTTCTGCTGTCGAGGGTTCGATCTCCCCCGAAGAGTTTGTCCAACACAATCTCAGCATCATTCACCGCAGTATGGGTGAACCCTCCGTAACCGTTTACATCTCCTACCGCATAGACACCTCCAACAGCGGTTTCGCAGTACTGATCCACCTCAATATGTCCACCATCATTAGATTTTATTCTAGTATTTTCTAGTGCTAGCGTATCGCTATTGGGAACTCTTCCGGCCGCCACTAAAACCTGATCGCCAACCAACCGCTTGGATTCTCCATCTACCTCAATCTCAATTTCTTTTTGATCCCCTTGGGGAGTGATTTTCACAGTATTGGCATTACAGTAAATATTGATGCCTTCTTCTTCTAAAAATTCCTTCACCGCATCAGCTACATCTTCGTCTTCCCGAGGTATCAGTTGAGCCCCTCGCTGAACAATGCTGACGTTCGCCCCGAATCGCCTGAATACTTGGGCGAACTCAACCCCGATATATCCACCGCCGATAATCAGCAAATGTTCCGGCACGTTCTCGAGATCCAGTAAGCGGGCACTATCCAGCCAGGGTATATCGTCTAATCCGGGAATAGGCGGAGCGGAAGGCCGGGTGCCTACGTTGATGTAAATATTATCGGCAGTATAAGTCTGACCTTCTACTTCTACCTGCTTTTCTCCGCTAAACTTAGCAGTGCCGAAAATTAGCTCGACATTAGAAGTATTGTCCATCCATAATTTTAAACCATCGCTGCTATCGTTTCTGATGCTATTCATTCGCTCTCTTACCTTGGCATAGTCGAGCGATAGGTTCTCAGCCTGGAATCCGTAAAAATCTCCTCGTTTGGCCTGATGAAACGCTTTAGCGGAGGCCACTAATGTTTTAGTAGGGGTACAACCGTAGTTCACACAACTGCCCCCCACTTGGTTAGCCTCGATAACCCCGATAGCGGTTTCAGTGGGAATTAACTTGCCAAGTAAAGTTCCAGTGGCCTGACCGGTTCCGATGATGAGATGCGTAAAGTGTTTCATAGTTTTGTGTTCACGCTGAATTTACTCTAGGGCGTGTTGACATTTGGGCTAATGAGTGATTTTGGAGGTAATTTTTGTCTAATTTAGGCACTTGAGAAGGGCAATGCCGGAGCATTGGCCGCCGAAAGTAACGAAAAGTAGGCGAAAATTTGCCCAAAATCGCTATTCAAGTTT
>JBCCTI010000106.1:0-19095 GCA_039198955.1 Bacteroidota bacterium | reverse complement strand
TTGGGATTAACATTGCTTTGGATGTAGTAGGTTTGGTCTTCATCCTGGGCAATAGCAAAAAATAGCTCGTGTACCCTTGACTCAGAGAACACCGTCAGGTCAGCACTATAGATGAGCGTATCGCTGTCCCACTCGGTTTCCCGCTCTAGGTTACAGGTGCAGAAATCTTGGGCAAACCCAGATTGAACTGTGAATAGAAAGAGTAATATTCCTACTGCTAACTTTAGACTGCTTGACTTCTTCATAGGTACGTTGTGTTAAATGAACAACTCGGTAGCAAGTTTATCAGCTTCTTTCCGCTACATCTGTAAGGGATGAACAGAAAGACTTAGCTTTCTATAATTTTCAGTATTCATTGGTGCTTTACTTCTTTTGGTAGCATCTGCAAATATTGGTTTGGTTGTATTACCTCAAAAAATTCTACCCTTTTTAACGACCAACAGGTAAAACGGCTTACGCTAAACCACTATACCGAACTACTCTGGAACGAAAAATCACCAATTTGCGACAGAGAACTTGTAATAGCGAAGGTACGGAAAACCTCCCACAATTAGGAAAATATTTTTGCTTCGCTCTTAAAACCTGTATATTACCTGCTCGGGCAACCAGGTTTAATCGGCTATTATGATAACTACACGACGATCCGCCCTAAAAAGTTTAGCAAGCACAGCAACGCTATTGTCAACCGGAACAGCTTTTTCCCAGACCACCTCTGTTACTCGAGAAATGTATAATATTGCAAGTAACATTCCTCAACGTATTGCCTACATTGTTTTTGATGGAATTACCTGGCTGGATTTTTTCGGAATTTACGACCCTTTAAGCCGACTAAAGTCAATGGGTTATTTGCCCGACCTTAGTTGGGATATTTGTGCTTACACCGATACGGCAACCGATAACTTCAATTTGCAAGTGAAGCCCCACAAAGTTCGCGATTCATTAGCTGACTACGACGTTATTATCGTACCCGGCGGATTTGGAACTCGAGAACTTAGGTATAATGAAGGTTTTATGAATTGGATGAAGACTGCCGATCGGGTGCCTCTCAAGACATCTATTTGCACAGGTAGTTTGCTTTTGGGGGCAGCAGGCTTTCTAAAGGGAAAAATTGCTACCACCAATTTTAGCGAATACGAAACCCTGAAGCCATACTGCCAGCAGGTAGCTACCGAAAGAATTGTTGAAGACAATGGCATTATCACCGCGGGTGCTGTCTCGGCTTCCCTAGACCTCGGACTATATCTGTGCGAAAAATGGGTAGGTAAAGAAGCTACTACCGAAATCAAAACCCGGATGAATTACCAGGGTTAATTACCATCAACACACTAAGAAATTATATTCCATGAAAACCAACCGACGATCTGCAATCAAACACATGGCGGGCAGTGCCGCTTTATTTTCTACCTCATCAATCGCTCAATCTATGCCAAATTCCGAAACTACCCTGAAAGGTAATATTAATCACTCGGTTTGCAAATGGTGCTACGGCAGCATACCCCTGGAGGAATTCTGTGTTTCGGCTAAGAAAATGGGCATTAAGTCAGTAGAGTTACTTGGCCCCGAAGAATGGCCGATACTGAAAAAGCACGGACTTACCTGCGCCCTGGCAGCTTATTGGGAAGACGGCTTTGGCATTGAAAGATGCTGGAACCGTACCGAACACCACAGTGCCCTAATTGAACTCTACGAGAAAAGTATTCCTATGGTGGCCGAAGCGGGTCTCAAGCAAGTCATCACCTTTTCGGGCAATCGCGATGGTATGGATGATGAAACTGGTATGAAGAACTGTGCGGAAGGTTTGAAAAAGATTATGTCGTTGGCCGAGAAGAACAATGTGCTGGTAGTGATGGAGCTACTCAATAGTAAGGTTAACCACCCCGACTATATGTGCGACCATACTGAGTGGGGAGTTGAATTGTGCGAGATGATCGGTTCTGAGAATTTCAAGTTACTGTACGATATCTACCATATGCAGATCATGGAAGGAGACGTAATTGCTACCATTCAAAAATATCACCCCTACATTTCCCACTACCACACCGGAGGCGTACCTGGTAGAGCTGAAATTGACGAAACTCAGGAACTCTACTACCCCGCTATTATGCGGGCTATTGTAGATACTGGCTTCGAAGGCTACGTAGCCCAAGAGTTTGTGCCTAAAAGGGACAATGCCTTAGTATCATTACAACAGGGCATCGATGTTTGTGATGTGTGATATCTTGTAGTAGGTTTATTGAGTTTAGCCTTCCATTTACAATTTTCATAAGGATCAAGCACTCGCTTAGTCAAGAGCTGCACTTTTTGTCTGGATAGTATTTTTACATGATTGTTTGAATCACCTGTGATTGTAATATTTTTATATAAATCAATATAATTTTTTTAAATTAATGCTTTTAATATATAACTTTGCATCTGCTTCTGTAGGTAGACGTGGTTATCTCAACACTTTCGGCTGCAGATCAAAAAAACTGAAATACTTGCATGTAAAGATCAGCTATTTATGGAGCTAATCAGATTTGTTAGAGTTCTTTGGAGAAAAAAGTGGCTCATCTTAACAGTAGTTGCCATTGCTACAGTAACTGCTATCTCTGTCACTTTTATCACACCAGATATATATAAATCTTCCGCCCAGCTTGCCACCGGAATTACTGATAATCAGGACATCTCTCTGAGCCAAGAACAACAGGCGATGACGTTTTTTGCTACGCAAAACAAGTTCAGCAACCTCATTGAGAATATGAATTCGCGTCAAGTATTGAGCTTACTTTCGTATCAGTTGGCCCTTCACGACCTACGAGGAAATACACCTTTCCAAGATTTGACAGAGTTTCGGGAAAAGTACGCCTCAGTAGATCTGTCCGTATACGCGGCTTCTTTACAAAATAAATTAGATTCAATACAGGTGCTAAGTCGGCTTAACGAAGGAGGTATTCCTCTCATGGCCCTTCTTAAAGACCTTAACTATGATGTTGCCACCATTGAAGAGAACTTGACGATCACCCGTATTCCAAGCACTGACTACGTAAAGATTGAGTACTTTTCCAAAAACCCTTTACTTTCGGCATTTTCAGTCAATACCTTGAGCCAGGAATTTATTCGATACTACTTAACTGCCCGGGGCGAACGTACTAACAGTTCAATCCAGTTTTTAATTAACCTAGTTCAGGATAAACGTGAGGAGTTAGAGTCGAGGGTAAATGATCTTAAGAACTTTAAGTCTTCTAATGAAGTAGTAAACCTAGATATGCAAAGTGAATCTATTATTCAGCAAATAACCGACCTTGAAAAAAGCCGAGAAGACGAAAGAAAAAAGATCATCGGATACGAACAGGCTATCAAGAAGATTAATGAACAGCTTTCCCGGGGTGACTTGAGTGTACTGGAGCGACAGGCTCAGCTAATTAATAGCCGGATTGTCCGCTTGAAAGATAAGATCAATGAGCTCAACAATCGTATTATTCGCTCAGGAAGTCAGGATGAAGCTTTGTTAAACCAACTGGAGCAGCTCCGTAAAGAACTCAATGAACAGATTCTAATTGCGGGCGAAGCTACTTCCCAAAACGTTAATACTGGATCATCCCGACAAAAGCTACTTACCGACCGGGTAAATAGTGAAGTAGAGCTAGAAATTGCTAAAGCTAGCCTCGCTTCAATTAACCGTGAAATTAGCCGCCTGAGAAACAGCGTTTCTGGCTTTGCCTCTAAAGAAGCGGAAATCAAAGCATATGAACGAGATATTGAAGTTTCTCAAGATGAATATATAAATGCGGTCAACAAGCTGAATGAAGCCCGCTTACTGTCTCAAAACCTTGGTGGCTCCCTGCGTCAGGTTGAGTTTGGGTATCCCGCCGACGACCCGGTTCAGTCTCGGGATATATTAATCGTGGTAATCTCTACCGCAGTAAGCTTTTTTCTGACTGTGATTACTTTGGTCATCTTAACGTATGTCGACTTATCTCCCAGTAACTTAGTCCTTTTTAAGCGACTGACTGACCTTCCTACATTAGGGTTTCTTAATAAGGTTCCAGCAAAATACACCAGTCCTGAACATTTCTTCCACCCCGACCTGAAAGACAGTGCGATAGATAAGTTTAGGGAATTACTTAGAAATATTCGTCATGAAATTGAGTCTACTAGCTCTCAAGTTTGGTTGGTAAGTAGTCTTAAGCCAAGAGAGGGCAAAACTACTTTTATTTTGTCAATGGCTTTAGCCCTTAGTTTGAAGCGAAACCGGATACTGATTATTGATACTAACTTTAAGAGTAATTCACTTACCAAAATTTTTTCTACCAAATCCCTGCTTGAGCGCATCCCCTACGGTGAGCGAAGTAGCTTTACCCAATACCCTTCTGGTACTGGCTTTAAAGGTATTGAAGTTATTGGCTGTGAAGAAGGGTCGGCTACCCCTGAAGAACTATTTCCTAAAGACACCCTTGCTTCTATCATCTCAAACCTGAGAACTAAATACGATTATATTTTCTTGGAAGGACCAGCCTTAAACTATTTTGCAGACACTAAAGAGTTACTCTCTTACGCTGACCAGCTACTACTAGTGACGTCTGCCGAAAAGCCAATTAATTCCCATGATCAAGAATCTCTTGATTTTCTCAAAGAAAGTCCTGAAAAGTTCTTGGGTGCTGTTCTCAATAAATGTAATCTTGAGAAGATATAGTCAATCTACTAATATAAACAGTAATGAAGAAAATTTTCTTGACGCTTAGCGTATGGTACAGTGCCAGTGTCACTATTGCTCAGGTAACGCCCCCGCCATACTCCCCTCAGGATTCTTACGAAGATCTCTCGGTTGAGGAAAAACTGGTATGGCTAACCTGGAATACACGAGCTGATAAGAAAGTCCTGAATAGCGAACTGGCTATTGCCAATAAAGAAATTGGCGTGGCTCGCTGGTCGTGGAGTGATAACCTCCGAGCTTCCTTCAATTTGAACGAATTTACGATCCGTGATGATTTTGAGCCAGGCGAAGGTTTTCCCTTTTTTCCCCGATATAACTTAGGATTAACCCTAACTTTCGGCGACCTAATTAGTAACCCGGCCCAAATAAGAATAGCCCAGGAGCAAAAATCCATCGTACAAGCCCGGATGAATGATGCCCAGCTAGACTTGCGTACTGAAGTACTAGAAGCCTATCAAAACTACCTTCTTGCCGTATCCCTCTATCAAATCGGTACTGAGCAAAATGAGGAGGCATATACTAACTTTCTGCTAATTTCAGAAAAGTTCAAAACCGGAGAGGAAACGCTGGTCAACTACAATTCAGCCCAACAGCTCTACACCGCATCTCAGGCTGAAGTGATAAAATTAGAATCCCAGGTAGCAATTGCCCGTTTGCGGATAGAGCGTTACATAGGTATTCCTTTAGAAGAAGTACTCGCTGAAGAAGAATAATCTGTTTTCTTGAAAAGAATTGTTCAACATATACAAAAGTCATATTGGCTCCGCTCAGGTTTTTTCACTTTCCTGCAACGGTTTTCTATTACCCTATTCGGTTTTCTTTCTTTTATCATTTTGGTTCGTTTTTTAGATGTTAATGACTTTGGAATATGGGTCCTTTACATGTCATTTACTGCAGTGGTCGAGTTGGTACGGGAAGGCTTCATTAAAAACCCCTTGATTCGTCAATTTGTATCCTGCGACACTAAAGATCAGGCAGTTGTTGCAGGTTCGGCATTAGTTTTAAATATTGTTTTATTCTTGGTGTTTTCGCTAGTATTGGTTTTTCTGGCAGCACCACTTAGCCGTTGGATGAGCGCACCCGACCTACAGCTCCTTTGTTATGTATACGTCGCTCATGCTTTTTTCTATACCTTCTTTCTTCATTATAACGTACTACACGAAGCCCATCTAAACTTTAAAGCCTCTTTCTGGTCTTACTTTGTACAAAAACTACTTTTCCTGCTATATGTCGCTTCAGCGTTTTTTTATGAGAGTATCCCTCTGTCATTATTCAATCTAGCAGTCGCTCAGATTATTGCCATAATTTTCAGTGTTGGGGTATCCATTTGGCATGCCAGAAAATACCAAGCTCTCCGCTTTGGTTATCAACTAAAGTATTTACAGGCGATTTTTAAGCATGGAAAATATTCCTTCGGTACAAATCTAAGCTCGATGATATTGAACAATATTGACAGTTGGATGCTTGGAGGTATGCTTTCGCCTGCGGCTGTAGCTATTTACAACCCTGCTCTCAGAGTCACGAGACTGGTAGAAGTCCCCATGTCATCCGTAGCTTCTATCACTTACCCTAAATTAGTAGGGTCAGATGAAAACTCCTTAAGCAACGCTAAAGTACTGTACGAGAAGTCTGTGGCTGCCATATTGGCAACCATGGTCCCTGTTGTTTTGGGGGTGATTATTTTAGCAAAGCCCATAGTAGTCTTTATTGCTGGTGAAGGGTACGAAGAGGCTGGATTAATACTTCAAATAGTTATGTTATATGGAGTGATTGCACCCTTTAATCGTCAGTTTGGAAATACCTTAGATGCCATTGGAAAGGCTCACTGGACATTCTATTTCGTGCTTAGTAGCGCAGTGCTCAATATTATATTGAATTATTTTATGATACAATCCTTTGGGGTTATAGGGGCAGCAGTAGCAACTGTCGCTACCCACTTACTCGGATTCTTCATTCGCCAGTATTTCTTGAATCAAATCATTGGAGTAAACCTTCTAGAGATAGTGAACCAGACAGGATACTGGTATAAATTTGGTATTCACAAGTTAGTAGCTTTTCACTCCCGAAACTTATAATCATTACTTACAATGAAGCGATTAACCGAAAAACCAGAAGATGTTAGTGTACTACTTACTATTTTGTTTATGGCAGCTACGTATACTTACATTTTAGTGAAAATTGTTTTCCTGTAATTAACGCTATGAGTCCTATGTTGAAGCAGTTTGTTACCTGGAAAGATATAATATATCGTTGGATAGGTAAGATGCTCTACCGATACTTTATTATTGAGAAGCTGAACAACCCTATCGGGTATGTTGTATTAGGCATATTCTCAGTTTTTGCTGCCTGGGCTACGGCTCGAATAGGATTAGAAATTGGGGCGTTTTTGCTCGCACTCATTGCAGGTGCTCCAATTGTGTTAGCTTGTCTACTAAATATCCGAATCGGATTTATCCTGATTGTCATTATTTCTTCATTTACCTTTTTCATTCCTCGTATTTTAGGCCTTTATGATTTTCCTTTTGGCTCCTTGCCTGACGTTCTTTTACTGCTCACCTTTTGTGGAATATTTGTCAACAAAGAGCATCGTTTTCAAAAAGTAACTGCGTATAATAACATCATTTTCTACATGGTTTTGTTGTGGGTCAGTTACTTGATAATTCAACTATTTAACCCCAACAACCCATCTCTCCAAGCTTCTCTTTTAAGTGTTCGTGGTATCATCGGTTATATTATTACTTACTTTATACTCATTAGGCTTTTTGATACCTGGCACTATGTAAAAGTATTTACCATCACATGGTTGGCTATTAGCCTTTTAGCTGCTCTTTATGCATTTTATCAAGAGTTTGCTGGGCTTCCTCAATACGACTTAGCCTGGATTAGTCGTAGCCCTAAAAGTATAGGGTTAAATTTTATACGAGGACGCTGGCGTAAATGGTCATTTCTATCTGACCCAGCAACTTTTGGGATGTTTATGTCATTTGCTGGCATATTTTCGGTTGTAGTAGCCATGGGAGTTCGGGACTTGAAGAAAAAGATGATCCTATTAATCATGGGTGGGCTTTTTATAGTATCCATGACTTACTCGGGGACCCGTACTGCCGTAGCTATGACTGTAATAGGTATTGTATTTTACGGATTTTTAACCTTACATCGAAAAAGTACACTAGTCTTGGGTGTATGCACAGTCTTTGCCATACTAGCGATTATGTACGTTCCCTATTACGGTAGTGCAACTGTTAACTCTATTCGATCCACCTTCTCCCCTACTGAAGATGCCTCATTCAACGTTAGGGTGGCTAATAAAGAAAGAATTCAACCGTACATGCGATCTCACCCTATTGGAGGTGGGTTAAATACCACAGGCGCACTTGGTGAAGAAATCGTGCCTGATCACCCCTTGGCCGGTTTTCCTCCTGATAGCTACTATATGGCCCTTGCTTTAGAGTTAGGATGGATTGGTATTGGTCTCTACCTATTAGTATTCTTCGTAATACTTACTGTGGGTATTCTTAATTATCGGAAATGTAAAGACCCGAGAATCAAAACCCTGTATGCAGCCTACCTTGCCAGTTTCTTTGCACTTACCGTAGCAGGGTATGTTCAAGAGTCAATTACCCAACGCCCCATGGGCTTTGTATTTTATGCTTGTTTTGTGCTAATGGATAGGCTAAGGTACCTTGATGAGCCTACTCCTGTTTCTGAGCATAAATAACTACTTCTCCTACATTAGCTGAAGAACTATGTTTGGTCAATCGAATATAGCGGGTAGAAGAGTTGACAATATGGTGACTCCACTTTTTATATTGTTGTAGCCGGTCAGTAGCTACAATTTGCCAATTATCTGGCTCACCTACTGAAATTGAGAAATCTCCCTCATTATTAGCATCAAATAAGCTAATAATATTTACATTAGCTACACTACCTAGGTCTAGATAAGCTGAGTAAGGGTACGCTTCGAGTTTTATTTTCGTTGTTTTCCAATTAGTTTTAGGGTCAGTAGTACCTCCCATAATAGGGTTACCTACATTTCCTTGTTCGTCGACTAATCCTAGCATTCCCTCGACTTGAGTATCGCTAGGGTCGTCAAAAGACAACATGGATGGGGTCAGCTCAATTTTATATCTCTTATCAGCAGTAAACAGAGACTTATTAAACATCTGGTCATTCACCAGAACCACAGTTGGCTTCTCCATCACCGAAAGGGAGGTTATTTTACTAAACTGCTGTATATCAGCGTTTTGAACTGTTGAATTATTTGAAGATAATTCTACTACCAAACCGTATTTTTCTTGCGGAAGAAGTTCAAGTTGATAGCCGTCAATAACTTTGCCCTCAGAGGTCCCACTCCATATAACATAGGCTGACTCAGGGCGAGATTCACTAGAATGTTGACGGGTAAATTTATATATGAATACATCTTTTTGCTTGGTAGGTATCACTTGCTCAAACTGCATTCCTTGCAAGCAATTTGTTATTGTTTTCAGGTAGTACCAAGCTGGTTTGGGTTGCCAACCACTTTGCTTGCTGCTGGTAACACCACTGGTATTATACAATGATGGATCACCATCCTTAACATCCCTGAGCATATAAATCGATGCCCGATCAATACCTGCTGCTGATATTGCTAGCAGGCTGCGGACCAACCAGATACCCTGAACTTCTTCGTTAGTAAAATTACCAATGGTAGGAACTCCCTGAGGCGAGTTAGGATTGGTGTCATAACCAAATTCCGTGAGCCAAAGCTCATGAGTAGGAAGATGTTGGTTTCGGTAGGCGACTAGCTCTTCTAGTTGAGTCTGTAGGCTATCATCCTCTGGGCTAATAGCATAGCGTTCACTACCTTTTTGGTAACGGCTGTAGTGGTGGAAGTTTAGCACATCAGCCGGAAAACTACCGTTACGGTGGTGGTCTGACCAGAATTTCATTGCCTTCACGTAATCCAGGTTCAGACTGGCTAGACCACTCATTACCAACTTAGCTTCCGGGTCAGCATTTTTCAGCCCAATAGTATTCCCCAGTTCTTGCATGTGACCGTCATAATCGGCACTACTCATGGCAGCAAACTCATAGGGCGTGAAGTATTCTGCCCGACCTTTCCACCAAATATTTTGTTCATTCCAATTTTCAAAGTATTGTAGATAGCCTAGTCCACTTTTCACCACCTGGTCATCAGCTAACTTTAGTAAAGAATCAGCAACTTGTCTCGCACCATAACGGGCGGCGTACTGAAACATATGATCAGCGTGGGCAATATAAGAGCTAGGATCGTTAGCGTCATCCTCTGGCAATGCAGGGCGGGTATTAATTTCCCAATGATTACGACGAAGCCATTTCAGGTTTTCTTTTACAGATGGGCATGCTAAAATATCGGCCGTATGCATGTTCCGATAAAATTGGTCAAAATCCCACTTGCTATCTCCCGGACTCCAGTGGTTTATATTATTGGGGTAGGGGGCATCATCTTCATGTTCCACCCAGCGCCAGTTGTGGTACTCGCGGATAAAGCCAAAATAATCTAATCGGCCAATGGGGTCATCAATAAATGCATTGATCCCCAACATTTCATCAAAGGTTGTTTTTTCGGGCACGTTGATTGCTGATGCCTTAACCATCTGACCAAAAGTACTTTGGCCGATCAGGTCACCAAAACAGAATAACTCACCAAGATTGACTTTGCCCCCTTCTATTTTAATTCTGAGAAACTGAGTTTCCGCTGGCTCAAAAATAAGTTGCTGCCACTTATTTCGCTCAAGGGATTTCCTTTCCAATAGAGGCTTCCAATCAAACGGCTCTCCGTAGTAAACACTGACTTTACCTTCAATATCATCCAAAAAATCGGCATCACGATATAAAGCAACACTTTGTACTTGGTAAGTAGACTGCAAGTCAATAGCTAAGTGCAGTGGCTCATTCCAGGAAAAATCGGGTCGCCAAATACTTTGGGGTTGGAAAGAAAGTGATTCCAATTTCCACTTGGCTTGTTCATCGACGAGATGCTGCGATTTACCCACTGCATTTTCGTTAACAACCATATCTGGTTTTAGTAGAATTCGCTGTTCCAGACTACATTCTGGACACGAAGATCCGCAGCCGGGCAATGTGAAAAGTATAAAGCCAAAAAGAATGATAATAAAAGAAAGAATACGCATGGTTAGGTTAATTCAGCCAGGGCAACTTTCGCCCTAGTAGTTCTTCTAGTTTGGTTTTCTCATTCAAATACTCTCCCTTTAGCATATCGGCAATATCTGAAGAAATCTCCATTCGCTGTAGGTTACTGATCAACATCTTGTTAGACGTCTGTTGTCGAAATTTTTGAGATGTAAGTCGGTAAGTGATCGGGCGAATTGATCGTTTCAACCAGTTTTCCTCAAATAGAAAGTTATGAAGCCATTTGCTATGAGGGACTCCTGAGGCGTTATATCGAATGCTGGTATCTACGGTAAAATCAGGGTCTACTTCCAGAAAAGTAAATACATTCCGAAAAACTTCTTTTTCGTCTCTACGAATATCTTCATTGATGATAATGTGTACTTGATCAAAGCTCTCCAGAAAAGCTTTTACTGATTCATAGTAACGACTTCCCCCCCGATAGTACCAGATTAACTCATAATTATTTTGAAGACGTTCTTCTTCTTTACGCAGCCCTTCTTCAAAAGAAGCTGTTTCCCGCTGATCGCGAATAAGGTGTTGATAAGCCGAGAATGCTCGCTTCACCGGGTCTCGTAACATGATAATAATCTTTGGCTGCTCACCTACGTACTGCTTGATGACCGGAATAGTCTTTTGGTAGAAGTACAACGTATCGGCACTGGCCTCCCCCACAGCTAGATGACCGTTAGCTGACTGGAATAACTGCTGGTAGTCAGCATATTTTTTAATATATCTACTCTCACGCTTGGCATCCCCTGGTCCATTGAGTGGAAACGGATGAGCTTGACTAGAAAGAAAGCGGGGCTCTTTTATTTCACTGATAAATATTTGTGGGTGCTGTTTTAGGTACTCGCTCATAGATGTAGTACCACATTTTGCAGCTCCTACTATTAGAAAATTAGGTATTTCGGTCATTCTAAAATTATTTCTGGTTAAATTTACAGTTTTTAAAGTAAAATACTCAATGTATTTTACTCTTTCAGAAATAGATTAACTAACCCTCATATTGTTTAATAGCATTCTTACCAATGGATTTGATTTTTATTAGCATGTCAAGCTGGGATAATGACATTTCTTCAGCAGCATTATCCTTGGCTAAAGAATTCTCTAAACACCATCGGGTATTTTACTTTGATAATCCCTTCACTATTAAAGATTTTATTGCTGATTTCCAGCAACCCAAAATTAGAACCCGGCTTAAGCGTTTCTTTGCTGCAAAACATCGTTATCAACACTTACCTAATCTCGGGATTAACTTTTACGCAATCACCCCATCGCTAACCCTCCCTATCAACTTTTTACCTAAAGGAAGCAGATTGTACCGATTCTTTCTACGTAAGAATCGCAGAATTATTCAGAAAAATTTACAGTCTCTGCTTCAGCATTACAATGTCCACCATTACATCTTTTTCAACTCTTTTAATCCTTTTTATCACGCAATTCTTCCCAAAGACCAATTACCAGCTTTCACTGTTTATCAATCCCGCGATGATATTAGTCAGATCACTTACGGAGCAAAACACGGGGTTCAGCTAGAGAAGGAAGCTATTCAGGAATCTGATATTGCTTTTGCCACCTCTAAAGAATTAGCACGAAAGCTTCAATCTTCAACTCAGAGCTCAGTTCATCATTTGCCAAATGCTGTAGACCTTGACTCCTTTCCCTATCCCCTACCTAAAAATAGAAAGCCTCCTGAGATTGCCTCCATTAAAGAACCAATTATCTGCTTTGTTGGTAACTTAGACCAGCGAGTAGATTATCCTCTTTTATATCAGATAGCTCAGAATCATCCCGATAAACGACTTTTAATTATCGGCCCTAGAAACGACCAGGACTATCATCAGCTAGACTTTAGTAGCTTGCCAAATATTTTGTTCATTGGCCCTAAGCCCCACCATCAGCTTCACCATTACTTACAATTTGTTTCCTGTACTATTATTCCCTTCGTGAGGACTACGCTAACCGCAAGTATATATCCTTTAAAAATTAATGAGTACTTAGCAATGGGAAAACCAGTGGTTACTACTGACTTTTCTGAAGACGTACTTTCTTTTAAAGATATCTGCCATATTTCTTCTGACCATGCGTCTTTCTCGCAACTAATTACCCACGCTGTTGCCCAAACTGATGATAATGAATTAGTTCAACAACGTGTTTCCTTTGCTAAGCAAAATAGCTGGGAATCCAGAGTTGCTTCCTTCTGGGAAGCAGTAAAACCTTCACTGAATCATTCTTAATCTCTTGTATAAACCTCAATGTAAGCGTTATGCTTTATTCTGGGGGCTAAGAAACGGTCTACCATTTTGTAGTTCTGCTGCAAACAGTTTTGCACTTGTTCTGGATAAAAATTATTCAGGTTGGGAATTGTTTCAAATAGTACTAGATCGTACTCTTGCTGCCCTACTTTTCTGCAAAACATATCTACTTCCCGATCAAACATAGAAACTCCGTAGTGAAACCATAATGGATAGTCAGACCCGGTTTCTGGTGTATAGTCCAGAATCTGGGCTAATGGTGTTAGCTCTGACATATTCAAAACCTTCAGATCGTCTCCTTGCCGTTGGACTATCTCAAGACTCTCAATATTCTCTATGCCTTGAATAGTTTCTTCTGGTAATTTCACATCCTCAAATACTTCGTAATCTGACTCTACCCAGTTAGCTCGGGTTGGTTGTTCTTCACCACCACTAGCCGACCAGGAGCTTTTAGAAATGACATTTTCGCTGCTTTGCTGAGGTAATATCTTTCGGAAGACTCGGTTAGCGTACAGCCAGTAGTCTCCTGAAAAGCAAAAGAATGTAAAAAAAAGTGAGAGAAACAGTCCAGCTATACTATTCCAATGAACAAGGGAGTTACCAGCCAGAAACAGAAGCATAGCAATAGCAAAGCTATGAAAATAAACATTCACATTGTGCGGAATATAACTGGTCACCTGAATGAGCAAAGCCTGCCCTAGTATTCCGAGACTAAGCAGGGTAAACATAACCGTTTTTTCATCTTGCCAGAAACTAACCCAGTTGCGGTGGTGATAGATCAAGAGAGCTATTATTAAGGCCACATACAGCTTGATTACTAGAGAACCCCCAAAAATATCATCTAAAAAATCATATAGGTTGATACGGGAATAATGGGGTGGCTGGCCAAAATTAAACCAGTAGTTAAAATCATGGGATAGAAATGGAAAGATAAATAATGCCCCCCAAAGAATGCCGCTCATTGCGTAAGTGCCTAATAGCTGCCACTCACGGTGCCTATACATATAGAGCAGTGCTAGTGCTGACACTAGTATGAGTGTTAAACCACCACCGTCTTGTTTGGTAAAAATAGCTAGTACAACAAACAGCGTAGAGAGAACTATAAATAAATGGGCTTTCCAATGCTGAAAACGGTAACAGCCTAGTAGTAGCATTTGAATTGCCAACAATTCGTACACAAAGACCATATTGTTGTACCAGGGCCAGAAATTAATCAGTACATACGTGAGTCCCATTACAAGTAATGTCGTTATTCTACGTGCAGCCTCCAACCCCAACGTTTTTATGATGGATCGAAACGAAATAAAAGTGATGGCATTGATAAATACCTGGGCTTTAACCAGAGTAATCATTTGGGATCCAAGCAGCTTAAAAAATAATGCAGGAATGATCCAAAACCCAAACCCTAAGGGCATGCCAAAATCACGGAAGGGTATTTGACCTTCGGCCAAGCGATACGCCCCCTCCCAAGCAAGAAAGAGATTGATTCTGAAGGGAAATTTTACGAATAATGGAATAATACAAAAACCAATAATAAGCAGCCATTCACCCCACTGCCAATAGCGTTCGCTAATAGTTGTGAATAAGAGTTTAGGCCTCTGTCTTTGACGTACTACAGTGTTATTATTCATGAAAATTGAGACTAAGTATACGTTGCCTATGAGCAAACCAAAAAAGTAGCAAAGTGGCGACCGTTATAGTAGTCATTACCAGCCCTACTGTCAGCCAAATAAGGACCGGAATATCATGCTGGGTCATTGCTAGAAGATTATCCTGGTTTTTAAAGATAAAATACCCCCCTATACCAGCAAGCAAAACTACCCCTGTAAAGCCTCCAATATAGCCTCTGGCATTTATGGCTGATCTTAATTGATCTCGATATGCTTTTATAAAAAATAGCGATAAGCTAATTACCCAAGGAAACCCTAGATAGAGAAGCCTGATTTCGTTATAAATTCCACCTAAAAAGGTGGTAACTATAATCAGTGCCAATGTCCAAGGGGCAGATCTTGCCAACACTTTTCCCCTCCCATTCATGTCTTTATGGTTCTCATCTCGCAAGGCTAAGTTTCGCCCTCCTAACCACAATATCCACAGCGGACCAAAAGTGATAAAAGCAAATACCACGACCTGGGCTGGGTTGGCTAAATTCCATCTGAGCCCCTCCAGGGGATCATAGGCTACTTTATTTGTTTCTACTAGTATGCGTAGGGAAAGCCAAGCTACTACCGGAAGTGATGCTATGAATACCCGTTTCCAGAATGGAAAATCTTTAGAGAAAAAGAGGAATACGAAAGGCAATATCAGTAAGGTCTCCCGACACAGAACACCAATCAAACAAATACCAAAGAACCAAACGTACTGTTTTCTCAAAAGAAAAAGTAACCCTAGACACAGAATAATATATGCTAATGTATCTTCACGGGTATGTACTGGCAAGGTATAGGCTAGTAGTAGAGGAGGCAGTAATAAGAAAATAATGACTCCTGCTAACGAAAGTTGGCGAGAAAACCTCAAATCCAGTAAAAGCTGAAAAAATACTAAAGCTGATCCAGTGAGAAAAACTAAGCTTAACAGCACATAAGACCAGTAAAAAGCTGTGTTTCCCCCTCCAGTAGCCTTCCATACTAACAGCACAATAGCTGGAAAGAGCATCCGGTACTCAAAAGGAGCTTTTTTATTTAAATGCCATTCATGCAACGCGTCTGCTGGGGCAGCAATTTCATCACCTAGTGACTGATAAGACGCCATGTAGCCACTCAGTAGCACATTACTGACTACGAACACCAAACAAGCAAAAACAACAATGATCAATCTATCTTTTATCATCCATTTTCAAGAATAGACCTTAATAAGCCTAACAGCCAATCAAATAGCGACTTTTCTTTCCTGTAATTATCTTAACCAACCAAACAATCACTAAACAAATCGTCATGATTAAACCTACATGCACTAGGTATACCACGCTATTAAAGATAATATCTATATTCACTCTGGCGACTACAATTTCTATCAGCCGGATCAGGTACAAGTGAACGAAGAATATTCCAAAACTACCGGTGGCTAGTATGCCCCAAATACTTGCTTTGATATGCCGCAAACGATAAAGCAGCAGCATAAAGATGATGCATAGTGCTGAAGCCTTTAATTTACCAAGATTGAATAGGTAAGCATTATCTTTCAGTTCTTCACCATAGGCATACGACTTACCAATTGCTAGTACATCGATTATTTCTAAATATGTAATTATACTGTAAAGAAGAACTAGAAAAATAAGTAGGAAATATCCTTTACTCAAGATTGATTCCCGATAGCGACTAGCCCACATACCGAATATGTAGACGGGCAGGAAATACAAAAATGACTCAATAATTGAAGAGTTATAACCAAACCGATATAGAAAGCAGCCTGCTAAAAATATTATCGGGAAAAGATAACGGTAAAACCATGATACCCGATCTAAAAATAGCAATACTGGAGCTATAAGATAGATTAGGGTAATCATAGGAATAAACCAGAACGGGCCAAAGTGCTTACCCGTAATCAACATAAATACTACTTGAACCAACCAGTTGCTTTCCTCAATAGCCGATGGCATCCAGGGAAAGTTAGGCGCTGAAAAATAAAATTTGTCTATGATTGCTGGTATTGAGACAAGTATGTAGGGAAGAATGACGAAAGCTATTTTTTTTTTAAGTAAACCTTAAAATTAAAGTCATTGTAGTGGTTATTAGCATTAAGATGCTGAAATAAAAATCCGGCAATAAAAACGAAAAGCACCGTTCCGTATACCACCAATGAATTACAGATTCTTTTTTCTAGAATATTATCTCCCCAACCAAACGAACTCAGACAATGAAAAGCTACGATATATAAAATAGCTATTCCTCGAAAATTATGAATATACGGAAGAAACTGGCTCTTATGTTTACCGTCATCGATATTGGTAACACTTTTTGAGTTATCTAACGTAATCATACTGGTAGTTGAAAGTTATTGTAATATATACTTGAGAAGGGATTACTACAAGCTCTTTTATAGGGATGATAAAGTTCCACATATTGTATTGGCTTGGTTTCATCCATCTTGTTGAAGAAGAAATTAGTAGAAAGTAAAAAAGTAGCTAATATCTGTTCTTGATACTGTAAATATTTGTATCGATAAGGTAATATCTGTTTTCCCATACCTCCTACTAGAAAGTGAGTCCGGATAAACCACTCCTTACTAAAGCCAAATTGAGTTATTGCTTTTTCTTTTCTAACATCTGCTATGAAACTCGCGAACACATCTTCGCCGATAGGTAAGTAAGACAACTCTTGCCGAATTATTTTTTCTACCACGTCGTAAAAATCCGTTAATACCAGATAACTGCCTCCAGCAACAACGCTGGTGCCCCCAATTATTTTAATGAATTTTCTTCTATTCATAGGTTCACATTCATAAATGATCAGCCGCCCTAAGCGACAACGCCGACAGGGTAAGCGTTGGGTTAGCAGCCGAAATTGTCGGATACACCCCACTACCTAATACTAATAAATTCCGATATTGATGGTGTATTAAATTTGCATCAACTACTCCTTCTTTAGGAGTTTCACTCATCCGAGTGGTAGAACAAATATGAGCCTCCGTTTTCTGAATGTAATTGTCTTTTATCACCTTTTCTACTGGAAGCACACTGAAAAATTTCTCGATGTCTGCACTCAGTTGGTCTATTGCTCGCATTGTGTAGGGCGAATGCCCTTCAAAATTAACCTTAGGTAAAAACAAGTCATCTGAAGGCACTACCTTATTACCATCACCGGGAATATCTTCATACACAAACTTAAATTTGGAAAGCATTCGCCACTTTCCTCGTTCATTGCGAATATACGGTAGGTTATGATGTTCAATCAAACAGGCAGCCCTATCCTTCCGATGATCTCCATCGTACATCATAAATCCGTTGGCAGGAATAACTGACCCTCCTCCTACGTTATCCAGTCCATCGTAGTGTAAATACACATACACACCAGCTTGCTCACATAGCCCTCGTCCAGTATTCTTATTAGTGTCTCCCGCATTGAGAAGAATGTGGGCATTAAAAATGGCATTGGCTCCTAAAGCAATGATTTCTCCCCGGGCTTCCTTTCGCTGCCCATCTATTTCGTATAGTACTGAACGAGCTGTGTCTCCTACTAGATCTAGACCGTATACCTTAGCTCCTAACAAAACTTTAATGTCAGCCTTCTCATATAAGTAATCTAGTGTATTCTCAATAGTGAACTTAGCATTCATTGGGCAGAGATTACAGACAGTACTACTACAACAAGCCGCTCTTCTTCCGATAGCTCGACTAGCTCGGGCAGTAGGTTGACTAATATATAAGTTGCCGTATTCTTTTTGTAGTATTTGATCTATCGATGAAAGCTGGTGGGGCGGAAGAGGGTATTTACCCTTTTTAGGAAATGGAGTTATACTAGGACCTGATACGGACATAATCTCTTCAGCCTCTTCATAGTAGGTTTCTATATCAGTGTATGATAATGGCCAGTCCTTACCTATGCCGTATACTGAATTTAGCTTAAAATCATTCGGCATGAACCGAGGCGTACATCCTGTCCAGCAATTAGAACTTCCACCAAAATTGGGATCAAATACCCACTCCTTTTCAGGAGTTTCGTTAATAAATGCTCGTTGAGCACTTTTCCAATTTATACCATTGTAGGTATCGTCAGTTTGCTTAAAGTGTAGTCGTTCTCTGTGAGTAAACTTCACTCCTCTTTCCAATACCAAAACCCTAACCGGCTGCTCATTCTTTTCTAAATATTTCTTTAGAAAGAAAGAAGAGGCAAAACCAGTACCGACTAAGATCAAATCAAAACTCTCCGACTGGGCTTGAGCTACCATTATTCAACTAACCTTAAATGAAAGAGAGGGGGTCTTTATACTGCCTCCCCTAATACATCAATAAACAACTAATCTTTCTTGTACAACAGAAAGTCCTTGGATAAT
>JBCCTI010000105.1:0-19251 GCA_039198955.1 Bacteroidota bacterium | reverse complement strand
TACCATTTTTTACGATCTTAGTGCTTTGGCAATGGGGACAGGTAGTCATGTTATTTAGATTTTGGTCAATCCAATAATACGATTTACTGCTTCGTTGCCAAATTTTTAATTTTCTCATCCTTATTTAAAGTACACTACCCTGATTGAGCCTCTCAACTAACATAACTTCTTACTATACTTACAACCTAATCTGATGACAAAAACCTATTTACTTTCCTTATTAATTGTACTCACGCTTGGCACCTACACCAATCTATGGGCACAAGATGACTGGAAAAACCTATTCGATGGTAAAAGTCTGGACGGATGGAAAGCTAGCGAAAACCCCAAAACGTTCAGTGTTGAAGACGGAATGATTGTAGTGGACGGCCCACGAGCTCATTTATTTTACGTAGGCGATGTTAATAATCACACATTTAAAAACTTTGAGTTCAAAGCCGATGTAAAAACTATGCCGGGCTCTAACTCAGGTATGTACTTTCATACTGAGTACCAGAAAAAAGGCTGGCCTAATAAAGGCTACGAAGTGCAGGTAAATAACTCCCACACCGACTGGCGCCGTACCGCTAGCCTCTATGGAGTAGACGATGTACGGGGCGCTCCGGCTGATGATAATGAATGGTTCACCCAGCATATTATTGTGCAAGATAGCCTAGTCACTATCAAAGTAGATGATGAGGTAATCACCCAATACGTAGAGCCGAAGGATGTGAAAGAAAATGCAGGAAACAGTGGGCGTTATCTGGATCAAGGTACATTTGCCCTGCAAGGCCATGACCCTGAAAGTAAAGTCTACTACAAAAATATTATGGTGAAGGTGCTACCTGATTAGCCACTCAGGTAAATTGCTTCACATCAGAAGCCGTGATTTCGGCATCGCACATAATGACGAGTCGCTCTACTACATTATGTAGTTCTCGGATGTTTCCAGTCCACTCTAGCTTTTGCAGTTCAGCGATAGCATCTGGGGTGATCTTCTTAGAGGGAGCACTATACTCTTGAGCAATATCATTCAGAAATTTATCGACGAGCAGCGGAATATCATCTTTTCGGTCTTTGAGCGGGGGAACATGAATGAGAATAACGCTAAGGCGATGGTATAAATCTTCCCGAAAGTTTTTCTCCTCAATTTCTTTTTTCAGGTCTTTGTTGGTAGCGGCAATCACCCGCACATCTACTTTGATGGCTTTGTCACCACCTACCCGAGTGATTTTATGCTCCTGCAACGCCCGCAGTACTTTGGCCTGAGCCGAGAGGCTCATATCACCAATTTCATCCAGGAATAAAGTCCCCCCATTGGCTTGCTCAAACTTCCCTTTCTTTTGCTTAATAGCCGAAGTAAACGAGCCCTTCTCATGACCAAACAGCTCACTTTCAATTAGTTCAGAGGGAATAGCAGCACAATTTAACTCTATTAGTGGGGCTTTCGCTCGGTTACTTTGAGCGTGTAACCACTTAGCTACCAGTTCTTTCCCAGTACCGTTAGGCCCAGTAACCAGTACCCGGGCTTCAGTAGGGGCTACTCGGGTGATAGTCTCTTTAACCTCAGAAATAGCGGAAGACTCACCGACGATCTCGCTTACCCCGGCTATTTTTTTGCGGAGCTTTACCGTTTCTTCTACCAGCTCCGATTTATCGAGGGCATTTTTAATGGTAACTAGCAGACGGTTTAGGTCAGGAGGTTTGGGAACAAAATCGTAAGCCCCCATTTTGGTGGCTTCCACAGCGGTCTCAATAGTGCTATGAGCTGAAACCATGATAAATTGGGTATCTACACCCTGATGCACGGCTTTTTCTAGCACTTCTATCCCGTCCATTTTGGGCATTTTAATGTCACAGAGGGCAACATCATAATCCCCCTTGGCCAGCATTTGCAGGCCTTCTTCACCATCAGTAGCTTCGTCTACGGCGTACTTTTCGTACTCCAGAATTTCGCGTAGCGATCCTCGGATCGCTTTTTCGTCGTCAATGATTAATATTTTTGCCATACAGTTGTGTAATAAAAAAGCAAGCCTGTAAGCCGGGTTCTGTTTCTGTCAGTATCGCTACGTTCAGATTCCTGTCATTTATCTAGGACTCCGGTTGCCCGAAGACTCTAACGATCTACCCGTACTGCCTCTTAAAAAAGAATAGGGCGAGCTACCCTATGTTCAGCGAGGCTGAATCAGCCGTACTTATTTGATCTTTCAGCCCGTAAGGTTTACCCTGCCCCCTTGGTCACCCTCGGGGCGGTGCGCTCTTACCGCACCTTTTCACCCTTACCCACCTCTGACATAAAGCCTTAGGCGGGCGGTTTGTTTTCTGTGGCACTTTCTGTGTCCACTTAAGGCCTTTAGCCCAAAACGAACCCTTCCCGTTAGGAAGTACGGTGCTCGGTGCTGCCCGGACTTTCCTCGTGATGCTAGGCATGTAATACCCAGCACCCCGCGACAAGACAGCTTGCTAGTGTCTATGTAACAATTCTACGATTTTTTTTAGAAAACGTCTAGCCCCGTAAGTTTATGCTCCCATTTATCAGCTACTTTGGCTACTTCACAGATGGCGTTTTTTAGATAGTCCTTGTTTTGCTGGCTCACAAACTCCAGAAAAACTGAAGCTTCTACCTTAATAAAGGTATCTTCTACTATAAATCGAGAGAATAACATTTTTTTGTTTTCTTCCATAAAGTCTATCAAATCCATCTGACGATAGAAAGGACATACCTTAGAAGTAAACGAGATAGTTTTTGTACCCCGATCATCAACTTCCTGTACTTTACCCTGTACCGCCTGAAAGCGGCCTTTTCCGAGAGGAACAACAATAACTAGGGTGTTTTCATCGTATTCAGAGAACTGGCCTTGCAATTCATCTGATATTCCCTGCATAAAACCTACTAGATTCATAGTCTTACAAGTGTATTGATTAAACTACGAATCTACCAAATATGCCAGAAAATCAACGTTGAACTCAATAGCCACCCTTACAATGTACTATTTCGGGAAATTATACCCGTTCCAGAACAATTGCTGATGCCCCGCCACCACCGTTACAGATTCCGGCAACGCCAATATCAGCATCCTTCTGGTACAGTACATTACACAAAGTCGTCATAATTCGAGCTCCAGAGCAACCTAGCGGGTGCCCTAGTGCTACTGCTCCCCCAAAGACATTTACCTGGCTAGGCTCAAGCTCCAACTTCTGGTTATTAGCGATAGCCACTACCGAAAAGGCCTCATTGATTTCGTAATAATCCACGTCCTCGAGACTAACCCCCGCCTGTTTCATGGCGCGGGGAATGGCTAATGCAGGTGATGTAGTGAACCAAAGTGGGTCTTGGGCGGCGTCGGCAAACCCTAAGATCTTAGCAATAGGCTTCAATCCCAACTCCTTCACCTTCTGCTCACTGACCAGGAGCATGGCTGATGCCCCATCGTTAATAGTAGAAGCATTAGCAGCGGTTACCGTTCCATCCTTATTGAACACTGGTCGCAAGATTGGAATCTTATCAAAGTTTACCCGCTTGTACTCTTCGTCTTCATCGATGATGATTGGATCGCCCTTACGTTGGGGAACTTCTACCGGTACAATTTCGGACTGTAGATACCCGGCTTCTGCCGCTTGAGCTACCCGCTGGTAGGATTCAATGGCGTAGGCATCCTGGGCTTCACGAGAAATGTTCATTTCTTTGGCGGTATTATCAGCGCAGTTGCCCATGGCGAAACCGTTGTATACCTCAAACAACCCGTCTTTTTCTAAACCATCAACCAGTTCACCTCCCCCATATTTGTAGCCAAAGCGGGCTTTAGGCAGATAATACGGAATATTGGACATACTTTCCATACCTCCAGCTACAACAATATCAGTCTGCCCTAGCATGATAGACTGAGCACCCAACATAGCTGCCTTCATGCCCGAAGCGCAAACTTTGTTGACCGTAGTACAGGGTACAGAATCAGGGATTCCCGCCCCCAGTGCAGCCTGTCGGGCAGGAGCTTGTCCTAAGTTAGCAGATACTACGTTTCCGAAAAATACTTCATCAGTCTGACCTTCAGATATTTGCACCTTGCGAAAAGCCCCCTTAATAGCAGCAGTTCCCAGAGCAGTAGCAGTGATACTAGAAAGACTTCCCCCAAATGAACCAATGGGAGTACGAACAGCAGAAACGATATAGACGGTATTCATGATAATTTTAGATTATGTTGATACGGAGAAGGGAATAGGGAGAAAGGAAAACGGAATTTCGTTCTCCATTTTCCTTTGTTGAATTTACCAATCAGGTTTATTGCGGTCTTTGGGTTTGGTGGGTTTTCTACGATTTTGCTGGATGTACTGCATTTCGTTATTACGCATAGCCTCCAGGATCATCCGGGCTTTTTCTTCACTGATGTTCATTTCTTCTAGACGTTCGGATAATGGTGAGTTAGACATTTCCTCATCACTTTTCTCGCCCTCGGTTTGTTCCTCACCTTGCTGAGTGTTCTGCTCCTGAGGTTCACTTTCTTCAGATTGCGGGTCACCGTCTTGCTGTTGCTCTGATTCGCTTTGCTGCTGTTCCTGATTTTGTTCATCGGTGGATTCTCCTTCCTGGTCTTGCTGCTGTTCATCCGACTTCTCCTGATCCTGTTTTTCTTGCTCGTCGGACTGTTCCTGATTATTATCCTGATTTTGTTGCTGCTGTTGCTCTTGTTCTTTCTTCAGCTTTTTAACCAGTTCATAATTATAACGGGCGTCTTCATTAGCTGGATTCGCCTTAAGAGACTCCTTGTACATCGCTAGGGCATTATCGTACTGTTGCTGCTGGGTAGTGATATTACCCAATTGCTGATAAGCTACCGATTTGATGCTCGTATCGCCTGCGTTCATTAGCTGGCTGTACTGCTGCTGGGCAGTGGTAGTATCACCGGCCTGTAACTGGGCATGGGCTAAGTTGAGGCGTACCACCTCGTCCTGCACCTTCATAGAATCTACCAATAGCTGATAGTACTGCACCGCCTCGGTATAGTCGCCGCGCTGATAAGCTTCTTCTGCCTGTTTCTTAAGGCGATTAATAGTAGCTATATCATCAATCCCTGCAATGAGCAGGAGCATTCCTAGCATCCACCCCAATAGCTTCATATTCTTACGGTTTTAAATTTTACCAAATGATCTACCAAAAATAGACCAACTCCAAGTAACAAAAAATAAAAATATTTATTGGCCGAAGCGTCAACCTGCCGCGAATCCCGCAGTTCTCCTTCAATCTGACGGATGGCTGAAATTAGCCGCTGGGTATCATCTTGTTGGTCGCTAATCTCGAAATACTGTCCACTTGTCTGGTTGGCAAGTTGCTGGAGTGCCTGAGGCTCGAGCTGACTCACTACCACATTGCCCGAACGGTCAGTTTTAGGTACCCCCCGAACTACTAACTGACTGCCCTGCTCAGTTCCTACTCCTAGTGTAAATAGCCGAATAGCACTCTGTTGGATTTCTTCAGAAACAGTGGAAGTATTATCGCCAAAGTCTTCACCATCAGAAATAAGTAGTAATACCTTTGATTTTTGCTGAGTAGGGTTTTCTTCATCTTGCTCAAACTTATCCAGTGCTAGCTGTAGGGGCGGAGTAAAATCAGTACCCGAGTTAGGAACGAGACTGGTATTGAGCGCATCGATAAACATCCGCAATGCACTCTGATCGTAGGTAAGAGGACTCTGAATAAAGGCTTCCGAGGAGAAGATAATCAATCCAACTCGATCCGAGTTAAAGGCTTTGATAATGTCTTTGAGTTCGTACTTAATTTTCTCCAATCGACTAGGTTGCACATCATTGGCATTCATGGACTGCGATAGATCGACCAGGATAAAGATGTCTTTTCCCACCGCTTGAATTTCTTTGGTAGCCTTACCCATCATTGGCCCCAGTAGGGCGACCAGAAACAGAAGAAAGTACAGAGCGCGTAACCCCACTTTAAATATTACTGCCCGAAAGCCCACAGGAATTACCCGGTTGATGCGGATGACCCTAACTAAATACAGCACATACCCCAGGAGGAAAATTAGCAGAAAAATACCTTCGGTTGTACTAAATGAACGATACCAATTCATGCGAGTGCTACTTACGTTTAGTAACGACAAAAGTACACAGTAAGTGTGAACTGGTAAAGGGGGATTAAGAAGAAAGCGTGGTTGGTCAGCCTGATAGTTTTTCTCATTGTTGTATTGGGTTCATAGTAAAACTTATTTTATATTTGCAGCCTTTAAAGAATTACAGCTTAAAAACTCTACGGAGAGGTGGGTGAGTGGCTGAAACCACATGTTTGCTAAACATGCGTACTGTAAAAGGTACCGGGGGTTCGAATCCCCCTCTCTCCGCTCAGTAAGTCATTGAATACGGATTTTTTAAATTCGTTGGGATTCCATCAGTTTCATTAAAACTATTCGGGGCGTAGCGCAGTCCGGTTAGCGTACCTGCTTTGGGAGCAGGGGGTCGCAGGTTCGAATCCTGCCGCCCCGACTTAAGAACATACAAAAGTCGGTAAAACCCCTTAAATCGTATGATTTGAGGGGTTTTTCTTTTTTCTACCCTCCATTTCATTCATACTTTTTCAATAAAAATGTGCCTATTTCGTGGTCTATTTTTTCTTCTTACCTTTTTAGGCACAGAAATGAGTGTAACGTACTGATATACAGTTTTATACGCTCATAAAAATTGTTTCATTTTGGTCTCGTTTGTGTCTATTCTGTGCCTAATTGTGCCTAGGCACAGCTTAACGTGTATAAAAACCAATTAAAACAACACAAATATGCGTAGCAACAAAACCTTCGGAATCACTTTTTTTGTCAAGAAGTACCAGCAAGACAAACAGGGACAAGTGCCTATTTATGTTCGTATCTCCGTCAATGCCAAGCGTCTGGATATGTCCGTGCAGCGAAAAATTGCTTTAGAGCGATGGGATGAAGTACGAGGCATCGCCCGGGGTACTAAAGAAGAAATCAAACAACTTAATGGGTATTTAGACCAGGTTAAAAGCCAACTCATTGCTTGCAAAGAATCACTTGCCCAGGAGCGAATACTGATTACCACAGAAGCTATTAAGAGCCGCTACCTGGGGCAAGATGAGCGGGGCAAAACCCTGAAAGAGTTAATAGAATATCATAATGAAGAAATGAAGTATGAACTGGCCCCAGGCACCCAGAAAAATTATTTCACGACTCAACGCTATGTCTATGAGTTTTTACAAAAAAAGCACAAGACCTCGGACATCTACCTAGATGCGTTGAACTACAAGTTTATTAAGGACTTTGTCCGATTTGTCTTACAACGTAAGCCCGATGGCCATCAAAAGCCTTGTACCCAGAATGGGGCGATGAAACACGCGGAGCGGCTGCGGAAAATGGTCAACCTAGCCATTAAAGAAGAATGGCTCGAGAAAGACCCCTTCCTCAAATTCAAGCGTAAGTTTGAGAAAAAAGAACGAGGCTTTTTGACCCAAACCGAGCTTCAGCGCATTGAAGAAAAGGAATTTCGCATTGAGCGGCTGGATCAGACCTGTGATATATTTATCTTTAGTTGTTATACCGGACTATCGTACGCCGAAGTGTTCGATCTGATTCCTGACCATATTGTTACCGGTTTAGATAGTAAACTGTGGCTACGTGGTCAGCGGAAAAAGTCTAAAGAGTTCTTCAAGGTTCCGTTACTTCCTAAGGCCAAAGCTATTATGGAAAAATATCGCTCATGATAGAATACCTGGAAGTAGGCTTCGGTACTGGAAAAAGCATTCATAACCGGCATGTTGATATAGTCGTGCCGGGGATGGTAGTAGGGCTGTTGACGTATGGTTTTAACCGCGACCGGATGAGGCATACTGTGCAAGGGTTTAAATCCCCGCATCAGTAGATCTTCGGGAAGTTCCGTGGGTTGAGTTTTAGGCAGCGCCAGGTCAATGCCTTCGGTATCCTGGATATAAAAGACGCGATAGTAGCGCAGGAAAGCTTTTCGTTCTACCTCACAGTTCGGAAGTGCTTTGGCTTCTTCTTCAGTCAGCTTACGACCGGTTTCTTTATGTAAAAAGTACCACTGCCAGTAGACGACCGGAAGCGACTTGGCTCCCTTTTGAATATGGCCGCCGAGCCTCTGGGCTTGCCGGAAAGTTAGAAAATAAGGTTGCGCCAGACCTAGGCTATTCAGTAGCAGCGCATTGATACCCCGGTAGGGCTTCTTGGTAACATAGTTGGCGGCCGGGCCTTGAGCGCTCCAGCTTTTTTTCCAGGGGATCACCCCCTGTTCTAATTTTTCAATAATGATGTTCGTGATGATGTGGTAAACATCTTGTCGGGAAGATGGGGACTTTGCCATAGTGTTTGGGATTTGTGCCCGCTAGCGCGAACATGAAACATGATATGGCAGTACTTCCGTGCTGGGGTAGAAGTGAAAGGGCCTGAGCGGTGAGCCCAAGCGCAAACAGGAAACGAAATAAATTAGAATGGGATAGCGCGTCAGCTTTATGTCGTAGTCTTTTGCGGCGCGTGATACCCAAGCACGAACTTGCCTATCTCATGTTGCTGCTACGCCATTCTTAGATAGGTCGAGTGCTGTCCGGTGTACTTATTGGTTGGATAATCAGCGGAAATAAGCAGGGGTTTGTAACAAAGTAAGGGTAAAAATCGGCTGATCTTGTAACAAAGTAAAGGTAAATGCTGATCAATGTGCTTAGGAGGCATTCCGATTAAGCACACTAATGATTAGTCGTTTGACCGTTTCCATCTCTTCGCTCTTGCTGGCGGCTACAAGCAGCGTAAGGCTCGCCAAGGCCTCGTTGCTGATGATCGGACGGCCATCCTCTCGCAGCAGTAACTTGTTCCTGTCCAGAAACAGTAGAAAGCAGGCGGCTGCTATACGTTTGTTTCCGTCAATAAACGAATGGTTTTTGATGATTAGATACAGTAGAGTTGCAGCTTTTTCTTCCAGGGTGGGGTAGAAATCTTGGTCGCCAAAACCCTGACTGATCTGGGCGACGGATCCGGGAAAGCTATCGTCTTTTTCTTTTCCAAATACGTCCGAATCAAAGTCCGCTTTCATGCGCTCCACTACCTGTCGGTAGTCCTTTAGACTGGGATAGTCAGCTGGTCGGGTGCTAATGCCTTTCTTGTCTAATTGCTCGTGGTCGTAGTCGTCCAGTAGTTGCAGCCCCTGGGCAAAGTGTTGCAGCCAGTCAAGTGCTGACTGCTCGGCTTGATCTGCTACCGCTCGTCCAAGGATGCGGATACCGGTTTTCAGGTGCTGTACTTCCTGCTGTTTTTGGGCCAGACGGCTTTCGTTAATGGCGTAGCCCTGTACCAGATAGTCCTTCAGCCGTTGGGTAGCCCAAATACGGAACTGCGTACCCCTTTGTGATTTTACACGGTAGCCTACCGAGATAATCACGTCCAGATTATAATGCTCGATATTTCTTTCTACTTTTCTTTCACCTTCCTCCTGAACTGTCGCAAATTTTGCGACAATTCCCTGCCTTGTTAGTTCACCTTCTTTAAATACGTTGTTGATGTGCTTACCGATAGTCTTGATATCCCGGTCAAATAGCTGGGCTAACTGATGACGGTTTAGCCAAACGGTTTCCTGATCGAGGCTCACTTTTAGTTCTACCTGCTTGTCGGAAGATTGATATATTTCTATATGAGAATTCATGGTCGTAGTTTCAGAAAAAGGGGTTCTTACCTGCCTACAAAGTAGCAATAATTTGAAAAACCAGAGGACTTGAAAACCAGAAAAAGCAGACTAAAATTAGTGGCTAGATAGCAGTGGAAATAGGTTGGCAATTAGGTCTAATGAACAAAATTATCGGCCTCATTCAGTGACCTTATGACGGTGAAGACTATCCAGTACCTGTAGGTACAACTCGGGACGATCCAGGTTAACCAAATCGGCCGGAGAGCGGATGATGGCTTCGTATTCTTCCCGGGTATTGTGCTGAGCGTAGACCATCAAACGGATACCCAACTCCCGGCAGGTTTGCCCCAGTTCGGCAGTGAGCTGCCCTACCTCACACTCGATGATGGTGGCCTGGTGCTGCGCTTTCGCCTTACGAACCTCAGCGGGAGTGGCGGCATTGATCTTTAAGCCTATCGCGGGGGCTAGCTCTTTAAGCTTACGGGCTTTTTGGGTGTTCCAGAACCAGAAGAACACCTCTTCTTCCATCCCCAGCTCCCGGATCAGGGCCACGATTTCCGCCAGATCGCCGGTTTTTACATCCAGGTACACCTTGGCTTTTCCTTTGATCCACTGCAGGTATTGATCTAATCGGGGAATCGGTTCACCAGCGTACTGCTTACTAAACCAGCTTCCGGCATCCAGCCCATCCATGTAGGTAGAAGTACGCAGGAAGATAAAACCCCAGCCATCGGTGGTACGGCCCAGCGTCATATCGTGCATCAGGTAGTGCACCCCGTCCCAGCTACGGTGCACATCAATTTCTACGTAATCCACTCCTAACTCAATAGCTCGGGCGGACGCCGCATAGGTATTCTCCGGAGCCAGATGGTTGGCACCCCGATGCACTACTACCTCAATAGGGTGATTCACTAGCAGTTGAGCTTCCGCCAAACGGTTGATGGGGTGGGCTGGGATTAAGGGTTTTTCCGGAAGGGTTTCGTTAGAGCAGGAAGAGAGGTAAATAGCTAGAAATGCTACGAAAAGAATAGTTCTGGTGGAAATAGATAAAATTTTTGGTTTCCATTGTAACATCTATTCATTCATCTTCTTGTACACCTTTCTCATCATCCACTCCTTTACCAGATCACCGAAAACTTTGTCTTCCAAGACTCTCTCGAATATATCTTGATTCTGATCCATCCTGCTTATAAGCTTTTCTATGAATGAATCTTCAAATACAAATTTGAAGGTGTCAATTTTATTGACCTTGGCCTGGGATTTGAGTTTTTCATCAGTCATTAGCTCTTCTTCAATTTGATCGAAGAAAAGTTTGTCCGCTTCATCAAATTCAGTTCCAAAACGATCATTCAGGACAGAAATAATTTCTGACAATAAGGCTTCTTCTTCCTTTGCTCTCGTCAATCCCGCTTCAGTAATTCCACTTAATTCTCCTTCCTCTCCTTTTTCCAGATCAATTGAGCCTTCTTTGATTTTTTGCAAACGATAGTACTCTAAAGCTACTTCATCATCCAAATGTAACGCCTCCGAAAGTTCGCGTTTTGGCAATCTAGTTTGTAACAGCTTAGCATATGCATAAAACTTCTCTAGTTCCGAATCGCTAAATGGCATTATTTGGGAAAGAAATGTGTAAAGATTAGTCCAAGTACGTAGCCCCTTCTTGAACTCGTCCTGTTTTTCTGGGTTCTCTATGCCTTTGTAACGGTCAACGGCAGTATCGGTAAAAGCATAAAGGCGCCTCTGGTGCTTAGGATTGTTGAGTCTTATTTTTGGATCAAAGTACACCTGAGCAAACTCGTTGATTTCTTGCGCCCAATACACTTGAAATTCGTCCAGCTTGGCTTTTAAGTCATAAAGGTGATTAACATCTGTTTCATCTTTGACAGTCGCAACTTCGTAATATGGTTGAAATGCATCTAAAATTGTTTGTTGGTCATTAGCGAAGTCAAGCACGAAAGTATCTTCTTTCCCTGGGTAAGTTCTATTCAATCGAGACAGCGTTTGCACGGCTTTTACTCCCGACAGCTTCTTATCTACGTACATGGTATGGAGTAAAGGTTGATCAAAACCAGTTTGGTACTTATCTGCAACGATCAATATTTTGTACTCATCCTTATCGAAAACGGCGGGTATTTCTCTTTCACCCCAGCCAGTAAGTACAGACTCTGATACACCATCCGGGGCATTATTATCTTTAACTATTCCCGAGAAGGCAACCAGAATTTTCAACTCGCTATCGTAGCCTTTTTTGTTAATGTAGCGATTAAACTCCTCAAAATACCGTTTGGCGTGCAGGCGTGAACCACAAACGACCATCGCTTTGGCTTTGCCACCAATTTTTTTAGAAACTACATCTCGAAAGTGCTCAATGATGATTTCTGTTTTCTGAGCCAAGTTATGGGGATGTAAGGAGACATATTTTCCTATTGCCTTGGCAGTTTTCTTTTTATTTAGCTTAGGGTCATCTTCAATAGCTTTCGTCAAATTGAAGTAAAGCTCGTAGAAAGTATAGTTCTGTAACACATCTAAAATAAATCCCTCCTCAATAGCTTGGCGCATGCTGTACAAGTGGAAAGGCTTCGGTTTACCTTCAGCATCTTTGTTGCCGAATACCTCTAGTGTTTTGTACTTAGGAGTAGCCGTAAAAGCAAAAAACGAAATGTTGGGTTGCGGCCCTCTAGCCACAGCCGATCGTTCTATTTGTTCTCTTACGAAGTCATCTTCAGAATAGTCATCGGTTGATTCTTCTTTTTCCGCATCCTCTAGTGATTTTGCCGCCAACACTTCTTTCATTTTCTTGCTGGCTTCTCCTCCTTGCGAACTATGAGCCTCATCTACAATGACCGCGTACTTACGATCGGGCAATTCTCCTACTTTGTCAATCACAAAAGAGAATTTCTGTAGGGTGGTGATAATGATATTGGTACCGTAACTCAAAGCAGTAGCCAATTGAGTACTGTCCTTATCAATTTTTTGCACCACCCCGGTTTTATGCTCAAATTGGTAAATAGTATTTTGTAGCTGTTGGTCAAGCACTCTCCGGTCGGTGACCACAATCACCGAATCAAAAATCCGGTCATTAGCTGCACTATGCAGGCTTGACAGGCGGTAGGCTAACCAAGCAATAGTGTTGCTTTTTCCTGATCCGGCTGAATGCTGTACCAAATAGTTTTTTCCGGCTCCTGCGTTAAGTACATCACTGCTAATTTTTCGAACAGCGTCTAATTGGTGGTAGCGAGGAAATATTAGCTTTTCCCTTTTGTAGGTTTTGCCATCGAGGGTGATTTCTTCGGTCTGTAAATGAACGAAGCGTTGCAGAATCTCCATCCAACTATTTTTGGAAAGAGTGTATTTCCATAGATAAGACGTCCGATAGCCATCAGGATTAGGAGGGTTGCCTTGGCCATTATTGTGCCCTCGATTGAACGGAAGCCAGCGGGTTTTACTGCCTTCCAGCTTGGTGCTCATGAATACTTCATCCTGATCTACGGCAAAGTGAACCAGGGCTCTTTTCTTAAAGGCAAATAATATCTCGCGGTTATCTCGGGTAGTGCTGTATTGTTTTAGTGCGTTGCCTACGTTTTGGCCGGTGAACTGGTTTTTAAGCTCTAACGTGGCCACCGGAAGACCATTGAGCGAAAGGACAATATCTACTGAGTTTTTGTTTTTGGCGCTGTAATACACCTGACGGTAGACCTTCAACGCATTTTTACTGTACAAATCTACGGCATCGGGATTGAGGCCAGAAGCCGGTTGAAAATACGCCATTTGAAAGCGTACCCCATAGTCTACAAAGCCATTGCGTAGCACATCCAAACATCCTCGCAAATCCAGCTCTTTATACAGGCGTTGAATGACGCGATTATCAGCATCGGCTCCGTGAATAGCCGCAATCTTTTCCCAGCGTTGGGGTTGAGAGGTTTGCAGAAAGTGAATAACCTCGTATTTAAACAGGCCCAGTTCCGGGCTATAATCTTGGGCGTTACCCGTGGTATAACCACCTTGTTCGGTGAGCGATTGCACTAGGGCCGCTTCAAACGTGTGTTCGGTAGTGATGCTCATGCGTCTTCATTTATTTCCGGTTGCGCGTCTTCTACCTCTTGCTGAGCGATAAATTGCCGATACGCAACTTCTTTAAATATTAGCCTCAGTGTGTGCTTTTGCTTTTCGCTCAATGCATCTTTCAGGTGTCCCTTATCATCATAACACTCCCTTACGGTTTCGCAATCATCCTGATAAACTTCTTCGGTGATGTTGGAGAGCTTGTTGGGCAAGTCTGACTCCAGTACCTCAAAGGTGTCGGGATCAAAATAACGCACCAGCGGTTTATTAATCTCATTGTACTCCCGGCCTTGAAAGCATGGTTTACCTTTGCTAGACTCCCAGTAAATGCCGAAAAACTCAGTGCGGTTGGATTGGTAGATTTTAGCAATTTGCAAACTACCATCTACCTCTCGGATACCCTTGTTAAGAGAAATGTCTTTTAGTATTCGCAAAGGTTCCATGTCAATGGGGTCGTCTTGCTTATCTTCTTTAAAGATTAGTTCTTTGTAGGCCTTTTTAGCGTCTTCTTCAATATCGGTATGATTAGCCTCCCCGAGAAAGGTATAGAATCGTTTTTTGGTAGCATCTGCGGTCAGTTCATCAAACACGAAGCCTTCTAGCTCCTTTTTGTAGTAAAGCCGCCAGACTCTGAAGGCATTATGCTTCCAATCCCATCCGCCAAACAGAAATCGTGCTTCGGCACGTAATTCGTGGACATCTTCCCCTCCAACCTCCGAAATAATTTGATCGACCAGTTCGGTAAAGAGATCAGATAAATAGTCGATAACATCTTCAATAGAGGCGGATGGACTATTTAAATATTCGTTGAGGTGAAGGGATGATATCATATTTAACACTAGCGGATAGGCCCGGTATGTACTACCAGTAAAGCATAGTAAACAATCTTTTCGCGGCAATTCAAACAGCTTGATACCATGCTTCCATTTTTCACCGCCCGTTAAACAGCTATCGGTAGCGAACACTAGCTCATCGGTGTCATTAACTTGGCGGATATAAGCAGTACACAGTGTCATATCATTCCGTAACTTTTATTTTGCCCGTTACCGCCTCACTGATTAAAGCGGTACGATATTCAGTTAATAGATTGATGAGTTTTTGGGTGCGGTTAACTTGTAGGTCAATATTGGATAGCTGAGACGTTATGTGTTCAACAATGGACATCTGTTCTTCTTCGGGTGGAACAATAATCCATATGTTAAGAAGATTCTCTGAAGTTAATTTTGGTTGTGCTGAACCGGAAACCCAAAGTGAATAATCACAAATTTCCATAAGTTCAGCATAATATTCTAGAATCCCGTAAGTAGGTTTTAAAATATGAGCGTGATTATTTACCCAGTATTTGCCTTTAGCAATAAACGCCAATCTGGTACTCCTTGTAACCAGATTGGCCCCATCTTCACCAATAAGAAGCAAAGATTCGTCAAAAAGATAATCCTCAACTTTATCAATTACCCCTGAAGCTCCATAGTAATCATATTTTCTGTCGAGCATTCGGCCTCTTTGATCTGCACTTAACGGTACTCTGATATGATCTAGGGACTTGAGAACATGCTTTACCTTCTTCACCTCCCAATGTGCTGGTATTTCTCCCAGCCATTCAACGCCGCTATCTTTCATAGGCACATTAGGGTCAAGGCCTTTGGTGACGGCCTGGTTGATGATAGCGGTTTTTTCTTCTTCGTAGAGCTCGAGTAGGCGTTTTTTGTCGGCAATCAGTTCGTCTATCTCGGCGGTTTTGCGATCAAGGTAATTGGCGATGGCGGTTTGTTCTTCAAGGGGAGGAATTGGTAAAATTAGTGACTTGATAATAGATGAATTAAGCCCCTCCATGATAGAGCCTCTACTTTCAATCTTGATATTATTGTAAATCGAATATGAGTCATTAATTAAAATAGTAAAAAAAGTACTGGAAATCTTGTTTCTGTTTACCCTAATCCGAATCAGATGAGAATCTATTAATCCTCTTTCGCTAAGAGAAGGAACGACTTGACATTTTCCAGTTGTTCCCATCATCGTTATTACAATATCGCCCTCGAGTAATTCGTATTTTGAGAGCTCGTCGAATTTCTCATCATCTAAATATTTATAACCTAGACTAAAGTCACTTTTTATTACATTCTCTTGACCATAAATTTTAAAGCCAAAGCTTTTTACAAAGTCACTCTTTAGTGAGCTTCCAAATGGTCCAATTTGAACACCTTTGTTCTTATCGATTACATACTTAACGGGCTGTACTTGCCAGTGATCAGGAATCTCTCCAATCCATTCAATGCCGGAATCTTTATAGGTGTCGTATTTTTTCATAAGGTAGCGTAGAATTGGTCGTCCTGCCAGTTTTCAGGGTTGGCGACGATGTAATCGGATATGCGTTGGTATTCGGCATCGTGGCGGATAATACGATCATGAAACCGGGCCTGCCACCCGTGTTCCAACCCCAATCGGTTGGCGTGTCGGGTTACCGCCGATTTGTAGGAACGAACCACAGTGGATAGGGTCTGCGTACGGGGCGATATGGCCGCCATCCGTTGGTTTTTCGGGGGTGGTGGGGGTTGCGATTGCGGGGATTGTCGCGACGGGGATGGGGGTTGTGGTGGGGGTAGAGACGTTGCCTGCAACGTCTCTACCATTCCGGTCCCCGTGTCATCACCACGGTTGTTGTTATTATCGTTGTTTTGTATCCCATCGTTGGGTTTGTTCAATATTACTATTCCGTGGACATGATTAGGCATGACCACAAAATCGCCCAATTCTACGAATGGTGCGTGGTGGGGTATTTGGTGCCATAGAATGTCGGCAATCACCCCGGTTCGCGATAAACACATTTTTCCGTCGTTGATCTCACCAAAAAAATGTTCTCGGTTTTGGGTGCAGATCGTGACGAAATACGCCCCGTTCCAGCCGTAATTCCACCATTGGGCCCGGGCCGAGGCGATGCGGTATTTGTTCTGGTATCTTTCGCTCATGATTCCAGCACCGTTTTTTCCATTTCCAATGTCTTTTCTTCTAATGCTAGAATATCGGCTTTGATGTCGGCCAGGGGTCTCAATGGTTTAAACTCATAGAAATACTTCGTAAAATTGATTTCGTACCCAATCTTGGTTTTGCTCTCATCAATCCAAGCGTTCGGTAAGTGAGGTTTTACCTCTTCTTCAAAATATCCTTCTATGGTTTGCTTACGAAAAGGAGACGCGGGGTTCTGCGTCTTTACCAGAAACGGGATATTTTCGTAATCGCGCAATGAGGTGTCAGGTTTTGGGTTTCCTTTTCTGTCGGTTACTACCTCGGCTGACTGAGTTTCACCCTCTTCAAAGGTCATACTCAGTTGTGATGGTTCATCGGCTGATTCGCTCATCTTAAGTGGTTGCTCTACGGTTACTCGCCAGTATCCAAAGAACTCGTTGGGGTAGACTTTGCAAAATTCGTTCGGATGGCGTTCCGCTTCTTCAAAATCACCGTACAGCTGCGTGATGAATCCAATACCTTTTTCATTCCCGTTTTCGGCAATGGCTTTTCGCTTGTTTCCCAGGCTTCGGTCCATCTTTTTCCAAAAGCGGTTAAACTCAAGTTGGCCTTCTTTGTATAGCTCTTCATCCTTCACACCGGTGGCATTAATTAACTGCACTTTTCCCTTTCGCTTAGGGCTTTTATCGTTCGTCACAATCCAGATGTAGGTACTGATGCCGGTATTGTAAAACAGTTGGTCAGGCAGGGCGATGATAGCTTCCAGCCAGTCATTTTCAATGATCCACCGGCGAATGTTGCTTTCGCCACTTTCTGCCGCCCCCGTAAATAAAGGCGAGCCGTTAAATACGATCCCGATACGAGTGCCACTCGCTTTCATTTTAGAAATCATGTGCTGCAAGAAGAGCAGTGAACCATCGTTAATTCTCGGTAGTCCTGCGCCGAAACGACCACTCATACCTTTGTTTTCGTGTTCAGCTTTGATGATTTTCTGAGCTTTCTTCCAGTCTACCCCAAACGGTGGGTTTGAGAGCATGTAGTCGAACTTTTCGTCCTCCAATCCATCTACCGTAAAGGTATTACCAAACTTAATGTTGCTTGGGTTTTGCCCTTTGATCAGCATATCTGATTTACAGATTGCGTATGATTCTGGATTAATTTCTTGTCCAAATACTTTCAACTCTGCCTGCGGGTTTAGCTCTTTTACATATTGTTCTCCAATGGAAAGCATTCCTCCTGTTCCACAAGCCGGATCATACAGCGTTTTTACAATGCCCTCTTGCGTTAAGATGTCTTTATCTTCAATGAACAGCACATTTACCATCAACCGAATAACTTCTCTAGGCGTAAAGTGCTCCCCCGCCGTTTCGTTCGATTGTTCAGCAAACCTTCTGATCAAATCCTCAAACACATAGCCCATTTCCATGGATTCCATGTCTTTCAAGTCAATTTTCTGAAAGGCCTTCACTACTCGGAAAAGAATATCCGCTTTGGGGTCATCCATGCGATCAATCTGATCGTCAAAATTGAAGTACTCGACAATCTCTCTAGCACTGGTAGAAAACCCATTGATATAGTTTCTGAGGTTTACCGCTATGTTGTTAGGGTCAGCGATTAGTTTATCAAAACTGAATTGGCTTCGATTATGAAAGTTAAAGCCGGCAATCTTATTAAGAGCTACGTCTTTGGCACTTTCTTTTAAAGATTCTACTTTAGGTAAGTAGTCAAGTACCTTTTGTTTCGTTGGCTTGAGTACCGAATCCAACCTTCGTAAAACGGTCATAGGAAGAATTACTTTTCCGTAATCTGATCTCTTATAATCACCTCGCAATAAGTTCGCAACCTCCCAAATCTTATCAGCTTTTTCTTTAAAGTTCTTCATCTAAAATTTCTTTGAACATACATGGTTGCAAGTCTACCTAAAATGTATCAGCTAATCTAATGAATGATACTCATTATCGTCGTCTTGGCTAAATGACAGTTACGTCAATCAAACGAACGTTAACTTTATCTCTAGCTTGTGCAAGGCAATTTGGCTTTTCTAATCATCTCAGCTAGTTAACAAACTCATTCAATATTTCAAAGAGAGACTAGTTTGCAACCAGATAACATTTATGATGAAGTCGATATTTGCCAACTCACCCATACAACTCTTTTCTCATCCCGACCAACACTTGTTCAATCTCTACCAAATCTGGTGCTTTAGGTAAAACTGATTTCTGATAAATCCGTGCTATCTCCGCAATCTTCTCCTCGGCTTGTTGCACCAGATCATCATACTCAAACTCCCCTCGTTTGATGCTCAGCAGAAACTCCCGATCAGCTCGCCGGACGTTGATCGTACCTTCCCTGACAACCTCTTCGGCCATCTCGAGCAAACGGAAGGTGTGCATCATGTTTTTGGCATCATAGTTCTTACCGTGCGAAAGCGTATTCTGGTAGCGGGCATCGTTACGCTTTGCTACCCACTCCCAGTACTCGCGGTACTCCCGGCAGTAAGAAGAATAACCCGATTTGTTAAACGACAGAATCGCTACTGGCTTGGCCTCCTTGGTAATAGAGCTGAGGGATATATCATTAGCATTTTCACGCTGCACAATC
>JBCCTI010000104.1:0-19399 GCA_039198955.1 Bacteroidota bacterium | reverse complement strand
TTTTTTGAACCTAGCAATTAATCAGTTACAGAAACGTAACCAACTAGCAAACCTGAACATACTTAGAGAAAGTATTGCCTATGAGCGGGATCTTTTATACCAGTGTTTTGCTATTGGCTAATTTTATGAACAAGCCGTGTATCGGGATGAACACGACATTGTCTCTTTTGATATTACTACCGCTTCGGGTTTTGAAGAAATCTACAACCGCTACGTAGTAAAGCTCTGCCGAATAATCTACCGCCACACTCGAGACTATAGTACGGCCGAAAGCATTATCCACGATGTATTTATTTCGCTGTGGGAGAAAAGGACTACGGTGAAAATAGAGGGGTCTATTGAGAATTATCTGGTTGGGGCGGTGAAGTTAGCGGCAATGAATCACGGCCGAATGAAGGCAGTTCGCAGTGATCGTCTAGAAGAGCACCTAGCGGACTACTCCGGGTCTACCCACTGCACCGAGCACGAACTAAACTACCAAGAACTAAGTGCTAAGGTCGGCCAACTGACTGATCAGTTACCGCCCCAGTGCCGAAGGGTATACGAGCTTAGCCGGGTACGGGGGCTGAACAATAAGGAGATTGCTTCGGCCTTATTGATATCCGAGAATACGGTAGAAAATCATCTCACCAAAGCGTTGAAGTTTCTACAGGCTAATCTCACCGAGTATCGATCACTAGGTAGTATTATTGCTCTTCTGTTTACTTGCTGACCATCGGGAAAAAAGTAGCTGACATTAGCTAAAATTCATGCACTGGCTTGATAAAGACGTCTGATAGTACTTCTATCAATTATCTTCTCCGAATGCCAAAGATCATAATCTTTTTGCAGTCCTACCCACAGGTTGGCGGAAGTATTAAACGCTTCGGATAACCGTACGGCCATGTCCGTACTAATACCCATCTTACCGTTAGTAATCGCAGATAAGTTTTTTCAGGCAATACCCAGTGCCGCGGCAGTTTCCGTTATCGTCAAGCTGGAAGGTACAATGTATATCTCTTTAAGTATTTCACCCGGATGAGGTGGTTCCATTCCCATTTTTAGCATGTCTATAATGTAACCAGAAACGTTAGGTGTGTCAAGCAATTTTTAAACAATACGTCGTATCTTAGTCTCCTATAGAGGCCGGGAGAAGGTCTACGCCCCGCCCAGGCATAGCTTAAGAATTTTTCCTAACTTTAACTATGTCAGTATCTAAACAAAACCACTACGGTTACAATAAAAACTTAAAGACCAACGCCAATCGGCTCAGAAAGAACATGACGAAGGCCGAGGCCTGCCTGTGGAAGTACGTGCTGAGAGCAGGGGGCGTGCAAGGTTTTACCTTCCGTCGGCAGCGACCGGTCCTCAACTACATTGCCGACTTTATGTGTAAGGAGTTGATGCTTATTATTGAGGCGGCTGGCGATCCAGTAGATGGCAGTATCCATGACCTTAAAGAAGTGATAGAAAATGACGTTCGAAGGCAAGAGCACCTTGAACAAGCTGGGTTTAAAGTCATCCGGTTTACCAATGAAGAAGTGCTGCACCATATCAATAGCGTGCAGCAGACCATAGAAGATGAAGTAAAGGCAATCATGGATCAAGAGAATATTGCTGCTCCTCAGAGAGGGAAGTATCGCCGCAGGAAGACGTGATTTGTCTCCACCCGTTCCACGTCGGCCCCACCCTTGGGACGCCAACCCAGCACCAGCGGGGGATAAGTTTCTGCACTGGATAAAGCTTTTGCTTTATACACGAGCACTAGATTTACCTCTCCAACTCCTCTCCCCGCTAGTCCAAAGCCCCCACCGAAGTTAGGGGCTGCCCCCCGAAGTTTCCCCCTCCCCGAGGGGGTCAGGGGGAGGGGATATTTCCCCTCCCGAAAATTTTTTTCAATTTTTTTCATTTCCGGCTAGTGGAGAATTGGGTTTCGCACAACCAAAGGGTAAGAACGAAACTTAAAACCCATGGAAATTTCTCCCGAACTACTCCGACGCTACCTCAACGGGGAGTGCTCGCCCGAAGAGCGGCGGCAGGTAGAACGCTACCTCGAAGCAGAGAAAAACAAACCCTCTGATTTGCCCGATGCCCAAGCCGAAAAGATGAAAGTTGATTTCTGGCAGAATATCAGTGCGGTCATTCAGGCATCTGGCGACCTAGCTACTGGAGGTCCAAAAGGTAATACCACTGGGTCGCCAGCCGCTGGGTTGCCAGCCGCTGGACCACCAGCCGCACCCATTATCTCCCTGCGTAACCGGGTCACTCGTTACGCCGCCGTGGCCTGTCTGGTTATTGGGGCCTTCTTTCTTGGCTTCTTTGCCTCACCCAATGCCCAGGCCGATACCGTGAAGCAAAGTAATCAGCTTACCGATGTATTACACATCTACGGGGGCAACGGTGCCTACGGAATGGTAGCGGGCAACCGATACCGGGTAAAATTTGCGGGGAAACTAAGAGTACGTAACAGTGCGAATGAACCCAAACAGATAGTTTGCGGTGAGCAGGAGTTTACCCTGGAGCCCCATCGAACCTATTTTCTCACTGGTTCCGATCAGCAGGCTCGTATCACTAATGAGTCTTCTTATCCCGACGCTTACAATTTGCGAAAAGAATTAATAGGTGGTTTTACTTTCCTAAAGCTAGACTAAGGGGTAAAGAACTAGCGGGGGCTGTTTAATTCTGACTTTATTTTCCCTACAGTACACTACTCAATTCTAAATACTAAGCGCCTATGTAAAGAGAAAAACCAAAAGGCTAAACCTCTCCTGAACTTGATTCGGAGACTTGTCCCGAACTTGTTTCGGGAAACCTGCCTGGGAATGCGCCCTGGAACGACACATTCCCAATGGTGGCAGGTAACAATTAAATAACTGTTAATACGAAAAGTACGAAAAAGATGAAAATTTTTAAATCAAAAAACTCAGTAAATAGAAGAAATAAATGGGCATGGCTGACCATGCTACTAATTGGAGTAATATCCTTAGGAATTACTTCCTGTGACAAAAATGATGATGATGATGTAAACCCAAGTGGAAATGAAGTAGCATCTGCTAAAATAGTTGCGATAGAATCATGGGGTCCTGAAGGTAGTATTATTTACATGGGCATATACGATGGAGAAGTTCCTTCAGAAATAGACATTAAAGATGCCATAGAAATCGGGGCAAATGGCAGTGTTTATTCACTGGGTGAAAATCCTTACACATGGAATGCAAATGCCGGAACGATTACAAAGTGGGCGGTTGATAAACAAACGTTAGAACCATCACCGATAGGTATCCTTAGCCTCGCCAGTACAGGATTTTCAGGAACGGCTACCGATCCGGTATTTGTTTCTGAAACGCGTGCATTTTCTACTAATTTGAACGAAGGTCTAATTGTTGAGTGGGACCCTTCAACCATGGAGATTACAAAGGTGCATGATGTTCCTGTCAACCCCTATCTTTCAATTCCGCACAGTTTGATTGAAGAGTGGGCAAAATATGTTCGAGATAGTAAAATTATTATACCTATCTATTTCGGTGAATCTCAAGAATGCTGTACTTTCCATAATACGGGGGGTGAAATGGTTGCTGTTTTCGATTTGAATAGCAATACATTGGAATACATACAAGATCCAAGAAATCAGGCTAATGAAGGTGCGTTTGCTGTAGATGAAAATCAAAACATGTATTCGTATCCTGGTTATGATGCCATGTGGTCAACAGCATATAAAGGAAGTACCGAAGATCACTTCACCGTTTTGAAGGTGAACAGTGATGGAAATTACGATCCAAATTTCGAGTTGAACTTAAAGGATATTTTGCCCATAGAATTCTTATTTAATGCTACTACAGTATTTGATAATAAAATGGTATTGGAGTATGTAGACGACAGCTTTACATGGCCTTCTGCTTGGGATGATCGATGGAGTGTCTATGATCACCCTTCAAAAAGAGTAAGTATTGACCTCACTACTAAAGAGGTTAAGGATTTTACTGCACTTGATGGATATACTTGGATAGGCGTTAGAGGAGAGATAGATGGAGTCAAGTACTTCAGAGGATATTTACCAGCTGATCAGGGTGATGGGGTCGCTTTATTTAGGCAAAATTCATTTGAAGACTATACTAAAATTACAACAATGAATAATGGTGATATTAGATACATAAGTAAATTATGGTAAAAAATAACCTTCGCTAGGCGTATAATAAAAAATGTTCTCATAGCACCTGCCTGTAGGCAAAGGCAGATTGGCTATCCTAGCTATTCCGGATTTGCAATCCGGAACAATGATCGTAAGACCTGCCTGCCGCAGGCAGGTTTGTAATCCAGCTAAGCATTCCCAGGCTTTTGGATATATTTATCAATGGTTTATGCGTATACAGTTAAGGATCAAGGTGCCCTCCATTTCGTGACTTTCACCGTACACCAATGGGTGGACGTCTTTACCGGGGCTACGTACGTAGAAATTCTTCTGAAAAGCTCAAGTACTGTCAGGAAAATAATGGCTATCCAACGCTTCGTTTCAAAAGACATACTTCGCTACTCCATGACCAAACTAACTACATTCTTACTAGCCATTATATTCAGTTCAGCAACCTCGCTTAATGCGCAAACTACCACCTCGGGCCAGCTTAGCGGAACGGTGACCGATGTCCAGGGCGAGACCATGCCCGGTATCACCATCATACTAGACAACGGCCGAGGGATCGCCACCGATGTGTTGGGTGATTTCACCTTGCGCGATATTGCCCCCGGCGAGCATACCGTAACCATCTCGGGGGTGGGCTACCAAACCCAAACCCTACCCATTACCCTGGCCGCCGGAGAAAGTAAACAGCTTACCATCCGCCTGGACGAAGACGCCCAGCAGCTAGAAGAAGTGGTGGTGCGGGGGAAAGGCGAAGCCGAAGCCCTACGTCTATCGGCCAAAGCGGTGCAGGTGATCGAGACTCGGGAGGTGAAGCTCAAAGCAGCCGATCTGGGCGAGGTGATTGCCCGGGTGGAAGGGGTGAATGTCCAGCGGGCCGGAGGACTGGGCTCTAATACTCGCTTTGCCCTCAATGGTTTGTCGGGCGACCAGGTGCGCTTCTTCTACGACGGTATCCCCCTGAACTTCACCCCCTACAGTTTTGGCATTGCCAATGTGCCGGTGAATATGATCGACCGGGTAGAAATCTACAAGGGCGTGGTGCCCATTCAGTTCGGGGCCGATGCTTTGGGTGGAGCGGTCAACCTGGGCCCTCCGCCCACCTACGACGGACTGGCCGGTTCAGCCTCTTACCAGATCGGTTCGTTTGGTACCCATCGGGCGACAGCCAACATCAACTACGCCAACGAGCAAACCGGACTCTTTGTAGTGGCCGGAGGCTTCTTTGACCGTACCAACAACAACTACGAAATTGATGTAGCCATCAGTGAGACCCGGGAAGACGGTAGTCCCACCGGAAGGCTGCGGCAGGAAACCATCGAACGCTTTCACGATGGCTACCAGGCCTACGGGGCTAACCTGCGGGTGGGTATCCGGGATAAACGCTGGGCCAATGAGCTGAGCCTAGAAGGCTACTACGGCCAGTATGACAACGAGATCCAAAACAGCCAGGCCCCCGGCCTGATCGATCAGCCCAGTTTAGGTATTAACGAAGCGGTAGCGGGTAGTCCCTTTGGCGAGGTGCGCTTTACTAGCTTCTCCCAAGGGGTGAACCTGCACTACAATGTCAACCCCGCCGACAATTGGGAACTAGATCTGAAAGTAGGTTACAACGATAACGAACGGGTATCCATTGACACCAGCCGCAACCTCTACAACTGGTTCGGTGAGGTGATCCGGGTCAAGAACGTACCGGGCGAGTTTGGCCTAGCCGACCATCTGATCACCATCAGCAAAAGTGGATTTGCCCGCCCCCAATTCAGCTACACCTTTTCCGAGCAGCACGCCCTCAAGCTTTCGGTCGCCCCCACCTACCAGTTCCGTACCGCTGACGATCTGCTGATTGACGGGCCCTTTGACCCAGCCCTGGATGAGGGGGAGTTATTTGACTTGGTATCAGGCTTGGAGTACACCCTCAAGCTAGGCGATAAACTGGAAAATATCGCTTTTGTAAAAAACTATCGCCAGAACATTCGTATTGAGTCCCTGGACCCCAGTGTGGATGAAACGCTTATTGATGAGCGTTCGGTGAGCAACTACGGGGCGGGCAACGGCTTGCGCTACGACTGGTCGCCCCGCTTGTCTACCAAGCTCAGCTATGAGTTTGCCTACCGCTTGCCCCGGCAGGACGAAATCTTCGGCGATGGGCAACTTATTCAGGAAAACTTAGAGTTACGCCCCGAAAGCAGCCATAACGTCAACTTGCAGGGTAGCTACCGCAGCAAGGCGACTGCTAAGACCGAGTGGCAGGTGCAGGGCAACTTCTTTTTGCGCCGCATTGACGATCTGATCTTTCTGCTGGTGAACCAGGACGATTTTGGTTCTTTCCAAAACGTGTGGAGCGCTACCTCCCAGGGAATAGAGCTGAGCGGGAAAGTACAAGACCTCATCAACGGGCTAACCCTCTCAGCCAACACTACCTATCAAGCCTACTTCAATACGTCAGATTCGGGACCTTTTGCCAGCTTCAATGGGGACCGTATTCCCAATACCCCTTATTTCTTTGCCAACGGGGCGGCCGAGTACCGCTTGCCGGAGGTGTTGAAGAAAAACGATGAGCTGTCCTTCTTTTGGAACACCCGCTTTGTGCAGTCCTTTTTCATTGGTTGGGAAAGTGCCGGGTTGCAGCAGTTCAAGGCCGAGGTGCCCAGCCAGATGATTCACGCGGCAGGATTGACTCATCGGATGAGCATCAAAAGCCTGCAACACGCCCTGACCTTTGAGGTGCAAAACCTGACCGATGCCAAGATCTTTGACTTCTTCGGGGTACAGCGACCCGGCCGGGCTATTTACATCAAATCAACGATTCAATTTTAACCATCACTTTCCCCTCGCTTTGGATAATCCCGGAACCTGTCTGGGACCGGGGTATCTGGGGTTAGCCTATCTACCTTCCTTCTGGTAATTCTTTAAAAGCAACTGTATTGCATTTACCAAACTAATTAGTAGGTTTGCAATTGTGTTGTGCTCTTTAAATTCATATTAATAATCATTTAGCGGAATGCCAACAAGATCGTCACCATGCCGAAGATTGCCAGACTAGTTTTATACTCGAATAAACGGTGTCCAGACAGCCGAATGATAACAGAAAAGTTTATTATAACTCGGTTTTTTATAGTCCAGTATTTATTTTTCCGCTATGTCAAGTACCTGTGGTAAAACAATCATAGACTGTTCGACTTATATCTACTTGGAATAAATAAAACGACACATGGCTGAAGTAAGGCCTTAATTAAACAGTGAGGGAAATCCAAGTGAATAAAGTGAAGAAATACATACTGGTTAGTTGGTTGCTTATTGGGGCAGGCTGTTACACCCATGCTACCCCAGCCCCGCAGCTTTCAGACTCCTGCTCCTACGAAATTCAGGGCAGTATTCTAGACGTGGAAACCAAACAACCTGTTCCCTTTGCTACGGTCATGATTAAAGACACTCAGAAAGGGGTGGTAGCTGATGAACAAGGAAAGTTTTTGCTGGATAACCTTTGCGGACAGGAATACGACCTAGTTTTTTCTTGTGTCGGCTTCAAATCAATAACCCACCACCATGATGCCCACCACCAAGAACTCGTAATCTATATGGCTTCGGTTGCTTCCGAACTGGAAAGTGTAACGGTAGAAGGAGACGCTATCGTAGGCGATATGCAATCTATGGCGGTGGAGAAAATAGATCGCTCCCAGTTAGCCACCCGAACAACCCAATCACTGGCTTCGGCAATAGGTGAAATACAAGGGGTTACTTTTACTTCCGCTGGAAATAATGTACAGCTTCCGGTCATTCACGGACTGTATGGCAACCGAATTCTTATCATCAACAACGGGGTAAAACACGGTTTTCAAAACTGGGGTTCGGACCATGCTCCCGAAATAGATATTGCCAGCGCCAATAATATATCGGTACTCAAAGGTGCGGCGGGCGTTCGTTACGGACCCGAGGCATTGGGTGGGGTGGTAGTCGTAGAAGGAAATCCACTGGAGCTTTCGCGAAAGATGTACGGTAGTGTTGCTTCCGGTTACCAGACCAACGGCCGAGGTTACCATGCTAACGCCCAACTGGGGGCAGGATATAAAAAGTTTAGCTACCATGTTGGTGGAAATTATGCACAAATTGGTGATAGGAGAACGCCCGATTATTTGCTCTGGAATACCGGGATGACCGAGCTTTCGGCGAATGCTGGTTTTCGCTACCACCTACCTCAATGGGATTTTAAAGTGTATTACAGCTACGTAGGTCAAGAGCTGGGGTTGCTTCGGCCTTCCGTAGCTCGAAGCATTGATCTCTTTGCCGAAATAGTGGCGGCCGAAGAGCCTATACTCATGAGGGATTTCTCTTATGACATTAACGAACCTAATCAAAATACGGCTCATCACCTGGCCACTTTGGAAGTTGAGTGGTACTCAAATATTGGCAAGTTTGTACTGCTCCTAAGCCAGCAAATTAATGATCGTCAGGAGTTCGATGTAAGGAGAAATGCCGATCGTCCTATTATTGATCTGACGTTGAATACTACCGATAATCGGCTGGAGTGGTACCATCCATCGGTAGGAGGTCTGGAGGGCACCGTTGGGCTCCAGTACTTCTCTCAGAATAATGACAACAATCCCGGTACCAATGTCATTCCTTTTATTCCCAACTACAACAACTACCGATTCAGTGCATTCGCCATTGAAAGCTTTCAAAAAGGCGAGAATACTTTCGAGTTAGGCCTAAGGCTAGACCATGAACTTAATTCCGTGCGGGGACGGGAGCAGGATCAGAGTATATTCAGAAATGAATTTTCTTTTACCAACTTTACTACCTCTCTGGGCTTCGTCCGCAACCTTTCCGCGAGCTGGCAATTACGCAGTAACCTGGGCTCGGCCTGGCGTACTCCGAATATGGCGGAGCTATACAGTTTTGGCCAACATGGCTTCAAGATTGAATACGGTCTGTGGCGCTACGAAGGTGCAGAAAGTGGCGAAAGCGGAGGGATAAATACAACCAGAATACTCACTGGGGACGATAAAAACGTAGAAGCTGAACAGAGTTATAAATGGATCAACGAACTTAGCTACAATAAAAATGGGAATGCGCTGACGCTTACCAGCTACGTGAACTACATTAATAACTTTATATTCGATCGCCCTTCCGGGGTGGGAAGGTTTTTCTGGGGACCGGGACCAACCTACATAATTGATCAATCCGACGCATTTTTTGCCGGTGCCGATTTTACCTATTCCCGATTATTTACCAAGGATCTAAAAGGGACATTTGGTACCAGCTACCTGTGGTCAAGAAATGTGGAACGGAATGAACCACTCATCAACCAACCTCCCATCAATATAAACGCAGAGCTAGCGTGGCAAACTCCTTCCTTTTTGGGCCTGGACTATTCCAAATTAACGATAGAAACTGGTTATACATTTAGGCAGTTTCAAGCTCCGCGAACCATTTCCCCTGAACTTTTGGATGGAGAAGCTGAAAACGGGGAAGTAGAGATTAACCTTGAATCTGAGATCTTTGACTTCAAGGATGTGCCGGAAGCGTATTTCCTCGCCCACGCCCGTTGGCAATGGAAGCGGGGAAATCTGGGCGGACAGATTGAGGTACGAAACGTGCTCAATACCGCTTACCGGGATTATCTCAACCAGATGCGATTGTTCGCCGACGAACTTGGCAGAAATTTCCTATTTACAATCAATTATAATTTTTAAACTAAAATCAAATGAAAATGAACATGTTAACAAATGTAAGAAAGTACGGGAAGTACCTACCACTGCTAGGAATTGTCTGGATAGCTTCCTGTAGCGATGATGATGCCCCCGAAGAGGAAAACGTAGTAGAAGTATTTACTGACGTAACCCTGATCTTCACGAACACTGCTGATAACTCAACCGTTACAGCAACTGCTACCGATCCGGATGGAGTAGGTTCACAGCCATTAGTAGTTCAAGGTGGCATTACACTAACCTCAGGAGCTACCTACATGCTAACCTACGAAATAGAAAACGCCCTTGACCCCAATGATGTAGAGGATATCGGAGCCGAGATTTTGGAGGAAGATAACGAGCATCAGTTTTTCTACAGCTTTACCGAAGGAGCGTTTTCTAGTCCTACCGGTGACGGAAACATTGATACCGCCTCTGATCCTATCAACTACGAAGATATGGATGAGAACGGATGGAATGTAGGACTGGTAACCAGTTGGACCGCGGGTGATCCACTCACTGGTGGGGAATTCCGAACGAATTTACAGCACCAGCCCGATGCGAAGACCGCTACCTCTGGATCTGATGCTGGCGATACGGACTTTGATCTCACTTTTGATCTTACTATTGAGTAATTGCAGTACTAGGTCGGTTGTCAGAAGGGCAATCGGCCTTTATTCCCCTGATCAATATAGTATAAGCCAAAGGGTGGACACTACATACGCTAAGAAAGCGGTACTGATGATGAACCCAAGCCATGCCAAACTGTATTTGATACCTTCAATAAGCTGACGTTTTTTTGACATGTTCTCGAGAACGGAATATTTATCCATGACGATGTACATGCATCCAAAGACCGACCAACTTGCCGCAGACGGAACATCAGGCTTGGTTAGATACATCAGTCCTACAGCAATTAACTCAAAACCCACCAATAAATTTAATATTTCCATGGTTCTCTTCATCCTAGCATACACATTCATCATCACAGCAGGATAAATCTTTCAAATAAAAATTATTGTGTTTATATTCCTTGAGAACCTCTTCTATAGTGCTAAGAGGAATATCATTTCTCTTGGCAATTTCTTCTACTACGATGGCGAACCTCTGCCGGTACTTGTAGATAAAGCAAAAAAGAGCAGTACCGTGTTTTACTTGGGGCCCTACTAAGAATAAGTTCTCCGTTTTCTTAGATTCATCAAAACCCGTCAGTAGTGGATAGCCCTCCTCAAAATCAAATAATTCTTTAACCAGTTTTAGACTAGTGTCAAAACCAGTGCAATTAATTGGTTCATCGTCTGAGATGAATGTCTGGTTGTCATTCGTTGTTACAAGGTATTTAGCATTCACAAATGTGACCTTTTCAACCCTCGTCTCCTCAAAGTAATCAATACGATCTGGAGCATCTTTCATTCTGTCCCGAGTAAAGGGTGAGAGTGAATAACTTGAATCACTCTCTATCAATTTCAAATAATTAGAATTGTCAATCAGGGTCACGTTTTTCCCCAGCTTCGCTAAATTTATGGCCGCGTCAAATCCTGATTCATAGGCCCCAATCACCACACTATCTTTTCCCATCACATCAGAAAAAGAATTGATCTCAGAATAATGAGCACAGAAATGCTCGCCCTCAAAGGAATTTGTTTTAGGGAATTGATACTCTCCAGCAGCCCAAATGACAAAGCTACTTCCATACGTTCCACGGCTAGTGTTTAGGATGAAACAGCCACTTTTGTCCTCTACACTTTTTACCTCTACATCAGTATCTATTGCCAATTGAAAAAACTTTGAGACCTGTTCAAGATATTGTGCATACTCTATTCCAGTCGGATGTTCTGTCAAAAGATCAAATGCAGGAGATGTATCAGGTGTCACTGCATTTAAATCAGGCATTTTAAAAAAATTCCCGGTGAATGAAGGGGAAATAAATCGGGTTTCTTTAGGCCACTTCTTAAATGAAGCGCCGATCGAGGACTTTTCTAATATGACATAGCTCATACCCAGATTTTGCAAAAGAATACCCACTCCTATACCCGCCGGACCTGCACCAACTATGACAATGTCATAATATTCATCAATAGAATGATTAGTAGCATTCATATCGTAGGGCTACATACGTACATGCCTATTTTCCCTTTTACCAGCGGGACAAAGGGCTCTTTTTCTCCAGTGAGTGTACTCCTTATGTAGATAGTTTTATTATCCATCTCAACTAGATTAAAACGCTTCTCACCCGTCATACTCTTTATTTTCGGTAGTTGAACAATCAAGACAAGTACCCTCCATAAGGAAATACATCTCACCAATCTCATATTTTTCTAGGCTTGCTAAATACTCCTTGGGTAAACAAGGCAGACAGACTACTTTTCCGCACTCATTACATCGTAGGTGAGGATGGGTATCAATGTTGTGATGGTTGGTTTGGTTAAACATGTACCTCCCAACGCCTTTAGAGTCAATCACTTTTTGGAGCAGACCGACTGACTCAAAAGTATGCAGGGTACGATAGATAGTCACCCGGTCTATTGATATGGACAATTGTTTTTCAATCTCCGTTAGCGCAAAAGCTTGCGGTTTTTTCATCAAAAGTTTTAATAGTGCCACTCGCCCGTCAGTAATACGTTGCCCGTACTGCTTTAAAATACCTATGGCCCTTTTTTTACTCATTTCATTTAGATGAGCTGGTAGAATTCATTCCGAAGGTCGATATCAATAAATTTCCCCCCGTATTCTAGGGTAGTAGTAAGACTGGTTTTATCATTCACTCCCCGGGTAGAAACGCAAAGATGCTCGGCTTGCACTACCACGATCACATCCTCAGTTTGCAGGGCGTATTGAAGTTCATTGAATATTTGGCGGGTCATGCGCTCTTGCACTTGAGGCCTTTTGCCGTAATATTCTACCACTCGGTTGATCTTGGATAGACCTATTACCTTACCCGAAGAAATGTAGGCAACGTGGGCCTTTCCCACAATGGGCAAAAAATGATGTTCGCAAGCAGATGTGAAAGTGATGTCTTTCTCTACCAGCATTTTGTTGTACTGATACTTATTATCGAATACTGAAATTGAAGGCTTGTTCTCGGGATTAAGTCCCTCGAAAATTTCTTTTACATACATTTTGGCTACCCGGTAGGGGGTGCCTCTCAGGCTGTCATCAGTCAGGTCAAGCCCTAGTTCTTCCATAATACCACCGAAGAGTTTTTCAATGTTGGCCATTTTTTCCTCATCAGATTTTACGAAGGCATCTTCTCTTAAGGGGGTATCTGCCGAGGTCATGACATGGTTGTCTCCATTGAGATCGTGTTGATTTCTTTCTATTAATTTTTCGTCTATCTTCATTACTAGTGTAAATTCTTAATGAATTGAAGTTTGCGGAACGCTGTCCGGCGGGGCACCGTCCGGCGAGGTATCGTCCGATTGTTCTCGGTATCCACCTTCCGGTAAAAACAGGCTTTTCGGTGCTTGCCGTGCTTATCATACGTATGACATACGCCCTCACCCTGTAGGGTAACCTGATACACGAAGGCATCTTGGTCACAATCAACCAGTATATTGTCTATTTTCAGGAAATCCCCGGAGGTTTCTCCTTTTACCCAAAGTTGGTTGCGGGAAGTGCTCCAAAAGGTAGCCAGACCCGTTTGCATAGTTTGTTGTAGTGCTTCTTCATTGATGGAGGCCAGCATCAGAAGTTGCCCAGTATCTGTTTCTTGTACAGCTACCGGTAATAGGCCTCCGCGTTTTTCAAACTGGGGTGTAAGCTGAAGTCCTTCTTCCAGGTCCACGGCTGCATAATTTTCTACCAAACTCATTCTCGTACACTTTTCTTTTTTGGAACAGGATCGTATCCATAGGTGCCCCAAGGATGGCATCTTGAAAGTCTCTTCAATCCCAGAATCAGCCCCTTGCCAGGACCCCACTCATTAACCGCATCTATCATATACTGCGAACAAGTAGGTTGGTGCCGACAGCTAGACGGAAAGAGTGGTGAGATAGCAGCTTGATAGATACGCACCCCTGCTATGGCAATATGTTTTAGTATTTTGGTCAAAGATTTTACAATAATTCCAGCTATATGGCTATGTAACTATTCATCTTGTTCGTCTTTTTTCAAAGTGTGATGACCAAGTTTGGCATATTACCAGCCAATGCGCCATAGAGCTGGGGAAAACAGCCTACTTGCCCCACCTCAATCATATTTTTGGGTTGTACGCTGCCAGTACCACATTGCTCAAATTCCCCCTCGGCCAAATCGCGCCGGAGCGCACATTGGTCACAGGCCATAACCAGCATTCCACTTTCTTGGGCTATCTTATTAAGCCGCTCTCCGGTTTCGTTTCCTTTTCTTAGCACGTATGCATTATCATCAAAAAAGAACATACCCACCACCTCTACTCCATGCGTTTTTTGTTCCAACTGAGGTAAAATCATGGTTGCTAACTGAAAAGTAGAAGCCATGTTGGTTTTAAAAATGTAAGCTACTTTCATGATGTTGTTTATTCGGTTAGTTGTTGCTTTATGTTTTCAATTAGGGCTAGGCATTAATGGTCAATATTCACTTGACCCGTTCCACGGTGGCTTTGTATTGGAGCAGAATTCTGGGTTACTGATCCGTTTTCCATTTTCCGTCCTCCGGTCACCCTTTTCCGTTTCTAGATTATCCTTCTATTTGATTGACTTCTTCGGCTATCGCTTTGATTTCGTCCAGCAAATGCTGCTGAACTTGCAAGTGCTGCTCCGGGGTGAGGTTCGTTTCCCCACCATGACTGTGGTCATGATCATGATCGTGGTCATGGTCGTGCTCAGCATGGTCATGGTCGTGTTCGTGCTCAAAACCGGGCACTTCCACCAGCTGTTCATCCCATTCTTCCAAAGAGTAGCTAATAGAATCCAAATCTGCCTGGTAGGTGCTTACAAACAAAGAATCCTTATTGGCTTTCAGCTCATCCATTTGCTTATCCGTCATCTGACGAATCTCTACGGCTTCCTGATGAAGCTCGAACGCTTGTTGTAAGTTTTCATCCGTTTTCTTGCTATCCCCACAGGCTACTACTAGCGCCACCATTCCAAGGGTGAGGACGAATGGCTTACAACTATTGAAGAAAGAATTGATTAGTATCATTTGATTAGGATTAGAGGTAGTTTGTTATTACTATTTTACATTACTCTCTTGGTGATTAGCCACCAATGATTTAGGATAGTTATCATATTCTTTTAGCGCAACACTATTGCAAATATAAGGTATATGATAATAAGTGCAACACGATTGCGTTTGATAATTCTACTCGCTACTTTTGGCTCGAGGGAAAAAATTGATGTTCAGGACTCATTCACTGTCTTTTGCTTACAACCGACAAGTAAGTTTCCAATTCCCAGATGTTGAACTGGAAGCCGGAGAAAATCTACTGATATTGGGAGAGTCCGGTATCGGTAAAACCACTTTGTTGCACCTGATGGCGGGATTATTACCACCTCAGTCGGGCAAGGTAGAGCTGAGGGGTACTACCCTTCATGAGCTTTCCTCAAGCCAATTAGACCGTTTCCGGGGCAGCCATATTGGCTTAGTGTTTCAGCGGCCTCACTTCGTGCGTGCTCTTTCCTTGCAGGAAAACCTGGCCTTAGTGCAACATCTGGCTCGCAAACCACTGGATAAGCCGCGGATCAAGGAAGTGCTGGACGGCTTGGGAATTGGCCATAAGCTATCCGAAAAACCCCATCGGCTCAGCCAAGGCGAGCAGCAGCGGGCGGCCATTGCGCTGGCGGTAGTCAACCGCCCCCAACTTATCCTAGCTGATGAACCCACCTCTAGTCTGGACGATAAAAATGCCCATCGGGTAGCCCGCTTGTTGCAAGAACAGGCTACTGCTACTGAGGCACAACTAATCATTATCACCCACGACCAACGACTGAAAGCGCAGTTTTCAAACACCCTGACATTATGAATATTTTTCGTTTAAGCTTGCGAAACATGACCAGCCGTCCGCTCAGCACCACGCTGAGTTTAATACTGCTGACACTAGGGGTAGGCATGATTGCTTTGCTATTGCAGGTGAACCGCCATATTCAGGAACAGATGGAAAACAATGTGCGGGGCATTGACATGGTAGTAGGAGCTAAAGGCAGTCCGCTGCAATTGATCCTCTCGGCGGTATACCATATCGACGCTCCCACGGGTAACATTGCTTTACCTGAGGCGGAACGGTTTCAAAAAAATCGGCTAGTCGCCTCCGGCATTCCCCTATCCTACGGGGATAGTTATCAGGGCTACCGGATTGTGGGTACCGATCACCAGTATCCTGAACTTTACAATGCTACTGTCGCTGAGGGTCGCCTCTGGCAATCCTCCTTTGAAGTAACCGTGGGAGCCACGGTAGCCAACCTACTGAACCTAAAGATTGGTGATACTTTTGTTGGATCGCACGGATTAACTGAGGGTGGAGAAGCGCACGGTGACCATGCGTATGAGGTGGTGGGAGTATTTGACTACTCTAATTCGGTGCTGGATCAACTTATTCTCACCCCTACTGAAAGTGTTTGGGAAGTCCATAATCACGGAGGAGAGGAAGCATCTACAACGCCAGTTGGAAATGAAAGCCCCGCTCGTGAAGAAAAACATGATCATGAGGAGGGGGAAGAGCATGACGAACACAATGGAGAGCACGAACATCAAGAAGACGAAGAGCATGGGCACGAGGAAGGTGAAGAACATCATGAACAGGAAGAAGAGCAGGAAATTACTGCCATGCTGGTTAAGTTCCGAAGCCCAATGGGGATGGTACAGCTTCCTCGCAGGGTGAACGAAGATACCAATATGCAGGCTGCGGTACCGGCTTATGAGATCAGCCGACTGTTCAACTTGATGGGAGTTGGAGTGGATACGCTCACCACCATTGCGCTGATAATTATGGTGGTATCGGGGCTGAGCGTTTTCATTAGTCTGTATAACGCGCTGAAAGACCGGCAGTATGAAATGGCTTTGATGCGAACCTACGGGGCCAGCCGTTGGCAGTTAGTGGGGCTGGTAGTTCAGGAAGGCTTGTTGTTAACCTTGGTAGGCTTTTTGCTAGGCATTCTGGTGAGTCGCGTGGGGCTATGGCTTGTGTCCAATTTGATGGAAGCGAGCTATCACTATTCCTTTTCGGGATGGGGCTGGCTAGCTGAAGAATGGTGGCTACTAGCGAGTGCATTATCCATTGGGCTGCTAGCTTCCCTGCTCCCGGCGGTTCGTGTATTTCGTATCAATATTTCCAAAACATTAGCCAATGCTTAGAGTGATCATTATATTCTTGCTATTTATCACCACTCCGGGATGGACGCAAACCGAAATTACCTGGCTAACCCTAACGGATGTAAAATTCTCCCGAAAATATTTTGAAGAGGTGGATGAGTACCTCTTCTATCCTGAATTTGGAGCGACAGTGAAAGACCTGGAGGGTAAGGAGGTATATCTGCAAGGCTACATGCTGCCGGTTGCTCCGGAAGAGAATATTTACATTCTCTCCCGCAATCCTTTTGCCGCTTGCTTCTTCTGCGGTGCTGCGGGCCCAGAATCCATTGTGGAGTTAATGCTTAAACCCGGTCATCCGAAGTTCCAAATGGATCAGACGGTAACTATTCTAGGTAAATTACGGCTTAACCAAGATGATATCAATTATTGCAATTATATCTTCGAGGAAGCGGAGGTCTATGAAGAATGATTGGTAAATCTTGATTACCTAGTAACAAATTTTTGCGACGTTGACCATTCACTCCAAGCTAACCCTTTGGTTCGGTAGCGCACCCGCCAGTAGTAGGTTGTTTTTTCCTCCAGAGAAGTAATTTGTTGTTGGGTTAAGTCAATTCCCTCATTTAAATCTCGGTTACCGTACCAGTCTTGGTGGTTCTTCCAGATGTCAACATCAGGATTAGCAAAATTATCAGTTCGAGCTACTTGCCACTGGGTTTCGCCGTGTTTACTACCGTCGGTGATATTAAACTTAGAAGCGGTTAATAGTACGTCATCCATATTCACGGTTGTTTCATTGACAGGAGAAATACATTGGGGAGTATCGGGCTTGATACTATACCTCTTCACCTCTACAACATCACTTACTTCATTGTCCTTCGGATTAACAACATCGCCCCGGCTCAACCGAACTAATTTAAACTTTGGATCTTCACCACCCGCAACCTCCATTACTACAAATCCATAATCACTCTGGCTTACTGAAAACTCATCGTAATTGGTTTGGGCATATTCTCCCCACCCGTCAATCTTGCCTCCGGCCGTAGCCACATTAACCCACAAGTGAGTATGATCTCTCGATTGGCCTCGGGAATAGCCGTGGGTATGACCGTAAAAATGGATGGAGGGCTTACCGGATCGGGCTGAGAATGATTCTAGTTGGAAAATCACATCCCCAGTATAATCCCGCTCGCCATCAATCCATAATTCAGATTTGTAAGGATGGTGTAACTGGGCAAATACAAAATCGATATCATTATTGCGCTCAGCATCTTCTAGTACCTCCTCCAGCCAGTCGAGCTGCTCTTGGATTTGGTAGTTATCGTTCGAGTTGAGCCCAATGATTCTAACATTTCCGTAATCCTTGTAGTACCAGTGCTCGAGGTATCCGGGAGTGCCATTGTCGGGCAAGTGAAAATAATTGAAGTAGAAATCACTGTTATTTTCGTGATTGCCTAAAACCGGATAGACCGGAACGTAGGGCAATAGCTTTTTTGACTGACCGAAAAAGTCATTGGTCCAATCAGTATATACTAATCCGTCTTTGGTCAAATCGCCCGGGATGATGACCATTCCCAGTTTCTGAAACATATCATCCTTATTATTTTCTTGGGCTAGGTAAGCTAGCACCCCTTCCTCAACAATCTCTTTAAATTTGTTAGGGTGCTCGTCGTCTCGCTGCATGTCACTCAAAGCCACCAGTTGGAAGGTTCTTTCTTCATTAGGTAGTGGTGGTGTAGTGAAATGGTAGATCGCTGACTCAGTTTGGCCGGTCATTACCCGGTAGTAGTAAGTAGTAGAAGGTGATAGGCTGTCCAGCTTGACTCGGTGTATTTGCGATGGGCGTTCGTTGATAATGGAAAAGACTCTTTCGGATTGATTGGCTAATGTTTCGGTCGTGCCCCACTGTACTTGGTAGGTACCTCCTTCCGTAGTTTCCCACATAATGTGAATACTGTGAGGAGTTGCATCTTGCAAGTAAGGTTCTACAATAATCTTTTGTCCGATACTCTCCGATGCCGATAATAAGATTAAAAGAAATGCGAGGGGGGCGTAGTGCGCTCTATTATTCATCATACTCTTGTAAGGAGCTCATGTTTACTAAGAATGACTGATTGGACGTGGTACCCTCTGATAAATTTCACCACCTTTGGTAACCTCTGGAGCTTTCATACTGATTTAATTATGTTTGTTCAACACCCCAATAATTTATGGCATCTTTATTCAAAAGTGGGCGTTAAGTGTGTAAAGTATAACAATAAGTAATTTTTTTATAAACTGCGTAGTTAATTAAGGCAATTATTTACTTTCATACAGGAATTGCACTACACAACGATGCATTATTCAATGATTTTCTTTGTAATATCTGGATACT
>JBCCTI010000103.1:0-19672 GCA_039198955.1 Bacteroidota bacterium | reverse complement strand
ATATCATCTAAAATCACATATATTGCAATGGTGTTATCGTTGAGCATAAGAATAAGTGTTTTGAAGTGTGAGAACCTCAAAAATACAATCTTATCCCATACGATAACACTTCTTTTCATAGGTAGCAACTTGAATTAATTACTTGATCTTTGGTTACCATAGTTCATCTTTTTACCAAAATACGAAGAATTCTTCTTCCAGATTGCTCCATCTATATGCCGCCTAACGGGTCTCGTATAAGCGCTGTAGTGGGTTTTATGCAATTGCTTTTCGGTTGAACAAGATACTCAAATAAAAACAAAATCGGTTCAGGTAGAAACCTAAACCGCTATTGCATTTATACATTGTTAGCGGTAGTGCTTTCCGCGCATTAGCTTAAATCAAAGGTAGAATTCAGCTTATCATTGTGTAGGATTTTTTCCACTATGTCCTCTATATTTTTTGATATTTTGAACGGATGTTCTTTGTAAAGTCTGGCGTAAATTTCATCTACGGTCAGTAAAGTTTCTTTCAATTTATCCGTAGAAAATGATTTAATGCGTTTTTTGTAATCACTATTCCATTTCATATCATCTGGATTTATCCAACCATTTTTGATAAAACCCTTTGTCTTTTTCGGGCATCTGCAAGGGTTATCTTTGTTCACAAGTCCGCATTTGTTGTGCATCCAGTTGTAGAGGTCTTTTCTTGCTCTTGTCAATTTTTGCCTGAAATTAGCAGGGCTTGTTTCAAATATCTCGCTACCCAGCTTGTGGTCTATCTCAAAGAGCTCGCCAACGATATAAATCAGACGTTGCTTTCTGTCAAGGCACATCAACATACCTGACATACAGGAAATTTTACTTTCTTCAATTTCTTTCTGCATTTGCTTTTCTTCCATAGGCGTCAATGGAATTTCTGGCGTTTCTTCGATATACTCGAAAAATTCATCAAAACCGCTTACCAGTTTTTCGTACTTCTGCTTTTTGATATTTAAGAGGTGATTGAACGTGATGCGATAGAGCCAAGTCCTGAATTTGCCCTTTTCCCTGTCATACTTTGATAGATTGGTTACAACTTTTATTAGCACTTCTTGGGCAATATCTTCGGCATCAGCCACATTATTGGTCATTTTCAATGCAACGTTGTAGATATATGGGCGATGTCTCTCAACCAGTTGGTTCAAACCATCCTTTTTTCCATTGATGGCCAAGTCAATCAGGTCCAAATCTTGTTGGTCTGAATAATTTGATGCTCTGAATGGATTGGCCCTTTTCATTTCTTTAATATCATTATTCTATAATTGGCTCCTTTAAATCGGTAGAACCTCTTGGCCTGATCGTCTTCTCCAAATACGAAATAGAGCTTTCCTTGATAAACATCTCCGTTATCAGCAACCGTTTTCCAGTTGCCTTCAAACCTCCCGGTTTTGTTATTGAGCAAAAGTGTCATTTTACCATTCCTGTCTTCGCCTTCAGAATGATAGGCAAACTCAATGTATAACTTCTTCTCATCAGAAAGCGTTGCAATAGGTATTGTTGCAACGCCTGCCGATTGAATGTTCATTTGGTAGGCAGAGGAATCCGATACAAAAGACTTTGAAAATTCTAATTGTTTCATTTCGTTTTGAGCCTTACAGCTATAGTTGATAAATATGGTAATCAAAAATAGGCCATGCACAAGCTTATTTTCCTTGCGATATAGTTTCAAGTCCACTTGCGCCTGCCTTGTACAGGTCTTCAACAGCTTGCTGTATCATTGGTAAATTGCTCTCATCTTCAATTTCAAAATCCATATTCCACAAAAGTTCTGTGCTTTCATCTTGCGAGATAACTCTCATAGTTCCTACTACGTTTTGCACGGGAAGCAATGGCTGTTCATTGATTGCATATTTAAAAACCTTGCTTTTGTTATCGATTTTCAAAATGGTTTCTTTCAAATCGCCTTGTTCTGTCGTGCAAACTCTCTTGTTGCCATGCAAACTGCAAGAAGTAACGATAGGAAGCCATTCATTCACTCCCGATGCTTTGCTGATTTGTTCCCAAACTTTTTCAGGATTTGCGTTCAATTTGTGAGAAGTTTCAATAGTTCTTTTCATGATCTTAATTTTAATCGTTTTCGTAAGGAATGTTTTTTGCCTGAAGCGATTGTTTCTCTTTGGTGTCAATAGTGCATTTGCCAGCGAAGTAACAAAGAATGCATCTTGCGGAAAGGACTGTGCCGAACTGGGCAACTGCCAAAACTCCGAGTAAAATCGATGCCAATAAATTGATTTTGAAAAAGTGAATCGCTCCGACAACTGCGAGGATACCCACAACCGTTCTGATAGTTCTGTCTTGCCAACCGATGTTTCTGTTATAGGAATAGGTTATCCCTTTTACAAGTCTATTCATATTGTTTCATTTATTTAGGCCTTGTTTTTGGAAGGCTTAATTATGAAACAACAGAAAGTGTGAAGTGTGACAAAATTATTTTCTGGTACTTAATTTGATGTCGCGGGACAGTTGTTTTGCATTACCGCTAACGTTTTGGCTATGCGCAGTGTCCCGAAGGACATTGCGCATAGCGATCTAGCTAAAAGCTGGCGGGTGTTTAGAAACACATGTTTCCACTTATTGCTAAGTCGGTTGTTGACTCTTGCGTCCCTTCTTTGCATTTTTTACCCGCTTGCTTTTAGCCTTTGTTGGGCGCCGCCGTGGCCCGGTTCGTTTCTTTCTTTTTTATCTTTCTTGATATACTCGCTAATTCTATTTTTTTCCTCAGCAGTTAGAGGTCGCGGGTCAACGTAAAAATCAATGTCTTCTAGTTCATGTACTTGCTTCATGGTTATTTGCTCTTAAAGTATTTGTCAATCAATTTTAGTGATGCAGTCGTGTTTATAACCATTAAATTTCCTCCAACGTGCGAAGCTCCTAATGTTTTGACATAACGATCTACCAATGTTGTCTTGGCCAAGAAGGAGATATACCCTTCAAATCCTCGGTGGAAAGATAATTTGGCAGCAAAAGCTACTAGATTACCCGGAACACCGCTATAAACCTTATCCTTTCCCTTGTTGAATGGGGTACTCTCGATCAAATGCATATAGACGTGATCGTCTCTTTCCGTCAAACTGACTAATCCCTGAATCACTGACAGGTTGTTAACAATTGTCAACTTGTAAACATCCCGATCAGGCTGCTTAAATTCGGCTTTCCAGTTAAATGACCACCCTGCTTTTTTGGTAATTCCCTTCAAATCACTGTTTTCTACTATCAGAATATCCGTTGGAAAGCTATCCCTGGTTCGGATATTCTCAATAGAGTTTGTCAGTTTGTCAATCTCTATGTCAACGTATTGCTGATTAGGTACCATTCCATAAATTTAGCAATAATGCGAGATATTATCGCTGCTATTACATTCTCTTTATGCTGCGCCAGCATTGGGTGTTCGTTTTAAATTTCAAGAGTTAACAGTATTGGTATTCTTCCTGGGGGTGTATTCTACTTTTCGCAAATTGAGTTCTCGCATTGTTTGTTGCAAGGTTGATACAACTCCCATTTTTGCATTTTCATCCACTATCAACTTTGTAATTATTTCTTCTCGTGATATGCCTCCCTTTTCCATTTCTTCAATTTGACTCGCCAGCTCTTTATTCAAATCGTCTATTAATACCAATTTTCCTGCAATTCTGATTTTATTGTTTTGATCGATTTCAATCAAGATTTTATTATCTGGAAGGGGCTGCTTACTACACGATAGTAACGAAAGAGCAATTAGAATAATTAGACCATATTTCATTGTTCTTATTTAATGACGCCCAATGGCCAGCATAGTGCTTATGCGATGTTATGCCTCGTCATTTTCATACTTCTTGATACGTTCTAATTCTGATTTCTTCACTTTTGCTTCCTCTTCAAGATCATAGTCATCTTGTAATCCTAACCAGAATTTAGCACTCACTCCAAAGTAGTAGCTTAACCTCAGAGCAGTGTCAGCAGTAATTCTCCTGCGACCTTTAATGATTTCACTAACTCTTGTCTGAGGAATTCCTATATCTTTGGATAATCTATAAGCCGAGATATCAAAAGGAATTAAGAATTCTTCTTGTAGCACTTCTCCCGGATGAATGTTTGGTAAATGTTCCATGACTAATGATAATCAATTATTTCTACTTCTGATGCCTGTCCCTTATCCCATTGAAAGATACTTCTCCACTGGTCATTGATTCTGATGCTGTAATAATCACTTAAGTTTCCCGACAATTTTTCCAGCCTGTTAGATGGTGGTATTCTCAGATCGGCAGTACTTTGAGAGTTGTGCAGCATTCTAAGTTTACGTCTACCGATTCTTTGAATCTCAATTGGCCATTTCGGCACTCTTTCGCCATTCCATACCTTTTCGGTTTGCTTTGAACCAAAGGAAATTATCATGCTTATCTTTCACGTTACTAACGCAAAAGATAAGTAATCTGTTTTACTTTTTCAATTCAAAATTCCTTTTCTCGATGCGGCATAACGGTTAGTGTAAAATGCGTTTTAATGCATTTTTACACATTGTTAGTAAACGTTGCTTAACAGCCTTCAATTTATCTGAAATTGTAGAAGAGTACAATGAATAAAGGTCTTTATTATACGAGATATTAGGTTGGTATTGGAATAGAGCCTGGTATCTTCGCGCTACGTCTTCATCATAAGAAAAAGTGACTATAGGTGAGTTTGCAATCAAAGAGGCAGTAATTGCAAACGAAGAAAATTTAGAACACATAACTGTTTTTTCACATAGTGTGAGTGCAAAAAAATCGATATACTCTGCACTTACGTCTTTATCATAAACTGGTTCAACAATTACTATTTTACTATCCAAATTATCAATAAATATTTTACGTATCTTATCATCATCTGAGCATATGAATAAATACTTTGGACGTATACTATTTACTAACTCAAGAGTCTTTGATAAATAGGAAAAAAGCTCCTTTCTGTCTTTCATAAAATGAGGATGACCATTATTTAAAATTCTGTCTGTTCCCCTAATATGAATCCCAATTGGTTTAATATCACTCTCAAATCGAATATTAAAACTTGGAACAATATCTTTTGCAAATTTTAAGATCTCGTCCTGACCTATATTTAACTGTAAGTCAGAGGTTTTCTTGAAAGGAATATCTATTTCAATCGTATCTGATATTTTTAAATTCTTACAAGTAAATTTAACACTGTATGTTCTTTGCTTATGCTTATTTTGCCAAATATAATTTGCTTTTTGATTTTTTTTGGAACAATATGCGTGGACTAAGATAACTTCTTCAATTCTATTACCAAGTCCATCTGGTCTACCTATGATATTAAAATTCCTCATTTCTTAAATGGTTACTAACGATAAAGCTATGAGCTGTACGAAGCGATAGCGTAGTATGGCTGATAGCGGAAGTTCTGTGTCGTTAAGTTGGGAAGATCAAGACAGAAAACCTATGCTGCTTTACCGAATGGTAAACGGTGTAGTGTTTTTCCACTTTCCCGACGATCAGGAGCAACTATCCGTCAGCGAAAAAACAGGCAATAAAATCAAAAATCTGGCGTTTGCTGACCGTGCTACTCGTTCTTAACGAGAGCTTAAGCCAGTCCACTTGCTTTCCCAATCACAGTTGTTTGTCAGCTGATTCCCTGCCTGGCTTTAAGGTGGCTACCCCACGAGCACGCTTCGCTATTCCTTTTCCCCCTTTTCGCTTTCCTTACTATCCCGGCAATGACACTGAACTTTAGTATAGTTTGTATGGCACTAGGCAATAATCTCCTTCACCACCTTACCGTGTACATCGGTGAGGCGGAAATCACGGCCCTGAAATTGGTACGTTAGCTTCTCGTGGTCGAGGCCGAGTTGGTGCAGAATAGTGGCTTGTAGATCGTGGATATGTACTCGTCCGCTGATTCCTGAGAACCCAATCTCATCAGTTTCGCCGTGGGTAAAACCTTTTTTAATGCCACCCCCTGCCATCCACATGGTAAAGGCATCACCGTGGTGGTCGCGCCCTTTAAAGTCAGCACCCGAGCGGGCTTCCATCATGGGGGTGCGGCCGAACTCTCCGCCCCAAACCACTAGCGTTTCGTCCAGCAGTCCGCGCTGTTTCAAATCGAGTAGCAGGGCACTCATAGGCTTGTCAATATATTTGCAGGCATTCTTAAGACCACTGTCTACGCCACTACCGGGGCTGGTTCCGTGGGTGTCCCAGCGGCGGTCAAAGAGCTGCACAAAACGCACTCCGTTTTCTACTAAGCGTCGGGCGAGCAAGCAGTTATTAGCAAATGAGGCTTTGCCTGGCTCAGTGCCGTACATCTGGTGAATGTATTCCGGTTCGCTGTTAATATTCATCACCTCCGGTACAGCCGTTTGCATTCGGTAAGCGAGTTCGTACTGAGAGATGCGGGTCAGTATTTCGGGGTCGTGGGCTTCCTGATACTCCTGCTCATTGATTGCATTGATAGCGTCGATAGAACGTTTACGCAGGTAGGGATCAACCTCATCAGGATTAGAAATGTAGAGCACCGGATCACCCTTGGAGCGGCATTGTACTCCTTGATAAACCGTAGGTAAAAAGCCACTTCCCCACGCACTTTTACCCGCACTTGGCTCAGAACCAGAGACTAGCACCACAAAGCCGGGCAGATTCTGATTATCGGAACCTAGGCCGTAGGTGATCCACGAGCCCATACTGGGCCGACCCAAGCGGGGCGATCCGGTATACATGAACAGTTGGGCGGGGGCGTGATTAAACTCATCGGTATGCACCGCTTTTAGAAAGGCTACCTCATCCACCATCTTTGAAAAATGCGGCAAATAATCCGATACGTAAGCTCCCGACTGCCCGTGCTGTTGAAACGTTGCCTGAGTGCCTAGCATCTGCGGAACCCCCTGAATAAAGGCAAACTTCTTTCCTTCTAGTAGCGATTGAGGACAGTCTTTACCGTCTAACTGGTTGAGCACTGGTTTGTAGTCAAATAGCTCTAATTGTGAAGGTGCTCCCGCCATGTGTAAAAAGATAACATTCTTCGCCTTACCCGGAAAGTGGGAATTCAAGCTGCCGGGAGTATCAATGGCATTCAGCGTATTTTTCTTGCCGCTAGTAGAATCGCCACAGCCTACCAGGGACTGAAGGGCGACGGCACCCAAGCCAGACATACACTTTTGCAAGAAGTGTCGGCGGGTATTGTAACTGGCAATACGGTGTTGGGCTTCGGTCGCGATATTCGTCATTGGCTTAGTTTTTGGTCACAAACTCATCCATATTCAACATGGTGTTAGCCACCAGAGTCAATGCTTTCAGTCGAACCGGATCGTCTCGGGTGAAGGCCGCTTTTTGTACTAATGTCTTCTGCTGGTAGTGATCGAGCGCATCCTCATATAAAGCGAGTAGCACCTCTAGTTTTTCAGTACCGGGAGAGCGCAGCATAACTTGTTCGTAACCTTGTTTTAAGCCCTCTTTCACATCGGTAGGATGGGCTTCAATCATCGTCTGGGCTAGCTGTTGGGCGGCTACGTAGAAGGTAGAATCATTCAGTAAGGTTAGCGCTTGCAGCGGAGTGTTCGTACGAATCCGGCGGGAAATACAGACGTTGCGTCCGGTTCCGTCAAAGGTCGTAAGCATCGGGTGTGGACTGATTCGTTTGGTAAAAATATACAGCGAACGTCGGTACTGTTCCGAAGTGGTATCAGCGATCCAGTTACTCCAGATACTACGGTTGGCGTCGGGCCGCGCTACTTTTATGCTGGGGCCTAACATCTTCCGGTTAAGCAAACCACTTACCGCGAGCACTTGGTCGCGAATCTGCTCCGCCGAAAGCCGCACACGCGGCCCCCGGGAGAGCAAGCGATTGCGCGGGTCTTTCTCAATCTTTTCGGGGGTAGCCTGCGAACTTTGGCGATAGGTAGCGGACATGACTATTTGCTTGAGTAGGCTCTTAATACTCCACTGATGTTCGTTCATAAACTGTACTGCTAGCCAGTCGAGCAGCCCCTCATGAGAGGGCGGCGCCCCCTGAGAACCAAACTCCTCCATCGTCTCGATAATGCCGGTTCCGAAGAGCTCCTTCCAGAAGTGGTTGACGGCTACTCGGGCGGTCAGTGGATTGTCTTCGTCTACTAGCCAGTGCGCCATACCCAACCGATTGGCGGGAAAATCATTGGGTATACTACCCAAGGTATTTGGTACATCGGCCGTTACTTCTTCCCCTAGCGTCAGCCAACTGCCCCGTTCAAACACCTGAGTAGTACGGCTCTTGTCGGAGGGTAAATCCTGCATAATCGGGGTAGTCACTGGCTGAATAGACGCTAGTTTCTCTAGTTGTTGCTTAAGCTCTCCTCCGTACTGTTGCTTCGGCGAGTTTCTTTCGTGGTAGTATACCCAGTCGAGGTGAAATAGGTGCTGCTGTAAATCTTGGTTCTTTCGGAAGACATAGTAGACATCACGTTTTCCAGTTACCGGAGTGATAGCCGTGGTAAAATCCTTCCAACCGTTAGCATCCGGCCTGCTCATAGACCAGCGTTGCCATTTTCCAGTTGTGGTTACTTCAGTCTGGCCAATCTTCGGACCGTTGGCAGAATCTAACCGTACTTCAATAAAACCACCCGAAATAGCCGTAGCGCAGTGAAAGGAGATTTTCTCTACTTTGTCCAAGTCCACATTCTCAAACATAATCCAGGAACCATCCTGAATCTGCCAGACAATATCCTGATGGGGAACCAGGAGCTCGATTAGCTTACTAGAGGCTTGGTATTCTTCAGCTTCTACCTTTCGGTGACCGAGTTGATACAACAACTTCTCTTTCTTCTCATGCAGAAATTTTCCTTCGACTTCTAGCGCAGCGTTTTCGCGTTGAAGATAGTCTTCAATCCAGTTCAATGTGGTTTGTACTTCCTCGGCATTTTTACCCTCGTAAGTAAAGAGCTTGGGCTGCTCGTTGTAGATGTCGCGATCTACCGTATTGTTAAAGAAGGCCATAAACTGGTAGAACTCTCGGTGCAGAAACGGGTCGTACGGGTGACTGTGGCACTGCACGCAAGCCATAGTCGTGCCTTGCCAAACTTCAAAAGTAGTGCCCACCCGCTCTACTACGGCGGCCACCCGAAACTCTTCATCGTCCGTACCCCCTTCGTCGTTGGCCATCGTATTACGGTGGAAGGCGGTTGCCATCAATTGGTCTTGGGTCGGGTCAGGCAACAGGTCGCCCGCCAGTTGCTCAATCGTAAACTGATCGAAGGGCATATCTTGATTGAAGGCGTTAATGACCCAGTCGCGGTACTTCCAGATAGAGCGGTTCAAATCCTTCTCATAGCCTTTGGTATCGGCGTAACGGGCCAGATCGAGCCACATCGCCGCCCAGCGTTCACCGAAATGAGGGGAAGATAGTAAATGATCTACTAGTTTCTCGTAAGTATCTTCGCTAGCATCATCTAAAAAAATGCTAGCTTCTTTGGGGGTGGGGGGTAACCCGGTTAAATCGAGGTATAGCCTCCGTAGCAAAACCTCTTTTTCAGCTTCAGGAGCCGGGCTTAAGTTCTTCTCTTCTAATCTTGCCTGAACAAAACGGTCAATGTCATTATAGACAGTGCCAATTTCTGTATCGGGAGGGATAATAGTTGTTTCAGGGGGAATATACGCCCAGTGATCTTCCCACTCGGCCCCTTGGTCAATCCAGCGACCAATCAGCTCAATTTCTTCTTCGCTCAGTGGTTCGCCATCAGAAGGCATTCGGTACTCGGGGTCGTGGTGGATAATGCGTTGGTACATCCCACTGCCTCGGGCATCACCAGGTACAATGGCCGGAATACCGGACTCGGCCGTATCCAATGCTTCCTCGCGAAAGAGAAAACTCACCCCCGCTGACTTTTTCACTCCCCCGTGGCAGCCGATGCATTTGCTGTTAATAATTGGGCGGATGTGCTGGTTGTAACTGACCTCCTCGCTTCTATTCTGCCACAGAAGAATTGCTAGTGGAATCAGAATGACTCCGGTCAATCCAGTGAGTAGATCCTTTCCCTTCATCAAGAACTTAGGTTGGTTGATTGATGAGCAAACAAGTATCTCTAAGATAATAATTCTAGTTGGTTAATTTCCGAATTTACGGGGAAAATGGGGTATAAGCCCCGGAAACTAATAATTCCTCAATCAGGTTGATAAAATACGTTTGGAGTTAATATTGTAAATTACGGCCAATGCAACAACTTTTTCCTATGACTCGAGGCTTACTAACTTTTTTAGTGCTTTCCCTATTTTGGGGCTGCCAGCAAAGTGGAAATATTGACTCAGAAGTTACCAACCAGTTGCCCGAACAGATCAGTTACAACCTCCACGTAAAGCCAATCTTGTCTGACCGCTGCTTTGCTTGTCACGGTCCGGATAAGGCGGCTATTGAGGCTGGGTTAAGTCTGAGTGATCCAACTTTAGCTTTCGCTAAACTAGAGAGCGGTGAGCACGCCATTGTACCGGGTAAACCTCACCAGAGCGGCTTAGTAGATCGGATCTTTACCGATGACCCTGAAACAGTTATGCCCCCGCCGGAGTCAAATCTTACTTTAACGGAATACGAAAAAGCGGTACTTACTCGCTGGGTAGAGGAAGGTGCGGAATATGAGCCCCACTGGTCATTTATCAAACCGAAAAAGCCTGAACTACCGGAAGTACAGCAAGAAGATTGGACGAATAATGATATCGATCATTTTGTGCTGGCCAAACTGGAAGAGAAAGGCTTTACCCCCAGTGAGCAAGCTACTAAAGAAAGACTTATTCGCCGGGTTACTTTTGATCTGACTGGGTTGCCGCCTACCATTGAGGAAGTAGATGCATTCCTGGCGGATACTTCCGCTGATGCTTACGAGAAGTTAGTCGACCGACTGCTGCAATCGTCCCACTACGGGGAGCGTATGGCCACTGAATGGCTGGACGTAGCCCGCTACGCGGATTCTCACGGTTACCAGGACGACGGGATGCGGAACATGTGGCCCTGGCGCGATTGGGTGATTGAGGCGTTCAACCAGAATATGCCCTACGACCAGTTCGTTACCTGGCAACTAGCGGGAGATATGTTGCCGGATGCTACCCAGGAGCAGAAACTAGCGAGTGGCTTCAATCGCAATCACCTGCAAAGTCAGGAGGGTGGCATTGTGTCGGAAGAATACCGGGTAGAGTACGTAGCTGACCGGGCGAATACGCTGGGGACGGCATTCTTAGGATTGACCGTAGAGTGCGCCCGCTGCCATGATCATAAGTACGACCCTATCTCGCAACAAGACTATTTTTCACTCTTCGCTTTCTTCAACAGCATTAATGAAACTGGGCAAATCCCCTACATGGGCGAAGCCAGTCCCACCGTAATTTTGACCGATGATGAAGCTAAGGAACAACTCTCTTTTCTAGAAGCAAAGATTCAGGAACAAGAAGAAAAGACTGAATATGAACAGGTCGATTACCAGCAACGCTTTGCCCAGTGGCTCGATAAAGTTAAAGAAAACCCTAACGATCATCAGGTACGTTTTGCCAGTCGAATTGGGCACTATCCGCTGGACAATCCGGTAGATAATAAGTTTCGCAATCTGGCCGCCCCCCGGCAACCCGCTACCATGGTAGTGAGCCAACAGGATAAAGAACCGGAGATTGTAGAAGGTAAGTTTGGGAAAGCACTGCGGCTGGTGGGAGACAGCTACGTCGATATGGGAAAAGAGATTGGTTACTTTGAACGCAATGAGCCATTCTCAATCAGCTTATGGTACAAAGCACTGAAGGATAGTATTGAGGGGCCGGTCTTCACCCGCTCGGGTGGTTTGTTCAATGGCAACCGAGGCTACGTCTTCTGGCTACGCCCTGACCGCACCCTTTCGGTTAGCCTAAATCATACCGCGCCCGCTAACAGTATTGAGATTCATACGGAAGATAAGCTCCCGGTCGATGAGTGGTGCCACTTGGTAATGGTCTACGATGGCTCGAGCCGGGCGAGCGGTCTCACCGTGTATCTGAACGGTCAGCCAATGCGCCACCGAATTATCACCGATCATCTTAAGCGTAGCATAATCACCTACGGTAAAGATCAAGAAAGTTGGGGGGGCATGGGCAATCTGCGAATTGGCAAACTGCACGATGAAACTATTGAGGATGTTGAAGTGGATGAATTTCAGGTATTTGGGCAAAAGTTGAGTGCGGTAGGCGTAGCTGAACTGTACGGTGAACCTCAGCCGATTGTAAAGTTCCTGGAGTCAGCAGATCAGCAGCCTCTGTTGGATTATTATTTACAAAACTACGATCAACCTTATCAAACTACGCTAGCCAAACTCACCGACTTACGGGGCAAAGAGAACGATATTCTCAGTGTGCTACCCGAAGTTATGGTGATGAAAGAATTAGACGAGCCTCGTCCGACTTTCGTACTTGACCGCGGTGCTTATGATGCCCCTACCAAGCGGGTGAATCCGGCTACTCCTGCTTCAGTTATGGAATTTCCGGAAGACTTACCGACTAATCGGTTAGGGTTAGCCAAATGGCTCACGCACGAAGACAATCCACTTACTGCCCGAGTGGCGGTGAATCGCTACTGGCAAATGCTGTTCGGACGCGGGCTAGTGAACACTTCCAATGACTTCGGTAATCAAGGAGAACTACCTTCGCACCCTGAGCTGTTGGATTGGCTAGCCATCCAGTTTCGCGAGTCGGGCTGGGATGTAAAAGCGTTAGTACGGTTATTAGTTACTTCCGCCACTTATCAGCAGTCATCAATCGCCTCACCTGAGCTTCTAGAAAAAGATAAGGCCAACGTATGGCTCGCCCGGGGCCCCAGCTACCGTATGCCTGCTGAGATGATCCGGGATAATGCTCTGGCTGCTAGTGGCTTACTAAACGATTCTATTGGTGGTCCTAGTGTGAAGCCCTACCAACCGCCCGGATTATGGAAGGAGCTGGCTACCCGTAACGTCACTGAGTACGTGCAGGATACCGGGTCAGATTTGTACCGTCGCGGACTGTATACCATCTGGAAGCGGAGCTCGCCGCCGCCCTCCATGATTAGTTTCGATGCGGCTGATAAGTACCTCTGTACTGTGAAGCGGCAGAAAACTAATACACCTCTGCAAGCACTCGTGCTACTCAACGACCCACAGTACGTAGAAGCCGCCCGAATGCTGGCGGAGCGAATGGTTACCGAAGGCGGAGAGAGTCTGGACGATCAAATACGCTTTGGTTTCAAAACCCTAACCAGCCGAGAGCCAGATTCGAGAGAGCTAGCGCTGCTAAAGCGATTGTATCAGGAAGAGAAGGCAGTATTCGAGGAAGAAGTTGCCAGTGCAGATAGCTTACTGCAAGTTGGAGAGTACCCTCGCGATTCATCCATTCCTAAGGATCAGTTAGCTGCATTGACCATGGTAGCGAACACGTTGGTAAATTATGATGAAGCGGTGTATAAAAGGTAAATGAAAAACCACTTTACTATGAATACAAAATTAAAAGTACTAATCATTATATCAGCAGCTTTTTTCAGCTTCATGCTGCTGGCTCTTCGTCCTATTAACGTAGACTTAGACGATTCGCGCAAGGTATCAGGTCAGTTGTTATCCATCAAAGAAGCAGATGGGCTGGGAGATGTATCCTTAACTTTGAAAGATGATAAAACTGATTATTACATCAACCGAGGGGCATTGAGTGGGCTAAATATAGGTGAACTGCAAAAGATGCTAACCCACAAACAGGTTACAATCTTTCACGCTGACCATTGGACACCCCTCGATCCATTCGGTAGAAAGCAGCATATCATAAAATTGGTAAAAGGCGATGAAACTATCTATGATGAAACCGCCCGACCAAAGATTGCAACTAAGAAAAAACCGTAAATATGGCATCTACTAAAACAGTTGGACGAGTCACATATCAGGAGTTTCTGGATATGGAAATACCAGATGACGATAACTATACCTACGAATTACTGAATGGTGAAATTGTGAAATACTCCGCACCTGAATCTAAACATCAGATAGCATCTGCCAACCTCCATCTTATTATGGGTGGCTATGTCAAACAGAAAAAACTAGGCCGGGTGCTATACGCCCCCATCAGCGTCTTTTTGGATGAATACAGTGCTCCCCAACCTGATCTACTATTTGTATCTACCAAGAACCAAGAAATTATCCAGCAGAAGGGAGTTATGGGAGTACCTGATTTAATGGTAGAAATTGTATCCCCCGGCTCAGTGGTGCGTGACAGGGTACACAAAAAGGAGGTTTACGAAAAAGCTGGAGTACCCGAATACTGGATCGTTGACCCCAAGTACTTCACGGTAGAAATTTACGAACTTACTGACTCTGGTTACGCACTTTTTCAGGATGTTGAAGGAGAAGGCACTATTGAATCAAAAGTAATCAAAGGGTTAAAAATTGATATAGCAGATATTTTTTCTGAATAATCGACATATGAAACTCCTACATAATCAGCATATTGACCGACGGGATTTTTTAAGTAAAACCAGTTTAGGGCTAGGCAGTGTCGCTCTGTCTTCCCTGTTAGGTTCTACTAAGTTATTTGGCAAATCTGTCTCGAGTAACAGCAACCCTATTAATAATCTGCATTTTGCCCCTAAGGCTAAACGGGTGATCTACCTGTTTCAGAGCGGTGGACCTTCTCAATTGGAAACCTTTGACTATAAACCTACGCTTCAGCAGCGATTTGGAGAGGAATTACCCGACTCAGTGCGGGGTGGGCAGCGATTGACCGGGATGACTGCTGGACAAAAATCATTTCCCTTGGCTGGTTCTGTTTTTGACTTTGCTCAGTACGGGAACGGTGGAGCTTGGGTGAGTGAACTGATGCCACATACGGCGAAGATTGTGGATGAGCTATGTTTCATTAAATCCATGTACACCGAAGCCATCAATCACGACCCGGCAATTACTTTCTTTCAGACGGGTTCTCAGCAAAATGGTCGTCCGTCTATTGGTTCTTGGATTAGTTACGGCTTGGGGAGCGATAACGAGAACCTGCCCTCTTTTTGTGTTTTACTATCGCGAGGAAAGGAAGGAGGACAACCGCTCTATGCTAAACTCTGGGGTAGTGGCTTTCTACCCTCCTTGCACCAAGGAGTGCAGTTCCGTTCGGGAAAAGATCCGGTATTATATCTGAACGACCCGCCGGGGATGAAGAAGACGAGCCGGAGACGAATGCTGGATTATCTGAACGAGCTACACGATATTCAGTACGAGAAAGTAGCCGATCCAGAGATTAATTCACGCATTGCTCAGTACGAGATGGCTTACCGAATGCAGGCTTCGGTGCCCGAAACGATGGATATTTCGCGGGAGCCGGATTACATTTACGAGATGTACGGCGAGCAATCGCGGCAGCCGGGTACGTTTGCGGCTAACTGCTTGTTGGCTCGTCGGCTAATTGAAAAAGATGTGAAGTTTATACAACTTTATCATCAGGGTTGGGATCAGCACGGTAATTTGCCTAAGGATATTCAGACGATGGCCAAGAGTGTTGACCAGCCATCGGCGGCTTTAGTGATGGACTTGAAACAGCGGGGGTTACTGGACGATACCCTAGTGATTTGGGGTGGGGAGTTTGGCCGAACCAACTATTCTCAGGGCAAGTTAACCAAAGAAACTTACGGTCGCGACCATCATCCCCGTTGCTTCAGTATTTGGATGGCCGGGGGCGGAGTAAAGAAGGGTATCAGCTACGGCGAAACTTGCGAGTTTGGCTACAACATCGTGAAAAATCCGGTACATGTCCACGATTTCCAGGCCACGTTAATGTACTTGCTCGGCGTAGACCACGAACGACTCACCTTTAAGCATCAGGGTCGTCGCTTCCGCCTCACCGATGTACACGGGCACGTGGTGAAGGATATTATCACGTAACTGTATAGAATACTTGGTTAATGGCGACTCAAATTTGTCCAAACTGTCAAGAAAATTCGTTCACTTGGAGCATAGATGACGAAATATCTGATTTAACTATTTGGGGATGTTACGATTGTTCATATCAAGCCTTTGAGGATGAATCGGATGAACGGAATTGTTTAAGGTGCGAAAAGAGAACAGAATTAAGACTGAAAGGCGATGAAAAAGAATATTGGTGGTGTTCGGCCTGCAATAGGACTGAATTGATAAAAAGCTATACTTAGATATACTTACCGGATGAGCAAAGCGAATTCCGGTATCTCCCGCTCGAGACCCCGGAATTCGTTTTCACTCATCCGGGGAAAGTACCTTTAAGATTAGATGTCATTACATTTAACATCCATATTCAGGTCTTTATGTTCAAAACATTAACTTCACTTACTCTTCTACTTTCCACTTTTTATTCAGTAGGACAAGATAAGCCCGGTACAATTCTGTGGGAAGTAAGTAAGGTAGGCATCAAAGATACATCTTACCTGTTCGGAACGTTTCATACAGTGAATCCTGACTTCTTTTTATCGCTACCTAATTCAGTAAAAAAGCTAGAGCAATCTGACATACTTTTCGTAGAACAAACAGCAGTTGATCCTGATACAACTCTGATAGAGGATGTAAAGCTCAACTACTGGAACGTTGAACGGTGGGATAATCTTTTAGATAAAGAACAAAAGCAAGTATTCAAATCGTTTGTAGAAGAGTCAGAAGATCAAGGTTACTACAATCTACCTCCTAGTGTGCTTGCTCTTAATCTTGCCCAATTATATACAACTTATTTTTGCGATATCCAGGACCGCGAATCCTACGAATTAATGGATAGTTTTATAGAACAGTCGGCTTCGGATAAGAATATAGCAGTACAATCACTAGATGAAAATCAAGCAAATATTCTTCTGCGATTTTCTCTTAACAGTACAAATGAAGAAGATTCTGCGTACGCGACCAGGTGTATTAAATTAATGACCAAAATGTTGAATGATGATTTGTCGGGTTGTAAGTTTCTAGAGGACTACAAGAAGTTCAATATTGACTATGAACTGGAGTTAGAAGTGAAAGGTCAGGATGAGTCCTATGAGTTAGTTGGTCGCAACAATAAATGGATACCAATTTTGGACGGAGCTTTCAAAGAGAATATCTGTTTTGTAGCGGTTGGCTTTCGGCACTTAATGTACAAGCAAGGTCTAGTTCAGCAACTAAAAGGACTGGGGTATTCAGTAGAGCCTACTGCCACTCGTTAGCCTGAACGAGACAACAACTTTCCATTATATCAACCTATTACCTATGAAACGAGTTGCCTTCAAAATGCAGTTGCTGCCGGAATACGCGGAAGAATACCAGAAACGGCACGACGCTATCTGGCCGGAATTAGTGGATTTACTGCACCAAAGCGGGATCAGTGATTACCACATCTTCCACGATCCGGATACGCACGAATTATTCGCTACTTACGCACTGGCTGATGACCAGAAGGTAGATCAACTAGATCAGGAAGAGGTCATGAAAAAGTGGTGGGCTTACATGAAAGACATTATGGAAACCCACGAAGATAATTCCCCTAAGAGTAAACCATTAGAGGAAGTCTTCTTCATGAAATAGCCCTCCGCCTATTCGGCTAAAGAAATATTCTCTAGTGAAGGGAAACGGGCACGAATTCCCCATCCTCCGAAGTTCTCGGTCACGGCAAACCAAATTTCATTATTCCCTTTGTCGAGCGGTAAGTAGACCGTATCGAAGTAACCAATGGTTCCTAGGTAGCGGTAGTCGCGGGAGCGAAAGTTGCGCTGACCGCCGTAGATCGCTTTACCGTTCACGTATACCGTCACGGCATCAGAGTAGCCAATGTGCAGCGGCTTTATCTGCCTTTGATCAGAATCAACTGTAACTTTAGCAATTACTGTATTGGTTTCTTCTGCTACTGCACTCACCTGCCCCAGGTTTACCGTACCCGACGACTCACTCGTCAGTGTTTGCCAATTTAGCCCACTCTTGAAACCTTTAGATAACTCAGTCTGATTTTCAAGTTGTTTACCACCAAAAGCATTGGAGACCTGCCACTGCATTATGGTTCCTTCTTCCGCTGCCGGGAACGATTTGGGAGAACTCTTGATTGGTGGATTTGCTATAGATTGAAAGCTAAAGTTTGCGAAGTAAGCACCCTTCCCGGCAGTATAGATTCCCACAAAGCCAGCCTCAGCATTTCGTTTCAGTTCAAAAGCGTGCAGCACCGGAACATTCATATTATCAATGTAGACTTCCATCTGCTGGTCAGCAATAACTAACTTTACGTGCATCCATTCTTGAAAACGATAGAAGTGGGGAGTGCCATAACCTTCCCCGTGATATAGTTGCCAGCCAGCCATTCCGTTGTAAACCGGAGTATACTGCATCGCATCAGGGTTGCCCGACTGGTGGGCTCGCATGTAGTACTCCTCGTAATTCTCTTGATCCTGTATCCGGAACATCGCCCCGACAAACCCTCGGTCGCTAGTGAAGGCGATGTCGTACTCAATGATGCCGTTTTTAAGTGATACATCAGACAGGTAAGCTCGACCATTAGTTAGTTTTACTGCTGATTGCCCTTTATACTCTTCCAGCGTGTGTTCACCCGTAATTTTCCAGCGATCGGAGGAAAAAGGCACTAACTCGGGCGATTGAGCAAAGGCTGAGGTTGCAGTGAAAATAAATAGATTAAGAAGTGCAAAAATTTTCATGTTGGTAAATTGAAATGATTAAAAACACTGCTTACTACACGAGCGAAAGCAGAAGGAAGCTTCACGCTACCTTATTCAAGTTGGTGCAAAGCGGTGCAAGTTAATTTAAGATTACGGAGCAACCTTCTATCAATTTAGCATTAGCTTGTGCGAAAGGCATTTCAATCGAATTCATAGGTTTAAAAGCATGGTTTGAGACAAGTTGCACTAACTTGAACGAGTATGAACAACTGTTTTCTAGTAGGCTACGTTATTTTACTCATGTTTCACATTCTAAACTTTTTATTATGAACCATCTCACACAATCTATTCTCACCTTATTTATCGCGGTAGTCACCACCTTGCCCTCCTTGGCGCAGGACGATAAAGCCAACCGACCCAGCCCTCCCGCTCAAGCGGAAGCAACGGTAGATGGCACAACCGTTACTATTGACTATAGCCAACCTTCGGTAAAAGGACGAGAAATATTCGGCGGACTAGAACCTTACGGAAAAGTATGGCGCACCGGAGCCAACGAAGCCACTACCTTTGAGGTAAGTAGCGATGTAACCGTGGAAGGTCAGCCGTTGCCCAAAGGGAAGTACGCATTATTCACGATTCCTCAGGAAAACGAAGACTGGACGGTCATTTTTAACAAGACGGCCGAACAGTGGGGAGCCTATGATTACGATGAGTCTGAGGATGCCCTGCGGGTGCAGGTAAGTCCTGAGAAACCTGAGTCAATGACCGAGAAACTGACATTTGATATTGCCGAGTCGGGTGAGGTAACTTTCATGTGGGCTGACACCAAACTTTCTTTCGAAGTAGCCAGTGCTGGACAGACTAGTAACTAGTTTACCGTAAAGCTTTTTTAAACCTTTCCCACTAAATAGCATAGGGGTATAATCTACCTCTATGCTGTTCAGTGGAAAAGGAAGCCTTTCATCTTTATCCACGGCTTGTTCATAAAATTAGCCAATAGCAAAACACTGGTATAAAAGATCCCGCTCATAGGCAATACTTTCTCTAAGTATGTTCAGGTTTGCTAGTTGGTTACGTTTCTGTAACTGATTAATTGCTAGGTTCAAAAAAGT
>JBCCTI010000102.1:0-20068 GCA_039198955.1 Bacteroidota bacterium | reverse complement strand
TTTGCTGAGCCTACTGCTGAGCCAGATGGCTCTAGCCCAAACCGAGCCTCGGTTGGGAGTAAACACCACTGACCCCCAGCATACCCTCGATGTGAACGGGGCCATCAACATTGCCCCCGACAGTGCCTATCAGATTAATGGCATCCCCGTGCTACAAACCCAAGTGGTCAATGGTTTTACCAACTTCTACCTCGGACCAGAAGCCGGACTGAATAATACTACGGGCAACCGAAACCACTTCAGTGGCTATCAGGCGGGGCTGAACAACACCACGGGCGTTCGCAACTACTTCAGTGGCTTTGAGGCGGGTAAAAATAACACTACGGGCCTATTAAACCACTTCAGTGGCTATCAGGCGGGGCAGAAGAACACCACGGGCGGCTACAACCACTTCAGTGGCTATCGGGCGGGTGCCGCTAACACCACGGGCGGCTACAACCACTTCAGTGGCTACGAGGCGGGGAGGAGCAACACCACGGGCGATCGCAACTACTTCAGTGGCTTTCTAGCGGGGGAGAAAAACACCACGGGCGAATTCAACCACTTCGTGGGCTATCTGGCGGGTACCGCCAACACCACGGGCAATGGTAACTACTTCAGTGGCTATCAGGCGGGGAGGAACACCACCACGGGCAATAACAACCACTTCAGTGGCTACGAGGCGGGTTTCTGGAACACTACGGGCAGTGAGAATGTCTACATTGGCTATCAGGCTGGTGCATTTTTCAGCTTTACTAACGCCATTGCTATTGGTTACCAGGCAAGAGTCCGAGGTGATAATACCGTGACCATTGGTAATAGTAGTCATACCTCTATCGGGGGCTACCAACCCTGGTCCAACCTTTCGGATGGGCGCTTTAAGCGGGAAGTAGCCGAGGATGTACCCGGCTTGGACTTTGTGACCCGCCTGCGCCCGGTGAGCTACCGAGTAGACTGGGCTGCTTTACAAGCCTTCCTGAAAGGAGAAGAAATTGAAAACGGAAAAACCGCTCAAGACCAGCCTCGCGAGACCGGCTTTATTGCCCAGGAAGTAGAGGAAGTATCCCAGGCACTGGGTTATCAGTTCAACGGTATCATCCAGCCCCAGAGTGAAAACGACCACTACCAACTCAGCTACGCCACTTTTGTGGTGCCACTGGTACAAGCCGTACAGGAACAGCAAGAGCTGATTGAAGCTTTGCAAGCGGAAAACGCTCGCTTGAGCCAAACCCAGCAACACAAGGATCATGAACAACAAATTCAGATTGAAGCGCTACAAGCTGAAAATAGTCACTTAATCCAGCAGAACACCCATAACCAAGCCTATTTCAAGCAATTAGAAAGCCGCTTGCAGGCCTTGGAAGGGAATCAGCCTACTGTGGCTACCCAGTTGCCAACTAAACAATAGTCCATGTTTTCAAGACAATAGTCCAAGTTTGAAAAGGGTGGGTAGACCACCTTTGTACCAGGCTGATGAGCCAATATCATTTTGTAACACTATTAAATCCATACCATCATGCATGCTTTACCCAAACGTAGTACTATTCTTTTCCTGAGCCTACTGCTGAGCCAGGTAGCTCTAGCCCAAACCGAACCCCGGTTGGGAGTAAACACCACCACTCCCCAACATACCTTAGATGTAAATGGGGCCATCAACATTGCCCCCGACAGTGCCTACCAGATTGACGGCACCCCCGTGCTACAAACCCAAGTGGTCAATGGTTTTACCAACCTCTTCCTCGGACCTGAGGCCGGGCAGAGCAACACCACGGGCAATCGAAACCACTTCAGTGGCTTTCAAGCAGGTACCGCCAACACCACCGGCAACCGAAACCATTTCGTGGGCTTTCGGGCGGGTGCCAGCAACACCACAGGTCGTGAGAATTACTTCAGTGGCTTTCAGGCGGGTGAAGCCAACACCACGGGTGAGCAAAATTACTTCAGTGGCAATCGGGCGGGACTGAACAACACCACGGGTAATTTCAACCACTTCGTTGGCTATCTGGTAGGCATCAGTAACTCCACCGGCAATCAAAATTACTTCAGTGGCTATGCAGCGGGGCTGGGCAACAGCACGGGCGAGCAAAACCACTTCAGTGGCTATCTGGCGGGACGAGACAACACCACGGGCAATCAGAACGTCTACATTGGCTTTCAGGCTGGTCTCAATGGCAACCATACCAACGCCATTGCTATTGGTTACCAGGCAAGAGCCCGAGGTGATAATACCGTCACCATTGGCAACAGTAGCATGACCTCCATCGGGGGAGCCGTGGGCTGGTCTCAAGTCTCGGATGGGCGCTTTAAGCGGGAAGTAGCCGAGGATGTTCCCGGCTTGGACTTTGTCACCCGCCTGCGCCCGGTGAGCTACCAAGTAGACCGGGCTGCTTTACAAGCCTTCCTGAAAGGAGAAGACGTTGAAAACGGTAACACCGCGCAAGAGCAGCCTCGCGAAACGGGCTTTATTGCCCAGGAGGTAGAGGAAGTATCCCAAGCACTGGGGTACCAGTTCAACGGCATCATCCAACCCCAGAGTGAAAACGACCACTACCAACTGAGCTACGCCACCTTTGTGGTACCCCTGGTACAAGCCGTGCAGGAACAGCAAGAGCTGATTGAAGCTCTGCAAGCAGAAAACGCTCGCTTGACGAAGGAGAATACTTCCCAGCAAACCCAATTAGACCAACTCGGCTCCCTGCAACAGCGTCTGCAAGCCCTAGAAAACATAGTCAATCTTCCCACCGAAGCCTCGGCTTCTAACCAATAAACTCATGAAACGACTCTATTTCGCATTGCTACTGAGTTGCCTAACGGCGGGCTGGGCACTGGGGCAAAGCCCCGCCCTCTACCAGCAAGGCAACCTTACCCTCACCGGTGAAGGCACCCTTACCGTACAGGGCGACTGGCAAAATACGGCCGGGGCCACTCTCGATAACCAAGGGCGGGTGCTACTGACCGGAAATCTGCTACAAGAAAGTGACCAACCCCTGTTCACCACCCAAGGTACCGTGGAGATGGCCGGTAGCAGCGGACAAACCATCGGCGGTAGCGGCAGTGGGGCTATCAACCTAGATAGCCTGATCATCAATAATCCCGATAGCGTGAAGCTAGCCCGCGATGGGGTGAGCGTTACCGCCGGGTTGCGCTTTGCCCAGGGTATCCTCTACCTGGACGAAAACCGGAATTTGGCTTTGGGCAATACAGGGGAGCTGGTGGATGAGCAGGAAAACAGCCGGGCGACCGGACCGGGCAGCCTGACCGCCTCGGCCGATCTGAACGCTCCCTCTTCGGCTCAGCCGGGTAATTTAGGCTTATTGATCAGCAGTAGCCAGAACCTGGGTAGCACCAGTGTTACCCGCACCCATACACCCACCGGCCCGGAGGATAATGGTATTGAACGTTCGTATGCAGTTAGCCCGACCAACAACCAGAACCTCAATGCTAATTTGCGCTTGCAGTACTTTGATGCTGAGTTGAACAACCTGACCGAAGGCAACCTGGCACCCTTTACTTCCGAGGATGGCAGTAGTTGGCAACAGCAGTCGGCCACGGATCAGTCGGCGGTGGATAACTTTGTAGCGTACGGAGGACTGGCGTCTCTGAGCTTCACTACCCTCTCCGAAGGACAAGCCTTGCCCGTAGCCGATGCGGGTAGCGATGCGGAAGTATGTGCTGGAGAATCAGTGCAACTGGGGGGTAACCCTGTCGCTACGGAGGGTACCGAACCCTACACCTACGCCTGGTCACCCACCGAAGGGCTGGATGATGCCACCTTGGCGAACCCCACCGCCACCCCGACGGCTACCACTACCTACACCCTGCGGGTGACCGATGCCAACAACAATACCGATGAAAGCCAGGTCACCATTACGGTGAATGCGCTGCCGACCGTTACCTTCACTGCGGTAGACCCTCAATGTATTGACAATGCGGTGGTAGACCTGAGTGGGTTGGTTTCTCCGGCCGGAGGTACTTTCTCGGGTAACGGAATTACCGACAGCAGCTTTGATCCGGCAGAAGCTGGGGTAGGCACGCATACCATTACCTATAGCTATACCGACGGCAATAGCTGTGAAAATACCGCCACTGTAGATATTGTGGTGAACGATTTACCGGAAGTTACTTTTGCCGTCGTTGACCCCGTCTGTGCGGGTAGTGATGCGTTTGATTTATCCGGTTTCGTGTCCCCAGCCGGGGGAAGCTTCTCTGGCTCAGGTATCAGTGGAACTATGTTTGACCCCTCAGTTCTTACCCCAGGGTCAGTGACGGAAATCACCTATTCCTACACCGATGGCAAGGGTTGTACTAATAGTGCGACAAGGTTTATTGGTGTTCTTTCTGCTCCCATCTTTGGTAAAAGACAATTAGACCCTCTTTGTCTCAATAGTAATCCTATAGAACTTACGGGATCAGTTGTGCCTGAAGGCGGTACCTTCTCCGGTGCGGGGGTGAGTGGAGATACATTTGATCCGGCTATTGCGGGAGCAGGCACTCATATTCTCACCTATGTTTTGCCGTACGGGGACGGGTGTGAAGCCAGCACGACGTACGAAATAGTAGTGAATGACTTGCCCACCGTCACCTTTAATCAGGTAGGCCCCTACTGCCCTAACGATGCGGCCGTAGACCTAGCAGCTTCCGTGTCCCCCGCCGGAGGAATCTTCTCAGGTAGCGGTATCAGCGGCACGAGCTTTGACCCCGCCACTGCCGGATTGGGCGAGCACGACATTATTTACACCTTTACCGATGGCAATGGCTGTAGCAGTAGCGATACGGTCACCATCATGGTGGGCGATGATGAAATGCCCATTCCGGATGTAGACCCACTGCCTGAACTCACCGTAGGCGTAAACGAGGAAATTACTACCTTCCCCACCGCTACGGATAACTGTAGCAGTGGCACCATTGTGGCCACCACCACTGATCCGCTGAGCTACGACCAGCCCGGTTCCTACCTCATCACCTGGGAATATACCGATGCCGCGGGCAATCAGGCTACCCAGACCCAAACCATTATCGTAGAGTTAGCCGTGGTAGAATCTCTCAACCTCACCTCCGAGTGCTCGGATGATCCTCGGGTGGAACGCCGCTGGCGCGTCACCAACCCGAATGATTTTGAGGTAGCCTACACCTACGTCGTGGTAGGAACCAGTCAGACCGAGAACCTGATTGCTACCCCAGGGCTAAGCTACTTTACCACCCAGGCGGTCAGTGGGCCTAACACTACCAAGATCCTTTGGCTAGATGAAAACGGGGTAGAACAGCAAAAGGTAAAAGCTTCGGGCGGAGCCTTCTGCGACCCTACGGTTACCTTTACTACCTCGGAAGGGAGCTGTGAGATTGCTCGAGCCGACTTACCCGCTGATTTGGCGCAGATTGTGGCTACGGCTCCGGCTACTTACGCCGACTTTACCTTCCGAAGAGGTAGCTACGTGGTCGGGGTGATTGCCGGGATGCGGACTGATGGCCGGCCTGGCGCCTGGGAGATTCACAACGATTGCACCATCGAGCCGCTGCGGCAAGGGGCCCGTAAGAACAACTCTGAGTTGCCCAATAATGCTCACTCGGGTTTAAAGTACAGCCACAACTGGCGCTTTGAGGTCACCGGAATTTCTTCGGATGGTGGTACCGTCTTCGCTGATGCCATCAACGACGAAGGCTTTGTGATCACGGGAGGACAGTGTAAAGCCGCCGGGGCCCCTGATGTACAGCCCGGCACCGTGGTACCCGTTTCCTGGGCACTCTCAGATCGTCCGTTCTACGGTCGCATCAAAGGGGCCAAGCTGGGCTACGAGTGTGAGGTAGAGCGATTCAATTGTAGCAATGGCTACATCGTGGGCTGTGCTTCGTCGGTCGCCCGCACCGAAAATACTTCCGCTAAAGGCACTACCCCCAGCTTGGGAGCAGAAGCTGGCCTAGAACAGCACGCTACGTGGCAATTACAGGTGTATCCGAACCCCGTGCAAGACTGGGTGAATATAGAGTTCGGCGGTGAAGCACAGGCGGAGCAAACCCACGTCCTGATCTACAATCTGTCGGGTAAGCTAATGCAGCAGCAGGTGTTAAACAGCCGGGAGCGTTCGCATCAGCTAGATGTACGGGAGCTACCCCAGGGGGCGTATTTGATGCAAGTGCAGGAAGGAAATCGGAGAGAAACGCTACGCATCCTGAAGGAATAGGAAGGGCCCGGCTGCGGAAGGTGTGGTAGATACTTCCTGCTCTGCTATGGGCACCGCAGTAGCAAAGGATGTATTGGGTGCTGAGACTGCCTAACAAGCCATGAGCAGCACCCACTCCCCACGCAGCCTACCTTCCTTCTTATAGTTGCTAACCAAAAACCACCGGACATCTTGCCCAGTGGTTTTTTCTTTTTCCCTCTTTTCTAAAGGCGGTAATAAAATAACCCTCATCTTGTAGCAACCACCAGTGAGATGGAAAAGCAACAGCTCCTCCCCCTTTTTCAAAGGGGGGCAGGGGGGATTTGACCCCTAAAACTAGCAAGTTCACTGAAGTACATACCACCAATCTAATTTTGGTCTGCTGCTAACGGCAGAATAAACCTAGTTAATAGCTATTTTGGTAGATTTTGTCAGTCTCAAGAAATGAAATCCCCCTAGCCCCCTTTTTCAAAGGGGGAAGGTAATAGGTGTTTTTGTCTTAGTGCTTACTGTTTAATTGATCGTAAATACTTTGGCAACCGCCTCACTTACGATGAGGAGTCAGAAGCAAGTAGGTTTTTGTGTTTCATTTCTTACTGATTACTATTACTTTTAAGTGATAGTTTTTTGTCATGCCCCAAATTCAAGTGGATGATGCCACTGCTTGTCGCCCGCTTCCATGTCATCATTATTAGTACCCTCCTACTGGTAGCGGTCTCCGTTCCTGGAGTCTACGGTCAAGACAGTAAGGTAGATAGCCTACAGCAGGCGGTAGCCCAGGCTTCGGATACGGAGACGAAAGCGCAACATGAAATAGACTCCCTGAACCAACGGTTATCGACCGAAATCTCGGATCAGCAGCGGGTAGATATTTACAATAGATTAGCCAGAATCCAATATACTGATTCTTTCGTAGTCGCCACCACTAGCAAGAAAGCCCTACAACTCGCCCAAAAAATTAACTATCCGGAAGGCCTCTCCGATGCCTACTATAATCTGGGGCTTTCCGCGAAAGAAAAATATGATTACCAGCAAGCAACCGCGTGGTATACGAAAGCCCTGCACACGGCCCAACAAGTCTCTTATCGTAATGGGCAGGCCAAAGCCTGCTTTGGATTGGGGCAAACCTACCGTGAGCAGGGACAATTTTCCAAGGCACATGAATATCACACTAGGGCTTTGGAAATATACACGGAACTGGGGAATAAACTTCGGGAAGCAGTTACTATAATGTTTATCGGGATCACTTATGAAAGGCAAGGTGATTACCCCGAAGCACTGAAGCATTATCATGAGGCGTTAGCGCGCTTTTCCAAGCTTTCGGTAGAGCCGTATTACTTCGCGGATCTGCACGCGGATTTGGGCAGCGCCTACAGTAAGCAAGCCCGCTATTCGGAAGCAGTAGACCATTACCTCAGTGCTTTAGCAATATACGAGCAGCTGGGAGAGAAAGATGGAAAAGCATACATGTACAACGATATTGGGGTCGCCTTTTATGAACAAAAAAATTACGACCAAGCCCTCAACTATTATCAAGAAAGCTTGAAGCTATATTTGGCATTAGGAGACAAGCGTTGGATTGCACAAGCCTATAACAATATTGCTTTACTCCATGAACACCAAAACCGCCTGGATTCTGCCCTGTTTTACTACCAACAAGGCCTCACCCTGGCACAAGAGAGCCAAAACAACTATATGCTAGGCTGGATATTTAATGGCTTGGCAATCGTGTATCAAAAAAAGCAGGAGTATCAGCAGGCCTTGGAGTATGTCCAACAGGCAATCGCCCTCAGAGAAGAGGCGGCTGGTGACCAGGAATTATTGGCCCAAAGCTACAACACCTTAGGGAAAAACTACCTGGCCCTGGGGCAATATCAGGACGCGCTGGCTATGTACCAGAAAAGTCAAGGGATCTGCGAAAAGATTGGCAACCCGCTTAACCTGAAAGATGCCCTGGAAGGCATCAGCCTGAGCTACGAAGGCTTGCATCAAATCGCCCAAGCCTACCCTTACCTGAAGCGCTTTAAAGCGGTAGCGGATAGTTTGAGCAGTGAAGAAAACCAAAAAGCGCTCATTGCCAAAACAATGCAATTTGAGTTTGATCAACAGCAGGCTCTGGCCCAGGCGGAAGCTGAGAAACAAGAGTTAGTATATCAACAAGAAATCAAAGAGCAACGGCAGTATATCTATGCCGCCATTGCTGGTTTTTTTGCCTCGTTGGTGATTGTACTGATTATTCTTAAAGGTCGGCAAAAACAAAAGCAAACCAATCGGCTTCTTGCCCAGCAAAATGAGGACATTCATCGGCAAAAAGAACAACTCCAGGAGATGGATACGATCAAATCCCGCTTCTTTACCAATATCTCCCATGAGTTTCGTACCCCCCTCACCGTTATTGGGGGTATGGCTCAACAAATAAAAAAATTCCCCAACGAGTGGTTGGATAAGGGGCTGAAGGTGATCGAGCGCAACAATGCCAATTTACTCAACCTAGTCAACCAAATCCTGGATTTACGCAAATTGGAAACCGGTGCGCTCTCGCTGCACCTGATCCAGGGGGACATCATCCATTATCTGCAATTCTTAGTGGATTCCTTTCATTCGCTGGCTGAAAGCAACGTGATTCAGATACACTTCCTGTCTAAACCTAAGGAAGTAATTATGGATTACGACCAAGAAAAAATGCTGCGTATCCTATCCAATCTTTTGTCCAATGCCATCAAGTTTACTCCGGAAGGAGGGCATGTCTACATCACCACCGATACTACCTCATTCTCTGGGGATAGCCCACCAGCCAATTTGACACCTGCTGGTACTTCAGAGTGGTTGGAAATCGTAGTGAAAGATACCGGCATGGGGATACCGGAAGACAAGTTACCACACATCTTCGATCGCTTTTACCAAGTAGACGATAGCAGTACGCGCCCCGGCGAAGGCACCGGCATTGGACTTTCGCTGACCTACGAACTCATCAAGCTGCTACAGGGCAGCATTACGGTGGAAAGTGTAATGAACCAAGGAACAACCTTTAGGGTGCTCTTGCCCATGAGCCGTCAGGCAGCACCTAGCGACGAACTACCCGACCTAGTAGGTGAAGAAAAGGTAATGACGGAGGCCCATCTCGCGGATACTCGTCAATACTCGGAAGACCCGGCGGCAACGATCTCGGCCCAAGAGCAACTGCCTACCCTATTGATCATTGAGGACAATCAAGACCTGAGGACCTATATGGAATCTCTCTTGGCAGCCCACTACCGCATCTTAATGGCGAAAGATGGGGCTGAGGGGATTGAGATGGCTCTGGAGCATATTCCCGATCTGATTCTCAGCGATGTGATGATGCCCAATAAGGATGGCTTTGCGGTATGCGCTACCCTGAAGCAGGATGAACGTACCAGCCATATTCCTATTGTGCTGCTGACGGCCAAAGCCGATGTAGACTCGCGTATTGCCGGGCTGAAGCGAGGGGCCGATGCCTACCTGGCCAAGCCCTTCCACCAGGAAGAGTTGTTCGCCCGCTTAGAACAGTTGCACCAACTGCGCCGACAATTGCAAGCCCGCTACGCTTCGTTGGAAGTACAGCCCTTGGGGTCCACCGATGAGGCAGAGGTACACTTTGAGGACGCGTTTATGGCGAAGCTACGTAGAGAGATAGAAGAAAATCTAGATAATAGTGATTTCGGGATTACTGCCTTATGTACGGCGATGGGGATGAGCCGTTCGCAGTTGCACCTGAAGATTAAAGCCCTAACGGATCGGTCTACCTCGCACTTTATTCGGGGCATTCGTTTGCAGCGAGCGAAAGCCTTGCTCGAGCAATCCGACTTAAACATCAGTGAGGTCGCCTATGAAGTGGGTTTTCAGGACCCTGCTTATTTTTCGCGTACCTTCACCCAAGAGTTTGGGGTTTCTCCGACTAGCTTCCTCAAAGCGAAGGTGTAGAGACTCTAAGTAAGACCTGTTATTTCTACTCCTTTTCTTAGCCGTTTCCGGCTTTTAAGACAATAGTCCACATTTTCAAGACAATAGTGCATGCCTAAGAAGGCTAGGTCAGCCACCTTTGTGTTAGGCTACCGAGCCGATATATCTTGTGAAACCGCTAAATACCATACCATGTATATCATTGTTATAAGTGATCACGCCTTTTTTCGGTATGGTATGTTTTATATGGTTAAGCATGCGATGCAGAAAGTGCTCGTAGAGGCAGAAGCCAGTGATGCTTTACCCAATATGTTATCTAAAGATCTTCCCTCGCTCATTATCATGGATGTGCGGCAAAGTGGAGAAAAGATGGTTGAATTGTGCCAATCACTTCGAGATAGCTATCCTATTATTAAAATTGTCTGTTGTATTGATACTAGCGATGTGCCTACGACAGTAGCTTTGTTAAAACTTGATGTGCATGGTTTTATATCACTGGATATTGGAGTAGAAAGTCTAAGGAATAGTCTGAATCAGGTATTATCTGGCAAATACTGTTTTAACCAGCACGTATCTAACATTATGCATCAAGAACTCACCCGAAAAAAAGATAATACCGAACATTTACCGCAGGTTCAATTAAGTCGCCGAGAAAGAGAAATATTGTCGTTAATATATCAGCAACATACCAGCCAAGAAATAAGCGATAAACTTAATATCAGCAAAAGAACGGTAGATGGGTACCGCAATCGGCTGATTAAAAAATGCCGGGTGAAAAATACCGTAGGCCTGATTCTATTTGCTATTAAAAGCCGACTGTTGACCAATCAATCTGAAACGCAAGCAGGTAAGTCTATTACATAAAATAAAGCCTTGTGTAGTGTAGCTGGACATAGTCACCATACAACTACCTAACAGCTTACGAAAGTGCGTAGGTATAAATACCCTATAGATTCCGTATTTCATAGTAAAAATGCGCCTATTACCCCTATTGGCAAACAAAGAGGGCTTATATCTTGAAGATGTAAGTTAAGAGATTAGCACTACTTTCCATCAAAAAATCTCTGCTCTACATTTGAGCTTTCATGAGTAAAACCTCGTACAAGTGCATTGCTGAGACAAGATATAAAGCAAAATGGTGCGCTATCAGGGGTTATTCATGTGTGTTCTGGTTTAGTTTGTGATGTAAGAGGAAGCCCCGAGGGTATTGCTATCTCAGCAAACTCGGGTGCTTCCTTTACCAACGTAGATGTTTTTGGGACAACGACTGGACAAATACGAGTAATGCTCAGTCTTCCGAAAATAGCTACGCTCAAGTTACTATCCGCCTCGAGTGGAGGGACACTGACTTGCCTGCTGGATAGTTAGTGGAATAAAAGAGCACTACTCATTGAGATGTATAGCACTAAAGGCGATTGAGTACAGCAGTATTAGAGTCGTTCCAACAAGATTGTTTTGAGAAGAGAAGAAGTAAAAGCCGGTAGATATATCTGTCACATGCTATGTGAAGGACGAGTTATCGCTATCCATGACTTATTAATTGAATAACGTAAAGTGGCGCGAACATGAACATCAAAACTAAAACTATTAGTAATTATTTCTTACGGATTCTTAGCGCATGTCTTGCTTTCTGTATGAACATGTTCTCTATTCAGGCACAGTCAACCGAAGAAGATATGCTATTAAGTGATAATGGCTTCTACTACCGAAATCCCGCGATTACGCTAAACCATCTCAACAATGGTGACATCTTAGCTGCCCCCTACTTACCAACGTCAGACATTGTTTCGGCTAAGATAAGTGATGGTGAATTGCCGAGAGGGTTTTCTCTCATTCCTAACGGCATGATTGTGGTGAAAAGAAGCGATTTAGTAGAAGTAGGAAACTATACTATTGCCATTACTACTATCGATGCACAAGAAAATGAAGTTACTACTTTTTTATCGTTAGAAATAACTGAGCCAAGTAGCTACCGTGACAACGAGGCAATGTATAAAATGGGATCAGATTCCATATTGGGTACCCTCTCTGACGGAGAGGTGCTAGCCGAACCCATTGATAAAGACGGGTTGATTAAAACTGCCAAATACGTTATGGGTCATCTTCCTCCTGGAACTCAGTTAACTCCTGAAGGAAAAATTGTGGTAACGGATCACAAGCTTTTGGTTCCTAACATCTATAACGTAGGTATTGTCACAGTAGACCAGCGAGAAGGGGTTACATTCTTAATAATTACGGTGCCTATTGAGAAAGGGTAAGATATTAGATACTAACTCAAGACTTTACCATAGGCCGTTCATTCAGCCTAAAGTGCTTAGTCCACACCGGTGCCCAACGGTTTTTTGTGGTTTCGTACAATGCACAATTTAATCCATCAATATTATACATGTTTAACATTAACTAATAGTCGCATGAATACCGTACGTATTAAAAATTCCATTTTGTACTATACTGTAAATATTAAAAATTCTAAAGATGTTACATTTTGTACTATTTCTGCTTTACCCTCAGAAGACTATATCTATGTAGAATGGATCGGCTTTGTTAACGAGATCGAGGCTTCCAAAATAGCTTGTCGTAAGGTAGTAGACTTTATTGAACGCTCAGGGAAAATTTTGTTGCTCAATGATAATCGCAAACAAACAGGACCCTGGCCTCCCATTGAGAAATGGTTAGGTGAGGTCTGGATTCCAGCTATGAGGAATGCTGGTTTAAAAATGTTTGCTCACCTTTACTCTCCTAGCTATTTTACTGAATTGTCTGCCAAGACCAATTTGAGAGATACTGTAGGGGGAATAGAATTTGGTCACTTCAACAGTGAAGAAGATGCTAAAGGCTGGTTAGCCAACCAAGACGAGGCATTACCAAAAGTGTAATATAGGGTATCTCAGCATAAGCGGTGCGGTTCCCCGCCGGGATCGGCACCCGGACAGATCTTAAGCCCTACGAAGTCATCAGTTTCATCTTCATTGTCATCGGAGGCAGTACTTGGGCTTAATTGCCTTCTTACTTTAAGCATCACCTTCATAACTTCTACCTAACCCCTTGCCTTTCCATTGGGAACAAGTAGGTTTTTGTGTTTCATTTCTTGTTGATTACTATTACTTTTAAGCAATATTTTTTGCCGTGCTCCAATTCAAGTAGATTATGCCACTGCTTGTCGCCTACTTCCTCACCACCCTTGTTAGTATCTTTTTACTAGTAACTATTTCGGCTACTGAGGCTTATGGCCAAGATAGTAAGGTAGATAGCCTACGGCAGGCGGTAGCTCAGGCTACCGACCCAGAAGTTAAAGCCCAGCTTCTACTCGACTTGTATAATAGAATTCGTATTGTCGAGCAGTATGACCCAGTTTGTCTGCTTCCCCTGGAAGAATCAATTCGTCTCGCCGAGCGGGAAAATCTTACTGACGAACTGATTTATGCTATCAGACATAAAGCATTCTACTATCGGAATGCCCCGGAGAGCGATTACGATTCCGCGTCTTATTACTTTCATAAAGCGCTATGGCTTGCTCAACAACAGGGGCATCAAGAATCCACGGCTCGAGTGCTATATGACTTGGGTTACTTCTATCTATTTCATTGGCGAGAGCAACTAGACTCAGCACTTTATTACTACCACCAATCCCTAGAGGTTAATACACCTATCATTGATACTTTACTTTGCGCCGACGCTATAGCCGAAATCGGCGTCTATTACTATATCCTTGGCGATCATCAAAAAGGACTTGAGTATGCAGAGCAATCGTTAGCTGTTAGCCCTATCCTGCCTGCTATGAATACTGCTGGCATCTGTTTGGATAATTTAGGTCGCCATGCCGAAGCAATAGAGTATTATCTAAAAGGGCTGAAGATAAAGGAGAGTGAAGTTTACTGGAAGCCATTTTTCCTTATTAACCTAGGCCGGTCTTACAACTTACAGAAGGAGTATGAAAAAGCGCTTCCCTATCTTCATGAAGCTAAAGAAATCTTTCAAGAAAAGAATAGGCTCCAATTGATAATTACCTTAGAATATCTGGGGTTATCGCTGACCGAGTTAGGGCAATATGACGAAGCTATTGACTATTATCGGGAAGCCATTGAATTTGCCGAGCAATATAACTATACTGACGATCTGTTTATGCCTGCTAATGGGTTAGGCAAAACCTACGCTATAATCAATGAGGTAGACTCGGCGCGGAAGTATCTGTATCTGGCCCTGGACTATGCTACCAGGGTACAGGAGGAAAATTATCGCATCTCGAGTTCTATTGAATTAGGTAAACTTGATATTTTGGAGGGGTTGACCAGACAGGGAATTGCCCGTCTAACTTCAGTGCGAGAAGACGCGCTAAAGGCCGATAGAAAAGACTACGTCATTGATGTTAATAAAGCATTATACGAGGCTTACAAACAGCTTGGGAACTACCAACAAGCGCTCTTCCATCACGAAGAGTTCAAAGCCTTCTCTGACTCAGTGTTTAATAAAGAATCCACCGCCCAGATCGCTCGGCTGGAATCCCAACACGAGTTTGACCAAGAGAAGCAACAACTGGAATTTGACAAACAACAGGAACTAGCGCAGAAGGATAGTCAACTACAACGGCAACGTACGTTTCAGATCGCTACCGCCGCCGCCCTGCTGGTGGCGTTGGTGGTTGTTCTTATTATTGTGCGCTACTACCGCCTCAAACAACGGGCTAACCGGGAGCTTACCAAACTCAATGAGGAAGTGCAGGGGCAAAAACGGCAACTAGAAGAACTCAATCAGGTCAAGTCCCGCTTCTTTACCAACATTAGCCACGAGCTACGCACTCCGCTCACTATCATCGGGGGCATGACCCGCCAGATAGAAAAGAAACCCGACCAATGGCTTTCGTCCGGTTTGCAGATGATTCAGCGCAACAGCGATCAATTGCTTAATTTGGTTAATCAGATTCTGGACTTACGCAAGCTGGAGTCGGGTACGCTGAAGCTAGACCTCATTCAGGGAGATATTATCTTTTACTTACGCTACATCTTAGAATCCTTTCATTCCTTGGCCGAAAGCCAGCAGATTGAGCTGCACTTTCTCAGCCAGCCCCAGCAACTACTGATGGATTACGACCCCGAAAAGCTACTGCGGGTGGTATCTAACTTGTTATCTAACGCCATTAAGTTCACCCCGGAAGCGGGCCAGGTGTACCTGCGGGTAGCTACTGAACTGGGGAAAACAGAGACAGTCGCCTCAGCATTGGTATTGACGGTGGAGGATACGGGGGTGGGTATTTCAGAAGAGAAGCTGCCCTACATCTTTGATCGCTTCTACCAGGTAGATGACTCCAGTACGCGGGCCAGTGAGGGAACTGGCGTAGGGTTGGCCTTAGCCAAAGAATTAGTGCAACTCATGGGCGGAGAAATCACCGTAGCGAGCCAGGTAGGCGAGGGCACTCGTTTTCGGATCACGCTGCCCATCCGCCAACAGGCCCCGGTAGCACCCACGGTATCTCCTGAAACTTTGCCCCAGGCAGTTCTTTCCTCCCCAGTCAGCGAACCGGTACTATTACCCTCGGTTGAGGACAGTCAGGTGCCCAATGAGCCGGAGAAGCCTCGCTTGTTGATCATTGAAGACAATGCGGATGTAGTAAGCTACTTGCAGGTGTTACTGGAAGAAAGGTACGAACTGTTGCTGGCTGCTGATGGAGCCGAGGGGATTGAGATGGCTCTGGAGCAGATACCGGATCTAATCATCAGCGACGTGATGATGCCCAAGAAGGATGGCTTTGCGGTATGCGCCACCCTGAAGCAGGACGAGCGTACCAGCCATATTCCTATTGTGCTGCTAACGGCCAAAGCGGATGTAGACTCGCGTATTGCCGGGTTGAAACGAGGGGCTGACGCCTATCTGGCTAAGCCCTTCCACCAAGAAGAGCTGTTCGCCCGCTTGGAACAGTTGCACCAGTTGCGCCGACAATTGCAAGCCCGCTACACTTCGCTGGAAGTACAGCCTTCGGAGTCCACCGATGAGGTCGAGGCTCATCCCGAAGATGTGTTTATGGCGAAGCTACGTAGAGAGATAGAAGAAAATCTGGATAATAGTGATTTCGGTATTGCTGCCTTGTGCACTGCCATAGGGATGAGCCGCTCCCAGTTACACCTAAAGATCAAAGCCTTAACGGATCGGTCTACGTCGCACTTTATTCGGGGCATTCGTTTGCAGAAAGCGAAGGCTTTGCTAGAGCAATCGGAGTTAAGCATCAGTGAGGTAGCCTATGAAGTAGGCTTTCAGGATCCTGCTTATTTTTCGCGTACCTTCACCCAAGAGTTTGGGGTATCTCCTACTAGCTTCCTCAAAGCCAACGTGTAGAGAACCCGTAAGTTCTATTAAGTACTCTATCAAAAAAGAAGATTAATATTTATAACTTGCCCTCTAAAAGAGAGTTTGGCTGCCCTTGAACCGCTTAGTGGTAAACGCATAGCGAAAATCTTCAAGCGACGTACCAAAAAAGAATATACACTTTTCATGCAATAGGTAGCGACTAGCTATCCCGAAGCCAATAGGTTCTGGCTAGTGCAAGACAATCCAAATACCCATACCTCGGCAGCTTTTTATAATCATTTACCCGCTGATGAGGCTTTTACTTTGGGGTAACGCTTTAAATTTTACCGCGATTTCTATGGATTAAGCAAGGGTTGGTGCTTTAGGCAATCCTCGTAAGATCATCTTGACAGTAGTATAAGCGCACGACATAGTTACTGCCCCCGAGCTAATTGCGGGAGAAATAATACAGGCCGTTATTGCTGATAAAGCGTATGACGGTGGCCACACCATCGCAATAAAATAGAACGGTTTCTCAATAAGGCAAAGGTCAGTTGAAATTTAGTAAAGATATTGCCATTACGGCCCTGAGTTAAAAAGGTACGCCTGCGCCAAACCACAGTCAATAGCAAACAAGCGGCTTAGAACCAGATTGGTGGAAGGAAAACCTAAAAGTAGTTAATCAGAGGTATAGGACACCATTGGGAGTTTGTATCTCAATAGACAAACTGACCTGCTCAGCTTGCGTAAGCTCAAATTCTGGATAAAAATAGTTCAGCACCGGATAGAGGGAGTTCGGATCAGGATGGACCGCACTAATTCTGAGTAGGTGACACTGCTCAGGTAGCGGTTCGCTGGGGTGAATATCTGAATATTGCCAGTTGGTAAGGAATGGAATAATCTCTACCTCTGGTTCGGCTAATGGCATAGACATTTCCCAGGTAAGTAGTTGGCCGTTTGTCATGTTCCGCTGTCCACCTTTCACCACACCCATGCTGGGGTTATAGTTTTTTAGTATTTCGCTGTCCTTCCCTAGATCGGATGACTTTAGCGACCAGCGGGTAATTTTGGGGGTGGTTATTAAATCTACTCCCATCCAGCGGGGCGGTTGTACATCGTGATTTTCTTCATCGGTAGCTAAGAATTCCAGGTAACAGGCATCGCCTAAATTTACTATGGCATTCTTTGTCCCTTGGGTGGTATGGTATCCACCAAATACTGGTCGGACTCCGCTCTGCTGCTCGAACCGATCAATAGCCTCCTCCAGATTAGGAATAACATATACGATATGGTCTATGGCTCGCTTTTCACTCATTTGATGAGAGGCTTACTTTTTTAATTCAAATACTTGCTTTAACTGCTGAGCAACGTGTCGGGCACTCCCAACGGCACCTTCCATATAGCCGGGATACTGAGCCGCAGTTTCTGTACCCGCAATGAATAGCTTTCCGTCAAAATAAGGCTGCTGAAAAACCGAGTGACCGTTATTTTGATGCGGCATCACGTGCGATTCGTAGGGTAAAAAGGTAAAACTATCATTGCGCCACACCTTTTCCTCATAGGCAATGTACTTATCGGCCTGCTGCCCGTAGTATTTGCGCAGTTGCTGCAAGGCGAGCTCCTGCCGCTCTTCTTTCGTAAGCGAGAAATACGCTCCGTTCAGGAAACCCTTCAGGGCAAACCGTTGATCCTCAAAATCGGCATGATCATACATTTCCGGAATAGGCCCTACGTTGCTAAAGATAGTACCACTTAAATCGCCAGCTCGCCAGAAAGGATTTTCGTAAGCAAAGCTAATCTTGATAGATTCGCCCATCCAGGTATGCGTCAGACCCATCACATCCTGAGTTTCTTTTGGCAAACCGGGCGAAATACTGATACTGTTTAGCAGTAAGTAGGGCGACAGGGTGGAAACAACTGTGGAGGCTTGGAAAATATGATTCGGAGTGGTGACTATCACGCGATTTTCCCGTTCCTCAATACTCTGTACCGGTAGTTGGGTATGAATCTGACAAGCTGAGTTAACCCGTTTGGCTAGCGTATCAATCAACATAGTTGAACCCTGCTGAATTCGGTAGCTGGGAGCATCGTTCGGGGGCAATTTAACCAGTTGGGGTGGACTGGTAGAGATAGATTCATAGATGGTCGTTTCGCCTAAGCGTTGTTCAAAAATTCCTAACTCCAGTTCTTCTAGTAGTTCACACAAAGCAGCATGCTTTTTGCCCAGCCAAGTTGCCCCCATTTCCTGAGGGGCTAGTTCATCGTATCTTACCGTATTAATTCTACCCCCTAGTCGCTCCCGGGCTTCAATAATTTGAACCGAGAGACCGTGATCTTTCAGGAGGTACGCTAAGGTCAGTCCAGTTAATCCGGCTCCAATAACTGCTATATCACACTCAATTTCTTGCATATTTTTAACACCTGCTAATTTCAGTCCGACTTTCTTCTGCTAAAGTATCTGTTTTGTAAATCGCGTTCAAATAATTCTTGGTAGATACGTACATTTGGGGGCAAAGGAACATTATGCCAAACCAGACTGTATTTTTTGACCACGACGGAGGGGTAGACGATCTGCTCTCCCTTCTGCTGCTGCTAACCATATCGGAAGTTAAGCTCTCCGGGGTAGTTGTCACACCCGCTGACTGTTACCCCAGCTATGCGGCCGAAGCTTCCCGTAAGTTTATTGACCTGATGGGCAAGACTGATATTCCCGTAGCGATAAGTACTGCACGAGGGGTAAATGCCTTTCCTGACGTTTGGCGCGCCCAACCTCAAATCATTAATGCTTTACCTCAGCTCCTGACTATTGATGAACTAACTACCTCGTTAAGCCTATTAGACGGGGTGGATTTTACAGTAGAAACGTTGAAAGATGCCGACCAGCCCATTACTTACCTTATGACGGGTCCTTGTACTACACTGGCTGAGGCACTTAAAAAAGACTCATCCATAGCTGGAAAAATCAAAGAAATTATCTGGATGGCCGGAGCAATCCATGTACCGGGCAATGTACGGACGTACACCCACAACGGCTCGGCCGAGTGGAACGTATACTGGGATGCCCCTTCTGCTCATTGGCTCTTAAAACAAAATCTGCCCCTGACGCTGGTGCCGTTAGATGTGACTAATCATGTTCCGGTAGGAATACCGTTTCTGAAGCAACTAGCCCGTCAGTTACAGTATGAAGTTTCGCAACTGGCTTCGGTATGCTGGGCCACTACCATTAATTCCATTCCCGGATATGACTATCTATACCACATGTGGGATGTGCTGGCTACTGTAGTAGTTGGGAAACGTAGTCTGTTCAATACTGAGCAGATGACCTTAGAGGTAGCCACCGACCTTCCCAATGAAGGGGAAACTGTAGAAAAGCCACAAGACGGTGGGTTAGTTAACGTAGTAGTTAGTGTACAATTGGAGTTGTTTTATGATTATCTGCTGAATCAGTTCCGTCAGAACTTTTCTTCCGTATCTCTTTAGAAAAATGCTCAAAGTCAGTAATGAGGGTGAAGAAAAAAGTAGTGCCCCGATCGAGTTCGCTTTCTACCCAAATTGTACCGCCGTTTTTCTCTACAAACTCCTGACATAACACCAAGCCTAAGCCTGTACCTTTCTCATTGGCTGTTCCGTGAGTAGTGTAGTTATTCAAACGGAAAAGTTTTTCCATATCTTCAGGCTGAATGCCAATCCCGGTATCGCTAACGGAGACAACTATCTGTTGGTCTTGCGGC
>JBCCTI010000101.1:0-20253 GCA_039198955.1 Bacteroidota bacterium | reverse complement strand
GCCGCGTAGGCTTCCAAAAAGAGGACTTCAGGACTAATTCCCGGTATGAACTTGTGAATTTCAGCGCCGGGCGTAGTTCACCTGAACCCTCTGTTAAGATAGCACTTTTCAAATGCTTGATCTATAGTGCTAATCTAAAGGCGCTGGGCGATCGCGGAGTAAGCCGTCGGGGCCCGGTCTCAACTTGGCGGCGGCCCTAGTGCACCTAGGCTGGTGGTCAGGCTGTGAATATATGGATAACTCTCTCGAGTTACCTCGCCACGGTGGCCCACATATTCACACCATAATAGTAACAACGGCTTTCTTAGAATTTTACTACCCTACAAACCTAAAGGCGGCGGCCGCCTCACTTGCTGATATGCTACGATTTCCTAATCAGGTCTTTAAAGAGCTCTATTTACTCCGCTGGGGCGTAGAGACATACTACGACCGATTAAAAAAATCAGTTACAGGTAGAGGTATTTACCGGGCACAAGCCTGAAGCTGTACACCAAGAATTCTACGCTATAATTTTCGTCACTAATTTACAAGCGTTACTTATCAGTGATTGTGAGACTGAGCTATCTGGCACCAATCAATGCAGAAAATATCAGCATCAGATTAACTATAACGTTACTTTAAGATTGATGAAAAATAGGATAGCGGCCGCTGCGCGGTAAGCTTATTTTTAGAAAAAGATTCAGTAGAAATTTACCAGCAATTACAAGATAAATTCCTGAAGTATACCGAAGCTATCAGACCCAGTCGCACCTACAAAAGGAACAAAGCGACCGCCGCGCGGACAAGAATAAGCGTAGAGGCAAATATCAAACGTGGAGCAACTACCGCCGAGCTATATAGTCTTAACTAAACGGCATTGAGCGGCCGCTCGTTGTACTTTCAATAGATCAGCTAACGGTAGTAACTCTTCCAGTATCTTGCTAAGTTGCATACGGCTTTTTGCCGCAAAGATAATACCTCCACATAAAATCACTTAGAGCCTGTTATCCAGTCTCCAAAATGGACGGATAATATTACTAATATTAAGAACCCTTTGATATTTGTTCAGTTTCTAGGATACTTTCTATCTTCTTAGAGTGTAGGTTTAATAATTGGAGAACTACAACAAAATCAATCAGCCAGCTTATTAGGAATATGTTTAATAACTGCGGGTTTGGGAATAAAAAGCGGTATCTACCTATTGCTAAACAGAAAGGTTGATGCTTAGGCGGTTGCCAACAAAATGCACCAACTATGCTTCTTTCAGACGCATTCGGAAGTTTGTTTCTCTAAGCATCAAAGTTAAACTACGAAAGGAAAATGTCAAAAAGCCAGCCCGGCTGTTGCATGAGTCATTGATAGATCTGAAAACTACACTCTGGTGAGCAAAATGTTTTACCAATCACCAAGTGTATTCGGGTGGTTGTATATTATTCATTCGAATATACAAGTTGGCTTTGGCCCGGTGGTTATTCATATGATCTTGTACATAGAAAAAGGCAAACGCCCGGCTTACGGTATTACCGCTGTGGTACATTACACAAGTCTTATCCAATTGCTCTTGCTCTATGGTGTAGATCACATTGGTAGTGTAAGCAAACCCTTTTTCCAACAACTCAATAATCTCAGCCTTGGTCATGGTAGAAGCATCGGGAGTGTTAGGTTTCACCTCCATTCCCTGTACGTAGCGTTGGGTCAGTAGCTCAACCGTATGTCCGATATGCACCATTTGCTCCCCAAACGTTTTACTTACCTCCGTAGGCTTGTAAGAATATAGTTCTTCGGGCATTGCTTTGGCAACATCCAAACAGTGTTCGACGGCGACCTGCCAAACGGGTAAGTACATTTCGGTAAAGGGAGTTTTGGGAGTTATTTCTATTTGCCCGTAGGTAGTAGTGGCGCAGAAAATGACTGCGATGGTTAGAATAAAGTTTCTCATAGGAAGTGATTTAAGGTTTTCCCAAAAATAGCACAGAGTGATGTATTTGCCTAAGTTCAAATATCAGTGAAGAGAATTTTTAGCAGCAGAAAGGGAGCTAAGGAAAACTGCCCAATTTCTGAGGTATTAACTGGAGCTGAGATTACGCTGGATGCGAGGTGAGTGTGATGGTGCTAATGTGTTACGGTGCGGAGGAATTAGCTCAGAGTTTATACTCAAAACCATAACACCCAGCACTACGAACTATAACACTACATTTTAAGGGGTGCGCCCCCGCCATATTTCTACCCAGCCATTATGGCTCTCGCCGCCGGGTAATGTCAACTGATAGAAGTATAGTCCGTCAGGATACTCTTCGCCATCCCAGAAGTTTTCCTCAGTGTAAGCATCTGACTCAAACACTTTATTTCCCCAGCGACTAGTAATGATAATGGATGCCCCGTTATCACTAGAAGTAAATTTATCCAGATTAATTATTTGGAAAGTATCATTATCGCCATCACCATTTGGGGTGAAGATGTTAGGAATATACAACTCATCCGTATAATCGATCGATACAATAAACGATTTCACACAACCCAACTGATCCCGGACTTCTACCTGATAGTTACCCAGTGTTTGATCCATGAATACGTACTGAAAAGGATTGATCGCCGGATTATCATTTACAACCTCTACCCAATCTTGAGAGTTGCCAGTCGGATCGACCGCAATACGCACTTCGTAAGGGGCTACTCCCCCGCGGATTTCATTAACCTCAATATTACCGTAAGGATATTCAACCGTAGCCGTCACATTTTCTGGCACATCCGCCTCCAGCGGGGCGGTAGGCCCTTCTATTCGGAACGTTTCGGAGCGAATGCGACTCACCCGGTCGCAGCTACCCTGCTGCTGCTCCAATTCAATCTGGTAGTCACCGGGCTGTAACTGCTCAAATGTATAGCTCAGCGGCAGCCGATTAAAGGCAGCCTCATCAATTGCATCCAGTTGGTCTACCCGGTAGAGCAAGAACTTGAGCGAAAGACCATCTACAGCCTGAATACTATCGATGGTCACTGAGCCAAACTCACCAAAGCAGGTGATACTCTGCGGACGCGGTACGAAAGCAAGGGCATCTTCCCCAGTACCAGGAATAGGTACTGTTTCTGTCTTCGGACAAGCATTCTCATCGCGAGAAGCTACGGTTACTTGATAATTCTGCCCGGTTGGTAATCCCGTAAGCGTAGTAGCAGTTTCATTAATGTCAATGAATGCGGTACTGATCGTATCATTACCAAGCACCGCGTGTACATCGTAAGGAGCCGAAGCAGCCGAGAATAAGGTGTCTACCGTTACGGTGAGATCAGCCGTTTGGTCAGGATCATCACAGTCGGGTAGTATTCTCTCGGTGGTGAAGGTAATTCCATTATCACCTATCCGAGCTGAACCGCTACAGTTAGCATTGCCATCTTCCGTTACTACAGTGTAGATGTAGCGACCCGTAGGAACATCAGAGAAGATTACCGATCCTAACCCTGATTCAGTACGCACGATACCGTCCGAAGATTGAATAGTGAACGTGAAATTCTCGCTTTCGCCTCCTTGTACCGTCAGTTCTAAGGCACCAGTACTAGCCCCGCATTCCGTTAAAGTAGTACTAGGAATAACGAGTCTGCCATCAAGTAAACAACTCGTCAACGTAGTATCTCCACCTACTACCGAGCAGTTATTAGGCACAAATGCCCTGATACTAGTTATTGAATCAACCTGTTGAGTGGAGATATTAAAGTTACCTATCGTAATTCTATAATCACCTGACGCTAAATCTATAAAAGTATTGCTTCCCGGTGGTTCTATTATGTAATTTATCGATTCTTCTACTCCATTTTCATTAGTATAAAATACTTCATACTGTGGGATGATGTCATCTAAACAGCCATCTGGTATTTCTAGCGAGATAGCTCCTAATACTGTACAGGTCTCTGCCCGAACGCTTACCTCGATATCGTTCTGTACTCCAACTTGTACCTCAATTGTATCGGCTACCTGACAGGTAGGACCAGGGTTACGATCCTCAATAATTATTCGATAATCTCCAGCAGAGACGGTATCAGGATCAAAGACAACAAAGCCAATTCCAGTAAGATTAGATGAGGTCGAGTCCCAAGGAGATAGTATCGTAGGATCATCTAATGACTGATAACGGAAGCGGAAACGGGATGGCGGAGCAGTCGAGGATGTTTCAGTAAACACCTGAATTTGCCCATCTTTCGCTCCAATACAACTAGCGTTGGTGGGCACTACATTAAAGGCTGCTAAGTCAAATCCGCAGCCACAGTCTACTGCCTGATTAGTAGATATACTACTGGCACCTACTGTCGTTCCCCCGTCGTCACAGCTATTTATCGGAGTTACTCTATATAAATAGTCCGTTTCTTCATTCAGAGTAGTAAAAGTAGTATCCGTTCCAGTTGCTATTAATGTATCTATATCTGATGCAAAATTATCTGATACTGGAGATACTTCTACCCGATAGCCACTAGTTGAAGCTACCGCTCCCCAGGCTATATCAAATCCAGTACAAGTAGGGGCACTTGCGGTAGGCGCACCGGGTAGGTTACCCGGAAGATCATCAACTGTTACGCTGCCACTAGCTATTACACCATCATCGCAGACATTTCTTGGTAAAACCCGATAGAAGTAAGTGGCACCTTGAGTTAACCCAGAAAAAGTAATGTTATCAGTTGCAGTAGTATCACTAGAATTGATGCTAGCAAACGTCGGATCATCGTCTACTTCTATAACATAATCATCGGTATTGGCATCTGCATTCCAATTCAGCGTAAATCCATCACAAGTTGTAGTCTCACTTACTATTGGTTGATCTGGTGCTCCTCTGGTATCAGTAGATCCGGTGGCTGCTACACCATCACCGCAAGCATTTCGGGGAGTAATCCGGTAGTGGTAGGTAGTCCCTATCAGTACCAACCCAGTAACATTGATCTTATCAACTATAGTAGAATCAGTGAAGTCAATACTGGCAAAGGTAGGGTCATCATCTACCTCAACTAAGAAATCGTCAGTGTTTGCATCTAAGACCCAATTCAGGGTAAACCCATTGCAGCCCGGATTAGAGGCGGTTACGGTAGGAGTAACTGGAACATCACGGGTATCAAAGGAAGCAGGAGTAGTTGTACTTCCATCGCCACAAGCCCCGATAGAAGTAATGCGATACTCGTAAGTCGTACTTGCGGTAAGACCATTGAAGGTAGCAGTTATAGTGGCAGGCGGAGTAGAACCAGGAGCAATCTGAGATACAATAGTTACAAAGCCATTGTCTGATGCTTCTACCCGATAGTTTACCGCATCGGTTACAGCATCCCAGGTAAGAGTAAATCCATCGCAGACTGGGTTACTAGGTACAACATTGGTTGGAGCGGCTAGAGGTGTACCAAGCGTAGTTGTACTCCCCACATTAGAATCTACCGAAAGACCACACACCGGATCAATAGCGCGGATTCGGTAGAAGTATACCGTTCCAGATATAAGTCCGGTTACGTCTAGTTCAAAGGTTCCGGCAGCGACAGTAGCGTTGTCAATGACTAGCGGGGCAGTAAAGGCAGCATCAGTAGCTACATCTACCCGGTACTCGGCACCCGGAACTTCAGTCCAATTGGCGGTGAAGGCATCACAGGCCACTCCGGTAGCGGGTAAAGCCGTAGTTACCGGAGCATCTTCGGTTCTTACCGTAATGGTATCTGAATTATCAGACGGGCAGGTACCGACTATTGATCTTACCCGGTAGAAATAATCTGTATCAGCCATCAGCCCCGTAACATCTAGTTCAAAAGTGCCGACGGCAACGGTAGCATTGTCAACGATCAGGGGGGCGGTAAAGGCAGCATCGGTAGCTACATCTACCCGGTACTCGGCACCCGGAACTTCATCCCACTGGGCAGTGAAAGAGTTACAAGTGATAGAAGGTAATGGTGTTTGAGCGTTAGGGCCGGCTGCTAGGGGCGGATCACTGAGCGTAATTTCTAATGATGTTGCTTCACAGCCAGTCCCATTGTCCGTTACTATTAGCTGATACCCGCCGGTGGGTGCCCCGGTAATATCTTCAGTAGTAGCAAAGGCGGGAGTTCCATCCTGACGCCATTCAAAAGTAAATGGGCCTACTCCTCCAGTGATGGATACGTCAATACTACCGTCTAATCCTCCAGCACAGCTAGGGTCAACCTGGCTATCTACTGTAATTACTGGAGCAGCTACTGTGGTGACAACAACCGTATCGCCTGCTCGACAGGACTCATTACTGCTTAGATCAGCTACCTCAATGTAATACGTTCCAGCCGCTAACCCTACTCCTGAATCTGAAAAGCGAGCTGTTGTCCCTCCATTACCTACAAATGAACCTGATGTGTACTGCACTGCTCCTAGGCTATCATAAAAACGAACCAGATACGAATTAGCCGAAGCTGGCACACCAACTTCAATATCACCGTTGCTACCTCCAGCACAGCTAGGGGTTGCTGTTACTTCTACATCAGCACCAGACCCTGCCGCCCCAGTCGTCAAATCACTATTGCCAATTACGGCTACAATGGTAGTGTCACAACCAGAGCCTGCATCGGTAACGGTTAGAGTATAAATACCTCCGGCTACTCCTAAGTTGGGAAACGGGCCCTGTTGTTCATTTAGGAAAGAATCAGTATCACTGATGGTATTTCCATCCCAATCGTTACCCGACCAAGAATAGGTATAACTACCGCTTCCGCCACTGACACTCACCTCGAAACTACCAAGCCCAAGACCATTACATTGAGCGTCACTGTAATTGTTCGTAGCACGGGAATGAGTTACCATCAGTGGATCGGCGAAGTCGATTTCTACTTCGTCACTCACCGGAGTACAAACCCCATTGGTTACTTCCCACTGGAATCGGTAGGTTCCTACTATATCTACTGTTGCAATAGCGTTGGATGAGGTAGGGTCATCAAAGAATATAGTTGAACCACCGGGCTGTGAGATAGTTGTCCACATTCCAGTTCCGGCGACAGGTGTATTGCCATTCAATTGATACTCCAGAGTACACGATGCGTCAGCCACTCCGGCATCGGCCGTTGGGGTAGCCTGAATATCTATATCAAAAGTTGCAGTGGCGGTGCAAGCATCGCTGGGAGTGTATGTGATAGTATACGTTCCTACTGTACTAGCATTTACGTCGATCTCCCCGGTGACCGCATCTACAATCAATGCTCCGTCACTAGAAGTAAATGTTCCATTAGGTACGGCTGGGTCTGTTGGAAGTTGAGTCCCGGTACCAACACAGAATGCGGCAGCGTTATAGCTTAGGTTAGAAGCGGCCGGGTCGGTAATCGTGACGGTAATGATGCTATCGGCTGAACAAGTTCCGGGAGTAGAGTAAGTGACCGTGTATACCCCGGCTGTACTGGCTGAAAGGTCAATGGTTCCCGCCCCTACTCCATTCGGCACTACCACCAAATTAGCCGGATCGCTAGAAACAAACTCACCTCCAGTATCTCCAGTAATGGTAACTGTGGGATCAGCATCAGTTCGGCAGAACGTGGTTACCCCACCGTAGTTAAAGCCCGGATCGCCATCTGGCAGAATCTGAATAACCGTACTGCGGCTATCATTACAACTGCCCGAGCTAATGGTATTCGTCACGGTATAAGTTCCAGGGGTAGAAGCACTTAGATCAATCTCCCCAGTTCCGGCATTAATCACCAAGCCCGCCGTGCTGCTAAATGTTCCGGCACTGGCTCCAGGGGAAAACACCGGACTAATGCTGCCATCGCCCTGACAATACGGGCTTCCAGCATAGCTAAACTCAGCATCCGCACTGTTGGTAATCGTGATCTGGAAGGTATCAGCAGAGGTACATGCTCCTGTAAATGTGTATATCACATTATACGGCCCGCCTGGGGTACTGTTAGAAAGATCAATCACACCTGTCGTAGCATTGGTAAACACAATTCCCGCATCCGCCGTAAATATACCTCCGCCCGTTGCTCTGGTAGGAGTAGGGTCGGTATCACTAATACAATAGGTTCCGCTACTATAACTGATTGTGGGATCTGGTACTGTAGTAATCTCAATGAGCAAATCTTCGCTCACAGAACAAAGCCCGGTAGTCGTATAGGTCACAGTATGCGGTCCATCGGTAGAATTCGCTAAGTCAATCTCTCCCGTAGTTGTGTTTATGAATACCAGACCAGCAGTACCACTAAATGTACCACCAGCATCCCCAGTGACCACTGCCATGGGATTGGCGTCGTTTTGACAGAAAGTGGTTACCCCGCCGTAGTCAAAGCTGGCATCTTCTGCGGGCTGGATAGTTACATCAAACGTGCTGCTATCCGGGCATACACCCGCAGTAACATACTTGATGGTATATGGTCCAGCTATAGAACCAGCCACATCAATTACCCCTGAAGCTGCATTAATTACCAGTCCAGCAGTACTGGTGAACGTACCACCGGGGGTAGTTATATTATCTGGCGACTGGTCACCATCGGTTGGGCAATAACTATTCAGCAGATAGCTGAATGTTGGGTCATCAGAAGTAGCAATAGTGATGAAATCAGCTTTGGTCTCCGTATTCTCAGTGCCTAACCCTTGATCGATCGTTAAGTTAATGGTGGCTAGTCCAGCGGTATTGTACGTTACTACATGAGGACCAACCCCAGTCGCCGTAGCCGGAGTTGCCCCAGCACCAAAGTCCCAATTGTAGGTAGTTGCTCCCGATGATGCATCAGTAAAGGTAACCGTATTACCCTCGCAAACAGTGGTAATGTCAGCGGTAAAGTTGGCTACGGGTCCGGCGGTACAATCATTCACTATTACCGCCTGGCTGGTTTGGTTGGTACAGCCATTTGCATCAGTGAAGCTATACGTAATAGTGTGAGTTCCTGGCCCAGCCCCGTTGGGATTAAATGAAGCTGTCCCGTCAAAGTTATCGGTGATACCTACTCCCGTGAGCGTTCCTCCGACAGGGCTATAGGTAATACTGTTTGCTGTCGCATCTGTATTACAGTAGGGGGAAGTTAGTCCACCTAAACTGACGGTAGGCAGGGCATTGACGATATAAGTTACCTGAGCGACGTTAGTACAGGAGCCGTTATCAGCTTCGGCGTAGAATTCATTACCATCGCTTACTACGGTGTTGCCTGGGTCAGCTACTGGAGTGGTGAGAGTAGCATCCGTGTACCAAGTGTAGGTGAAACCTGCCCCCGCATCAATAGCGGGTTCTAAAGCAGTTAGGCTGACGGTGGCGGTGCCACCGCCCTCGGTATCTTCACAGACCGCTGGGGTTTGATCAGCTACAGCAGGCACACCATTAACCGTGTAGGTGACCTGAGCTACATTGGTACAACCCGTCTCAGTGACCCGGGCGAAAACTGATTGACTATTAGTTACTGTGAAATTATTCGGCACACCAATCGCAATGGTTAAACCAGAATCTTCAAACCAGTCAATTGTACCTGCTCCGGTATGAATCACTCCTTCTAGTGCCGTCAAGTCCACATCGGCTGTACCACCGCCTACGGCATCTTCGCAGACTGCTGGGGTTTGGTCGTTGGCTTCGGGAATAGCATTGATAGTTACGCTAAATGTGCTATTGGTTGGGCAAACGCCACTAGTCGTGTAGGTGATGATGTGTGTTCCGGCAGTACTTCCTGCCAGATCAATTTCACCCGTTAGATTATCTACGAATGTCAAACCAGAACCATTGCTAAACATACCGCCAGGGGTAGTGATACTATTGGGCAATGGGTTAGGGTCATCCTGACAGAATGTGTTACTCGCGTAGCTGAACGATGGGTCATCACCAGCATTAATGGTTACATCGAAAGTGCTATTGGTCGGGCAAGTTCCATTAGTAGTGTAAGTAATAGTATAAAATCCAGGAGTACTTACAATCAGATCAATTTCACCCGTAGCAGCATTGATGTCAAGCCCTGCGCCACTGCTGAATGTACCACCAGGAGTGGCAATACTGTTAGGCGATGGGTTGGGATCACTTTGGCAATAGTTCGCACTGGCGTAGCTAAACGTTGGATCATCATCGGCCAGAATTTCTATTGCAAAGGTTTGAGTATCGCCACAACTTCCGCTAATTGCGTTTGTTACAGTATAATTACCCGGCGTAGAAGCTGATAGATCAATTTCACCCGTTCCCGCATCAATCACTAAACCTGCGGTACTACTAAAAACTCCAGCACTACCTGTGGTAAACGTTGGGGTAGGATCAGTATCTCCCTGACAATACGGGCTGCCGGCGTAAGTAAACTCAGCATCCGCACTATTGGTGATTGTTACTTGGAAAGTTTCACTAGAAGGGCAAGCACCACCGAAGCTATATGTAATCGTATAGGGACCACCTACCGTAGAAGCAGCAATGTCAATTGTTCCCGCTCCCGCTCCATTCGGTACTACCACTAGATTTGCTGGATCACTAGAGGTAAATGTCCCGCCTACCGTGGTGACAGTGGGTGTAGGATTGGCATCATCAGCACAATACGTACCGCTGCTGTAACTAAAACTGGCATCTTCTACTGGGTTAATGGTTACATCCAGGGTAGTACTAGCTGGACAAGTGCCGCCAGTTGTATAGGTGATGGTATGCGTACCTGATGCGCTACCCGCTAGATCAATTTCCCCGGTAGAAGCGTCTACAAACACTAGCCCTGAGCTATTGCTGAATGTCCCGTCTGGAGTGGTAACACTGTTAGGCGATGGATTGGGATCATTCTGGCAAAAAGTGGTAACCGCGTAGCTAAATGCCGGGTCGTCCACCGTATTGATGGTTATATCAAATGTACCGTCAGCCGGGCAAGTTCCTGCTGTGGTATAAGTGATTGTATAGTTGCCAGGGGTGCTTCCTACCAGATCAATTTCGCCTGTCAGATTATCGACAAATACTAGTCCGACAGTACTGCTGAACGTGCCTCCCGGAGTGGTGACACTGTTGGGCGATGGATTAGGCTCATCCTGACAGAAGGTCGCACTCGCGTAGCTAAAGCTCGCATCGTCAATACTATTAATAGTATACTGGGCAGTAGCTACATTGGTGCAGTTTCCATTATCTACTTCGGCGTATAGTACCTGACCATCGCTCACGGTTTCGTTAGTCGCATCAGCTACTGGATTAGTCAAGCCATTATCTAAGTACCAGATGATGGTATTGCTTGCGCCCCCGTCAATGGCAGCGTTCAAGCTAGTCAAATTAACGGCTGCCTGACCAGTGCCAAAAGCACCTTCGCAGACGACGGGTGTTTGGCTATTCGCTGTGGGTTGGCTGTTTACAGTATACGTAACGGTGGCAACATTAGTACAAGAAGCATTTTCTACTACTTCTACAAATACGTTCGCTCCATCGATTACTGGGTGAGCCGTAACATCCGCTACTGGAGTGGTTAATCCCACATCTTCAAACCAGTTGAAGGTGAGACCTGCCCCACCGTTTACACTACTTTGCAGGGCGGTTAAGTCTACTGTTGCAACGCCTCCACCTTGCGTATCTTCACAGACAACTGGAGTTTGATCAGCAGCCGTAGGAAGATTATCGGTGGTTACGGGGGCAGCGCCGTTCGTGATCGGACCATCTCCGCAAGTGTTTCTCGCAGTTACCCGAAATTCATAAGTAGCTCCAGGATTCAATCCAGAAATAGTAGTGGAAGTGTTAGGGCTGAGTATTACCGGATTAGCTACTAATGTGCCGAACCCGTCGTCGGATACTTCTACCAAATAATCATCTGCTCCAACAATAGCATCCCAGCTAATTGTAAATTCAGTACAGAAAACATCAGAAACCGCCAAACCAGTGACTGCACCGGGTACATCGGTGGTGGAAGTAGAGCCGCTGGCAGCAATGCCATCACCGCAGGTATTACGGGGGGTTACCCGATAAAAGTAGGTGGTGCCAATGTTTAGTCCGGTAACATTAGCAGTAGTAGCCGGATCATCTACGGTAAAATCAACACTGGCAAAAGCTGGATCATCGTCAACCTCAACTAGGTAATCAACCGCTCCGGCTGAAGCATCCCAGCTTAGATCAAACGCATCACAGGTAATGTTAGAAACTACTAGGTTAGTCGGGGCTAACGGGGTAGTAGCGGTACTAAAGCTTCCGGTCGCAGGAGTTCCGTCGCCACAAGTATTCTGGGGAGTGATACGGTAGAAATAAGTGGTATTTGCCGCGAGAGCAGTGAAAGTGTAACTGGTCACTCCAATGGTCGTGGTTTCGTCTACACTACCAAACCCGGCATCATCGTCAGCCTCCACCAAATAGGTAACTGCTCCAGTTGAAGTATCCCAACTTAGGTCAAAGCCAACGCAGGTAGCATTAGAAGGTGTGTCTCCCGTAATAGGATCGGGTAACGGATTGGTAGCAAATTGCGCCGATTGTACTGGGTTGCTGTCACCGCAAACGTTACGAGCGGTTACTCTAAATTCGTAGGTCGTTCCCTCGGTCAGTCCGTTGAAAACGTGGGTGGTAGTTGGTGCAGCTACCACTTGGCTAAAGGTTGGGCTGACGTAGGTATCCCCCGCATCTACGTCGATCACTTCTACCAAATAGTCGTCGGCATCAGCTACGGCATCCCAACTGGCTTCAAATTCCTGACAATCAATATTAATTGCCTGCACATTGGTTGGATCAGCCGGAAGCGGATTAGTACTAGTAGAACCCGCTACTGTGAAAGCACTCTCACCGCAGGCATTTTCGCCCCGCACCTGGAAGTAATACGTAGTGCTCGCCGTTAATCCGGTAATAGTCGTACTGGTAGCAGCTATGGTTTGCTGAGTGACCAGACTGGTTAGCCCTGGATCATCGTATACTTCTACGGTATAATCGGTAGCGTTGGCGGCCGCATCCCAGCTTAGATCAAATTGGGTACACTGCTCGTTAGAAGCAGCAAGATTAGTTGGCACTTCTGGCAGCGCATCCGTATCAAACTGGGCGGATTGTACCGCATTTCCGTCTCCACAGGCATTGCGGGGAGTTACCCGGAATTCGTAGGTTGTTCCTTCGGTCAACCCAGTAAATGTCACAGTGATGGCCGCCGTTGTTTGGCTTTGAGTAGGAGCAGCGTAAGTATCTCCGGCATCAATATCAATCAGTTCTACCAAGTAGTCCACCGCATCAGTTGAAGCATCCCAACTGGCATCAAAACTGGTACAAGCTACATTCGTTGCCTGCACATTGGTAGGGTCACCCGGCAGAGGGGTTACAGTATAGGTCACTTCGGCTACATTCTCACAGCTTCCGTCACTTACCTGCACGTAAACTGGGACACCATCACTTACAGTAAAGTTTGCTGGGGTAGCAATTGGATTGGTTAATCCCGCATCGATAAACCAGTTGAAGGTAAGTCCGCCACCCCCGTTCACACTACTCTCCTGAGTAGTTAAATCTACCGTAGCTTGTCCAGTACCGGGATTATCTTCACAAACCGTGGGATTCTGATCATTGGCAACAGGTTGACTGTTAACAGTATAGGTTGCTGTAGCTACGTTGGTACACGTGCCATCATCTACCTCAGCGTAGAGTATCTGGGTATCACTGACCGTTTCGCTAGTAGCATCAGTCACCGGATTAGTCAGTGTGGGATCCAAATACCAAGTAATGGTATGTCCGGCTCCCCCATCAATAGCAGCGTTCAGGCCAGTCAGATTCACCGTAGCTTGTCCGGTGCCAAAGACATCTTCACAGACGACGGGCGTCTGGTCATTGGCCGTAGGTTGACTGTTGACGGTATAAGTAGCAGTAGCAACATTAGTACAGGCACCATCATCTACCTCAGCGTAAAGTATCTGCCCGTCACCTACTATTTCATTAGTGGCATCAGCTACTGGATTGGTCAGTGCAGGATCCAAATACCAAGTGATAGTATGTCCGGCTCCCCCATCAATAGCAGCGTTCAGGCCAGTCAGATTCACCGTAGCTTGTCCGGTGCCAAAGGCATCTTCACAGACGACGGGCGTTTGGTCGTTAGCTGTGGGTTGGCTATTTACGGTGTACGTCACAGTAGCTACTCCGGTACAAGTACCGTCATCCACTTGTACGTAAACGGGTACGCCATCACTCACAGTAAAGTTTGTTGGGGTGGCAATTGGGCTGGTTAATCCAGCATCTGTGAACCAACTGTAGGTGATACCCCCTCCGCCATTAATACTTCCCTCCAGAGCTGTCAGATCAACATCTGCCTGTCCGGTACCCGGATTATCCTCACAAACTGTGGGTGTTTGATCGTTAGCCGTAGGTTCCGGATTGACCGTAATAGTAATATCATCGGAGATGGAACAACCGTTATCATCAGTTACGGTATACGTCAGATTAAAAGTACCTGTCGCGGCTGAGTTAAAAGTGGGGTTCTGAATATTAGTTGCTGAAAGCGGCCCGGTATCACCTGTCCAACTGTGAGTCGTATACGTCCCTGAACCACCCGCCGGATTACCATCCAAGGCTAAATCAACATTGATACAAACTTCGGCTGGATCAGGTGAGATGGTAGCGGTGGGAGCTACACGATTATCGGGTACGGTGATAATAAAATCTTCGGTACAACCTAGGGCATCTTGTACTGTTATTGTGTAATCACCTTGAGAGAGATCGGAAAACAGAGTAGTAGCCGCGAACGCTCCTCCCTCAAATGAATACTCGTAAGGCGCTGTTCCTCCACTAACTGAAGCATTTAATTCTATTGACCCATCTGGAGTTCCTGTACATTGCGTGTTTCCGGTTAAGGTGAGTGCACCAGTATTCAGTACAATAGCATCTGGTTGGGTGAGATCTATATCATCAATTCTCTTTTCGCTACATGATGCTACCAGTATAGGGATACCACTAGGATGATCGTTAGATGTTTTGACAATAATTCGGTAATTCCCACCAGCTACGCTCTCTGCTGGTAGATTAAGAAAGATATACTCAGTATCATTAGTAGAAGGCGAGCTAAGTAAGGGAGTAACCCCTGCCCCTCCCTGATCTAAAACGAGTTCATACACAAAGGGAGCTTCTCCTCCGTCTATTTCTACTGTAATTGATCCATCAAAGCCTCCATTACAAGTAACATTTTGTATATCTGTTATTGTAATATCGTTGAATGGATTTCCCGTACATTGACCTGATACCTCGCTAGTATTCAATAGCCAAGTGAAAACACCAATAACAAACAGTATACTTCTTTTCATGATGTTATTTCAACTCGATATTTAATACTGCTCGCTTTTGACATATTGCCTGTAGTAACTGTCCTTTACTTTCACTTTCGTTACTCGATATGACCTCCACTTGGTAAAAAAAGCTGGTATTGCCGGGCACATTACGAAATATGTATTCTCGCTGGTTAGTGGCTGGCGATGTATCAACTTCTTCAGTACCTTTTCCCCGATAATCAGCAATGAGTTTGTATATATATGGTGGGCTACCCCCTTGTATTCTTACTGATATTTCTCCACGTTGCTCTGCCTGATTGACTATCTCAGCTTTTTGTAGCACAAATGACTCAATTGGATCCCCAGAGCACTGTGCTAAAGCCCACTGGCTACAACCCAGGCACAACAGCCCGATCAGGTATACTTTTTTCATATTCTTAGAAGTGCTTCCTTTTGTCATCGTAGGCGGCTTTAAAGTTTTCTGGTATTACCTTGCACTTTTTACTTAAAATGGTACACTGCAATTTTTTCTCGTTTTTCGCTTTAAGACTAGGATATTCTCTAACAGCTTAGTCACCAAGAAGGGGTAGTACTATTTATTTCCTCTTTGGGATTAATTGCACTTTACTAATATAATATCCCCGTTTTATGCCCATTTTCTGCACTCTTTTACTAAAAATAGGGTATTAGCCTCAGAATAAAAGCGTGACATATTGCTACGGCAAAATGCCGATGTACCAAATATCAAAGAGTGTAAAAGATTGACTTACAGGGATTGACAAATGGCAGAAACTGAGGAAGGGTAGGTTTTAGGCAACAAAAAAGGCATTCCCTTACGAGAATGCCTGATGGTAAGATGATGGACAATTATAACTATACTATCGCCAAGCGAATTTCCTGGGCAATATGGTTCATCTCATCATCGCTCAAACTAAGTTTAGGGTTACTAAAGTTGGCATCGCTCATACTGTTAATTGGGATCAGGTGAATATGGGCGTGGGGTACTTCTAACCCGATGACAGCGGTGGCAATCCGTTGGCAATTGATGACTTTCTTGAGTCCGATAGCTACCTGCTTGGCAAAGAGGTGAAGCTGAGTGTACACCTCATCTTTCAAATCGAAAAGGTAATCGACCTCCTGTTTAGGTACTACCAGCGTATGACCTTTGGTAAGGGGGCGAATATCCAGAAAGGCAATGGCATGGTCATTCTCAGCTACAATGTGACCCGGAATTTCCCGATTAATTATTTTAGTGAAGATGCTGGGCATGAGGGGTTCAAGGTTCAAGGTTCAAGGTTCAAGGTTCAAGGTTCAAGGTTCAAATTTACTAAACTTGTAACTTCTAAACCTGAAACCTTAAACTCATAACTATAACACCTTGACGCTATAATACTTTACACACCTACTGAAATATCGAGTACTTCAAACTCCATAGTTCCAGCGGGGGCTTTTACTTCGGCTACATCGCCCACTTTCTTGCCTAGCAACCCCTGCCCGATGGGTGACTTTACTGAGATTTTACTAGCCTTCAAGTTAGCTTCTTCTTCCGAAACTAAGGTGTAAGCTACGGTCATACCATTTTTCTTATTCTTAATTTTCACAGTAGATAGTACCGAAACCTTGGAGGTGTCGATAGAAGATTCATCAATAACCCGAGCGTTGCCTACGGTCGCTTCTAACTTAGAAATCTTTAGTTCTAGCAAACCCTGAGCATCTTTCGCCGCATCGTATTCGGCATTCTCACTCAAATCGCCTTTGTCACGGGCTTCGGCAATCTGCTTAGCCATGTCGGCGCGCCCCTTGGTCTTCAACTCATTTAGCTCATCTTTGAGCTTTTGCAGTCCTTCCTTGGTATAATATGATACTGCCATAATCGATAAAATTTAGTATCTGCCTGTCGAGATAAAATAAAAGAACGGCCTACGTGGGTAGCCGTTTTCGGAAGTTAGACAAATGTTGATAAAAAAACGCGCTACCCGATAGGGGGGCAGAGCGTCAAGCAAAAATAAGAAATTCGCGTGTTCATACAAACTATAATGATTAATCAGAAAGTTCCAAAGGGTCGCAAGTTTCGGGTTAAAGGCTTCTGAGCTTAAGAAATACAACTAACCTGCATCTTGCAACCTGTTAACTTTGACCAGTATAATTGAACGGCGAGACCGCGAAAAGCTCCCGCTTAACAGTATCACTTACCTCGAGTGCTTCAATAAAGTGTTTAATATCTGCTTCAGAAATGCGACTTTTACCTCGGGTCAATGACTTTAGTGCTTCGTATGGCTTGGGGTAGCCCTCGCGCCGTAAGATAGTTTGAATAGCTTCAGCTACTACCGCCCAGTTCTCTTCCAGGTCATCGTGCAAGGCAGCTTCATTTACTTCAATCTTATTCAGCCCCTTCAATAATGATTCAAAAGCAATCAGGATATGCCCTAGTGGAACCCCAAGATTACGCAGCACAGTTGAGTCCGTCAGATCGCGCTGTAAACGAGAGATGGGAAGTTTCTCCGCCAAATGAATAAGCAGGGCGTTAGCTACTCCCAAATTGCCCTCCGCATTCTCGAAATCAATGGGGTTCACTTTATGGGGCATAGCCGACGAACCCACCTCATTTTCTACCACCTTTTGTTTTAGGTAGCCCATCGATACATACTGCCACACATCCCGACTAAAATCGATTAAGATGATATTGATCCGCTTGAGTGCATCTAGCAGCGCCGCTAGATGGTCATAGTGCTCAATTTGCGTAGTCGGGAAGCTCCGTTGCAAACCCAATGTTCCGTTGACAAACCGATTGGCAAAGGCATTCCAGTCTCGATCAGGATACGCTACCACGTGGGCATTCATATTTCCGGTAGCCCCTCCGAATTTAGCCGCAAACGGAACCGACTTTAACAAGGTCAATTGTTGCTGTACCCGTTCGTAAAAAACTAACCATTCTTTGCCAAAGGTTGTCGGCGAAGCGGGCTGGCCGTGGGTTCGGGCTAACATGGGCAGTTTGCTCCACTCCCGCGCTTGCTTCTCAATTTTTTGAAGTACATCTTCCAGAAGGGGCGTATATATTTGCCGCACTGCATCCCGCAAACTTAGCGGAATGGCGGTATTGTTTACATCCTGAGAGGTAAGTCCAAAATGGATAAATTCTTTGTATTCGGCTAACCCTAGCGCATCCCAGTGGTCTTTCAAAAAATATTCCACTGCCTTCACATCGTGGTTGGTCTGCTTTTCCCAATTTTTAATTGCCTGAGCATCTTCTTCGGTAAAATTTTCTACCACTGCCCGTAGCTTCGGAAACACTGCCGATTCTACCTCAGCTAACTGGGGCAAGGGCAACTCGCAAAGAGCAATAAAGTATTCTACTTCTACCAAAGCCCGATAGCGGATGAGTGCGTATTCGGAGAAGTACGAAGCCAGAGAAGTGGTGTATCTTCGGTATCGTCCGTCAATGGGGGAGACCGCAGTCAGGGAAGTCAGTTCCATTCGATTGAGTTGAAAGTAAATCTAAAATTAGAAATTTGTACGCGATTTTTCGGTCATCTGCTAAAATTCTGGGAACGTTTCGGAAAAAGTGTGTTATAGTGTATTAGCGACTGTCACGCGACGTTGTAGTGCTCATGTGTTTATGTTAAGTTGAACACCCATAAAACACCGAACGCCATAACACGCTAATACCAAGTGACGTAGATCGCCCGGAGCGCGTAGCCGAAGCGCCCGCAGTCGCTATAATACTGTAACACCATAACACTTACTAACTGTAATGTTTAATATTTTTTCAAAGTCTAAGAAGAAGGAAAGAGAATCGGAAACAGGTACACTGAAGAAAGAATCTAACTCGAAAGAGCTGAAGGTTAAAGAAATTATTCAAGAAACAGATGAGGCAGTTTCCATTGTATTTGATCAGCCTGACTTAGTCTATAAACCAGGACAGTTTCTCACCTTTATTCTAGATATAAACGAGGAAGAAGTGCGCCGATCGTATTCTCTTTGTACTTCGCCCTTCACCGATCAGTATCCGGCAGTTACGGTAAAACGAGTAGCCGGGGGTAAGGCTTCAAATTACTTGAACGATACTCTCCAAGCTGAAGACACCGTTAAGATACAAGCTCCCGCAGGTACGTTCACCACCGAAATGAATCCCGATTACGCTAGGCATGTAGTGATGTTCGGAGGTGGCAGTGGTATTACCCCACTTATGTCGCTGATGAAATCGGTATTAGAAAAAGAATCTCAGTCCAAAATATCACTCATTTACGCGAACCGCGACGAAAAAGCAATTATTTTTCGGGAGCAGTTGCTTCAATTGCAAAGCCGCTTTTTGGATAGGTTACACCTGACCCATGTTTTGGAAACTCCTAGCACCCACCTCGATAGTTATGATGGACGAGTTACTCCGGAGCTTGTACCCGAGTTATTGGCTGAACTACCCTTTTCCGAGGTAAAAACCGAATATTTTTTGTGTGGCCCACAGGGCATGATGGATAATATACTACAAGCTCTAAGCTCCCTAGATGTGCCATCTTCAGATATTCATAAGGAGAGCTTTGCAGCAGCACCAGCTAAACCAAAAAAAGACAAACCATCAGCTGAAGGGCAATCGCCCTCTGCTTCCTGGGATACCAAGACTACTGTGGGTGCCCTGGGCAATGATAACGCTCCAGTGACCGAAACGCATGAGGTGACTGTTATTTTTGAAGGTGAAACTCATCTCCTTACGGTTGGCCCGGAAAGCACTATCCTGGAAGCTGCTATTGCCTTGGATATTGATCTCCCGTACTCTTGCCAAAGTGGTATCTGCACTGCCTGTATGGGCAAGTGTAAATCCGGACAGATTAGATTGGATGAAACCGATGCACTTACTGAGGATGACTTACGGGAAGGCTACATACTTACCTGTGTTGGTCACCCTCTTACCTCTGATGTGGTGATTGAGATTGACTGAACAAGTTTCAGGTTTCAGGTTACAGGTTTAGCAAGTTGTAGGCGACTGTCGTGCGGTTTGAAGTATTAGTGTTTTTCAAACTTGTAACCGGTAACTTTAGGGCGTGTTGACATTTGGGCTAATGAGTGATTTTGGAGGTAATTTTTGTCTAATTTAGGCGCTTGAGAAGGGCAATGCCGGAGCATTGGCCGCCGAAAGTAACGAAAAGTAGGCGAAAATTTGCCCAAAATCGCTATTC
>JBCCTI010000100.1:0-20398 GCA_039198955.1 Bacteroidota bacterium | reverse complement strand
TGACTATTACTAAGCTATCTGTTAAACTAAGAAATTGACTATACCCCCTAAGACAATAAGAACATCCATGCCCCTATCACCTTATCCAGCGTATAGCCTTACCTCTTGGCCTGTACGTTAACCATCCTATCAAAGAACTTTCTTCTTAACACTCTTCCAGTGCCAAGATTAGCAGTAGAATTTATCTACTTTTCCTTTCGTCTTACTTGAAGGGCGGGCAAATATCGCTATTTGATTTTTACCGTACAAATAATCGTTTAAAATTATTTGAAAATTTATTTACCACCCTCAAGTAAGTTTGAAAGGGACGGCAAATATAATAGGTGAGTTTGAAGTAGACAACTGCTTTTCTAAAATTCTTAAAAAAACTAGACTTCTTGTATGTAATCAAGCTTGGTCAACCTCTTCCTTTAGCTTGTTTAGAGAAGCCTTGGCATCTCCAAATAACATACGGGTTCTTTCGCCAAAGAAGAGTTGATTTTGAATGCCAGCGTAACCGGTGCTCATGCTTCTTTTCAAAACGACCACACTTTTTGCCTGTTCCACATCCAATATAGGCATACCATAAATTGGACTAGCTGGGTCTTCTTTAGCTGCTGGATTCACAACATCATTCGCGCCAATTACTAATACCATATCGGTTGTTATCATTTCTTTATTGGCATCTTCTAATTCTAACAGTTTGGGATAAGGAACGTCAGCCTCGGCTAACAATACATTCATGTGACCCGGCATTCGTCCGGCTACTGGGTGGATGGCGTAGGTAAAGTTCACTCCTTCTTCCTCTAACATACTCTCCAACTCGTGTACTACATGTTGCGCCTGAGCGACAGCCAGCCCGTATCCAGGGACTACCATCACTTTATTAGCATACTTTAGCTCAATAGCTAGATCACTGGGCGTAGCCTCTTTCACAATTTCTTCCCGCCCCTCGCCAGCGACTGCTCCCGTACTACTAAATCCGCCGATAATGACGTTTAGTAAAGAGCGGTTCATAGCTTGGCACATGAGAACCGTGAGAATTGTGCCGGAAGCCCCCACTAAAATCCCTCCCACTAACATAACTTGATTATTGTAGATCAGTCCAGCTAAAGCCGCCCCAATTCCAGTAAAAGAGTTCAGCAATGAAATTACTACTGGCATATCTCCCCCACCGATGGGTGTAACAAAAGTGATTCCGTAGATTAAAGACAATACCAGAAATATAAGTACTAGTGTGAAATCTAAGCTAGGTAATGTGAGAATGTATCCTCCAAAAGCAAGAATGACAATCAGCAAAACGATGTTAACCACCTTGGGGGCAGGTAACACTAATGAGTCTCGCAGGAAGCCTTCTAGTTTACCGTAAGCTACCAAGCTCCCAGTAAAGGAAATGCTACCAATAAATAGGGCGAATAGTGTAGTGAATGTTGCACCGTTTAGTAAAGGAGTGTTTGCTGGATAATTATAGAACTCTACCAGCGAGATCATCATAGCACAGGCACCGCCTAAGCCATTGAACAACGATACCATCTCGGGCATAGCCGTCATTTTTACCCGGCGAGCAGCCGTGTAGCCTACCCCAGCCCCGACTAGCATACCCCCCGCTACCCAACTGTAGTTATTGCTTCCACCGTCTAGCGGATAGAGTAAGCTCACGATAATGGCCAGCCCCATTCCAGCAGCTGCCACTAAGTTTCCATTGCGGGCAGTATCGGGACTACTAAGGCGCTTTAGTCCGACAATAAAGAGAACAATACTAACTAAGTAAGTAAAATCGTAGAGGGAAGCTTCCAAAATGATAAGGGTTAGGTCTTACTCTTTTTTTTCTTTTTAAACATATCTAACATTCGGTCGGTCACAGCGTAACCACCTACTACGTTAACCATGGCTAAGGCTATTCCTAGAAAACCCAGAATAAGTACGAGATAGTCATCCGCGTTTGCCTGGCGAATAAGTAGAATAGCACCGATAACCACCACTCCACTAACGGCATTGGCACCAGACATTAAAGGAGTATGTAATACCGTAGGTACCTTAGAGATTACCTCCGTACCTAAGAAGATAGCAAAAACCAAAATGTAGACCATTAGCAGGTTTTCGCTGATAAAGTTTATAAGTCCATCCATATAAATCAGGCTTGTTGGGGTACTTGATAATGCGGTTGACCTTGATGAACAATGCAAGCATTATCAATAAGTGGATTATCAAAATCTATGACTGGCTCACCGTCCCGAATGAGTATCTTCAGAAAGTTAAAAATATTTTTGGCGTACAGTTGGCTGGCATGCATTGGCATTTTCGCCTCTAGCGAAGAATCACCAATAATTGTAACTCCTTGATAACTAACAGTTTCATTATTTTTGGTGAGAGCGCAGTTTCCCCCTCCGGCTGCGGCCAAATCGACGATAACGCTACCGGGCTTCATGGATTCTACTGTTGCTTGGGTGACTAGAGTGGGAGCTTTTTTGCCACGTAGCAAGGCCGTGGTGATAATCACGTCTGATTTTTCTGACTTCTCCCTAATTAGTGCCTGCTGGCGTTGTTGATATTCTTCGGACTGCTCTACTGCGTAGCCTCCGGCATCTTTATCGTCGGTAGCACCCTGTACTTCTACAAATTTAGCCCCCAAGCTTTGCACTTCCTCCTTCACTGCCAGGCGGGTATCAAAAGCCTCTACTACCGCTCCTAGCCGTTTAGCGGTAGCAATAGCTTGCAATCCGGCAACCCCCGCCCCTAGTATCAATACTTTAGCGGGCGGAATACTACCAGCCGCGGTAGTCAGCATCGGGAAGTAACGCGGTAGATGAGTCGCCGCCTCTAACACTGCCCGGTAGCCTGCCATAGAGGCCATAGATGAGAGCACATCTTTATCCTGAGCCAGTGTGGTGCGCGGTAGCATGTCCATACTAAATACCGTTAGCGGATATTCACTTAGCTCCTCAACAATTTCGGGCTGATTATAGGGCTGAAAGGAAGAGATTACTATGGCGCCAGATGGTAAGCTCCGAAGCGCAGCCTCATTCGGTGGGTTTATCCGAATCAACAGACTGGCTTTCTGCACCACTTCCGCAGCTGAAGTAATAGTCGCCCCAGCATCCGTGTAGAAAGAATCCGAAAAGAACGCTGTTGTACCAGCTCCCTCTTCAACAAAAACCTGATGAGAATCGGATAACCGTTGAACTATATCAGGAGTAAGCGCTACCCGATCGTCATCATCCTTCAGTATGCCAAGAACCATATAGTTTTGGTTATCTTAATTTTTTGTAAAAAATTGAAATGTAAGCCAGTCCCACTGCTAGAATTACTTACTTACCTATTTCCAGCTCGTAACCCTCCATGTAATCGACTGCAAGATGGCTTAAGGCCCGAACCCCTAGCGTTAAGCCACTATCATCGATAAAGAAATCAGGGGTATGATGGGGAGCCGCCTCTTCAGGGTTCATTCCCGCGGGCATTCCGCCGAGGAAAAAGAAAAAGCCAGGCACTTCCTGAGCAAAAAACGAGAAATCCTCAGCGCCAGTAACCGGATTACGCAAAAACACATTGTCTTCTCCTGCTACTTCTTGTAAAGTACCCACCATTTGAGCAGTAAGCTCAGGATTATTGTAGGTCACCGGATAGCCTTTATTAATGATAACTTCAACTTCAGCTCCGGCACTCTCGCCGATATTGGTAGCGATTTCGCGAATACGACGGTGAATTATCCTCTGCATTTGGGGGTGCAGTGAACGGATGGTACCGATCATGGTTACTTCTTCGGGAATGATATTGCTTCGTACTCCGCCTTCAATCTTACCAACGGTAACCACTGCCGGAGCTTTTATGATTTCTAGATTTCGACTTACAATGGTTTGCAAACCCAGTACGATTTGGGAGGCCGTCACAATCGGGTCAACGCCCGACCAAGGATACGCCCCGTGGGTTTGTGCCCCCCGAACCTTAATCTCAAGCCGATCGACTCCCGCCATAGTTCCTTCGGGTCGGTAGCCAATGGTATTAATCTCCGTTTGAGAATTGATATGTAAGCCGAAGATTACATCTACGTCAGGTGCGGTAAGTACTCCCTCTTTCACCATGAGTTCAGCCCCACCTTCTTCGCCCTGAGGTGCCCCTTCTTCAGCGGGTTGAAAAATAAATTTCACCGTTCCTTTCAAATCGCTTCGTATATCACTCAATACTTGAGCTACTCCCATTAGAATTGCTACGTGGGTATCATGACCGCAAGCGTGCATTACTCCGACCTCTTCTCCATTGTACTCGGCAATTTCCTTAGAAGCAAACGGGATATCTACCCGCTCGGTGACGGGCAGTGCGTCCATATCAGCCCGCAAAGCTACCACCGGACCGGGCAGCCCACCCTTTAAAACACCAACTACGCCCGTATGGGCAACTTCGGTAGTTATCTCTATTCCGAGTGACTCCAGATGTTCAGCCACTTTTTCTGCTGTTCGGAATTCACGGTTCGATAATTCGGGGTACTGGTGAATATCGCGCCGCCAATCAATTACTTGCTCTTCTAAAGCCTCGGCTTTCTGGTCAATCTGCTGAGATAGATTTTGAGCAAAAGAGGGTAAGATTAATGCTGAACTAATAATTATGAGTAGATACTTTATCATAACAGGTTAGGTAATTTAAATTTCGGAAGGCTTACTAAGGATTGGGGTTCAGTCAATTTTTGTCAAATACAACATCTAGTGTAAACGACCCGAATACCTAAAATCGCCTTGGGCACAGACTTAATACCAAGAATACCCCAAAGATGTTTTTTCATTTGCTTGAATTTCATCACTGAGTGCGACTTTCTCCTCACCTAATATTACACAACTACCGCAGTAGTGCGGGGGGTAGTAACAATAATATTTTTGGAAAAGAGTGATCTTCGTGACGGATAATTTGGGGTGATGTGGTTTTCATTTTTCCAGTATCAGTGTATGTTTTACCCCCTCGTTTTAACATTTTCAAGTTCTAGACCGAGAAAACGATAGATTTAGTTACTATTAATAAAAACCAACAATGTTATAATAGTATAATTTATAGATTGTTTCAATAAATGAACTTTGCCAATTGCTTTGCTATTATGTAATGTCTATAGTAATACTATATTAGCTTATTGTTGTACTAGTGATTACCTTTAAACACTGACTAATCGCTATTTATATGTTCACTACTTTACTTGTTTTTTGTATATTCGTATTATTTGTTCTATCTGTTTATCTATTCTCTAAGGCCGAACAAGAGTCTTATCAGCGAAAGCGGAAGAACCTGCATCCATCACTGAACCGTGAAGCAGTGCTAATTACCACCATTCAGGAAGGAAAAGTACAAGAAACTTGGTGTTACATTAACGATACCGAGTCTCGGTTCAAGCAAGCCAATGTTGCGTTGGATAATGCTCCCGCTACCCTAGAAGGCTTTTTCAGGGAATAGTAGCTGTCCGTTAGTGTAAAGCTGCCTTCAAAGGCAGTTTCTCGACAACTTTCCCCTCAGCATCGATAAGCTGATCGAGGCGACTGAGTACTTCTTCTTTGTCAAAGTAGCCCAATGCCATGTGAATAAAAATATGGCTGTGCTTGGCTTCCGAGGCCCATAGTATTTTATAAAAGCGCCGTAGTTCAGTATCCTCGATAGCTTCACTCACCATTTTAAATCGTTCGCAGCCCCGGCACTCAATGAGCGAAGCCAGTAGCAATCGGTCTCGGAAGCGGGTTTGGGGCGTACCGCCGTGCCCTAATGCCATCAGTTGCTTGATATACAGGTCGGGAGACATCTCAGCCGCTAGCGAAACCCCTCTTTTTTGCATAAGTTGGTAAACCTGCTGAAAGTGCTCCAGCTCTTCAATACCGGTCTCAATCAGTTTGGGAATAATTTCATGTCGTTCGGGATACTTGGCTACAAAACTCATAGCCATAGCGGAAGCTTTGCGTTCGCAATCGGCATGATCTTGCAAAAAACTATCAAAATCATCTAACACTGTCTCCAGCCACGCCTGACTCGAGGCTACTGATAACTCTACTTTATGCTGTACCATGCTTATTTTGATTTATTATTGAAATTTAGCAACTAGAAGTAGTCCATGTAATACAAACCATTTCTGGTATGCCTCGCCCTGCGATTGAGTCGATCGGTCAAATATACTTCAAAAGATTTAAAACCTATCCTTCCCAGCTATCCGACCCTCTCTCTTCCAACACAAAAATCATTTGGGTCATACCTTGCTACAACGAACCTAATATTATTGCCACACTAGATTCATTAGCAGGTAATGAACCACCTCAATTTCCAATAGAGGTTCTCGTTGTAATCAACCGCGGGGTTGAGGACCGCGAGACTGTTATTCAACAAAATCAACAAACTCAGAAGCAAATAGAGCGATGGATTGAGCATAAGCAACCGGATTTTATAGTTTGCCGAGTCATTTATGTCGATGATCTACCCCCAAAACACTCCGGGGTGGGGCTGGCACGAAAGATCGGCATGGACGAAGCCTTGCGACGGTTCATCGCCATTGGCTACGATGGGTTAATTATGAATTTGGACGCTGACTGCACCGTTTCTAAAAATTACCTAAGAACTATTGAGAATCAATTTCTCAAGTTGAATCCTACGGTTGTCACGGTTTACTTTGAACACAATATAGCCCAAATCGAGCGGGAAGAGCTTCGAGAAGGCATTGTTTACTATGAGTTATTTCTACGTTACTATATTAACGGACTTCGCTACGCTGGTTTTCCTCACGCTTTTCACACAGTAGGGTCGTGTATGGGCTGCCGGGCTTCTACCTACGCTCTTAGCGGAGGCATGAACCGTCGCAAAGCTGGAGAAGATTTTTATTTTCTGCACAAAGTCGGTGCCCTCGGCAATGTCCTCGAGATTACGGACACTACGGTGTTTCCATCAACCCGGGTTTCAGAACGGGTTCCTTTCGGGACAGGTAAAGCGCAGATGGACTGGTTAAACCACTCTAGTCCGCATCGTTCGCTATATCATCCGCAGACATTTGCGGATTTAAAGGCATTCTTTGACTATGTTCCCGATTGGTACCGAAATTATCGAGCCTGGCCTGCTTCCCAAACCAAAACCTTACCTGAATCCGTTCAGCGCTTTGTACAAGATGCTGGCTTTGAGCAAGTTTGGAACGACTTGCACGCTAGCACCCGATCGTGGGCGGTATTTCAGCAGCGGTTTTTTGCCTGGTGGGATGGCTTTCGGGTACTCAGGTACGTACACGCTACCCGCGACTTTTTTTACCCGCCTGTCTCATCCGAAGAAGCAGGTTTTAGGTTATTAAAAAAACTTTGTATCTTGAAGGCAAGCCAGTTACTAACTGCCGAAGCCCTACTTAAGCAGTATCAAACGCTGGATCGGCAAAAACGTTGAAATAGTAATAATTTTTTACGAGATTTGTTTGAATTATTTCAATAGAATAGCGTAATGTCTACTTACCCTCATAATATAACTGTTAGTAGTAAGCCACTCTGGCCCTGGGCAGCCCGTCAGGTGAGGATTGAGGATGAATTATACCTCAAAGTAGCCCGTCCGTTTGGGTTGCACTGGCATCGTCAAGTAGCCAGAAACCTAAGTGGCAACGTTATTTTTTCGTTAAGAAAAAAGCCTACTTTTTCCCACAACTACTTACTGGAGGAAGTTGGCCGTCCCGCCATGAGAATCCGGTCCGTTCAAGCGGGCTACTGGGTTTGTGAGTCAGCGAACAACAAAGTGGAAGTTTACCGACTGGGTGGTTCTAAAAGTATTATCACTCAAAATGGCTGTCAGATCGCGATTATGTCGGTGCAGTCTAGCCTAATGTTCATTCAGGGGCACCCTATTCGCTTACGGGTCAACGAAAAGCAGTACTTACACTTGTCAGTTGCCATGAGTCTACTCATCAACGACTACGGCCTGCACCTGAGTGCCGATATTCTACCTCAGCCTAAAGTTTCCACGCTCCAAACCGGATAGCATCCGCCTATTTACGTACTTTTGCCAGATGTCCGGGCGAAAGGTTTTACAAATTTCTGGTTTTACATTGCTCACTCTTATGTTAATAGGATTAGCGTTATTCCAGCCAGTTGATGACCGTCCTCTCGACCAGCAAGCGTATTATTTGTCAGCCTTAGCCCGGGTAGATAGTATCTACCCCTCGTTGGCAAAAAACAGTCCTTTCAAGGTAGGATGGAGTAAACGTAACATTACCCCCACTCGGCCCGCTCACCTGATGGGGTATGGTTGGAAAGGGGATTTTCAGCAGGTACACGACTCGCTATGGGTACGGTCGTTAGTGTTTGAACTTGATACCCTGACGGTTGGACTGGTGGCCTACGACTTAATGTTAGCCCCTCCCCAGGTTGTACAACAAGCCCGGGCGGCTTTGACTGACTCGGGCATAGACTTTATTTACTTTAGTGCTACACATACCCACAAAGGCTACGGAGGCTGGGGAAAAGGATTGGGACGCGAATTGATTTCAGGTTGGTACGATGAAGAGTTGATAAACCTGCTAGTTCAGCGAACGTTGGAATCACTCAAAGGAGCTCATCAGCAAGCCCTTCCCAGTAAGATGGCTTATGCTCAAATCAACCTAGACTCACTGGTAAACAATCGCCTAATAAAAAATGGAGAAGTAGAACCGTTTTTACGAGCAATTTTCTTTCGCCGACAAGACAGCTCTCAGGCTATTTTCAGTAGTTTCTCGGCTCACGCAACCTTCATTACTTCTAAGTCCCGAGATCTTTCTGCTGACTATCCGGGCGAACTAGCGCGACAATTAGAAGCTGACCCAATGGTTGATTTTGCTTTGTTTGCCGCGGGAGCGATGGGTAGTCACAGTCCATCTAAACCGAGAGAGTTTTCTTACCTAAAACTTCAGACTTATGCTCAGCGGTTAGCCCATCCAATTTTTGATGCTAATGAAAACTTAACCTATGATTCAGTGGCCCAACTAACATTTGCAGAGATTGATTTGCCCCTCGGCAAGCCTCAGTTACGAATTAGCGATCAATGGCAACTTCGTCCGGTCTGGTTCAGGCAAATTTTAGGCGAGCATCAGCCTAGATTAAGTTTTCTACAACTAGGCGAAATCACGCTCGTTAGCACGCCGGGAGATTTTTCAGGCTTACTTTACCCACGTATTAAATCGGGAGAAAACCCAGTGATTGTGACTAGTTTTAATGGTGAATACATCGGCTATTTGATCCCTTCGGAGTACTACCATCTCAACCATCGGGAAACCCGCAGCATTAACTGGTACGGAGCTTACACCGGAGACTATGTTACGAATATCATCAACAAGTACTTATTGTCTACGAAATAGAGCGCACATAAATATGGTTCGCCACCTTGTTAGATACATTAATTAAACGATCTCCTACTTCTAAGATCATAGAATGGTCAAAGTCCAAAATACTGCTCACCTGAAGCTGGGCTTGGAGATGAAGCCCTTGCTGGGATAAAAAATTGAGGAAGCTAGGTTCATCCTGGGTTACTCGCACAATGATGGCCTTTTCCCCTACTGAAAGCGTAGCCAGCAGCCGATGTTCCCCGCCGTCCATGATACCATCTTTGTCGGGAATAGGGTCACCGTGTGGGTCTACCTTGGGGTTTCCCAAAAAATCATCCAAACGATTCACTAGCTTTTTAGATTCTATGTGTTCTAGTTGTTCAGCAATTTCGTGAACCTCGTCCCAGGCAAAACCCAAGGTTTCAACCAAGAAGACTTCCCACAAACGATGCTTACGAATTATGTTCAGCGCAATATTCCTACCCTTATCGTTTAGCTCTACTCCCTGATATTTCGTGTACTCCACCCACTGCTGTTCCTCCAGCTTACGAATCATGTCGGTTACTGTAGAGGATTTCACTCCCAAATGATCGGCAATTTGGGTGGTAGATACTCGCGTATCCTTCCCTCGCGAGAGATGAAAAATAGCTTTCAAATAATTTTCTACCGTGTGAGTAGTAACCGTGGGCATAGACCAAAGGTAGTAAAAAATAGAATGATGGAATGAGTGAATGACAGAATACATACCTAAGCATTCACTCATTTAGCAATTCTCTCACTCGACCTTGTACTCAGACCGCTGCGCCCGCTCCCAAGTGACCGACTGACTGCCCTTTAAGTACCGGATAATTCCCCGGAACACAGCGTAGTTCATAATAAAAAAGTAGTACGGAATAAAAAAGGCTTTGATTTTAATGGAACGATTCGCTAGAACGTAACCGACCAAAGCAGCTAAGTAAAAGAGTATTTGCCCGTAGAACGTTAACTGATAAAACTCACTCCGATTATAGAGAAGAATATTTAAGAAAAATAGTAGCACCAAAGCAAGGGGGGTAACTGTCCAGCGCAGTACCCGGTGAGATATATACTGAAAGCTGAGAATACCGTAGCGGAAAATATTTAACAGGGCTTTCAGCCTGACGATGGCCTGAATACCTCCCGATGCAATTCTGATTTTCCGCTTTAGCTCCTCCTTTATCGAGGCCGAAGGGCCTTCCAGCGCGTAAGCATTGGGTTCATAAGCAATACGGTAGCCTTTTTGAGCGATTCTAAGCGTCAGATAGAAATCTTCAATAATAGTATCCTGCGGAATGTCTTCGTAGAGTTCAGTTCGGACGGAAAATAACTCCCCCGCTGCACCCACTACCGAATACAGTTCGGCATCCCAGGTTTTTAGAGCTGACTCGTACTTCCAGTAGAATCCTTCACCTGCTCCGCTAGCCGAATCTTTTTCCTCCACGTGAATTCTTTTTTCTCCCGCCACTCCACCAACCCTAGGGTTTCGGTAATGATAAACAATATTGCGAATAGCTTCGGGGTTGAGGTAGGTATTGGCATCCGTGAAAATGACAACAGGCGTGTTTACCTCCTTCATGGTGCGATGTACTGCGGCAATCTTCCCTCTGCGCTCGGGTTGATGTAATAGTTTTACCTCGGAGTACTGCCTAACAATATCAGGAGTATTATCCGTTGAACCATCGGTGACGATTACCACTTGTAGTTTATCCGGGGGGTAATCCAGCTCAAGAGTGTTTCGAATCTTTTCTTCAATAAAACCAGCTTCGTTGTAAGCAGCAATTACAATAGTGGTCTCAGGGCAAAATTCTTGATACTCGATTATCTCACGCTGTTTCTCTCTCGATCTTTTCAGACCAACCAGAAGGCGAAGCACAATTCCGTAACCCACGTAAGTGTAGATCACTAGTAGCAAGCACAACCACCAGAATAGTTCAATAAGCTGCAATGCAGTAGCAGTTTTAAAGTCTATCGTTGAGGAGGCATGGAAGGGCGAACCTCTACTTTACTCGGTAGAGTGCGAGGATGCATACGCATCAAATCCACCACCATCTGTCCCAAATCCTCAATCTGGATTTTCCAGTGATCTTCGCTGTTAGGTTGATGATTGTTAAAGTAAGTAGCTACCGACCCGGGCATGATAGTTGACACCTTAATGCCATACTGACGTAAGTCCAGCATCACTGCTTGGGTAAACCCAGTTAGGCCAAATTTGGTGGCATTGTAGCCCGCCCCTCCCGCGAAAAAGTTCGTCCCGGCCAAACTGGAAATCGTGATAATGTAGCCCTGAGAAGATTTCAGCGCATCCAAACCGGCTTTAATGCTGTAGAATACTCCAGTCAGATTAGTATCAACCATTTCGTGCCACTGGGCTGAAGTCATATCTTCAACAGAGGCAAAGTGACCTAAACCAGCGTTGGCTACTAATAAGTCTAATTGTCCCCATTCATTCAAAAGTTTAGCTATTGCCTGCTGTTGGGATTCTAAATTTCGCACGTCCGACTCCAGAGCAAGTGCTTGTCCTCTGTCGGCTTGATTAAGCTTTTCGGCTGCTTCATCGGCACTGGACTGAGAGCGACTGGTGATGGCTACTTTCATTCCTTCTTTCATCAAAGCTTCGGCTACTCCGTAACCTATTCCTTTACTTCCTCCGGTAACTAAAGCAACCTTGTTTTCTAAGTTTTGCATAAAAAATTGTTTTCGGTTTCAATCTACATACTCTACTGATAATTTCGGTAAAGAGTTTGGACGAATTTTACTATTTCATATTTTTACTAGGCAATCACCTACTCTACTATGCTACGCTTCCTCATCACGAGTGTACTCTTCTCCTTGGCCGCTATTCCCTCAATAGCCCAACCCTCCAACAAAGTTGATAGCTTACGTAACGCACTAGAGCAGTTTACTAAAAAAGACACCTCTTATATAAAGACTCTAATAACGCTGGGCCATAACATCCGTAGCGTTGAAAAAGAGAAAACTATTCAACTTCTCGAGGAAGCCATCTCCTTGAGTCAAGCTCTTTCCGAAGTAAAGTTTGAAATTAGAGCCTATAATGGATTAGGAGTATGTTATGCCATACACAACCAGTCTGCCGAGGCGATACATTACTTTAATGCAGCCTTGCAACTAGCATTAAAAAATGATTTTCCAGAATATGCCGCTGATCATTACGGTAATATAGGGGTCGTTTTCAAAAATATGGGTGATTACTCTACTAGTTTGTCATACTACGCAAAATCTTTAGCTATTAGCGATTCAATTGATGACGAGGATGGGCTTGCCAACCTTTATGACAATATGGGTATTCTGTACGACCTGATGAAGGAACCTCAGAATGCTATGGAGCACTATCAAAAAGCGTTAACGTATTGGCAAAGACAGAACGACCAGGAAGGAATAGCTCGAACAAACTCCAATATAGCCTTACTCTACTTCGAGACGAGCGAATATAGAAAGGCCATTCCAATTCTTGAAGAGGCTATGGTATACTTTGAGAAACAAGACCTAAAACCCCGAATTGCCCGACAAAAATTGAGTTTAGCCGATGCATATTATCAACTTCAAGATTACCAGCAAGCTGAAGCTATATTGGTGCAAGCGTCAACTGAGATAGAAGCCTTAAAGATTGATGACATTAAAATCACAGTGGCTATTCAATTAGCTAAGACCTGGGCTGAACTAAAGAAATTCCCTCAAAGTATTGAAATGGCTAGGAAAGCAACAACCATTGCTGATTCGGTTGGAAGTTTCACTTTACTATCCAATGCTTACGAAGCACTCTCGATCGCCTACGAAAAGGCTGGGCAGTCGCAGTTAGCCTTAGACCACTATAAAACCTACAAAGCCTGGCAGGACAGTATCTTTAATGAGCAGACCGCTGCACTATATAAATCCCAACAAGTTCAGATGGAAGTAGCTCAAAAAGATCGGGAGCTAGCCTCTCAAGCTTCTGAGTTAACGCTACTGAATGAGCAGATTACCTTGGAAAACCGCTGGAAATGGATGTTAGGTGGGGCAAGTTTGCTATTGTTGCTGGCCGGAATACTCTACTACCAGAAATTCCGCGCCAGAAAAGCCTATGCCGAGCAACTGGAAGCTCGCAATACACTGATAACCAAACAGAAAGAAGAAATTGAAGCTACCAAACAACAGCTTGAAGCTACCGATGATACGATCAACTATTTTGCTTCCTCATTGTACGGAAAGAATTCAGTTGATGAGATATTGTGGGATGTAGCTAAGAACTGTATTTCCCGACTAGGCTTAAAAGACTGCGTGATCTATCTATTGGATGAAGAGCGCCAAGTGCTAGTACAAAAAGCTGCCTATGGTCCCAAAAACCCCAAAAATTTCACTATTCACGAACCAATTGAAGTTCCAGTAGGACAAGGTATTGTGGGTACAGTTGCCAAAACGGGAGAGACTGAAGTAATTCATGATACATCTCAAGATAAACGCTACATTGTAGATGATGATGTTCGCCTCTCAGAACTGACCGTACCCATCAAGCACCAAGGCAAGGTCATCGGGGTGATCGACTCTGAGCACCCCGAGCGTAACTTCTATACTGACTATCATCAGAAAGCCTTGAAAACCATCACTGCTATTTGCGCTAGCAAGATTGCCCAGGCCCAAGCCGATGAAAGAACCCGGAAAGCTGAGGAAGCCCGACTAGAAGCTGAACAGATCAAGGCACTTGATGGGATGAAGTCGCGTTTTTTTGCCAACATTAGCCACGAGTTCCGTACCCCTTTGCATTTGATCTTAGGACCACTACGCACTCATCAGGACACGCAAATTCCGGATCATGAGTTAGGCATGATGCAGCGCAATGCCCAGCGGCTACTACGCCTAGTGAACCAACTAATGGATTTGACCAAACTGGAAGTGGGTGGATTGCAATTAGATTATCAACCAGCCGATGTTTACGCATTCCTAAGGGAAATAGCCGAAGGTTTTCTTCCACTAGCCCAGGAAAAGCAACTCACCTATCAGGTAGATATCCCCTCACGACGCAAACCTCTAAAGTTTGATCCCGATAAGCTAGAGAAGATTACCTATAATTTACTCTCCAATGCTATTAAGTTCACTCCAATCCAGGGCACCGTTAGCATCCATGCTTCAGTAGAGGCCGATGCTTGCCTACGCTTATCCGTCTCTGATTCCGGGCTGGGTGTACCGGAGGTGCTACAAGACAAGATATTTGATCGTTTTTACCAGGTAGATGGTTCTAACACCCGCGCTTTTGAAGGCACGGGCATTGGCTTAGCTTTAGTGAAAGAGTTGGTCGATCTGCACGAGGGAAGCATTACGCTGGATAGTGCCCAACAGCAAGGTACCACCTTTATAGTAACTCTACCTCTGCAAGAAGCCCGAGAAGAATCTTTGGTAGAGCCGCTGACGACACTTCAAAGAATCACCCCAAAACCCATTGAAGATGAGACGGATACACTAACACCTCATCATTCTGATGATACATTACCCCAGCTACTGCTGGTAGAGGATAATCCCGATTTGCGACAGTATATACGCAGTCACTTAAGTGAGTATTTTCAATTGGAGGAAGCAGTAAATGGTAATGAAGGCCTCAATATGGCTACCGAACAGGTACCCGACATTATTATCACTGATGTGATGATGCCCGAGATGGATGGGGTAGAGCTGACTCAGCATCTCAAAAATGATGCAAGAACTAGCCATATACCGGTATTGATGCTTACTGCCCGTGATGATACCCAAACCAAACGAGCAGGATTCCAAGAAGGGGCTGATCAGTATCTAACCAAACCCTTTGAAGTAGAAGAGTTACTTGATCGGCTGAAAAATCTGTTGAAACAGCGCGACCGTCTGCGTGAAAAATACAGCCGAGAAGTCACCCTGCGCCCGAGTGATATAACCGTAAACGACCACGATGCTGCTTTTATGGAGACGTGCTTACATCTAGTAGAAGAAAATCTGAGCGACTCAGAATTTAGCGTAGAGCACATGCAGCGCGAAATCGGTATGAGCCGTATGCAGTTGCACCGTAAGCTCAAAGCCCTTACTAATCAGTCAGCTACCGAGTTTATTCGGGGTATCCGCTTACAAAAAGCGGCCCAAATGCTGGAACAAAACGGAAGGCAAGTAGCCGAAGTGGCCTACGATGTGGGCTTTAACCACCTTTCTTACTTTGCAAAATCTTTTAAAGAAAAATTTGGACTATCTCCTTCTGAATACGCTAAGTCTGGCTCAGAAACCGCTTGATGTTACAGTTGTGTCAGCATTCGTTACAATAGTGTTAGACATTTTGCCATCTTGATTTGAGGATAGTTACTCGTCTCAATTACATGTTACATTACTGTTCGCTGTTGGGAGCAGGGTGTTAAGCCCTTAGCTGGCTGACTACTACTTTTGTCTCATACCATTTTCAGAAACAACCCATAAAACAACAACGACTTATTTAACCAAAACCCAAACCAATTATGAAAACTACAAAAAGAGTAACATTCCTTTTATTAATGACCTTCTCTCTGGCCTTTACAGCCTGCCAGGAAGACACAGAAACCTTAAGTATAAGAAATAAAATATCCCGACCACCTCAAGGTGCCCCAGGCGGACTTACTAGCCAGCCTGGCGGACACCCGTACCCTGAGATTATTGAACAGTACTATCCGGTTGACTTAACCTATTACCAAGGGTGCCAAGCGTGGCGTATTGAGTGGCCCGATTATCCAGATGATATGAACCCGGATATGATTCCTACGTTCCTGGCTACCAGTACTGGGAACCTCAATAGTCTGAACTTTCTACTGAATGCTCACCCAGCTAATAAAAATAAAGCTATCTTTTCACTCTACACCGATGAAAAGATAGAAGCAGCCTCCGAGGTTTCCGACCTGTGGGACTGGATGGGCATTGGAGCCGAAGCTGTTTATTTTAGAAAGATTGATAAAACTACTGACCAAATAGAAAAGTGGGTCACCAATCGCCCTAGCAATTTCGAGAGCTACTGGGACGATGCGGGAGATATAGAAACGGCCATTGAGTACGAGTCTGGTGACTTCTTTATCTTTCAATTACCTGGTCAGTCACCCGTTCGCTACGGGGGCATCCGAATCGTGTCAATGTCCCCTCGGATTATTGAAGTTTACTTAGCTGTTCCGAACTGAATATAAATTTTCTAACCAAACCCAAAAATAACAAACCCATGAAAACTGTAAAACAACTCACGATTCTTGTAATGACCGCTCTCTCCCTGACTTTCACGGCCTGTGAAGAGGATGCAGAAATACTCGGTAGAAGAGATAAAATCGCAACAATCCGCCCTCAGAATCCGGGCAATATTACCGACCAGCCTGGTGGACTGCCTTATCCCAATATCATTGAGAATACCTACATATCGGATATTGCGATGTTTGACCATACCCGCTGCCGAGCCTACCGGATTGAGTGGCCGGAGTACGCCAATGATGTAGATGTTGACTGGATACCCAGCTTATTCTCCGCCGATGGCGGCTCGTTGAACAGCATCAACTACATGAACAGTATCCATCCGTCTAACAAAGCCAAGCTAGACTTATCCCTCTACTATGACAATATGCTCAAAACGCCTTATTATGTCTCTGAAATTTGGCCCTGGAACGAAGACTATACTGCAGAAACAACCAGGTTTATTAAGTACGACCTAAGCTTAGATAACCTCCATGACTGGGTCACCCAGCGACCTAGCTTGTTTGAGTCTTATTACAATTATCAGAAAGGAGTCAAATCGGAAGAGGTGTCTTATCAGCAAGGGGATTTCTTTTTGATGTGGCTTACCAATGATAATCTGTACGGAGGGGTTCGTATCGTATCTGAAACACCTCGCATTATAGAAGTATACATCGCTGAACCCAATATTTAATCAACTCCAACCGACGGGCCTTAGTGCCCGTCCCTCAACCTCTTTATTCATCAAACAAACATTCAAACCCATGAAAAATTTAGCAACTAAACTAAACACAAAAATTAAAGGATATACTTTCTTTACTCTATTTCTTATATTCTTTTCAATCATTACTAGCAATAACCTTCTAGCCCAGCGAAATCCAGGATTTGGGGTTGTCAATCCCGGTGGAGAAACCGGAGAGTGGATTGGTGGTAATGGCAAGCTCTACACACTTACCGGAAAAGTGGGCATTGGAACCACTACCCCTGCCCGCAAGTTACATGTCTGGGGGTCTGACCATCGTTACTTTCGGGTGACTTCTCAGGGGGGTACTCAGTTTTCCAACGCTGTCGCTGGAGTCGAGTTGGAACGTCGTTTGAACAACGGAAGTATTCTAAACTGGAATATTGTCAATCAGGAAGTATTTAAGATCCGTCGCAATACTAATACGCTATTTGTCCTGGATGAAAATGAGGCTCAATTTGGCTCAGTTGGTAACTCGACAACTCTTAATGTATACGGAAAACACTTGTTAGGATTAAATGGAGAGCTAATCGGGGGGGCGTTGGCTCTGAGATCAGGAAGCGATATTCTTCGTGTAGACGGGAATAATATAGAGTCTAACAACCACCTGACGATTAATAATACAACCAATAAAAACGTAAGAATTAATACTTCAAGCAGCGAGGCCAAGCTGAATATTGCCAGCAGTGGCTACCAACTAAAACTCATCAATGACGCTAACGCTTGGCGAATTGGCGCTTCTACCGACAATTGGATGGTTGGGACTGGCAAACTAGTATTTTCTAATTCCAGCAGTTCTAGCAATGCCCTGATGGTGATGACCGAACAAGGCAGAGTAGGTATTGGTATGACTACTCCCAATCGTACGTTGGATGTAGATGGAAACGCCCGGGTTACCGTACTGGAAATTACGGGTGGGGCTGACCTAGCCGAACCCTTTGAAGTAGCGGGCGAGAGTATAATTGAAGCTGGTACCATCGTAGCCATTGACCCTCACAATGCGGGACAGTTGAAAGTAGCTAGCACAGCTTACGACAAAACCGTAGCGGGCATCATCAGTGGGGCGGGTGATATAAAGCCCGGTATGGTGATGGGCCAAGACGGCAGTATTGCCAGTGGCGAGCATCCGGTAGCTCTGACCGGACGGGTGTACGCCAAGGTAGATGCTCGCTACGGTGCCATCCAGCCTGGTGATTTACTCACTACTTCGGATACCCCCGGTCACGCTATGAAAGTAAGCGACGCTAGCCAAGCGCAGGGTGCCATTATTGGCAAGGCGATGACCGCTTTGGAAGAAGGGCAAGGCTTAGTGTTGGTACTGGTTAGCTTGCAGTAATGTACTTCTTACGAAAAAATCAAAACCCATGAAAACCTTTAGAATCATATTGCTGATCGGATGGGGGTGCTTAGCCACCCTTAGCCTTCAAGCGCAAAAGAAAGTACCCCATAGCTTTCAGTTCCAAGCTGAAGCCCGTGAGGAGGGAGAATTAAAAGAACTTACCCAGGTAAGCTACTCGGGTACTAGTAGCCTTCGCCTTTATTTTGACAAGGTACAACTCGGTCCGAACAGTTACCTGCTGCTAGAAGGCAGTGATGGAGCGCAGCAAAAAATGGATTCCCAAGCCCTGAAGAACTGGCGCAACAGTTCAGCCTACTTTAATGGGCAGAGCGTAAAGGTCTCGCTCTATCAGGCAGCCAGTGAAGAAGCCGTAGTAAAGCTCAAGGAAATGAAAGTAAATGAAAAAGAAAACAACCACAAAGTTAGCCAGGTCTCACTGGCAAACACTTCTCAAGCCCGAATGGAAGATAAACAGGATATTTCGCCTTGGGCAACTGCGGTCGGTAGATTTACCGATGGCACATTCGTTCATGGTACCGGATGGATTGCAGCCAACGGGGCCATTGTAACCGACAATAGATTTGGAGGTAGAAATTTCGCTGCTTCTGATGCAGGAGGGAATTCTGACTTGCTCGAGAAATATGATATTATAGAATTTAATGTTCCTCTTTCCAACCCTGATGGTACAGTAAACCATCCTAGTCCAGAAGATCAGTATCCAATTAATACAGAGAGCGAATTGTATCGCTTGATAGAAGGAAAAACTATGGGGTTCTATGAAGGAGCAATCAAAATAAAAACTTATGATTACGATTTTGGAAATCAGACACGCCATGTAAATGGTGGTTATACCATTATGGAGGCTCTGCCTAATAGCACAGGTAAGCGGCCTGGGGAACGATTGGGACAATATTTTCAGGTGCTTAGACATAACTCAGGGTGGGTAATGAATGGAATGGAGATGGAGCTATTTCATTATGGTCGTTTTGACGACGGTGGAATAGGTAACCGAACCAGGCAAAAGGTTTCGGTAGTTCTCAACGACCCTAATGATTGGCTAAAAAGAGTAAGCGATAAAGACCGCTTTCTGGTGTATAATACCCCTGTTCTTATCGAGTACTTTTGGGATGAAAACATGGAAGGTGCTCCAGTAGTATTCCCTGGTAGCAATATTGCCGTAGGAATTCATTCAGAGGGACGTGAGACTAATGACACGCCATCACTAGGTACTGGCTTTCGCGATCAGGATTTTCGTAAGCATCTGGGTGAATTCTTTACCACCGCAGTAACCTACGTTGACCAGGCGAGTGTGGCTGGATCGGGTAATGGTAACATTTATGAGCCTTACCTAACCATTTCTGAAGGATCTCAGCAAGCGGCTGATAACGATATTCTGAATATAGCTCGAGGTTCATACAACGAGAGCGTCACTATTAATAAACCCTTGAAACTGAGTGCCCCGGTAGGAGCTGTGGTTATCGGAGCCGCAGGCGGATCCAATAGCCGTACCATACAACCTACTATTCCGGCAGCCTTGTACGGAGACGATCCTTCTACCGCATTTGCTGAGGAAGAGGATTTGCTAGTAGAGCAGTCGTCACTGAAGAGCTTTCCCAACCCCTTTGTAGAACGTACTGAGTTACATTATACGCTGACAGATGATAGTCCAGTGCAGGTAAAAGTCTACGATATGACTGGGCAAGAAGTGCATACGCTGATACAGCAAGAGCAAGCAGAAGGCGAGCATTCCGTGCAGTGGGATGGACGTAATTACCAAGGAAAAAGTATGCCTACTGGCCTCTACATCATGCAATTGAAAACCGGCGAAGAAACCTCAGCAGTGAGAGTAATG
>JBCCTI010000099.1:0-20439 GCA_039198955.1 Bacteroidota bacterium | reverse complement strand
TACGCCCTCGGGTCGGGCAACGGGAATGCCGCTGGAACTACGATTACCGCGGTACGTTTACCTGACTTTCCGGTAGATGATCTTACCTGGGAAACGGCCACAACGCTTAGCGTTGGGTTTGATGCAATGCTGTTTAACAATAGATTCACCCTAACAGCAGAATACTACAGCCGGAATACGGAGGGTATCCTTCAGGGAGTTGATCTTCCGGCCAGTGTAGGAAACGAGATTACCCCGGTATTCAACATTGCTACGGTACGCAATCGGGGGTTTGAGTTCCAGGCGGGCTATAATAATACTATTGGGCCGATACAGTATTCCCTCTCGGCTAATTTGACAACGGTTGATAATGAAGTGCTAGAAGTGTTTGAAGATCAACCATTCGGCGGCGAACAGAATCGTATTGAGGAAGGGTTTCCGCTAGAGTATCTTTGGGGGTGGCAAGCAGAGGGTATCTTCCGCAGCCAAGAGGAAGTAGATGCGTACCAGAATCAGGTCGATGACCAGCAGGCTGCTTCCCAAGCCCCGGGAGACCTTTTCTTCCGCGATGTGTACGGTAATCCCACCCAAGACGAACCCTTCTATAGTGAAACCCCGGACGGAGTGGTAAATCTTAATGACCGTACGTACTTGGGTAAGACCATTCCGGGCTACTACTACGGATTCTCCCTAGGAGCGGGCTACAAAGGGTTTGATGTATCCGTTTTCTTTCAGGGTGTGGGCGATGTACAGCGCGTCAATGATGTGCGACGCGATTTAGAAAGTATGAGTAGCGTAGGAGTCAATCAATTAACAACCACGTTGGCTCGGTGGACTCCCGAGAACCCTAACACCGATTTTCCTCGTGCCATCCGGTCAGACCCAGCGGGTAACAACCGCTTCTCATCGCGCTGGGTGGAGGATGCTGACTTTCTGCGACTTAAAAATTTTCAGGTGGGATACACTCTGCCAGTCAGTATATTGGAAAGCTTACAGTTTGTACAAAGTTTTCAAGTGTATGTCCGGGGAAATAATGTACTGCTCTTTACCCCCTACACTGGGTTAGACCCGGAAAATACGGGTATCCCACCCGCTCGAACTTATATGCTGGGAATCAACGCCACCTTTTAAATCACACTATTAGATAAACCATATGAAAAATATATTCTACCTACTTGGTCTCACTTGTTCGCTGGGGGTGCTACTTTACGCCTGCAATGAGTCAAATTTAGATCTAACGCCCGGAACTCTCACCGAAGGCGGGTTCTTTCAAGATGAGACCCAGATTGATCTGGCGGTACTGGGCACTTACGCTAAGCTCACTGATTTTTACTGGTACCGAGGCAATGATTTTGTTCATGACATGCGGCACCTACCGGGCGATGATCTGACAACGTTGGGCGACTATCCGTTTGAGACATTCGGACCACTCCAGCCCGGAACAGATGATATCGGATACTTCTACCAGGCTGCTTACGAAATGGTCAATCGTGCGAATACTGCGCTTCAAGGTATTGAAACCGCAGAAGAGGGAACGTATCAGACTGAAGGGCTCCAAGACACTCACCGAGGAGAAGCACTATTCCTGCGAGCGTATGCCTATTTTAATTTGTGGAATTACTTTGGCACCGCCCCGCTGATTACCGAACGAATTCAGGGGGGAGACGAGCTTAATAACCCTAATTCTCAGGGCAATCAGTTATTGGATCAGGCCATTGAGGACTTCACCGAAGCGACCGGATTACTGCCAGAAAGCTGGGATGAGACTAATCGTGGAAGGGTTACCGCCAACGCAGCGCGTGGCTTCTTAGGTAAGGCACTGGTTTTTCGAGCTACAGTAAACGACGCCCCGGCTGATTACACCTCGGCGATCACTGCCTTCGATCAGATTGAAGGGCGAGCCTTAGCCGATCATTTCAAATTCAATTTTTCGCCAGAACACGAAAATAATATTGAGTCCTTGTTTGAATTTCAAGCGGGGCAATCACCCACGAACGATAACGTGTGGCTCCCGAACGATTTTGATGCCGCCGTAGGCAGCATGTCGGCTTATTGGGGCTTCTTCGATGGAAATTTTAGTTTATTTGGTCAACTGCTGTTTATTCCCAGTCCCAAGCTCATAGAAACATTTGAGGAGGACGATCCTCGAGTAGATTTTACGTTCAACCCCGCCGATACGACCATGACCAAGTACGTATTCAACGACCTAAAGTCTAACACCGGAGTAGGCTCGCTCAATAACCCTCGTATCTTACGTTACGCGGATGTACTATTACTAAAAGCAGAAGCATTGGTCGCCTCCGGCGGATCTACCACGGAGGCTATTGAGCTGGTCAATCAGATTCGGACAAGGGCCCGTAACTCCACAGACTCCACAGCTTCGGTGGTTCCGGCTAACTATGACATCAATCAAACAGATCGGGACACCATTATGGAGTGGATTATGAACGAACGTTTTCTGGAACTGGTGGGCGAAGAAGCACACCGCTGGTTTGACCTGCGACGATGGCATTTGGGCGGAAGAATTGACCTAGTAAACTGGGATTTTAGCTCGGCCCGTAGTGACTTTGCATTTGATGTGGATACGCACCTCTACTTTCCTATTCCATCCAACGAGGTAGATTTAAACCCGAACATCGTACAAAATCCTGGTTATTGACTTACCTTAAGGTAAGTATCATTTGTCGTTGAATTTGCATGAAACATCACGCTTTACTTCTCCGCTTAACCGTTATCAGTTGGCTTCTTTGTACGATAAATGCCTGGGGGCAGTACCCTCATCATACCCTACCTCAGTACCCAGAACGTTGGGATGCGCGGTGGATCACTCATCCTGATATTGACCAAACGGCGTATAACCTGATTCATTTCCGAACGACTTTCGACCTGGAGGCGGTACCATCGCAGTTTGTTGTGCACGTCAGTGGTGATAACCGCTATCGGCTCTTTGTCAACGGCCAGGAAGTAGGCTACGGACCGCAACTAGCTGATACGCGTCACTGGCGCTATGAGACGTTAGACCTAGCTCCCTTTTTGCAGTCGGGGAGCAACAGTATTGCGGCCGAAGTGATGAACTGGGGCGTAGAGCGAAGCTACGGCATTATGTCTTTCCGAACAGGATTCCTACTGCAAGGCCACTCCCCACAAGAAACGATCGTCAATACGGGTAACAATAGTAACTGGAAAGTGCTGAAGAATCAGGGAATGCACGAAAAAACAGTACACTGGATTAACGGAGGGGATATTGTAGATGGGTTCTATGCCGCTAATCCTACTGACTCCATCATTGCGTCCGACTATCCGTGGGGCTGGCAGCAACCTACGTATGATGACAGTCACTGGAAAACCCCTGAAATCATTTTCTCTAAACCCAAAACAAGTGCGGGGGCGGGGCACGGCTGGATTCTGCAACCTCGTACTACGCCTATTCAGGAGAGTCGGCTCGAACCACTGGGTAAGATTGCTCGTACTTCTTTAGCTGATTTGAAACCCGACTTTCGTTTTGGTAGTAAGCCTCTGGAGCTTCCGGCCAACTCCCGTCACGCTATTCTAATAGACCAAGGGCATGTCACCCTAGGCTACCCCAAGTTACAGCTCTCCGGGGGAAAGGGAGCCACCGTAAATGTTACCTACTCGGAAGCACTATACGACGAGCAGAACCACAAAGGGCATCGCGATGTCATTGAAGGAAAAGAAATCACAGGCATTAGCGATGTAATCGTTATGGACGGAGGTGAGAGTCAGATATTTCAACCGATTTGGTTTCGAGCCTTTCGCTTTATTCAGTTAGACATTGAAACGAAAGACCAACCGCTGCGGGTGGATGATTTCTATAACGTCTTCTCGGCTAGTCCGGTACCGCTTAAAGCGGAGTTTGAAACCAACAATCCTTTGTATCAGCAGGTATGGGATATTTGCTGGCGGGGGTTGAAGATGTGCGCCCAGGATAATTTGCTTAGTGATGTCTATTACGAGCAGATGCAGTACGTAGGCGACCTCCGGCCTCATCTTATGGCCTGGACAGCCCTGACCGGAGACTTGACGTACTTCCGCAGTGCGTTAGAACAATTTAACCACTCCCGACTTCCCGATGGCAATGTGCTGGGTTGTTATCCGCTGAAAGCCACCTTTGTGTATCCCCCCTACTCGCTAGTTTGGATCGATATGCTACACGATCTGATGATGCTATCCGGAGATCAGGAGTTGATAAAGACCTACACTGGTGAAATTGAAGAAGTGTTTGCCTACTATGAATCTCTCATCAACGAAAATGGGCTGGTCGGAAAATCCGAATACCTCATGTTTATTGACTGGTACCTGCCCGATGGAGGAAACTCACCCGTCAATCAGGACGGTAATTCGGCCATTTTAACGCTGAACTACGCGTATTCGCTGAAGAATGCCGCTGAAATCATGGAGTGGCTCGGTTACCGAGACCAAGCTGATTACTACCAAGCCCAGGCCCGAAAGTATGCCGAAATCGTCCGAAGACGATGTTATAACCCGGAAAAAGGAATCTACGCGGATGATCCGGCCCAAACCTTTTACGATCAACGCGCCAGTATCTTAGCCGTACTGTGCGATGCTCACTCCCAAGACGAAAAGCAAGCACTCATGCAGCAGGTGTTGAGCGGTGAAACGCATTTTGATAGCCGAGCCAATTTATTTTACTACTTCTATTTGTACCAAGCAATGCAAGAAACGGGAGTAGGTAATTTTACCGAGCAACTCAAGCCCTGGCAGGAAATAGTAGAGATGGGAATGTCGGCTACCCCCGAGAAGCGCATTGAGCAGCATCCCCGCTCCGAAGTACATCCCTGGACCGCTCATCCGGTGCATTTTTACTTCAGTCTGGTAGCAGGTATTCAACCGAGTAGTCCGGGCTTTAAAACCGTGCGGATACAGCCTCATCCGGGTGAGCTGGATACTATACAAGCCACTTATCCGACTCCGAAAGGAGAAATAAAGCTAGCCCTTACCGTCGGATCTGATGAAAGCATTCAGGGCAGTGTGACCTTACCCCCTGAGATGAGTGGGGAATTTCTGTGGAAAGGAGCGAAGGTAACGCTCACCCCCGGCGAAAACCTACTACAAGATATTCTATGAGGATAGGCAGTTGAACAAATCGATCAGCACCTAGATAGAATTAAGGATGCACTGTTTGGTTAAGACGTAGTATATTAATGTAATTTATCGATTGAGTAATTATAGCATTCTACTTAAGTATTTTCAAAATGAAGTTATCAGTTGTCAGAAATGGAGGGATCATTTATTCTTTATGGTGGATGATCTCTCTGCTTTGTGCCGGTTGCAACACACCAGAAGTTGTCCAGTCAGAAGATTTAGAAGCCCGACTAGCGACCTACAGCACACTTAGCCAAGAAGAGAAAACATCCCCAGCTTACGCTACTCAAACCTTTCAAGTAGCCGACGATCTGGCTGTCAATGTTTTTGCTGCCGAACCTGATGTAGTCAATCCTACGAACATTGATGTGGATGCCCGAGGACGGGTTTGGGTGTGCGAAGCCTATAATTATGGGGTACCGGAAGAAGAGCGTACCCAAACAGGAGGACGCATTACAATTCTGGAGGATACTGACCAGGACGGGGTAGCCGATTCCCGTAAAGTATTCTACCAGGGCGAAGAAGTGGATCTAGCGGAGGGCATTGCTGTTTTGGGCAACCAAGTATACGTAACCCGTAGCCCCAACATGCTGGTATTCACCGATGAAGATTACGATGATGTCCCCGATCGTATTGATAAATTATGGACGGGTATGGGCGGTCCGGGCGACCATTCGGCTCACGCCTTGGTCTTTGGTCCCGATGGCCGCTTCTACTTCAACATGGGAAACATGGGCTACGAAGTGTACGATTCCGTCGGAAATATTGTGGTTGACCGAGCCGGGAATGAAGTGAAGAGCAATGGTGCCCCCTACATTGGTGGCATGGCCTTCCGATTTAATCAAGACGGTAGCAACTTTGAGGTACTGGGCCACAACTTCCGTAATAATTACGAACTAACCGTAGACTCTTATGGTACCATTTGGCAGTCGGATAACGATGACGATGGTAACCAAAGCTGCCGCATCAATCAGGTACTTGAATACGGCAACTACGGCTACCGCGACGAGCTCACCCAGGCTGGGTGGAGAACGCCCCGGACTAATTTGGAAGAAAGTATTCCGGAACAACACTGGCATCAGAATGACCCAGGGGTCGTTCCTAACCTGCTTATCACGGGAGCTGGTTCCCCGGCGGGCATAACCTTCTACGAGGGTACGCTGCTCCCCGAAGCTTTTCAGAACCAGATCGTCCATACCGACGCTGGGCCTAATATGGTATGGGCTGTCCAAACGAAACCTACAAATACAGGATACGAGGCTGCTACCGCACCTATCGTTCAGAGCTTGGGTGACCAGTGGTTTCGACCTGTTGATGTCTGTGTAGCTCCCGATGGCTCGTTGATTGTCGCAGATTGGTACGATCCTGGGGTGGGTGGCGGAGCCGCTGGTGATTCAGAAAAAGGTCGCATCTTCCGAGTAGCGCCCCCTGGGTCAGTGTATCAAACTAAGTACCAGCCGATAGAAGACGGGGCTTCGGCCATCGCGGCTTTAAAAAGTCCGAACATGGCTACCCGTTACGAAGGCTGGCAGTACTTACATCAGCAAGGGGGTGCGGTAGAACGTGAATTAGTTGCTCTATGGCAGGATGATAATCCGGTGTTCCGAGCGCGGGCCTTATGGTTGCTAGGATTTATTGATGCCGAGAAATATGTCAACGAAGCCTTGAGTGATAGTGATCCTAAGCTACGAATGACGGGCATACGCGTGGCTCGCCAGCAAAAGCTAGACCTCCCGACTTTGGTAATGAACATGGCCGATGACCCGTCGTCTGAAGTGAAACGCGAACTAGCTATTGCGCTGCGGTATGAGACCTCAGTAGAAGCCGGCCAGGCGTGGGCCCAGTTGGCGAATGGGCATCAGGCGGGTGATCGCTGGATGCTGGAAGCCCTGGGCATTGGGGCAATGGACAACTGGGAGAATGCGTTTGCTGCCTGGCATAAAACCACTCCCAAACAATACGAACCACACCAAAAAGAATTGATTTGGAGAGCCCGCACCACCGCTGCTCTAGAGCCGTTAGCTACCGTCATTAGTAGCTCATCAACCTCAGAGGAAGAGATACCCCGTTACTTTCGTGCGTTTGATTTTCATGAAGATCAAACAAAAAATGAGGTACTGATGCAACTGCTTACTGCTGATGAACCTGACCGCCAGGCAATAATTAATCGTCTGGTGCTACGTCACCTGAATGCTGACCACATAGAGCCTAGTTCAGAATTTATGGCTACAGTCCGGCAAACGCTAGAGCAAAATCGAGGCACTATTGATTACATTTCTATTGTAGAGCAGTTTGCCCTCACTGAACAAACTCCTGAACTACTAAAGCTACTGGCTTCCGATAATCATGAGGTGGCACTACTATCAGGAAATACACTACTTCGTGAGCCTTTTAACGCTAATGTCCAAGTGCGCCAACAAGTATATCAAGATACGGCTCAGGCGTCGGCTATCATTCCAGTGCTGGCACAGATCAGCGAAAAAGAAGCGCTAGACCTCCTTACTGAATTTGTCCTTTCGGATCAACTCACCGAAGAACACCGAAAGAAAGCCATTCAGGGGCTAGCCAATTCCTGGTCAGGCGAAGACTATCTGCTCAACTGTGTGAAAGAAGAGTCATTTCCTGAGAGCCTACAACCAATGGCTGCCAGTGTACTATTCAATGTGTACCGCACTGAGATTCATCAAGAAGCTGCAAAATACCTTCCTGCTCCCGGTGGCCGGGAAGGAAACCCCCTACCCCCTATTCGGGATATGGTAAGCCGAGCTGGTAATCCACAAGAAGGACAAGCCGTCTTTATAAGCCTTTGTGCTTCCTGTCATCAGGTGGGTAGTGAGGGTATCAATTTTGGGCCGGCTCTCAGCCAGATCAGCAACAAACTTCCCAAAGAAGGATTGTACCGAGCGATCATCTATCCCAACGAAGGAGTCAATTACGATTACGAAGGGGTGACTTTGAAGCTGGCGGATGGTAGCCGCACGATGGGCATTGTAGAGAGTGAGAACAACCAAGAAGTCGTTTTACGCCAGATGGGGGGAAGTCGGAATAGCTACGCCAAAAATGATATTCAGACTCGGGAACGTATGGAACAATCGCTGATGCCTAACCTTACTACCGCCATGAGTGAAGAACAGTTAGTTAATTTAGTGGAGTATTTAGCAAGTTTAAAATGAATAGCAGTTCACCGTACTTAAGATACCAGAACCTACATACCGCCCGATATGCCTTTCGCTATTTGCTCGGAAATGGGTTATTCATCCTGTCTTTATTGGCTTGCCAGCCAAATCCAACGGCTGAAGCACCAGATGTCCACCGCACCTGGAGTAGCTATCTGGGAGACCCTGGTCGTACCCATTATTCCTCACTCAACGAGATCAACCTAAACAATATTGATCAACTGGAAGTGGCCTGGGAATACCACGCCGGAAAGCAGGGAAGCGGTGGCACCGACTACATCCAGTGTAATCCACTGGTGGTTGATCGGACCTTGTTTGCCGTTTCGCCCGGGCTCAAAGTGTTTGCCATCGATGCGGCGACTGGAGACGAGCAATGGGTGTTCAACCCCTTCGAGGGTACCGACGAAAGTAGCTTCACCCGTGGGCTGGCCTACTGGTCGGATGGTACTGATAATCGGATTCTTTTTACGGCTGACCGTTATCTCTACGCACTGGATGCGCAGAACGGCCAACCCATAAGCTCCTTCGGAGAAGAGGGTAAGGTAAACCTGGGGCACGGTTTGGGAAGAGACATCGAAGAGCTAGTGTATAAGTACCACGCACCCGGTACAGTCTACGAGGATCTAATTATTATGGGGGCACTAAATTCCGAACGGCTCCCGGCAGCTCCTGGCCATATTCGGGCCTTCGATGTGCGTACCGGAGAACAAAAGTGGATATTTTATACCATTCCTCAACCTGGTGAACTCGGCTACGATACCTGGGAAGACTCTATCGCCTACCGCACTATCGGTGGAGTCAATAACTGGAGCGGTATGACGCTAGATGAAGATCGAGGGATCGTATTCGTTCCGCTTGGCTCAGCAGCCTCTGACTTCTACGGGGGCAATCGGAAAGGAGCCAACTTATTCGCCAATTGTCTACTGGCCCTGGACGCCACAACGGGGAAGCATCTCTGGCACTTCCAAACGGTTCACCACGACGTTTGGGACCGTGATCTACCCAGTCCCCCCACGCTGATTACCACCGAATACGAAGGCAAAGCGATAGATGCCGTCGCGCAAATCACTAAATCCGGTCATGTGTACGTCTTTGATCGTGAAACGGGCGAATCGCTCTTTCCGATTGAGGAGCGAGCGTATCCAGCCTCCGACCTCATCGGAGAAGAAACCTGGCCAACGCAACCTCTACCGACTCGTCCTCCCGCTTTTGCCCGGCAGCAAATGACGGAAGCGGATATTAATCCTTATTCGGAAGATAAAGACTCGCTGCTTGCAGTATTTCACGACTATCGGTCGGCCGGGCAATTTGTACCCCCTAGCACCGAAGGTACGGTGATCTTTCCGGGTCTCGATGGCGGGGGCGAGTGGGGCGGGGCTGGTTACGACCCGAACGAAAATGTCTTATACGTCAACGCCAACGAGATGCCCTGGATTTTGAAGATGGTAGAGGTGGAGGAAAACCAAAGCAACGACCTGATCGCGCTAGGTGAACAGGTGTATCAGTCAGCCTGTATGGGTTGCCACGGAGCCGAGCGGCAGGGTTCTAACTTCCACGGCAACGCCCCGGCCCTAGTGAATTTAGACAAGCGGATGGATGCTTCAGCGGTGCGCATTACGGTCCAGCAAGGGAGAGGAGATATGCCGTCGTTCGCCTTTTTGTCGGATCAGCAGATAGAGGCCGTAACTGCTTTTTTACTCGGCACCGCCGACCCGACAATGAAGGTCATCCAAACGTCGAGCAAACCCACGAGCGAAACAGCTCCGTCCACCTTGCGCTACAACTTTGCCGGCTACAACCGCTTCGTCGATTCGGACGGCTACCCCGCCGTGAAGCCGCCCTGGGGTACGCTTAACGCAATTGATCTGACGCAAGGAGAGATTCTTTGGCAAGTACCGCTGGGCGAATTCCCGGAACTTACCGAACGAGGCATTCCTAAAACTGGTACTGAAAACTACGGTGGCCCAGTGGTAACCGCCGGGGGGCTGATCTTTATTGGAGCAACAAAAGATCCTTACCTGCGAGCATTTGATAAAAAAACGGGAGAAGAGGTATGGAAGTACCTGCTGCCCGCTCCCGGTATGGCCACCCCCTGCACCTACGAAGTCGATGGTCGTCAGTACATAGTGATTGCCGCTGGCGGTGGTAAGAACACTGAGCAAAGGGATGATCGCTACGTAGCTTTCGTGCTACCCGAGCAAGAAGGTGAGATTGATTAAGGTACAAACCATGAGTAAGTACTTTTCAGGCACGCATCTGGTGTACTAGGAGCTAACAGCCTTACTTTGGAGTCATTTTCAAAAGTAACATCCTCCATACCTTTTGATTTTACATGAAACCAATCCTAGAAAAAGTACCCGATTATGTCAATGCGTCGATTGCAGTAAAGAGAGAGTTAATTCCCCACATGGTCTACCCGTGGCACTATCACCCCGAATATGAAATCATTTATGTGAAGAAGAGCTATGGTACTCGATTGATGGGAAACCATATTGGAAATTTCTATGATGGAGACATGGTTCTCGTTGGATCAAACTTGCCTCATGTATGGAAGAATGACAATGACTTTTATAAAAATGATGATTCAAAAACGGTGGATGTTTATGTTATTCATTTTCTGATTGAAAAAATAGCCACTACACTTTTTTCCTTACCCGAAGCAATGAACATTAAGAAGCTTTTAGTTAAAAGTGCTCAAGGACTTCAGATCACTGGCACAACCCATTCAGTGGTGGCAGAAAAGATTGAGGCACTTTACATGTCCAAAGGGTTTGAGCGTATTGTACAATTGCTTGAAATCCTAAATATATTATCCGAGTCCAAAGACCTTATCCCCTTATCAAATAAAGGGTTTCATCACGTAACCAATGAGGTCGACCAAGAACGTATTCGTGCGGTTTATGATTATGTTATGTTGAATTACCCCCATAAGATTAGCATTGAGAAAGTATCCGATATGCTACACCTCACTAAGTCATCATTTTGTCGCTACTTCAAATCCAGGACCACCAAAACGTTCAGTAGGTTCCTCAATGAAGTCCGAGTTGGTAAAGCCTGTAGACTATTGATTTCCAAGAATTATACGGTCTCGGAAATTTCAAAAATGGTTGGGTACAACAATATTTCCCACTTCAACAGACAGTTCAAGGAAATTACCGGCAAAACACCAAAGCTGTTTTCTTCGGAATACGATACCTAGTCTATCCACGACTAAAGAATTCCAATTATTCGCTTTTCTAACAACTCCACTTCCATCATCGCGAACTGTTGCCTTGTACATAGTTTTCTAGTACTAACACTTCATTGTCTATTTTTTGGTATTTTCTCCTATAATTAAGTATATCAAGTACATAATTAGCTACCTTGAACGAGTCTACAGGTCAATATTTTTTATAGAACCTACTGGTAACGAATCGCTGCTTAAAACGGAGTGCTTAGCATCGGTTAGTGTATTTTAGTTCGTTCACAGATACACTTAGACGAGTATGATGGAATGTAGAAGAGTTAATTCTAAAGATATTGAGTCGATAGAGGAGTACTTTAAGCAGCTCTCACCTGAAACAGAAAGTTACTTTGCCCCCCATGCTTTTGATATCAATACTATCGCTTCAATTTGCCACGAAAATCATCATGACTATCGAGCTTTTATTTGCAGTACAAACAATAGTGTAGCGGCCTATTTCGTGGTCAAAAAAAGCCTGTCCGAAGAAGAAGCGAACCGTTTCTCTAAGTACCCAATTCGTAGAAGTAAAGAGAGTGACTACGTATTAGCGCCTTCAGTAGCCGATGCATTTCAATCTCAAGGCATAGGCAGTACGCTGTTCTCTCATGTAGAAACCGAGCTAAGAAAATTAGGGGCAGAAAAAATCATATTGTGGGGCGGAGTTCAATTAAGAAATCAGCGAGCTGTTCGGTTCTATTTGAAGAACGGTTTTCGGACACTGGGTGAGTTTCATCATAATGACCTTGACAATTTGGATATGGTCAAATACCTAGATGATCTATAGAAGCATTGGCATTCTTCACATATATAAACAAAATTGAGTAGTACGTTAAAATGCTATCAAGTGATGAAAAGTGTAAGCAGAGAAAGACCATCTCGATGGATAGATAAATGGAAAGACTTAGGCGATTTCGAGGTTATTCCAGTACTGAATTCCCGAGAGGTCATCAATTCGCAGACATTAGGATTTACTTGGGTAGTCTTCATTCTTTTCATATCCAAAGTGGAAGGGCAGGAAGTCCCAGAAAAGAGTAATCCACCGATACCGGTTGAGGTCATGTTTGGTAACGAAAAAATTAATTACCTCACCATATTGAACCTTCCCTTCGAGAAGAATAAGAGGTTGGGATATTTTGGGGTAGCGTCCGCGTTGATTCCATACGAAAATACCAGAGCCAGTAATGAGATTGTTATTTCAAACTCATTGACTTACAATTTTTTTCAAAAGCTGTATGCCACCGCAGGGTTACAATTTCATTATGCCAAAGGGGCTGTCCCATCTGCCGGTATCCAATTTTTTTCGGCCGACCCTACTTGGCTGTTTTTGTTCAGCCCTATTTTACAGCTAGCTCCAACCATTAATTTTGAAGGGGTTGGAATAGTTGAATATTAACCTACCCTGTCAAAGAATTTACGATTGTATACTCGCTTACAAAGTATATATAATCAAAACCTGGATGACAGGGCCCATGAAAGGAGTTTACTCTACGTAAGGGCAGGAGTTTCAGCGCGAAGGACAACTTTTGGTTTTGGATTCAATGTTGATATCTACGGCCCCGATAGAAATCAAGAAGAGAATTATGGTGTTTTCATTAATCACATTTTTTAGCCAAAGAAAAAGTGTTTGTTATCGAGGGAACTACCTTTGACCAGGTGATTTCACTTAAAAGCTTTCCAGAACCCATTCCTCAAACAATTCATGAAGCCCCCTTGTATGAAAAAGCCAAACCATACACGGTCACCTCTTTATCATTAGGAATGTAAAATAGCTAGGTGCAGCCGGAAGTTATCAACGCAAATTCTCGGTAGGTTTCACTCCCGCGTAAGACGTACTCCCACTCTTTACTCGTCTGGGTTTGGTTAAGCGGGAAATTTCCGCGAGAAAGTCGTCCGAAGCATCGGTATAATCCGAGATAAATTTCTTAAAATGCTGAATTATCTCTCTCAAAAAGCTTATCTGAGGTGATAAGCAGCAAAACGAGGATTAAAGAGAAGTATCAGAATAAGGAGATACGTGATATACTCCGCTCCCATCGCCAGATACTTGGTTTCGCTAGTCATGTAACCAAAAGTCTCTACCACACAAACTAATGCCATAATTCCGTAGGCTACCGTCATCAACTGCGGGGTTTTACCCCACCGCGTGAAATAGCCAGACAAAAAACCGACGGTGGCAAATAGCACCGAACCCCAATGGATGACCAACAGCCAATTGGGAAAGTTAGGATTGGTGAAGGGCTTCCAGGGAATTTTCTTCAGTACCATCTCCAGAGAGCCCCCGATGGCCCACACTCCCAAAAACAGGTGCACTCCTACCAGTAAGTATCCTAAAGCTTTAAACATGCTTTATATATTTTGTTCTTTCTGATACGTAAGTATGTGTTTTAGTCATCACGATTACTTTCAATTAACGATGTGCCTTTTACGAAATTCTTTCGGACTCATTCCTACCTTCTGTTTGAATAGTCGGGAGAAATAAGTAGGGTGCCCAAACCCAAGTTTATAGGCTGTCTCTGAAATGTTAGTATCGGATTTTAGGAGTAAATGCTTAGCCTCATCGATGAGCCCCATATGAATATGTTCAATAGCCGTTTTTCCGGTTTCATACTTTAGTAGATCGCTAAGGTATCTCGGGGAAAGATGCATCTGGCCAGCTATTTCATTCACAGTAGGTAAATCGGACTCATAGTTCGCCAGCTTTTGATAAAGGATGGTGTTAAACTGGGATAGCAAATGACTGGTGAAGTTTGAGCGATTACGGAACTGGCGCTTATAATACCGGTTAGCATATTTTAGGATCGCATCAATATGGGTTACCATGATTGATTGGCTGAATTCATCCTGGTTGTTGCCGTACTCCTGCTCAATTTTATGATAGAGTTCCCACATCAACCGTTCCTCTTTTTCTGAGATGTGCAGTGCTTCGTCCACTTCATAGTCGAAAAAACCATAGTTACGGATAGCCGCATAAAGTGAATGCCCCAATAGGAAGTCTTTGTGAAAGGCAATCACAAATCCACTTTCTTCCCACTCTACATCCTTAAGTTCAACTACCTGACCAGGCTTGATGAAAGACATCGTACCATTTTGATGATCGTAGTTCGTGCGCCCGTAGAACATTTTTCCAGCTCTGATTTTCTTGAGGCCGATGAGATAAAAATCGCCCGTAAAGGAAGACAAGTGGTCTGAAAATACGGTCGTGGGGCTATGAAAGGAAAAAAGACCGAGTAATGGGTGCTCGGGGGAAGGCAAATGACAGGCCCGGTATAAACTGCTTAAGCTCTTGAAATGTATCATAGCTTCAATTTACAATTTTGAAGCTAATCTGAACTAATCCATAGCCCAAAAGGAAGAGATTGGTGGTTGGCAAATAATCGTATTTCGCCGATAGCCGATTTTGATTCACTACAGACCCACCCCAGGTCTTGAAGCAACGCCTTAGTAGATTTAATGTCACGCTGCGGGCGACCTCTCAAGAGAGAAAGACCTTCCCCTTGCTCAGATAGCCAAGTGTGTACTGGCCCTGCTTCGGGTTGTACCAAAACCAAAAGACTAGTGCCCGCCCTGATATAAGCCAAGCGGCCTGTGCCTGGGAGATGATCCTCATCGTATTTCTCGATCACGGGCTTTTTATCAGTGAGCTTAGAGTATGCCCACGTCACTACTTCCAGATCTTTACAAAGGATGCAAAATGCGTCAATGTCCTTTAATGGACATTCAGCAGGTACATCTTCAAAATGGAACGGTTTGGAAGCGGGTACCCACTTCTCCGGAATAGCCGCCCGTAATGTAGTACGCTGCGTAATACCTTGCGGAAACTTCGCGAGTTCTATATCCACTTTTAAAGCGTCTTGGGTGCTCGTATAACCAAACCTAGCGGCCAAGTGTCTCAGGAACTTGGGCAGAGCCGGTATAGGTAAAATACCCAGCTTACCGGCGGCATTGAGTTGGGCATCCTGCTGTAAGGGATAGCCTGCTTTGCGATAATGGTTACAGGTAGCTTCAAAGTTTTCAGCGTCAAAATAGATGTGCTCTATGCCCGCCCGGTCATCCCTACTGACTAGGTAATCATCGAAAACCGTCATTCCGGCGGTGGGTTGAATCACTTCCACCTGGGTATTTCCAATCCAGGTGAGCCCAGCTTTCATAGCCCAATTTTCGGCGACCCCTTGATAGGAGGTATTGAACAACTCCGGTGGTTCTGCCGAGAGCAACTTGAAAGACCCTGGGTTCAGCGCCTCAACCAATTGCTGCACGGTTTTTTCCGTATCTCTAGTAATGATCGATAGCTGGGTGATTTCTCTTATTCCGCGCAGAGCAGGTAGCTTTTCTGGTAATTTCTTTCTGATTAGCATGATCCTTTTACTCAAATTCTAAAGAGTCAAAGATGATCATACCCTCTCTTTTGATCTTGCACAAAAGTCAGGAAAATAGAAACATTTTAACGATTAGGGCGTGTTGACAATCAAACTTGAACGGTGATCGCCCGGCCTGAATGTCAACATGCACTAGTTTTTTGTCTCGATTTTCTTCTGCCAGTTATCAAGCAGCTCCTTACAAACTTTGGTAAACCTTGCCTTCATAAAAGGATGTATTACTATGTTTTGAACCTTCTTCTTATACTCAAATTCAAACTCCATTTCAATTTCTGTTTCAAGGGGACTAATTTCTCGGACACGCCAAGTACCTTGTAAATATTTTAGTGGATACGGATAATCCGGTGCACCGGTGTCTATTACGAAGGAATACTCACTGCCTTCATTCCATAAAGTGCATTTCTCTGCCCACTTATCTTTTCCGTGAGAGCATTGGCGAACCATACCCATCCCTTCCCCCGAAATAATTTTTGTGTTATCAATGTTGGGAGCGACCTTGTGGTAATTGGCTATATCCGATACTACTTTCCACGCTTTATCTTTAGTAGCTTTCACCGTTCGCCTAAAGACGAATACCTTTCTTGAAGAGCCTAGCTTATTATCTACAACCGAAAGGCCGTAGCTCTGAAACCAGACAAACACCAAAACGGGTAAAGCATAAAATACGATTATCCAGTATGCCGCTGAAGATAATTCAAATGGTTGAAAGATCACTAAAGCAATTGTGCCAATTACCCAGAGGGCATCTTGAGCAATAATCCACAATGAAGCTAAGGCTCGCTGCATCTTTACTTCGGCTAAAACCGAGAGGCCAAAGAATGAAACTATAATACCAACTATTAAAAGTGGCGTCGAAGAAGTAATTCCGAATATTTCGGCTAATTGACCCCTCATAAAAATAATAACTAGACCTGAAGTGAAAGCTAAAATACCATTGGGAAGTAAGGCTCTTTGTAATGCGTTCATCTTGATTTTTTTGTTTGCTCAAAGTTACTCAGCTTGATTTTGCCTATCTTACTATAGTGCGCCAATAAGTTTATACTTTGCGCCAATGCTTACATCTTAGCTCAAATTAATTAACCTTTAAAGGATGAAAGAAAAAGTAATCTCAGCGGGGGTCGTGCTTAATTTGATCCACTATGCTATGCAGAGAGGCATTGATGTTTCCCAATTTGATATTTCTGCATTAGTCTGTCAGGAGAATGCCACTAGCCAGATACCCTTTAAAAAATATGCCGGACTATTCGAGTACATCCTCAGCAAAACCAAAGATGACAAACTTGGGCTTCATATCGGGAAACAATATAACCTAGCGGCTCTGGGAGTAGTGGGGCAACTCATACAGTCTGCTGCTGACATAAGAGAAGCAGTAACCAAGTCTTGCGAGACATTCAATCTGGTAAGCAATGTTATTAGCATTGAGATGAGAGAGCAAAATGACAGTTTTTCGCTATTATTTCGGGTAGAACAAGAGGCATTTAATACGCATCCAACCACTGTAAATCATTTGCTAATGACTTCAGTGGTTTTTGCCCATTTAGAGTTGTCCTATTTGACATTTAGTGATGAACCACTCATAGTAGTAAGTTTTAGTCGATGGAAAAAGGATAGAGACTACTTGGAAAAATTGTTTAAATCAAAAGTTTTATTCGATGAGCAGGAAGACTATTTGAAATACAATGCCCGATTACTCGATAGGCAGATACTTTGGGCAGATTATGCGCTGTACTTACAGCTTGAACAGGTGGCGAATGAGAAACTTGCTAAACTAGTAGATAACGAGTCGCGATTAGCCGCCCAGGTGAAGAGTGTGATGATCAGGGTATTAAATCCTAATCTACCATCTATTGAGGAGGTAGCTGATCAATTAGGCCTCTCCGCGCGCGATATGCAGCGAAAACTAAAGTACGAAAAGACAAGCTATCAGCAAATAAAATCAGATATCCAAAAGGAGCTTGCGGTCAGCTATCTCTTGCGCGGACTGAGTGTTAAAGAAACCTGTTATCTGATGGGTTACTCAGCTCCCAGCGCATTCACTACTGCATTTCATCGCTGGTACGGAATACCTCCAAATAGATACAGGAAAGAGCACTTAGTTTCTAAACCTTATCGTGCTTCCATCGGACGGCAAAAGCTACGACCAACTTGATGACAAACAAAATGAGCATCAATTGCACAACAGCCGCGGAGATACCCAATAAAAACAAAAGTAAAATTCCAACCACCAGTAAGAAAAAAGCATAAACCCTTTGCGCACTAGGTTCTTGTAAGCTATTGACAAAAGTCATCGCAAGCAGGGTGTAGCCAGCCACCCAACCAATACTGAGCGCCTGAGCAGGAAAAATCCACATCAATAGTACAGGTTGCAGTACGTGGAAAGCAATAAAGAGATACCGCCTTCTAGCACTTTCACTGTAATAAGCCTTGGCACCCGGAGTAAGGTTGGCCACCACTCCAGCAGCTAAGTCCAGAGCTAAAATACCTAGTAACACAAACTGATAAACCGATAAAGAAGAATCCCAAGCTAGATATAAAGTGACAATCGTTGCGATAATCCCCGTGACATAGGTAATCAATAGCTCAACCAATAAAGCCTGTTTACCGTGGATTTCGTGCAAGTAGTTGGGAATCGTAATTTTTCTGCTTAGTGCTTTCATCATCCAGGGGTGACTTGATAGACATTCGGGAATGATGCAATAGTAGGGAGGATTGAGCGATCTTCCTTTTACATCTGTTAAAAACGGAGTTGAAAAGCTATTTCTTCTGTGTACCCGCTCTAATACGACTGAGGCTTACTTGGCTAATACCTAGGTAAGAGGCAATGTGGCCTAACGGCACTCGTTGCAAAACATCAGGGAAAGCTGCTATTAGGTCAAAGTATCGCTCACTTGCATCCTTTACCCTTAGTGCCTCGTAGTACCGCAATAGCCTAGTGAGCTCCTGTTGGTGAAACTGAGTACCCCAAATTGCCCAGCGATGCGAGTGTTGGTAACGTTGTTGAAGATGTTCGTGACTTATGCTGAGTAGGGTAGTATCATCTTCGGCCACTCTTATAAAGTTATCACTGGGTTCTCTGGTGTAAAAACTGTTTACATCTGTAAACGAATTTCCTTCAGACTCATACCATACTATTTTTTCGTCACTGGTGTGAGAAAAGACCAGGCCGCTAACAATAAAGTATAGATGCTCACAAACCCCTCCGGCACGGAGGATGACTTCTCCAGCATTGAGCGTCTCTACTTTTAAGTAATCATCTGCCTTCCGTAAATCTTCCGGCTTTAGCGTACCGAAACGGGGTATTATATCATATGCGGACGTATGCTTTACCATAGGCATCTTTTTTAGCTAACGGCCCTGACTATGGTAAGTACGGGATTTTGAAACCAATTTCTTGTCCTCCTACCGTGAAATTATTTAGTCGTAATGTCTTCATTTTAAATCAGTCATCCCTGCATTTGCTATAGCCGACGTTATGGACAGTATTGAACTGATATTATTTAATTGTTTGCCGCCTATCTTCAAATTGTTCTAAAATGTTTGATGGGTCAGTTCCATATTCGCAATGGCCCCAGCCAAATTTCCCTGATATACAGCATTGGCAATTGAGCGAATCATAGAGGCATTATCTCCGCAGGCATAAACACCTTCAAGTGTTGTCTTTTGAAATTGGTCTACTTTGATGTAACCTTCTTCGTTCAATTCGCAACCCAGCGCACCGGGAATATCAGAGTGTTGCTTGAACGGAACTATACCATAAGCAGCACTAAAATCTACTTTACTGCTATCCTTGAAAATTATCGTTTTGAGTTGCCCTTCTTCATGTTCTATTTCGGCAATCTCTTTTTCGATAATGTTAATCTTATGCTTATTCAATTTTTTCTTCTGCTCTTCATCAAAATCAGCTTTCCCCGAAGTCAAAATTGTTAGATCATCCGTCAAGTTTTTGACTAATGGAGCAAGTTGAAATGCTCCTGATCCATTGGCTATTATCGCAGTTTTTTGTTTACGGATTTCGTAGCCATGACAATACGGGCAGTGAACAATGGAAATACCCCAGCATCTCGAAAAGCCGTTTATTTCCGGCATGATGTCTTCTATTCCCGTGGCAAAGACCAGTTTTTTTGCTTTAAAGACTTCCTTTGATTGTGTAGTAATGACAAAGTCATCTGCCGTTTTTTCTCCACTTATGGCAAGTCCATCTAAATATTTTACACTTTCATATTTCAATACCTGTGCTTTTGCATTTTTTGATATTTCACTTGGCTTTACACCATCGTGGGTAATAAAATTGTGGGAATAAGGTGTTTGCCGGTTACAAGGCATACCTCCGTCAATAATGAGAACATTTCTTAATGAACGTCCCAAAGACATTGCCGCTGAAAGACCCGCATAACTACCACCGATGATGATTACATCAAAATTATGGTAGTGTATTTAAAATAAGGATGGCATTTTTGCCATTCTTTCAAGATTGTAATGAACTAAGAAGTACTTGATAGCCAGGTAGTGGTTTTCCCAAGTTTTGGAAAAAGATAGCGTTTTGCGCACCAATCGGGCACAC
>JBCCTI010000098.1:0-20487 GCA_039198955.1 Bacteroidota bacterium | reverse complement strand
TTGAGGATGAACAAGATTTTACCTTCTCACAAGCTTGGTAAAATCCCTTACCCTACTTTCACCAAACCCTGTAATCCTGTTAATCCAACAATTCAGTAAATCCTGATACAGACAATTAACTAAACTATCACTCTCTTGAAATCGCCTACCACAAGATCCCGGCATCGGCCCGGGAAATCACCTACCGAAAACCAGCAGAACCTAGACCATTACTACTGGGAGCTGCATCGCTGCTTGCGGGATGATCCCGATCATAAACATCGTATTCTACTTCGGGCGATGCAGCAAACGAATGCTTTGCGGAAGAAGATCAGGCGGCTTTGTCAGGAGTAATTCGGTAGTACGCCTACTATTTTTCTAAAGAATCCCAATCCCGGGCATGTTGACATCTAGTCATCGGTAACGCACTTTTTACTTACGATTTATCCGTAAATCCCCCTACTTGTCATATTGACATGCTAAACTTCTGAATAACTTATTCACAGATTTATATCCACACCGATTTTCTGTACTCCTTATTAGGCCTACCCCCCAAATAATTTTAATTAAACAGGAATCTAACAAATTTGTCTATTAACTGTTAAAAGGTTGCCTAAACGATAATAACCTTCAGTAAGCAAAGAAAAAAGAACTAACTCTTACTTCGTCGACACCTACTTTCTTACTATGATTTAAGCTGGCACTAGCACTTGGTTTGGTGCAATTAGAGTTTTTGCAACAGACTGCTCGAGTAATACTGCGTCGAGATAAATTTCGGCAATGCTCGTCTCATTGCTGCTTATATGCTCTTATTGCTCTCTACAAGTCTCGCACCAGTAGATTGAATTACTTTCTTAAATACGCAAACTACTCCTAACTATGGCAGTAAAAAAGTCAAAGCTTCGCTTAATCCGGACGAATCTCTCGAAAATTCTACCTCATCAGGCTGATGAGCAGGTACGTGAAAATCAGCTTTTTCGGCTGGCTATGGAACACTCCGCCATTGGGTTAGCACTGCTTGATCCCGACGGGCGTTGGCTCAAAGTGAATAAGGCACTTTGCGATATTGTGGGCTACACCGAAAGTGAATTGCTCAAAATTGATTTCCAGACAATTACCCACCCCGACGATTTAGAGGCTGATCTGGATGTAGTTTCCCGCCTGCTGGCGGGCGAGATTGAGACCTACAACTTGCACAAACGCTACTACCATAAAAAAGGTCATATCATCTGGATACTGCTAACCGTCTCACTCGTGCGGGATGAGCATAATCAACCCTTATATTTTATTTCTCAGATTCAGGATCGCACTAAAGAGTACCGCAATAAAAAAAATCTAACTCGGGTTAATGAAGAATTAGAACGTCTAACCACGCAATTATCGCACGATGTCCGTGGTCCGTTGGATTCATCAGTAAGGGTACTTTCCTTGGTAAAAGAGGCACTCCAGACACGGGAATTAGCAACTGCTGAAAAAACCATCGAGCTAGTAGAGAACCAGCTCGGAAAGCTCTATATGTTTGTTAGCGATGTACTGGAAATAGCAAAGTCCCGCAAACAAGAAAAAAACCAAGAAGTATACCTAGCAGCTATTGTAGGTAATACGCTTAAGAAATTCAGCCACATGACCCGATTCAGTCAAATCAGTTTCACTCAAAAATTTGAATATACCAAACCTCTCAGGACGCAGCGCAGCCGTATGGTTTCTATGGTAGAGAATCTAATCTCCAACGCAATTAAATACCATGACGTCCAAGAGAGCCACCCCGAAATTACCATTGAGTGTTTTGAGGAAGATCAGCATGTCGTTTTTCAAGTATCTGATAACGGTTATGGTATTGATAATGAGCATCATAGAGATGTATTCAAAATGTTCAAGCGGTTTCACGATAACAATATCCAAGGTTCAGGAGTAGGGCTGTATCTAACTAAGAAAAATATTGAGGCTATGAACGGTACTATTGAGTTCATCCCTCTTAAAAAGGGGTGCCGCTTTAAATTAAACATTCCCAAAAACGCCTAAATAATTATGACGGAGATAGATGACCCGTATTCTGTTGCTAAATAGCTATTTCCCGAACTAATTGGTGTAGCGCGGGTATATCTAGAAGCTTCGCGCCAGCCTCAACCGCTTGTTGATCATACGGAGAAGGTAATCGGCACAAAGGCGCAAAGGAAGTAGAGTGGCGAAACTTCTGGGGTAAGTTAATCCGCCGAGCAAATTCATCTAATTCTCGTGGAGTATCGGCCACTAGGTAGGTTCCATCGGTGTACAGCATAATAGTGGTTTATATGATAGTATTTAAAAAAGCCTGCTGAGGCAAATCAGATTACCTAAAAAAATTTGATCAGGTCCCGCGTCCACATTGAATCGATCGATTGAACTTGATCTGACTAATGACTAGCAGAAATATAATTATTATTAAGAAATTTCAGCCAAATATGCAAGTTTCCCACAGGGGATTTTCTAGAAAGAAAGGAGAAATCCTAACTTAAGAGTTACTTCCTTCGATGAAAAAGACAAGCGATTCTGGCGATTAGCCGATGAATTCTTGGTTGTACTGTCTCACGTTTGTATACTACAGAATTCGTCTTTGTTAAGAAATCTTCTAGCAGATCAATCAAATCACATTTATTAGAGGATAGCACAGACGATAGGAACAATATTCCGACTAGAGCTTTATCGGTTACAGTTTACCCCAAATTTCCTTGGCAAATCTGGTGACAATTCTCATGCCCGATTTACTACTAGGCAAAATTTACCGTGACGGTATTTACCTAAATTGATTAAATTTAGCAAGTTGCTACAACAACTTACCAGCCTTGAAACATTTTGCCGCCTTACTTTTTGTGGCCGTATTAACGATCACAATTCTGTTATTCGTAAACAATCCGGAGTTACTGGAAGAAATTTGGCTCTGGATTGTTGGCTTTATCGGCTATATTGTATTGTTGTTAGAAAGAGGGTTTCAGGCAGTGGCAAGTGCCGTGAGAACCCAACCGGGCACACCCGTCACTCCTACCAACACTAACGTTTCCCCTGCCACCCAACTGCCCCCGAGAATATCCGAACTGGAACGAAGACTCCAGGAAGAAGAGAAAACTACTTCTTCAACCCCAGACAGTACTATCACCGTTTTACGCTATCTTGATGATGGGCATACCTCGTTAGGTCTTATTTTCTTCCGAAAGAAATTCTTCGCTTATGCTTTAGAAGATACTCACCAGACTAAAAAAGTAGTCGGTAAAACCGGGGTGCCGGCCACCGAAGTGCCGGCCACCTGCATTCCGGCCGGAACGTATCATCTCTCATTTCACCAGCAAGATAATCCCCTAACAGTAAGTTACCGTAAACGTTTCCCCTGGTTTACCTACCATCTGGAACTGAAAGAAGTGCCCGGATTTGGCAATATCTATATCCATATTGGCAATGATCACCGGGGTGCCGGCCACCGGGGTGCCGGCCACCGGAATATGGAGGGCTGTATACTCATTGCCGACGGAATGAACACGACCTCTTCGGACAAAATGATTATGCATTCCCGACTGGCTTTTGAGCGACTATACAAGCGAGTTAGTGCGTTGCTTAAAACCGACGAAACTGTAACCATCAAAATCTTAGACGAAACCTGGTTTGCCCAAGCCCAACTACAACTAACATGAAAAATCCTGACCATCTTCCGTGGTATCAACGGCTTTCTTCTCCCACAAAAATCTTGTTACTACAGATTGGTGGCTCTTTATTAATTGCCCTGATTTTCATTTTTCTAATTGCCTATGGGGTAAATCCAGAAGTACAGGGCGTATTTATTGGCTTGACGATTATTGCTACCGTCGGGGCAATGATGTGGCTGGGAACCCGCTACCTTAGTACCGACTACTCTTCTTCGGAAGGCCGCCCTAACCCTCACCATAAGTTTTTCTTTAGCGGTACCCGTTTGCTTACTATCGTACTAACCCTAGCGGGGCTGTTGGGTGCCGTACTTGTCTATCTGCATCACGAAAATCTCTTTCAAGCCTTAGGGTTGGTGATTTCGGTTGTCTGGGTAGCGGTTTTTCTGCGCTATTTTATGTGGTCGGTATACCACTACAACATTAATTACGGACTCACCGATGAAGACTGGGAAAAGATTGAATCCGCCCGTAAGCGAGAAAAGATGGGCTTTCCGGTCAATCCGGAAGATTTAAAAGCACCGGATAAAAACCCCTACCGCAGTCAAACTTTCGGATTACCTCCGGGTACCGTCCGGGGCATGATTGCGTTTACGCTATTACTGGGTGGTTTATCGCTGCTGATCGTCAGCTTTGGTAACGAGTACTACTCTGGCAATCAGCTCGCTCTCATTCGCCAACAGTTCGAGTTTTTCGAGACGGCTTTTCTGATGATGATCGCCTTCTACTTTGGGGATAAATCCCTGAAGTACCTCCAACGAAGGTGGACTACTAACCGATCTGAGGCGAAGGACGATAAAGATAGTACGAAACCGGAAAAGCTACCGACCGCCCTAGAATCTGATGATCAATTCCTCCAGCTCGAGAATCTTGAACTAGACCAACTGGAAGGAAAAGCCGATACCACCCCCCTTACCCAAGCCCGGGAACGTTTATCTCAGTCGGTATTTTCCCCGTATTCCCCCGACTTACAGGGTGGCTTTGTACAGGTTCGGGACAATATACATATGAAGGTGCTCAGCGATGAGGAAATCACTCAGGCCTTAGAGCAACTTCAGGAAGAAGGTATTGAGCTGTCGATGCCGGTAGTTCGAGCCGTGGTTGAAGTAGAGTCTTCGGGGAAAGGGCATTTGCCCAACGGTAAACCTAAAATTCTGTTCGAGGGACACCGTTTCACCTACTGGCTGAAAAAACAAGGTTTTACCGAGACTGAGATTACAAAATGGCAGCAACGGTATCCGTCTATTGTTTACCCCAACTGGACTACGGAACACTATCTGGGTGGGGAAGATGAATACAAACGCCTAAATCTGGCGCGAACCATTGATCCCAAAGCCGCGGTTTATGCTACGTCCTGGGGTTTATTTCAGATGCTAGGCGAGAACCTGGAGCACAACCTGCGCGACCGGGTGAAGCTTGATGCAAGCCCTGACGATCTGTTTTATCGGGACTACCGGGATTTTGAGCAAAAGCAGGAAGTATCCGAATACTATCACTTCCTCGATTTCCTGGCATTTATTAAAACCAAGCGGGTGGATAATATTCCGCTAATAGACTTCATCTCCGAGAAAAACCGGGGGAACTACGATTGGGATCGGTTTGCTTACGGTTACAACGGTTCGGGCTACAAGCGCAATCAGTACGATGTGAAGCTACGGACAGCCTATCGTAAATACGTAGACGTTTACAACGAAGGTGTCGACGCTGTTTCTACCGGATTCATTCCCATTATTGATGCCGGACACGGTGGCATGATTGATGGAAAGTACACCACCAAAGGGAAGAAGTACACCTTTGACGATGGCACTGAAATCCGCGAGGGGGTAATTAACCGAGAAATAGGTCAGCAACTCATTGAGCTGCTCGACGAAGCCGGAATTCCTTACCACAACCTTACCGTAGACGAGGAAAGTGATGTACCCTTAGACGAACGGGTGAGTGTTGCCAATCAGCTATATTCCCGCAACAGAAACTACTATTTTCTTTCCATTCACAGTAATGCCGCTAGTAATCAAGTTTCTGGTCCGGGGCAAAAGGCCACTGGATTTGAAGTTTGGACCAGCGTAGGGCAAACCCAAAGCGACGAGCTAGCCACCATTGCTGCTAAGTGGTACAAGCGCGAGTTTCCAGAATTTAGGTTTCGACAGGATATGACCGACGGTGATGAAGACAAGGAGAAAGAACGCCAGAGCGAAACATTTTACGTACTACGCAAGACCCGGGGACCGGCTTTTCTGGTAGAAAACCTCTTCTACGATAATCGATTGGAAGCTGAGTTTCTACTGAGTCCGCAGGGGCAACGCCGAATTGCCCGCTGCCTATTTTCTGTTATTCAAGAAATTAATCACAAATTTAGGGTATGAGACTGCTCAACTACGTGCTCTGGGGGATTATTGCAACTTTATTACTCGCTTGTCAGCCAGAAGATCGAGGTTTGGTGGTGGGGAAAATTCAGCAGGCTAGCGACTTGGCAACTACTGAATTTACAGTAGAGAAAATTGTTCACGGCACCAAAACCAAAAAACTGGCATGGTTTATCAAACTCAGCGAAGCCCGGTTTCTGGCTTACTCTCAAGCCAAAATCAAAGCAGGAGTTGATTTGTCTCAGATAGAAGAAAGTGATATTCAGATTGACGGACAGAAGATTATCCTAGAGCTTCCTCCGGTCAAGATTGTCAACTTTTCTTATCCACCGGGTAGCTTCCAGGAAGATACCGTGATCTCTGATCCCCGCTCGTTTCTCAATTCTATTAGTGTGGCTGACCAAGAAATATTCTTCCGGGATGCTGAACTGGATATTCGCAATAATTTAGAATACATGGGTATTGTAGAAACTACTCAGAACCATACCCAAACTTTGCTACGCCAACTGCTTCGCTCGTTGAATTATGATGAAGTATACATTTCGTTTAGTAGCGACGAACTGCTTATTGACAAGGTAAATCTCACTCAACCGCCCGCTGATGATTAGCCTACTGTTCGGTAACTGGCGATTTGTACTCGACGCGCTCCTCATCATCGCACTGGTCGTCTTATTGTTTGTGCTGAACCCCTTTGGTATTTTTGGCGGCGGACTCCAACTCGGCACGACTACCAATATGGTAACCGAAATACGCCAAATTGGGCAGTTAGTAACCGCTGAATACTACGGGGAAGTGATCTCTTCACTGGATGAATCAAGACTGGTGTTGATTGAGGAAAGTAATCCGCAACAGCAGGCCAACCGACTGTACTCAGAAGTAAAGTACGCTCTCTACGACTTACACCAGTACCAGCAAATACCCCGGGATGAGCGAAAAGAAGAGTACTTAGCAACGAATGAACGACAAAGCGGCTGGCGACGAGCGGTTCTGCAAAACGTTAGCAGAAATAACATTTTAGAAAAGCTGGAGTTCCTCAACCTACGCGATAGCCTCAGTGGTGATCCGCTCTATCTTCCTGTCATTGAATTTCTGTGGCGGGAAAAATACGATCAATCGGAAAAAGACGACTGGAATCCCAACAACCGAACGGAAGCTGAGGTATTACTCAACCTATACCAGGAGCTTACCACTCAGCATCAGGCTGATGCTGGCTTGGCTTTTCAGCGCTATCTCGACGATGGATTTGCCTTTACTGCCAATTTTCAGGAATTCACCTACCTGGATCAAGTGTCCGAACTGTCCCGAGTGGAGCGAAAGAAACGACTGGCTTTAGTAGGCAGAGGCTGGGTAAAGGCGGGATTTGATTTTGGTCAGCTCGATGAGAATTCTTTCTATCTGGATGAAAAAACCGGGGAGTTACACTTTTTTGGGTTAGAGCCCCAAATTCTCAACGCCGACATCAACCCCTGGTTTATTCCCGAACGGGCCGTACCGGGTTTTGAAATTATTGACTACCAAGGAAGAGTAAACTTTAAAGATGCCCAGCGAGTGAAGGAGCATTGCATCCAAAAGCTGACCTTTTACGCCCACCAGGCCAATATCATCAATCAGGCTCAGCAGCAGGGAGCGGAAACCCTGAAAAGCTTTTTCTCACTAATTACTGGAAAGGAAATCCAGCAGGTTTATTTCCACAATAATATTCTCACCCAAACCGTAAAAGAAATTGCCGAAGATGAGTTTATCAATTACTACGAAGGCGTTTTGCTAGATTCGCTTTTAGCTCGGGAAGCCCGACGAGCGGATTCTCTTAGGCGAGCAGTTACCAACCGAACCCGAAATATCCAGCTAGCCACTGAACTGGATAGCATCCGCCGACAATCACTCCGGCGGTTACGGAAACTTAACTTCGAGGGCTCACCACAAAAATTCAACTACTACTCTACCTTGACCTACCAAATTGGACTAGATTCAGTAGTCGATCAGCACGAACAAAAGCTACTTCAGCAAACCCGTTGGAATATACACACCACCTCAGACAGTAACTTCATTAACCTTTCGGCCTACAAAGCTCCTTGGTTCTGGTATGAGGACTCGCTGGCCCTTATGATGGAGTACAATGCCGCCCTCAGTGATTTGATGAACCGAGATGTACTGGTTGGCGACACTATAGTAAAACGCATACCCAGCTCAGCTTTTGCAGAAAGCAGCGACTCGTCTCAAGTTTTATTAGATTTTTGGGTAGCTAACGATACAGCTACCGTTAACTATCTGGTGGCAGATAGTCTCGATTCAGCTTTCTTATTTCAGCAGCGGTATCCTTTTCACTATAATCTGAAAGCACTACACGAGTACCTGACCGCCGATACCCTTTTCTCGTTTTTACCATCAACCGAACCTGATAGTATCAATGCTAGTCAAATGGGGAATACTCATTTTCATGTCTATGACCACCAGCAGCAGCGTACCATGTCAGTTGCTTTACCACCTCACCTGTTTTTCGGCAAGCAGATTTTGAATCAAGCTAGTTCTATCCAAGCTGACTCATTAGAATTCGTTTTCCAGCTTATTGAAAAAAAGCCAATTATGCTAACGGAAAAGCAGCAAAGGGAGCTACTCACCTACTACCAATTTTTACAATCCTCTCATCAACGAGAGCAAGAAAAAGGAGCGATTATCCGAGCGAGTGAGTGGGTACGGGGTAAATTGACCTTCCTTACCGATTCAACCACTCCCCTTGACCAGTTCAGAAAATTTATTGTCCCTCAAAATTAATTGTATCATACCTGGGTAAATGAAGTGGTAGCCGAAGCCAACTGGCCTAACGGAAGGGTGAAATAGAAGGTGGAGCCTTCGCCCGGTTGACTTTCTGCCCATATTTTGCCACCGTTTTTCTCAACAAATTCCCGGGCCAATATTAGCCCTAAGCCAACTCCTTTTTCCCCTGATGTACCGACCGTGGACTCGGAATAAAGATCGAATAAATTCTCCGCTTTCTCCTGATCCATCCCAACTCCGGTATCCTGCACGACCACCGTCATTTTTCCGGCTTGCCCTAGCTTGCTTGACACTACCACCATTTCCCCTCGATTGGTAAACTTAACAGCATTTCCCACCAAGTTTCTAAGTACAGTCCGCACCTGATTGATGTCCCCAAAGACTAGGCTACTGGGCTCAACCTGGCTCTTCAGTGAAACCTCCTTAGCTACGGCCTGCTCTTCATATAATCGAATTACCTCCTGACTGAGTACGCTCAAATCAAACGATTGGGGTGATGTTTTTTCGCCCTCCATCTGCTGCTTTGCCCAGCTTAGCAATCCATTCATCATGTCACTGAGATTATTAATGCGCTGGCTAATCTCATTACGGGTATTTTCCAGGTCTTCTTTTTGTAAAATTTCCGGATCAAGCAACGTAGTAATTGCCTGAAGTGAAGTTAAAGGGCTACGCAGATCGTGGGAAATAATAGAAAACAGCTTGTTTTTTTGTTCGTTGGTCTTTCTTAGCATAGCTGCCTGTTTTTCTATCTCCCGTTTCTGCTCAGTTACCTCAGCAGTCCGAAGGGCAACTTTGTTCTCCAGTATTCTCTTTTGTTTTTGGATGACCGAGAGCCGAACCTGAAGTATGGTAAGTATCATCAGGGAAATACCCAGAAATAGTAAGAAATGGAACCACCAGGTTTCCCACCAGGGCGGAAGAATAACGATTGAGAGCTCCCTTGCCTGGGGGTTCCAAACCCCATCGTTGTTAGCTCCTTTTAGCATAAACGTATATTGCCCCGGATCTAAGTTGGTATACGTTGCCCTTGTTTGACTACCAACATAGTTCCATTCAGACTCAAACCCCTTTAACATGAACGCATACTGGTTTTTCTCCGGATGGGTAAAGCTTACCCCTTGATATTCAATAGAAAAGACCGACTGATCGTGGGTTAGCGTAATTTGTTGGGCGGCATTAATATCCACCTGAAGAGGAGAGTCTTCCCCACCAATGGTGACATCTTCATTAAATAATTTAAAACCTGTAAACTGTAACTTGGGTAGATGAGGATTAGGTTGAATATCATTGGGAGAGAAATGATTGAAACCGCTGACCCCACCCAGAAATATCTCTCCGTCGCTAGCCTGATAGGCCGCGTTAATAAAAAACTCTTTTCCCGGTAAGCCATCCGATGGGTCATAGCTATCGATAACCCATCCCTGAGGGGTATTCTCCATTTTAGCTAAACCCTTGTTGGTTGTAACCCAAAACTGACCTACATTATCTTCAATAACAGCTTTAATAAAGTTACCGGGCAGTCCATCTTTCTTAAAAAACTTAGTGAATGTTTCTTCCTGGCGGTTAAAAATATTTAATCCGTTGTTAGTTCCAATCCATATTCGGTGCTGAGTATCTTCGAGAATACAGATGACACGATCTCCGCTGACCGACTCAGGAGCATTTGCTGATCCGTAGGGATATTTTTTGACCGTAAAACTACTATCATTAGAAAAACTAATCCGGTTCAGCCCAAGTAGGGTAGCGACCCATACATCACCATTCAGGTCGTCCACTTCAACATCGTAAGTCATGCTGCTACTTAGCATATCCTTCCCCACGTCACCGCTCTTTATATTCAGAAAACTACCGTCTGACTTTTGGTAGCAGGTAATGCCACTTCCCCAGGTTGACATCCATAAGTTACCATGACTGTCTTCATCGATGCCAAACACATTATTGCTTCCTAATGAGTTTGAGGTAGTGCTACTCGATTTAAGTGCCATAAAGTTATCCGATATAGAATCGTATAAGCTAACCCCACCTCCCCAGGTTCCTACCCAGATGAGCCCCTCCGAGTCACGAAACAAGCAGAGGACTGCATTACTACCTAAACTAAGATTATCTTGGGGGCTATGACCATAGAAGCGATGAGTAGCATTCTCAAGCCGGTTCCAGACAGAAATACCACCACCATCTGTACCAACCCATATATTGTTTCCGTCTTCTAGAAAAGAAGATACCACAGGAGAGTTTAGCCGAAGATTATGACCGTAGCCTTGGTCTACCCGGTTGAACTTACTAGCCATATCGTCATGCAAAAAGACCCCTTGGTTGAACGTTCCTATCCACAACCGGTGGGCATCATCTTCAAAAACCTCCCAGATTGAGTTACTTTTCAGGGCATTCTTTTCATCAACTTCTTTACGGTAAGCGATAAAGCCGTCAATTTCAGGCACGTATAAATTAAGACCAGCGGTTTCTGTGCCTACCCAAATCCGCTGATTGTGATCTTCTAATAAGCTAAAAACCTGATCGGATTTCAAGGAATGAGGATTGCTGCTTTCACTAGAATAGTGATATACTTTAGGCTGATGTTCTTCTGCGTGTATTCGGAATACACCCCTTCCTTTTGTGCTTATCCATAAATCATCTTGGTGATCCTGAGTAATATCAGTTATAATTGCTGATGAAAGTTGCTCTCCCCAAGATGATATTTTTTTTATCTTTTCATCCTCGGGAAATAATACATGAAGTCCTTCCCAAGTGCCGACCCATATTCGTTGAGATCGATCTTCATATATTTTGCTAACCACTAAGTTTTTTAGTTCGGGGGAATTAGAGTAGCTGGATTTTATAAGTTTTTTCTGTTCCTCATCAAACACATAAATTCCCTGATGAGTCCCAATCCAAAGCTTCCCGTTACTATCGCTGAGTAATGAAAGTGCAACCGTAACATCATTCGTCTGATTATCAGCGAATAAGTAGTGTACAAAACTATTAGTTCGATAGTCATAGCGAACCACAGCACCATAGGTAGCCACCCAAAGATTATTTTTCCTATCGATGAGCAGATCGTTTATCCGATTATCGGGCAAAGAAGTAGAATCACTATTGTTTGCTTCATAAACCTGGAAATTCATACCATCGAAGCGGTTTAATCCGCCTTCGGTACCAATCCAGATAAATCCTAAGGAATCTTGTACAATGCAGCGAGCATTGCTTTGGGAAAGACCATTTAGAAATTGCCTAAACCGTAATTGAGGCTTATCTGAAACTGAAGGGTTCCCTCTTTCTGCCGTAGCGTTACTTGCCAAAACAAGCAATAACGCTAACACTACCGAGTTATAACGACAGTAGTACAAAAATGACGAGAGGGAGTTACAGACCATTACTCTTACAACCAAAATAATTGGTAGCAAGATAGGAAAAGGCTTCAGCAAGATAATTTCGTAATTATCTAATTAGTAGCCTCTGTAACTTTCCAAACCAACTTTTAGAAATTGCGACTTTCGCAATTACTTCTAAGCATTTTTACCCATGTTTTACGAATAAATAAGCGATTTCAGTGGATACTTAGGCTTTTGTGGACCTAAGTAATAACTACTCAATCATCTACTTTTGAAAAAGCTACAAAAAGCTATAACTCCTTGCATTGCTAAAATAAGCTTGCCTTGAGTCTCAGTCCGGTAGTTTCTTCCCAACCCATCATCAGGTTCATGTTTTGTATGGCTTGCCCCGAGGCTCCCTTCAGCAAATTGTCAATCAGGCTAATAATGAGAAGAGTTTCTTCGTGCTTCTCCAGATAAATAACTCCTTTATTAGTATTTATCACCTGTTTCAGGTGGGGATTTTCGGTAGTGAGATGAACAAAGGGAGCATCTGCGTAGAACTGCTGATACCTTTGCTGTACTTCTTTTAAAGAAGCGGAAGTAGGCGTGTACAGACTAGCAAATATGCCCCGGGTGAAGTTACCCCGCACTGGTAAAAAGTGAAGCTTAGCCGAGTAACCAAGTTGTAATCTCTGAATACTCTGATTGATTTCCCGCAGATGCTGGTGGCGAAAAGCCTTATAAATTGAAATATTATTATTCCGCCAGCTAAAGTGGGACGTAGCAGTCGGTTTCTGCCCTGCCCCAGTCGAGCCGGTAATCGCGTGAATATGTACATCTTCAGCCAGTAGCCCAGCCTGAGCTAAGGGCAATAATCCCAACTGAATACAGGTGGCAAAACAGCCGGGATTCGCTACGCGGTCAGCTTCCCGAATGCGGCTTTTCTGAAGTTCCGGCAAGCCGTACACAAAATCGTGAGACGGGTCAGCTATTCTGAAATCCTGGCTCAAATCAATGATTTTAATGGCTTTAGGCACATCGTTCTGTTGCAGGAATGCTTGGGATGCCCCGTGTCCACTGCACAGAAATAATAGCTCAATCGCTGACCAATCCAGTGCCGAAGTGAAAATCAACTCCGTATCACCGAGTAGGTCGTAGTGCACCGAAGTAATCGGCTTATCTGCCTGACTCTGACTGTGCACCCAGCCAATTTCTACGTGGGGGTGATTTAATAAAATTCGGAGGAGTTCCCCGGCGGTATAACCTGCCCCTCCAACAATGCCTATTCTAGCTTTTGTCACGTTTTTTTTGGTTAACAGCAAACCAGATCTTAGTGGCATTAGCCGCAATATTAGTAAATCCTTTTACATCCTCACCCGTCCAGGCTTTATTGGCTTCGCCGTAGTCACCAAACTCCGAAGACATCAAATCGTGAGGTGAGCTAATACCTTGTAGTTCAAATCGATACGGGTGTAGCTGAATGTAAACTTGGCCACTCACCAGCTTCTGGGTATCCTTCAGAAAAGTTTCAATATTCCGCATCACTGGGTCGAGAAACTGCCCTTCGTGAACCATCATGCCGTACCAGGTAGCCAACTGATCTTTCCAATAGAGTTGCCACTTAGTTAGTGTATGCTTCTCCAATAATTGATGCGCGTGAATAATGATGAGGGGTGCCGCTGCTTCAAAGCCTACCCGTCCTTTAATGCCTACGATGGTGTCGCCCACGTGCGTATCGCGACCAACAGCGTAGGTAGCCGTCATCTTTTGTAATTCCTGAATTAGCTCTATCGGATGATTGAAAGATAGCCCATTAAGGGTTTCCACCTCGCCCTTTTCAAACCCCAAAGTGATTTTTTGGGAGCCTCCGTCTACCATTTGGCTGGGGTACGCCTCTTCGGGCAAATGCTGGTCAGACGTGAGCGTTTCCTGACCACCTACCGAAGTTCCCCAAATGCCTTGATTAATTGAATATTTTGCCTTCTCCCACGACCAGTCAATACCATTTTCCCTCAGAAATTCTACTTCCTGCTGACGACTCAGTTGCTGGTCACGAATGGGGGTAATGATGTTTACCTGAGGAGCCAGTATCCGAAAAGCCAGATCGAAGCGCACCTGATCGTTACCCGCTCCGGTGCTACCGTGGGCGACGTAATCGGCCTCATTATCCTGAGCGTACTGTACAATCGCCAGGGCCTGAAAAACCCGCTCGGCACTTACCGATAGAGGATAAGTATGATTCCTTAGTACGTTGCCGTACACTAGATAGCGTAAGCACTTTTTATAAAACCGCTTAGTTTCATCGAGCACTACAAACTTTTCTGCACCCAATTGATGCGCCCGCTGCTCCATATCAGTGAGTTGCTCGGAAGTAAAGCCTCCGGTATCCACCGTAACGGCGTGAACCCGGTAGCCCTGCTGCCGCAAGTATACCACGCAGTAGGAAGTATCCAACCCGCCGCTAAAAGCGAGCACTATAATCGGTTGGTTATTTTTGGTCATTTATTAGATGGTTAAATTGATGATTTTCTTTCAACTCTTTACCTTCAACCTTTCACCTTTTTCCCGCCTTCGTCTTCCGTAGAAAGCTTCGCGTTTTAGCCGTAGCCAACGTTCATATTTTTTGATCTGGTTACGTACGTTCCACTTTTTGCCCGTTTTTTCCTCCGGGTTGTAGAGCATTCCGGTACATAGGCAGTTTTTTCGCTCATTGCGGGTCAAAATATCGTAATTGGGACAACTCTGGCAACCTTTCCAAAAATCCTCATCCGTCGTCAGTTCCGAGAATGTTACCGGGCGATAGCCTAAATCTGAGTTGATCTTCATCACCGCTAGGCTAGTAGTGATGCCAAATAACTTTGCATTGGGATATTTCTTTCGGGATAGTTTAAATGCTGCTTTCTTAATCAGTTTGGCTAGTCCGTGCTTACGGTAGCCGGGGTGAACAATAAGGCCGGAATTAGCGATAAATTTTCGATGTCCCCAAGTCTCGATATAGCAAAAACCCGCTACCTGATCTTCGTGAAGGGCAATGATTGCTTTACCCTCCTGCATCTTCCGTCGAATATATTCGGGTGGACGTTTGGCAATACCCGTACCCCGGGCTACCGCCGCCTCTTGGATCAACTGGCTAATTTCTTCGGCAAAATGCTCGTGAGCCCCAGTGGCTACGGTAACGGTAAATTTCATGGAATGTAACTAAAAATGCGTTATGACTAAGGGGAAAAATACAACTAGCTTGGCTGGGTGGGATCTACTACACCCTACGCCTGAAGAAGCTCCGCCTACCCCGGGAAGGGAACTGAAGGAAAAAGTGTTGATGTGCCATAACGTTTCTTAAACTACTAAAATAAGGAAACAATTCCTTACAAACCAAGCAAATCGTATAAACCTCTATCGCTGACCTTTTAGTTGAGAATGCTTTATGTCGGCTTTTTCTACCCGTTGCCAACCCATCGGTCGGGTGGCGCACTGGGTTTTGTTGAAGCTGGAGAGCCAAATGTCGGCCTCTTTCTTCACCCGATCACCTTGCTCCAAATGTTTGGTATCCGCCCGGGAAAGTTCTACCGAAACTATACCCGTGGGAACGGCAATGATGCCGTAGCCTAATATCATTACGACGGAAGCTAGGGTTTGCCCAGCTACGGTTTGCGGGGCAATGTCACCGTAACCCACTGTAGTAAGCGTCACAATCGCCCAATACACACTCACCGGAATACTCGTAAAACCATTCTCAGGCCCTTCAATTAAGTACATGGATGAGCCTACGATAAAAATAAGTACCAGCACCGCCCCAATGAACACCGTGATTTTAGCAATACTCTGACGAAGCGCTTTTCGTAACACCTCAGCTTCACCCAGAAAGTGCGTCAGTTTCAGTACCCTAAATACCCGCAGTAGACGCAGCCCCCGAATCACCAAAGCGTATTGGGAGCCTTCCACCAGTATGCTCAAAAACGTGGGAAGAATGGAGATTAAGTCAATAATCCCGTAGAAGCTAGTGATGTATTTCCACCGACGCGGGGCGCAATAAATACGAACGGCGTACTCAATGGTGAATAGTGCCGTAAAGATATACTCTCCGATCCGAATGTATTCACCGTAGTTATCGCTATACTGCTGCACGCTTTCCAGCATGACCAACAGCATGCTAAGCAGAATAGCAACGAGCAGAATTACGTCGAATAATTTGCCAGATGGAGTGTCGGACTCGAAAATGATATGATATAACTTCTTACGGGTAGTCATAAAGCCTGCTACACTGCTCTTTATAACGGGAAATTACCTAAATTTTAAATTATCATCCAACAGACAAGTATTCTACTTTGTTAAGCTGTGAGAGAGATGCTGCTTGCACTGGACTATATGCTATCTATCTTTACATCCCAAAGCACTAACCAAAACCGTCTGTACTATGAGTCTGGATCTACTTTTTGATAACCTTACCAATCCGGCCCTATTATTTTTTGCCCTGGGTATCTTTGCCGTACAGGTGAAGAGCGACCTGGAAATCCCACCTTCTTCTTCCAAATTCATTTCACTTTATCTACTGTTCTCCATCGGGTTCAAGGGAGGGCAGGAGTTATCGCACAGTGCCCTCGATATGGAGATTTTGTGGTCGCTTTTGTTCGGTATTTTTCTGGCGGTTGGGGTATCTTTTTATACTTTTTTCATTCTAAACCGACGACTGAGTGTAGCCAACTCGGGGGCAATTGCCGCGGCTTACGGCTCAGTAAGTGCCGTGACTTTTGTTACCGCCGTTTCTTTTTTGGATATTCAGCAAATTGATTTTGGCGGACATATGGTAGCGGTAATGGCACTGATGGAAGCACCCTCCATCATCGTCGGAGTATTGTTGATGTCCGTTTTTGATAAGGAGAAAAGTCAGCAACTGCCTCTGGGTGAGGTAGTAAAACACTCGGTTACCAACGGCAGCGTCATGCTGATTTTAGGCAGCCTTATTATTGGATTTTTAGCCAGCGACCAGCAGGCCGAGGGGATTGAACCATTTACTACCGATATTTTTAAAGGCTTTTTAGCGGTATTTTTGCTAGACATGGGCATAACCAGTGGCAAAAAGTTGTCGTCTTTTCTGGAGAATGGTTGGTTCTCGCTGATTTTTGCTCTCGTAATTCCATTAGTCAATGGTTGTGTAGTAGCCATAATAAGCCAATCGGTGACTGCGGAGCCGGGTAACCGCTTTTTGTTCGCCATATTAGCAGCCAGTGCCTCGTATATTGCGGTGCCTGCCGCCATGAAACTGGCTGCCCCCAAAGCTAACCCTAGCCTCTATATCCCGATGGCGCTGGCGATTACTTTTCCGCTTAATATCACCTTCGGCATGCCACTGTACATGCTTATCATTCAGATGAGTTCAACCTAGTTGCTCTGTATTGCTGATTATGCTTCTACCTTGAATTAGTTAGCTACTCATGCCCTTACTGACCACTTCTGATTATCGTCCGCCGCCGTATTTGTTTAACGGGCACCTGCAAACGATTATTCCATCGCAGTTCCGCAAAGTCTCAGAAGTGAGTTACCAGCGGGAACGCTTAACTACCCCCGACGGTGACTTTCTATTGCTCGACTGGTCTAAAGTCAGTTCTGATACGCTAGCTATTATTTCTCACGGCCTGGAAGGAGATAGTCAGCGACCTTACATTAAGGGTATGGTTCGGGCATTTAATCGGGCGGGGTACGATGCCCTAGCCTGGAATTTTCGCGGTTGCGGTGGGGAAATTAATCAGACGTACCGCTTCTACCACAGCGGGGCTACTCCTGATCTTCACTTTTTGGTGAATAGTATCTTGTGTTATCATTCTTACCATTCAATTGTTTTAATCGGCTTCAGTCTGGGTGGCAACCTCACCTTAAAATACGTAGGCGAACAAAAAGATAAACTCAACCCCAAAGTTAAATCCGTAGTCGTTTTTTCGGTTCCGCTCCATTTGCAGGCCTGCGCCCGTCAGATTGCTCAACCCCAAAATATATTGTACAGCCAGCGTTTCTTACGAAACCTGAAAAAGAAAATCCGCGACAAAGAAGCCATTATGCCCGAAAAAATCAGTTCAGAGTTCTTTCCCAAAATCCGGTCACTGGAAGATTTTGACGATTACTATACCGCACCACTGCACGGCTTTCAGGATGCCACTGATTATTATCGACAGTGCAGCAGCATTCACTTTTTACAATCTATCCGAGTACCAACACTAATTGTAAACGCCCAAAACGACCCGTTTTTGGCGAAGGAATGTTACCTAACGCAAGAAGAGCGAACCACTCAATACGTACACTTTCAGGCTCCCGAAACCGGAGGGCATGTCGGTTTTATGCCCCGGGGATACTCTAGTGGGCAAAACTTCTGGTCAGAAGAGCGAGCCATTCAGTTTGTGGAAAACCTACCAATTTCCTCTTTACATTAGTGCTCCATGTCTTACTCGGCGTACATTCTTAGCGAATTACATGGTCAAAGTAGAAACCCATAGTCACCATCCATTCGTAACGCACATCATCTGCACCCTGGTCAAACAGCGTAAGTTCATCGTCCGTAGTTAAATTTCTTCCTTCAATCCGCACGTAAGAGCTGCTCGTAGGGCGATATTCGGCACCCAACGTCAGCCCCGTCAGTTGCAGTCCTTCTTCCCCACCCGACTCAGTAGGCAACGTACCCGAGATGAAACCTTCGGGATCAGAGAAGATTTCGCCCCTGGCGGTCACCGACCATGCTGGGGTAAACTGGTAGCGAATAGTGGCTAAGGCATTGTACATCAGTGCCGTAGCGTTCCCGTCATTCAATTGGGAGTTTGTCTGGGTTCCAAGATCGCCGCCTACCGTCAGTAGCAGCTTTTCGTTGAATGATCCGTTCAGGTAAAGATTGTGATAGAAACGAAGTTGACTAGGCGAGACATCATCGAGTGACTCCCGACCTAAAAGATTAGTATATGTAAGTGACCATTGCTCAGTAAGATTATAAGATAGTAGCACCCCAACCGACTTGGCATCGTTGACATCCAAAAAGAAGTTATAGCCACTCACCACGTGGAGTTGGGCCGAAAAGTCCTCAGAACCTTCGTACGAAAGACGGGCACCACTCTGAAAGAACGGTTCATTGAAAGTAGCCACGGCGGTAGAGCTTAGATAGTTGTTCTTCGGCAAAAAACTTTCGGTACCGATGTGGGTCGCAAAAAAACCCCCGTCAAGCCACCAGTCTTTAAAAAGCATAAACCCCAGATTCGCTTCCTGTACCATATTGAACGTTTCTGACCAGGTAGCCTGGGCAATATCCCCGTAATGTAAAGTGACTGTACCCCGCACCCGCTCAGCTTGGTAGTTAACCGACAGTTGCGCCACATTTAGGCCGAATCGGTCGCTACGAGGTGATACTGTAGTGTAGGGTTGCAATGCTTCAGTCGGTGATTCATCTGAGAAAGTAGCATAGTAAACATCAGTGTAGCCGCTCAATGTAATTTGGGGCACAATCCGGGTAGTATCCTGGGCTGAAGAATCAATAGACAGCAGCGTGGTACCCAGCATCAGACAAAAAAATAGTGGTTTAGTGTTGCTCATTTACAATTGTATGAAGTTTTAGAATTTAATCCCTAACTGTACTGACAAGTTAACTTGAGGACAGTTTCCCCGGATGAGGCTCCGCGAATTCCGGGGTCTCCTGCATGAGATGCCGGAATTCGCGGAGCCTCATCCGGCAAGTGCATTTCACTTTTGCCCCCAAGATGCCATGTCATTACACCTAACAACTAGATCAGAAAGTTGGCGATAAACGCTTCCGCAAATCGACCTAGATAAATTTCAATAGTACGATCCACTCTAGTTGGATTGACCATTAAATTGGTATCAGATTCGAGGCTAACGCCTGAAGGGTAACCAGCTTCATTACAAATCGTTGGCTAGGTGATGGAAATTCGTTTTTCCAATACTAATCAGTAGCAATATATAGGGCACTAATGACCGCCTCCGTGGCACCTTTAGGTTTATTTAGAAGTTGCTGCATTGTATTTTCGGAATAAAATAGGGGATGCCCGTATTTCGCTAATCGGGGAACTCTCGATAGAGGGACTTGATCTTCTTCCACAGCGCGTCGGTCTGCTTGATCGCTCTCAGTAGAATCCGGTGCCTGTGATCGGGATCATCCCGCAAGCAACAGTTGAGCTCCCAGTAGTAGCGGTCGAGGTGCTGCTGGTTTTCGGTAGGTGATTTCCCGGGCCGATGCCGGGATCTTGTGGTAGGCTGTTTCAAGAGAGTGATAGTTTAGTTAATTGTCTGTATCAGGATTTACTGAATTGTTGGATTAACAGGATTACAGGGTTTGGTGAAAGTAGGGTAAGGGATTTTACCAAGCTTGTGAGAAGGTAAAATCTTGTTCATCCTCAA
>JBCCTI010000097.1:0-21596 GCA_039198955.1 Bacteroidota bacterium | reverse complement strand
GCGGTGTGCCCGATTGGTGCGCAAAACGCTATCTTTTTCCAAAACTTGGGAAAACCACTACCTGGCTATCAAGTACTTCTTAGTTCATTACAATCTTGAAAGAATGGCAAAAATGCCATCCTTATTTTAAATACACTACCAGCAAATTTAAGAGACGAAGCTCTTCTAGAATTTCCGTTTCTGACCGCCAACCATGACTGTATATCCTAAGAACGTATTTTGCGCTTACGTCCGAAATAAGATAGCTATGATTGATTCCGGTTCTCAGAACTTTACAAGTAGCAGAATTACTTAGATTGTACTTTTTTCTAATTAGCGAAAGAAGTGAAATTGGTGCCAAGATAGAACTTACTACTGATAATTTTTTCATCTTAACCTCCAGTCTGGTTGAGTACTATCAGACCTAATTCTGCGTGAAAATCAAATACTGCCAAGGGCTTAAAGCAAGCGGCGCATCTGCCGATAACTCGTAAGATTGTCCGGTAAAGTAATCAGAATACGTCCCAGCAATACTAGCATCCGTAAGTTGTAGCTCTCGCGGCTCGGCTGAAAAGTTCATTATTCCAATCACAGTATTATCACTTTTCGCCCGCTTGAAGGCGTAAACATCAGAACCTTCGTTGATACGCTGTGGAAAGCCTCCGGCATCACTCGCCCACAAAGCTGGGTTTTCTTTCTTCAACGCTACTAGCTTGGTGTAAAATGGCTGTAACTGCTGAGGGTCGCTCCAGTCAATGGTATCTTTTTCAAAGAACTTTAATCGTTTATCTAAGCCTACTTCTTGCCCACTGTATAGCATCGGAATACCGTAGGCCGAAAAAATAAAGGCGGCAAAGGTTTTATGCCCCTCACCATAGCGTTCGAATACCGTCCCGTTCCAGGAGTTTTCATCATGGTTAGTAATCATCGTCATCCGTAACGGTTGCTGACCATATTCTTGCAGATCACGCTGAATCCAATTAGCCAAAGTGTCGGCGTTAGCTTGACCTTTACCTACCATATCAGTCAAATGCAATAGCTCCCAGGCATAAGTAGCATCGAATTCCAGGTGCATTCGGGCACCATTCCACTCAGCTAGCCAAAATAAATCCTTGATAGGATCAATCTCGGCAGTGGCTTCTTCCCAGAAGTAAAGCGGAATTTCGTGCCCCGCGTGGTCACATCGGAAGCCATCAATATTGAACTTCTCTACCCAGTACTTCATGTCGGCGATCATCGCCTGGCGGGTTTCAGGGTTGGTATGGTCGAGCAATGCAGTATCGGTCCAATCAGCCTCGTAAGTAATATTCCCTTGTTCGTCTTTGGCATAATAATCCGGATGCTCAGTAATCCAGGGATGATCCCAGGCCGTATGGTTAGGTACCCAATCCAGGATAATGTACATATCCATTTCGTGAGCTGTATCTACCAAACGTTGAAAATCTTCGGCGGTGCCAAATTCAGGATTTACCTTTCGGTAATCGCTAATTGAGTAGTAACTACCGAGCGGACCCTTGCGGTTTTTCTCACCAATAGGCTGTACTGGCATGATCCACAAGATACCAATTCCCATCGCCTGCAAGCGGGGTAAGTCCTCAATAAAGGCACTAATCATTCCTTCCGGTGTATGTTGACGAATATTTACTTCATATACCGTAAGTGACGCTGCCTTCTCAGGAAATTGTTCAGTGGTAGCGGAGGTTTCAGTAATTTCCGAAGTTGGGCTTGCCTGGGGTTGGCAAGCCATCGTAATAGTGGTTAGGACAAGTCCTAAGATAATGATCGATTTCATAATTGGTGTAGTGTAATTCCTATCAGTACGGCAAAATAGTAAATATTTACTCGGAAAACGGTGATTTATTCAGCAGATAAAGGCATGATATGATACGATACATAAAGGCTCAATGTATCAAAAAAGACTATGTGGTTTCACAGGATCGTTTACCTACCTACATGAGACTACTTTTTGTTTTTTTTCTTCTCAATGACATCGCGAATACGGGCGGCACTTTGGTAATCTTCTTTGGCAAGCAGTTTCGCTAATAGGGCTTCCAGCTCCTCTAGCGGGTAATTAGAGAAAGGTCCTTTTTTTCCTACTACTGCCGAAAGCTCAGTTGTAACCCCTGCGGTATTAAGTACCTCTGAAGTAGTGTAAATAGGGCAAATAAACCGTACGGATAGGGCTACGGCATCAGAGCTTCGGGCTTCTATAGTCATTATCTGTCCCGATGAATTCTTTAACTGAAGCTGAGCGTAAAATATATTTTCCTCTAACTTATAGATAAATACTTCTTCTAGTGTAGCCTGAAGAGCGTCTAAGGTTTGTTTGAACAGATCGTGGGTGAGTGGGCGCTGAGGCTGCATATTTTCCAGAGTCATCGCAATAGCTTGCGCCTCGGCTTTACCGATTACAATCGGCAAGCGACGTCCATTAGGTCGCTCCTCTAGTATCAAGGCGAAATTACCAGGGTGTGATTCACTATCAGTAAGGGCTACTACATCCAACGCTATTTTTTCCATCATCAGTATTTTACAAGATTCGGAAAACGGAAAAAGGAGGAGGGAGAACGGGAGTGTAGTTATTCGTCCTCCGTCTTCCATTCTCCCTCCTCCATTAGCAGTTATCAATCAGCACAATACGGTGGTTTCCGGTGTCGGCAATTGCCATTGTGTGCTGACAGATTGCTACTGAGAACGGCCAGTACAATGTCTCATCCGTTCCGTTAATCGTCTCAGCATTTTCACTACCAGTAGTAAAATCTTTGGGACCAATTAGGCTATCAGCCGAACGATTATGCTGTTGTGGTAACTTATCAAATCGTAGCAACCGACTATTACCCGTATCAGCTACCCATAAACTACCGTTATCAAAACAACTATCGTAGCACCAATTTAAGGTATTTGCCCGAGGAAATAACCCAAACTGGTTTTGACCATTAGCCTCCCAATCAGGTTGACCAATGATTACTGAGGCCGACTGATCAAAAGCATCTTGCCAGTGCTCCCACAGTAATACCCGATAGTATTGAGTATCGGTTATGGCTAATTGCCCTGGCGGACTAAGCTTGACCGAGTAAGGCCAAATTGGCTGATGATGATCGTAGTCACGCTCCTGAAAATTATCCTTACCAATTAGTTTATCCGCCGGAGTGTTATTTTTAACGGGTATTTGATCGTAGTACAAAACCCGGCGGTTACCCGTATCGGCTACCCATAAATGCTTACCATCGGAGGTGAGTCCGTATGGCCAATATAAAGTATACTCAGAAGGCGAGCCTCCCACTCCTTTTTGATTGGGTTCATTAGCTGAGAAATCCTTTTGTCCGAGTACTACATCAGCGGGCTGACCAGGTTGAGTGGGAAACGTATGCCAAATAAGTATCCGATGGTTCCAGGCATCAGCAATAGCTAATACTTTTCCATCACTCCATAATCCAGAAGGGTATTGTAGGCTAGAAGCACTTGCTCCACCTCCTTGGTTACGTCCAGTGCTTGTAGATAAGTCTTGCCCAAGAACTATGTCGGGGGGCTGAAATTCTTCAGTAGGTGATTGGTTCCAGATGAAAACCCGGTTCTGTCCGGTGTCTGATACAAATAATTTACCATCTAACAAGTGTACCCCGCGAGGTGCTAAAAAAGGGCTATTGGGTGCTCCCTTAAAGATACGTAGCTTGGCGTTGGTATTGGGGAGGTGAATGGGCATAATTGGTCACTGGTCACGAAAAATTGCAGACGGTCGCCGCGCGATTACAAATTGCAAATTTTTCATTAATCATTATTTAGCAGATTCGGGGTAGTTGCTCACCCGCTAACATATTGACTACCCGACGGCCACCGATGCCACTGGTGAGAACTACCTGACGAGGGTGTTCATCGGTTACCTCACCAATACAAGCTGATCTTGAGAAACCACTGGCTTGCAATTGCTCCAATGCCACTCCATAAATATCTTCGGCTACAATGGCTAAGAATAGACCTTCGTTGGCAACGTAAAGTGGGTCTAAGCCTAACAGCTCACATGCTCCGGCTACTTGTTCATCTACCGGAATATCGGCTTGCCATAGGTTTACCCCCAAGTGAGCACTACGGGCAATTTCGTTGAGTACGGTACCCACCCCACCCCGGGTAGGATCACGCAGCAGATGTACGGAAGAACCAAATTCGTCTAATAAGTTCTTTACCGGTTGGTGAAGCGGAGCGGAATCCGTCTGAATCTCAGTTTCAAATGCTAGCCCCTCCCGTACTGACATAATCGCCATACCATGATTCGCTAATGACCCGCTAACAATTACCTTATCGCCCGCTTGTATTCGGCGAATACCAATATCTGCCCGAGGGTGTACTCGGCCAATTCCAGCGGTGTTGATAAAAAGTTTATCTCCCTTACCTCGCTCCACCACTTTGGTATCCCCAGTTACTATTTTCACTTCGGCTCGCGTACAACACTGCTGAATGGTAAGTAATATCTCCCAAAGCTCAGTCATCGGTAGACCTTCCTCGATAATTAGACTCAAAGAAAGATACTGCGGTATCGCCCCGCACATAGCTAGGTCATTGATCGTTCCGTTCACTGCCAAATCACCGATATTACCTCCCGGAAAGAAGAGTGGTGAAACTACAAAGCTATCAGTAGTGAATGCGGTATTTCCTTCTAGCGGAAGCTGCGCTCCGTCGTGACGCTTACTTCCCGATTCATCTGAAAACAACTTGAGTATTACATCATCCAGCAGTTTATTGGTGAGTAATCCACCACTGCCGTGCCCCATTGTAACTACGTCGAAGTCGAGTTCGGGTAGCGGGCAGTTAAGTTGCATTCGGAATTGAGTCATAGCCGAGCATTAGGCTTCCTGATAGTGAAAATAAGCGGCACAGGCTCCTTCGGAGGAAACCATCGGGGCACCGAGTGGAGTTGAGGGAGTGCAGGCTGTGCCAAACTGGGAGCACTCATAAGGTTTTTTCAACCCCCTTAGTACCTGACCCGCAATACACCCTTGGCACTCCTGGGCTTGATCAATATTGACTGAGAATTTCTGGTTGGCATCAAAAGCGGCCAGTTCAGGACGCACTTCGTAGCCACTCTGAGGAATAGTACCGATTCCGCGCCAATCACGATCGGCTATTTGGAATACCTGTTCAATTACTTTTTGAGCCGCTAAGTTTCCTTCAGGACGTACTACCCGCTTATACTGATTTTCTAATTCATACTGCTTATGCTCCAACTGTCGGACGGTCATCAAAATACCTTGCAGCAAATCAACTGGCTCAAACCCAGTTATCACAACCGGGATCTGATACTTCTCAGCAATTGGATAGTAAGCATCAACACCCATAATGGTGCAAACGTGGCCTGCTGCTAGAAACCCCTGAATCACATTTTCATCGTCGGATAGCACCGCTTCCATAGCGGGTGGCACCAGCACGTGGGAGGCCAGAATTGAATAGTTGGTTAGTCCTGCTCGTTGGGCGTGCAACACTGAAAGTGCATTTGCCGGGGCAGTCGTCTCAAAGCCTACAGCAAAAAACACTACTTCCCGCTCTGGATTTTCCTTGGCTAGTTTGACCGCTTCCAACGGAGAGTAGAGAATACGAACATCAGCCCCTCGAGCCTTAGCTTGCAAAAGGCTACGTTCGGAGCCGGGTACCCGTAACATGTCGCCAAACGAGCAAAGAATGACGCCTTTTTCTTCAGCCAGATACACTGCTTTATCAATTAGGTAAAGCGGAGTGACGCAGACCGGACAGCCGGGGCCGTGTACCATCGTAATTTCTTCGGGGAGCAGACCCAGCAAGCCATTTTTTACTATACTATGGGTTTGTCCCCCGCATACTTCCATAACTGTCCAGGAACGGGTTACAGTCTTGCGAATCTCTTCCAAATAAGATTGGGCTAATTCGGGGTCACGGTATTCGGTTAAAAATTTCATAGTAAGTTGCTTTTAAAATTTGCCCCTATGGGGTCGTGGGTCAAATGGAGGTTTTTACCAGAATCTAGTTTGGTTATTCTTTTTCGTATCTCAATACTCCGTTTGCCCTTTAAGATTAATCGCTTTAGCCAGTTTCGTTCACTCAACAAGAGCAGTGCATACTGACCGATGACTTCTTCTCTTATCTCAGCTACTTTGCGTCGATAGTCATCAGTTTGTTTCCATCGCTCTCGGCCGCCGGATATGATTCTATTGTCTTGCATAATCGCTCTTTGGGAATGTTATAAATTTTTAATCAGCTTCAGGGTTCAATTCGTCCAATTCACCCAGTTCTTTCAAGTACTGAAAAGTAGTTTTCGCTTCTTTTTCGTCTACCACGCTAATCGCTACTCCTACGTGAACCAGCACGTAGTCCCCCTCCTTCGCGTGGGGAACCATCTCTAACGTAGCTTCTTTAGTGATTCCACCAAACAGTACTTGAGCCATTCGTACCGTATTGTCGTACTGCATTTCTATTGATTTGATCTTTCCAGGAATTGCTAGACACATAGGTTATTAATTGAAACCGCGTCGGCGGCCGATTGATAATGGATAATTATGAATGTTGAAGTCTGTATCGGTTCCCAGCTGAGACGGGAGATGGGCGATTGGAAAGATTTTCTCTACACTTCCAAACTTCATTCTCCGGTCTCTGTACTTCGGTCCCGGCGGGAACCCGCTTCCGTATCCGTTCTTCATTATTTATCTGTTGTATTTGGTAGTAGGCCAGTTGACCGAAAGATATATTTTCATCGTTGGGCGAAAGCTGTCGGTGGAAAAATAGTTCGTATTCATCCGCCATCAATTTGTGGATCATATCCACCAGCAAGGCATTCTGAAATACTCCTCCGCTTATTGCTATTTTTTTAATACTTAGTTTTTCAGCTACCTTCCTGATGCAATCGGCTAGTGAGTAATGAAAGCGAGCAGCGATGAGTCCACTGCTGTTTTCTCTTCTATCTTGGAGAATACCATCCACCAAAAGCTGATAAGGAACCGTTTCCCCGATCTCAACCCCACTGAAGTAACTGCTCAATTTATGGTAGCCGTGATGTTGGATATAATCATTCGCGAGAGTCTCTAGTAACAGCGCGGCTTCACCTTCGTAAGTCACCTGATTAATTAAACCTAAAATACTGGCTACTCCGTCGAATAAGCGCCCTACGCTAGAGGTTTTTAACATATCGGATTGCTGCAACTGACGTATGTAGTGTTTCCATTCAACGGTCGAGAACTTATTCTTGAGCAATTTATCTCCTTTAGTTAAAGACAAAGCCGACAGCCGAGGCTCACGAGACATTTTATCGCCCATCAAATGTGGAAAATAGCCGAAGTGAGCTACTCGCTCGAGAGAATAATAATGATACGTGAAAAATTCTCCACCCCAGATTTGTCCGTCATCACCCAAACCGGTTCCATCCCAAATCACTCCTAGTATAGGTTCATCGGTATCAATCAATTGATTTTCGCTCAGCACTGCGGCAAAATGAGCTTGATGATGCTGAATTGCCTTTACAGATACTTGAAGCTCCTCGGCCAACTGTTTCCCTAACTGGGTAGAGAAATACTGCGGATGTTGATCGGTTAAGATAATCTCGGGCTTTGCATCAAATAGTTTGAGTAAATGAAAGAGTACCTCACGATAGCTATCCTGAGAATCATAGCTCGCTAAGTCGCCCAAGTACTGGCTAACGTACTGGTTTCCGTAGTGAGTGTAGGCGAAGGTGCTTTTCAGATCGCTACCCATCGCTAGAATATTTCTTTCAGGAATAAGCGATTGAGGTAGTACCAACGTGGGCGCCATTCCCCGCGAGCGTCGTAGTACAATCCGCTGGCAAGTTGCCGGACTAAGCCGAAATACTGAATCATCTTGGGGAATGACAATCTCCCGATTATACGTCAGGCGGAAATCTACTAATGAAGACAGTTGGCGTTCAGCATTCTCTTCCGTGTAAACAATAGGTGAACCACTGATATTTGCACTAGTAGCCACCAGGGGGCGGCCCACTTTTTGCATTAACACTTCAAACAAGGGCGCATAAGGTAACATGACTCCTACTTGCTGTAAGTTAGGGGCAATCTCTTGAAATGCCAGCCGCTGTTTCACCGCATCGGTTGTCGGAAGCAGTACAATTGGTGATACTGAATCTGTTAGCAGTTTTTCCATTTCATTATCCACCGGAATATCCTGCTGTAACTGGGATAGCGACGGATACATCACGGCAAAAGGCTTAGTCGGACGATGCTTTCTTTCGCGAAGCGTGCTTACTGCTTTTGCGCTGGTGGCATCGCAAACCAGTAAATACCCACCGACTCCTTTAATGGCAATAATTGCCCCGTCTCGTAACTTTTCAGCAGCCTTGTTAATGATTAATGATTGATGGTTGGTGATTAAATTTTGTTGGGCATCGTATAGCGAAAGTGTAATGGGGCACTTCGGACAAGTATTGGCCTGAGCGTAGTAGCGACGGTCATTAGGGTCATCATACTCCTGCTGGCAGTCATCGCACAAATCAAACGGAGCCATAGCAGTGGTGGCTCGGTCGTAAGGTAGTTCCTCGATAATAGAGTAGCGGGGGCCGCAGTGGGTGCAGTTGGTAAAAGCATACTGGTAACGGCGGCTATCTTGCTGTACTAGCTCAGACCGGCAGGCGGGACATAATCCCAAATCAGGGGTTAGTAAGACATCCCGACGGTGGGTGCTTTCACTGTGAACGATTGAGAAATTATGAAACTCTTGCGAAGTTACTTCTTGAAAACTATGGTTGGTAACTTGGGCGACTGCCGGATACTCCTCAAGAATTGCCTCGAGAAATAGCTGCGCTACCTGTTGTGAGGCATTTACTAAAACCCGCACCCCATCACTACGGTTACTCACCTGCCCGACTAAGCCGAACCGCTGAGCAAGCTGGTAAACGAAGGGGCGAAATCCCACCCCCTGCACTTGTCCTCTAATATGAATTTGGTAGGTACGCAAAAGAATTATACAGTTGCTTCCTGAGTTTGCTCCGCTCTTTTTTCTTTAACCCTATTCAGCAACCATTGGCACCAGGCGTCAATACCTTCCCCACTGGTGCTGGAAACCGGGATCATTTCAATATCAGGATTCACCTCGCGAGCATCCTGAGTAACCGCCTCCACTGAGAAAGGTAGATACGGCAGCAAATCAGCCTTAGATACCAACATCAGATCACTGGTCAGGAACATTCGGGGGTACTTCTTAGGCTTATCATCGCCTTCAGTAGTTGCTATCAGTGTTACTCGGTAATCTTCACCTAAATCAAAAGAAGCAGGGCACACTAGGTTTCCTACATTTTCTACGATCAGTAATTCTACACCCTCCAGATCAACCTGATCCATCGCCTGCCATACCATTTGGGCTTCTAAGTGGCAAATACCACCCGTCACAATCTGTAAGGCATCTACTCCAGCATCGCGGATACGGGCGGCATCCCGCTCAGTTTCTAGATCGCCTACTAGCACTTTCATCTTTACCTGATCACCAATACGACGAGCCGTCTCCTGCAACAACGTGGTTTTACCACTACCCGCTGAGGAGGTAATATTAAGCATCAAGATATTTCTGCGCTGCATTTCCTGGCGGATGTTCTCGGCCATAAAGTCGTTGGCTTTTAGGAGATTAAGCGAGGTATTTTCGCACTGTACGCTTCCTCTCGCTCCCTTGCTTGATTTTTCTACTCTCATAATTGAAAATTGGCAAATTACAAATTAGAAGATTGTTATCGGAAAACGGGGAATGGAGGACGGAGAACGGTTGATTCAATTCGTATTTTCCGTTTTCCATCCTCCCTTTTCCTTCCTCCGTATCTATCTTTCACATCTCTCATTTCATATTTTCATTGCTCATTGCTAACTGCTACTTGTTCATTGAAATGTACTTGATGAATTAGTAGCTCAGTTCCCTGGACTACATTATTGTTCAACTCACCGCATTTTTCGCACACAAATTTGTACTGATGTACCTCCGACTTACGATCGCAAGACGAACAGTAAATGACCACAGGAACAGTTTCAATCTCTAGCCTCACTGCTCTGTACTGCTTTTCAGTTTCGGTGAATGCCTGAAAAGCGTTTTGCATCAGAACTGGTTCAACATTAGCGAGCAGCCCAACTCGCAAGTTTACCTGCACCAAACGCTCCATCTTCTCCGTTGGAAATTCGTCTTCCAGTGTTCGGAAGGTGCTTCTTACCAACGACATCTCATGCATAGCCTTCACTGTTAGCTTCCTGTTCTAAGCGAGATAACTCCGCCAGATGCCGATCAGCTTCAGCCAGCAAATCTGGTGCATCTACCAACGTTTTTACTTCCTGAGCTTTGTTGAACATGTCTCGGTATCGAGCCTGATTAAAATCATCTTCCCCATTATCAAGAAACCAACTGGCTTCCAAATAATTGAGCAGGGTGATCGCCCGCTCGTAGGGATATACCGAGGTACGAACCGCTAAGGCTTCTTTATAATATTCTAATGCTTTCTCGTAATTATCAATTCGTAAAGCGGTCGGATACTTGGTTAGGGCATTGGCGTAGTTGTTACAGACCAAGCCGTACTCATACGAATGCCCTTCTTTGGTAAAGAAACGTAGAGCCTCCTGAAATGAAGTAGCTGATACTGCTGCCCAGATTCCTTTTTTCTGCTGCAAATCTGACATCTCCGCATAAAGTACCCCCAGGTGAGCGTGAATCTGAGCGAAGGTTTCCGGAGCCTCGTCCCGCTTAAAAACTTTTAATGCTTCCTGATAAGTGTCAATGGCTGGTTTGTGGAACTGAGGGTTGCCGTTCTGCGCCCAAGTATACAGTAAGGTTCCTTTTCTCAACAGACTGCTTCCGGCTAGCTCGGGTAAATCCTGCTCCCGAAAAATATCCAACGCCCGATTAATATACCCTAACGACTCCGAATAACTCTCTGAAATATTAGCTACTTCGGAAGCATCAATTAGTAGCAAACCTACCTCCGCCAGTCGTTCCTGTCGCTCCAGATACATAAGCGTATCCCAGAGCAAATCTTTAAGATCATTCAGGCGATTAGTATCGTATGGAACTGATAATTGAGCCATCCATACACTTATCAATGCCGACTTGAGCGCGTAAGAAGCTTCCTGGGATAAATCTTGGGAGAGATGTTCTTGCAACAGCCCTTCCGCTTCTGATTCCTGATTGGTATCTAGCAACAAGATAGCGTACTGCTTCAGTGTGAACGCGTAGTGTTCACTATCTGGGACAGTGACTAATGCCTGTTGATACAGTTGCTGCACATCGGCGAGGGTTACTGGCGAGGGCCAAAGACCGTATTGCTGAAGCAAAGCTACGTTGTGTTTATAGCGATAAGTGTCTTCTTTACCTAACTGGTCGGCTAAATCGTTCGGTAGCAATTGGTTGGCCTGCAAGCAGCCAAGACTAACTACATCATTGTAAAATTCAGGATATCGCGCAAGGTAGTTTTGAGCTTCCACGAAATTGCCCAGTGCAACAAAAACGTAACCGAGTAACACTTCAGCCTGCAAAGGAACGGGACTACTCAGTAGAAAAGGGGGAGTACTATTGTCCCAAACCAACGGTATTGTGATACCCCGTTCGTCTACGATCAAGTTTGCTCCTAATAGATCTTGTGTGGTAATGCTCACTAATTCTGACAGCCGGGGCACAGAATCTATGATCTGTGTTACTTCAGTCTGATAAGTATTCTTTAGGTAGATTGTGATCATGGTTCTCAAAGGCTAATTTTCAAAATACCTGATGTATCTTGCAGGGTGTATTCCAATTCACGATCCCGATTGTCAAGCGCATGATCGATCAGAATTTCGTGCAAGGCAATGGTTTTATCGCCTTGCAGGTTCCGGGCTTTGAGTAGGTGCTGACTCGGCTGATGCATTTTGTAAAACCACTGTTGAGAAACCGGAGCGACTAATAACACACCTCGCTCTGCTTGGTAAGCTAGATACGCCTGGGGCTCATTGTCAAACACCTGCTGGGCAATAGTGCCTGAGATATATAAGTGGGATGATTTTAGGGTTATGCCGTCCATGCTACTTCCTCCAAAATAAATTCTATTACCCGATTGCCTGCCTGCTGCACCGCTGCCGACATGCCTACTTCCAATCGGGTGTTGTCAATAGCAATCAGATACACCTGAATATCCTCGGGATACTCATCTTGCATAAGCTTTTTAGCGTAAGAAAGAGCCTGATCCCATTTAATACTGTGCAGGAAAACCATAGGGTCGTCCTGAGGGGCTCTCCGTATTTCTTCTGCTGGAACCCGGTAGAGCGTACCAATCGGGTCATCCGTATTGACTACCGCGTCTACCAAGATAATTTGCTGATGCCCCTTTAGCTGAAAAAGTACCTCAAAGGCTGAGGTACCCATATCAAATAGACTAACACCTTCCCTGTCGGAAAGCACGCTTTTGAGTTGCTGGATTACGTAAGTGCCCACCGCATCGTCACTCCGAACGGGATTTCCGAAACCCATAATAGCAATGCGGTGAGAGGTACTTCCCATCATAGTCATACTCACTACTTTTCGTTAAAAGAAAACCTTTCGCTACAAAATTACAGCTTAAAACGAGCTAGCTCCCTATTATCCTTGGCATCGTGAGCGTGTACGGTACACACCAAACAAGAATCAAAGGAGCGGGCTACCATACCCACTTCTACTGGATCGTGAGCATCCTCGATCTCAGTTCCTTCCAGCGCCGCTTCAATCGGGCCAGGCTTACCTTCCCCATCGTTCGGACCGACGTTCCAGGTAGTAGGGGCTATCACTTGGTAATTATCAATAACCCCATCCTTAATCTCAATCCAGTGGGCTAGTGCCCCCCGAGCGGCTTCGGTAGCTCCCCACCCTTTTCCGTCACGTTCTTCGGGTTTAATATAAAACTCAGCATCCAGGTCAATCTGACCGAGCCATTCGTTAATGTATTCGTAGAGACGAGGTGCCTCATGTACCCGAGCTAGCGTGCGGGTGAATACGTTAGGCCCTTTCACTTTCATAATATCACCAAATAGCGGATCGCGGTTCTGGTGATCTAAATTAGCGGGGTTAGCGGCCATAATTACCCGCGACAGCGGACCAGCCTCCGCAGCATGCTCCATGTAGCGAGGAGATTTAGACCAACTGTACTTTCCAGTAAAATCGGTTTCGGTAAGAATAGTTGATGTTTCTACCGGAGTAGGGATCGGCTCTTTCCAGGGATGCGCCGGAGCGTGATCCTTAAACCAGGTATGTTCTACATGTTCGGCAACTTGCATATGATCCAGTGCGTAATACTTCTCTCCATCGTAGAAGCCACCCGCGCTAATCAATGCATCATTACGCGCTTCAATGGTCGGATGATTATACCTGTCTTTATGCAGATAAGTGCCATAGGCTACGTATTTGCCTACCCCTTGACCAAAGGTATCTAGCCCAAACTCTAAAGAAGCCCGAATGAATAGCCCTAAATCGCTATTGTATTGCGATTCATTTTCGTCTACCCAAGCCATTAGGTCATCCCAAGACTTAATCTGAAGATACCGCTCAATAGAGCACCCTAACCAAACCGGTTCCAGCCAGTCATTACGAAACTGATTCATAATAGCATGGGCCCGGGTAATGTCTTTAAGCGTAGGAGCGCACATCACACCACCGGGTACCATGTAGCTAGAATGTGGCCACTGTCCGCCGAACAAAGCATATACTTCCACCGGACGACCACTTGCTGTTACCCCCGTCTGAAAGGAAGTGCCTACGTAAGCCGCGAATCGCTTTACTACCTCTTGATACAGTGGTTTACTCGCAAATTTCTTGTTCGCCAGATCAGTCGCGAAAATAGCGTAAAACCAACGCGGAATACTCTGAATGGTTTCAGTAGCTTGACCAATCGCTCTCAGTAATAAGGCGTTGGGAGACAGCTGCGTTTTCCAGGCAGTGTCTAGTGCCGAAGAGGCGCAGTAAAGGTGAGAACCACCACAAATACCGCAGATTCGTGGGGTTACAATAAGCCCTGATTGAGGGTCTTTTCCCTGCATAATCTTCTCGAAGCCCCGGAACATTGCCGCCTGCGTATGGGCGCGGGTCACTACCCCACTTTCCATATACACTTTCACATCCAGGTCACCCTCCACCCGACCTACGGGCGAAATATTTAATTCTTTTGACTCCATAGTATATTCGTTATTTGGATGTTACGGTAAGCTCTTTATTGGTCGGCAGTACTTTTTCCCAACCAGCCCGGGCGTAGTACATTAGTTTAGACTGACCAGTCGGTACATCTTGGGGGAACACCCCCAGATACTTCATGGTATTGAAGACACTACCTTTCGCCAAATCGTGGTGGGGAAAACCAGGTTCGGTGCAACCTAGACAGGGGTGATTTGCCCGGGTTTTGCTTGACTGACGGTTCCAGAGAATACGATTACAACTAGCGTGGGTCATTGGTCCCCGGCACCCAACTTCGTAGAATAGACAGCCCCCGCGCTTACCGAAGTGCCCATCTACTTTCTGAGCAAAGTTATTCACATTGGGACAGCCATTTTGCACAAAGTCGGTGAAGAAGGTTTTGGGGCGATGATAATCGTCCAGTAGAATATCTTTAGCCCGTCCGGTCGCGATTCCTACCAGTATCTGGGTAATCCAGTCGGGGTGAGCGGGGCAGCCCGGAATGTTAATGACAGGTAACCCCGCTTGCGATTTATAGTCAGCCCCTAAGAAGCCACCTTTGTCTTTCTTTAGGAACTGCATACCCGTAGACTCACTCGGGTTGGGTGGCACGGCCGGAATCCCGCCCCAGGTAGCGCAATCACCAATCGCTACCGTAAATTGGGCGACTTCGGAAAGCTCTCTTACCCAGTCCTGCATGGGCCGGTCAGCAAAGTAGTTCATCGTGCCTTTTCCATCGGGGCCCTGTACAATAGAACCCTCAAATACTAAAATGTCAAGTTGGATTTTCTTGGAAATGCAATCTTTGAGAAGATCCGAGACTTGTTCACCTATCTCTAGGCCAATGGAAGGATGCCAGAGGATGTTGATGCCGAAATCGGTCACCAGTTCCACTACAGTAGGCTCCTCAGCATTGAGGAACGACATGGTATTGCCACTACAAGCCCCGCCCTGAAGCCATAATACATTAATCATAATCAAGTAGGTTGGTTGACAAAAGATAGTAATTTACTGCCCTTTTTTAGACGCTATTTTTAACGCATTGATAATATATAGGAAAGCAAATTAATTAGAAAATATTTTCTAATCTTTTCAGGTAGTATATATTGATTATAAATAAGTAGGCTGGTTTACCTACTGGTTAGTGGGGGATAGCAGGGGTTGGATCAGTTCGTTGTATTCGGCTAATCCGCGAGAAGTAAGGTAGGGTCTGAACTGACTCCAGATTGCTTTCTTGTACTTCTTCTCATCATCTACTGATGTTCCCTTCAACCCGCACTGTGAAGGCCAAAGCGTAATCAACATACTCACAGTTTCAGCTACGATCTGGTAATTATCCGGAGTTCCGTTAGGCTGGATTGTTCCTCGCTTACAATGAAAGTCAAACCTCTTTTGAACTTGAGAAATCAGCCGGGAAAATGATTGGGTTCTTATATGTTGAATTTCTTCATCCGGCCAGGGTGTATGATCTGAGAAATAGAACGCATACTGCTGCTGAAAGGAAAACCATTCGCCTAGCTGCCGATCAAAATCTAGAAGATCAGGGGTTTGTCGGAATATCTTGAGAATCTCTTTTACCTCCTCGGATAAGCTTTGAAATACTATCAGGGTAAGTACTTCTTTACTTTTAAAGTGATAAGCCAGGTTTCCAATGCTTAACCCCGCTAAGTCAGCAATCTGCTGGAGCCTTACAGATGCCACACCATAGTTGTTGTAAAGCTCGGTTGCTGCCCGGATAATCTTTTGCTTAGTGTTGACCATTGATAAGCAGTGATGTTAGGTCGGTTTTGAGCCAGCGAATCAAATTGGGCAGTGGGCAATTTCTCTGATTCACAGCTTGAAATAGTTTAGTTACCATTGTATTGAAATAGATTTTTATCTACTTGCAAGGTTCCACGCTGATCCTTAGCTGCTAACCTTCTCATGTAGTAAGCAAACGTTTCCGCTTTAGCTTGACAAAAGCAACTGGTGATTTTACGCTTAATCAGTCGATAAGGATTTTTGTAATGTGCAAATACTAGATATACTTCCCACTCACCTTGAGCAAACCTAATATTTTCAATAACAGCCGAATCTTGCAGCCAGTAATCGTCATACAACAAACTAAAATCTACTACCCCGCCCACTATCTCGGTAAAGTGAAGGTTATTGCAAGCATCCAGCAGTTCTCGGTAAGCTCGTTCGTCTAGATAAAAATTGGCTTTCATCCAAAAAGGTTTTCCCAACGCCGAAGGTAATACAATAAAGTTGCGTTACGAATTATTCAATAATCGTATTAGCACTTTTTCTTACTGCGTACCTACTCCGTCAAACGGGCGTAAACTAATTCGTCAACTGTGCGCCCCTCCTTGGTCACATTTTGGCAAAGACGTGCTTCTAGATGATAACCAGATTTCTCCAGTACCCGAACTGAAGCTTCATTATAGTCAAACACCCCCGCATACAAACGACAAATATCAAAGTGCTCAAAAACGTAGCTGGAGAGTGCTTGCACCGCTCGGGTAGTAATTCCCTTCCCCCAATAACTTTCACCCAGCCAGTAACCAATCTCGGCCGAACGGCGGTATACATCGTCTTTAAAAATCACCCCCACCGCTCCAACTACCTCGCCTTCAACTACAATTGCCAAATTAATTGCCATAGGATCTTGGTTGGCTACTTGTACCCAAATTCGGGCATCTTCTGCTGTGTACGGACGAGGAAAACGATCGCGCACATTTTTCCAGATATGGTAGTTATTACCGTGCTTCACTAAACTCTCCTCATCTCCCTCTTGCCAGGAGCGCAATAAGATATCACCCAGATTTATCTGTACTGAGGTCAGTTTTTTGTTTTCACCCATTGTAATGACAAGTCTATCGTTTTATTCATGATAGGAACGGGATTAATAGAAAAATAGTAGTCGAACGTTCATAAAGAATCTAATAGTAATCTCAAACTTTCTGTATCTTTTATTTAACGGAGAAGAATTACTTGGAACCGAAACATATTTTAGCAATTTTTGTACTATACTAATAGAATAGAAAATCTCACACCTCATTTTTAGAATACGACTGTATTAACCATATCTATGGAAATTTTTGCCAGTGGCGAGGCGTGGATTGCCTTACTCACGCTCGCATTTTTAGAAATTATACTCGGGGTTGATAACATCATTTTTATCTCTATTGTCTCTAATAAGCTCCCAGCTGACCAGCAGGCCAAAGCTCGTAATCTGGGATTAACCCTGGCATTAGTTTTCAGAATTGGTCTATTGCTCGGCATTACCTGGATTATTGGTTTTACTGAGCCATTATTTACGGTATTCAGTTTTGAAATCAGTGGGCGCGATCTTATTCTTATCGCCGGAGGTATTTTTCTACTGGCAAAAAGCACTACGGAGATTCACCACAAAATTGAAGGTGATGAACATACTGAAGCAGGCAGTAGCCGTAAAGCATCGTTTTCTGGTACCATCTTACAAATCATTCTGCTGGATATGGTCTTCTCCTTTGACTCAATCCTGACTGCCGTCGGGCTGACCGATCAAGTACTAATTATGATTGTAGCCGTTATTATCGCTATGGCCGTAATGATTACATTGGCGGGTAAGATCAGCGACTTTATCAACAAGCATCCTACGTTACAAATACTGGCACTTTCTTTCTTAATACTCATCGGATTTATGCTGATTGTGGAAGGGTTACACTTCCATGTACCGAAAGGCTATATCTACTTCGCCGTAGGATTTTCACTACTGGTAGAGGTGCTGAATATGCGGTTGCGTAAAAGCCGGAACCCAGTGCAACTACGCGGCCAGCGGATGCCTACTAGTAATGAGCCAGAGGAAGTAATAGAAGGAAGCTAAAAAGTTGTAGATTCGCTGAGTATTGAAATTGGGGTTATTTTCTCACGTAATACCAGGCATCCATCAACCAGTTATCATGTTCGGATTTTTTAAGAAAAAGAAAGAAACCCATATTCCCATTCTGGCCGACCTGAATAATGAGCCATTACAAGAAGGAGATATCGTCGAGTCGCTACGCTACGATTTGGGAAAATGCCGGGTGATTGCTACTGAGAAAGGATTGGCCTACGAATCAATGGAAAATGGTAAAGAAGTAAGCTGGCACCTAATGGTAGATGCTTCCACCGACTTACAGAAAGTCAGGAAAATTACGGATCCTTAGTAAACTAAACCCTTGTCTATTCCTCGAGTATCAGAGGTTCTTCGGCAAAAGGCAACTCACTCGGCTCACTATCCTGGGTAGAAAGTAGTTCTTTAAGATGATTGAGTGCCGCCACATTTTTGGGGTGACGGATGTTCTCAAAAATGTTGTTCTTTTCCCGGGTAGTGAGTCGCCAGCTTAGTGAAGGCCGCTCCAGGGTACGCCGATCGGGGTTGAGTAATTTCCAGCTTTCGGGTACTTCCGAAGTGTATTCCAGATAGACGCTGTGCAGGTTTACGTCTAACCACGCCTGAGCTAGTTCAATCCGGTCATCGTTACTAATGTCCTGTATATTGAATAGGTTATCGTAAAAAAAGCGGAACGGAGCTGTCATCCGTTCAATAAGAGAGGCACTAGTTGGTCCTTTAACTCCCTCAATTTTTTCCGAATCGCGAATATTAAGCAAAACGACCCCGGAGGTGTGGGTGTTAATCCAATCGCGGAAAACAAACATAAACCGTAGGGCATCGGAAATACCGAAGTTATCGGTCATACCCGCATCCATAATCTGAATAGCAGGGGAGGTTGGTAAAGTAACGTTCGGGGTCACGTAGGGGAACGCAGCATTCATTCGCAGGGCCGTCAAGAAGCGTAAGCTATCGGCTTGTTGCTCGTTTAGCAGACGGCGAAAATCTACCCCTTTGATAATTGAAGGATGATTTTGGTTTTCGTGGGGTAAGCGAATGTGCATGTAAGACACATGCTGGGGCGAGATATATAGCTTACGCCCGTCATTCACGATGGCGGGGGTCAGCAGAATCATTGGAATCTCGGCATTCTGCTCAGCTATACGATAATCACTTAACCGCTTATCCAGTAAATGATTAGTATTCTGATTGAACTGTTCCTCAAAAGCGTAGCCCCGGTCTTTAGTGTACGAAAAGTTACCGTAGGTAAACGTTTGGTTACGTACCAGTAGGTCATTAACCAGCAGAGTGAAGATAATCGGATTCAAATTATCTTGGGCGATCATTCGTGCGTAGAAAGGATCATAAATCGACCGAAGGGTAGTTTCTTCTTGCTGGGCCAACACTACGGTCGGGGTTGCCGTTGATTTAGGTTTATTTTGCCAGGCTAGTTCCCGAAAATATGCTGCCCCAATTAGCCCTCCTGATGCCCCAGTAAACAGCCGGGTATGATCCATTAATTTTCCTTGCGTAATACTGTCCGCGTGTTGCAGGGCTACGGTCGTCCACATAGCCGAACGAAGCCCGCCACCGCTGGTACAAACTAACACAATTTTGGGTAGGTCCCCATCGCGGTAAGCATACTGACGATGCACCCGGTCCGACCAAGTGTCCAGGATTTTTTGAGTTGCCTGGTAATCCTGATGGTAATAGCTGGTATCGTTCAGTGCCTCTAAGCGGGAAAGTGAATATTCAGCGGAGGGAGTAGAGTAATCCAGCCCAAACGCCCGATACGAGTTTTCGCCCCACTCGTAGCGAATAAACAGATTCAGCAGAAAAAACCCAATAATTACTGTGGTAGTGGCCCACCCTTTCAACCAGAAGGATATCGCTCCCGATAACATCATAATTATGGTCATCAGCAACAGCGAACTAGCCGCCGCCGGAATCTGAAATAAAGGTATGCTACTGAAAACCCCCAGAGCGAATATCAGTGCCAAAATGAATAACTCGATAACCACCGAGTTGAGATGGTTCTGGTTGAACACCTGCAACACTAGTGCTTTATCATGCTGAACAGTAGGGGCAGGACGCAAACGTAACCTTAAATCGATATAGTAGTCTACCCGGCGGGTTCCCTTCTTAGCTTCTTTCCAGTTCGACATAATGCGAACCCGGGAGAACCGGGCTTTCTTCAGCTTCTTGTTTACCGTTGATGCCAGCACCCGCACAATATCCTGGTTCGTCCAGCGGAAGTACTCAAAGGTTAGTATTATAATTAATATTAATCCGCAGAAAAACCCTGCTACCTTTTCGGTAACTCCCCACCACGTATTGTATTCGTTAGCTAACTGAAAGTTAATCAGGTGCAACAGATAAATGACTACGAACACAATGGGAATTACACTATTGTTAAGGGCAAATTTGGCAAAAGGGCGCGACAGTGTACCGATGAACCCAAAGCTGGGCCCATCCAGAATGTAGCAGGTAATATGATAGGCCATCGTAAACGTACCGAAAGTCATACCTATGCATAAAAAGCTAAAGAAATCAATCTGCCCCATATACTCAGGATCGAGAAATAGGTAAGGAATTCCCAGGCTTTTTCCGAAGTATCCAGTAACGATAGAAAGCAGAAGTATCCAGAAGAGCAGCAGCAACTGGTTCTTCCGTAAGTGCACAATGAGTAATTGCACCGGAAGGGAATAATACGAGGGCTCTACTATCGTTTTAAACAACTTCTCCACTACATATTTGTAACGTTCCTACTGTGGTTCGAGTATTAGCTACTTTCGTTGAAAGGTTTCAAGTTCAAAGGTTACAAGTTTCAGGTTTATGTATGCTTCTTTAGGTAATTAATCAAGCTTGACAACTGTCGGCATACCATAAGAAGCCCTTTTCCAAACCTCAAAATCCTCAAACTGTTGAACCTTCTTCATTTTAGAGCTTGTAACCTGCTAAACTTGCAACCAGCCAAACCTAAATCTCCTAATACCTAAACACAACTTAAAACTACCTACTACCTGTATACAATTCGTATTCCAAAAGTGCTGAAGGTAACCTCCCGTTAAGAAATTCTTGCTTTTTGCTAATTCTGAGACCGATTTTTTTAGCCAGTGTTTTATTAGCCGTAAATATGTAGCCATAGTAGCCCGCTCCTTGCTGCTTGAAAAAATCCCCGATTTGGGTGTACAACGATTCTAATTTTCGCTCTTCCCCTAACCGGGCACCATAGGGAGGGTTGATGACGATGACCGGACTACCGTCCGACGGTTTTTTTACCTCGGGAATGGGGGTTTCCGCAAAGTCGCTTAGTTGAAATTGGATTAGATGGCTAACTCCAGCGGCCCGAGCATTCTTTTTGGCCGCCTCAATCGCATCCGGATTATTGTCAGTAGCTACGATATTGCGCTGGGCATCTCGCCGCGATTGTTGATCGAGTCTAAGATCCTGCCGGAGGCGTCGCCAAATACCGCTTTGGTAGGACTTCAAATGCATAAAGCTATAGTTTCCCCGAAGCAGCCCCGGCGGGGTGCGCTGCTGCATAAGGGCTGCCTCAATGGCGATAGTGCCGCTTCCGCACATAGGATTTACCAGCGGCTGAGAGGGATACCATCGGGTTGAGAGTAGCAAGGCGGCCGCCAACGATTCTTGCATAGGT
>JBCCTI010000096.1:0-21640 GCA_039198955.1 Bacteroidota bacterium | reverse complement strand
GCCGCAAGACCAACAGATAGTTGTCTCCGTTAGCGATACCGGGATTGGCATTCAGCCTGAAGATATGGAAAAACTTTTCCGTTTGAATAACTACACTACTCACGGAACAGCCAATGAGAAAGGTACAGGCTTAGGCTTGGTCATAGCCCACCGCCAGATCAGCCTACAAGCCGACTTATCTCCCCATCAGAACCGGATACTAGGAGGGTCACTCATTAGCTGGAGCGATTTCATTCAAGAGGCTTTTGATTTTACCGTCTTTTTGTATCTTCCTCCTGATATACAGTTAGCTCGGCTTCGGCAACGGGAGAAAAAACATTACTGAACGGTGATTGAAACCGACCTGAAGCGTCGTCGGTAGTACAATAAAATGACTCAAATCTAACAACCCGAATATGAAGTTTTACCTTTTCTTCTACCGAATTGGCAATAAGACCGAGCAACTCAAACAGTTAGTACCTCACAATACCATTGGTTACATTTCTAATGTATTAGATTCTTCAGGGGCTGATCCCCAACGACGGAAAAGGCATATTAAGTGGGATACGGCTGACCTTCAATCATTGGGAATTAACATGGATTTGCTTGATTTACGGAGTCACTTTTCTAAGGAAAATGCCCTGTTGAATAATCTTCGGGAATTAGGAGCTAGATTTATTACGGGTGGTCACGTATTTGTACTTCGGCAGTCCATATACTTGAGTAGTTTGGATAGTATTCTCCAGCAGTTACGCGCTTTTCTTACAGGGAGATCGTATAGCGGAGTCTGCCTTGGATCTGATCTGGGGGCTGGTACGTCGTGGAAGAAAGAGCCTAAGTCAAGAATATTATCACATAAGTGAGAAATAAGAAAATAAAGGAGCGACTTTATCCTTTAAGTGGATTGGCTACTAGTCGTCGTATTACAAAATATAAACCGCTATATGATGACATTTATTGCTAATGTACAACTTGCTTAACTAGAGGTTTTGAGTGGTAAGCTTGAAATAAAAGCTGCTTTAGTGGTCTAAGAGCCCAGTAAAAGTGGTTTGATTTGCGTCATTTTTAGCAATACGTTTCCGTTTGGTACACGGTCTGTAAAGCCTCATTCAGCCTTATCATTTTAGGTCACTGTATACGTATTATTTTTGAGGGGGATCAGTTAGAATCATATATCATTGAAACTCTCACAGTACAAGCTAGTTATAGTCTTCACGTTCGGTATTTTCGGAATAAGCTGCGAATTCGCGCAAATAGACTTTCAGGAGCCGATACCGACGGCCCTTCCAGCGGAGGATATTACCTCCAGCAGCTTTAGGGCCGTCTGGAATGCTATCGAGGGTAGCGGCAGTTATACAGTACTAGTTTCTACTAGCAACTCGCTTGATGAGGGAAGTATCATTGACGGATATCCTGCAACCACCAATCAAACTAGCTTAGTCGTTGCCGATTTAGCGGCTGATCAAACGTATTACTATAGAGTCAAGGTAACTAGTGATAATCCCCGCGAAGGGTACTCTGAGACGATTATGGTCAATACGCTACCCCTTCCTCCTCCCATAGCGATCGATGCCAGCGATATAACCCCCCTAAGTTTTACTGCTCAGTGGCTTTCGGTTCCTGAGGCAGAAAGCTACCGCTTGTACGTAGCTCGAGATGCTAATTTTTCCGAATATGTAGATGGATACGCCGGAAAAATAGTGACTGATACTACCGAATCAGTAGAAAACCTTACGGTGGATAATGACTATTTCTACCGCGTAAGATCGCTTCGGGGTAGCTCGGAGTCAGTAGATTCTGATTTGATTCGCGTTAGAACTAGTGCGCTTCGGCAACCTGTACTTTCGGAAGCCACCGACATTGATTTCACGAGTGCCACAATCAACTGGGAGGTCGTAGATGGAGCTAGTTCGTATCTGGTATTTGTCAGTACTGATCCATTTGTTATCACTGAAGTATTACCCGACTACAATCCCCGCGAAGTATCAGATGCCCTCTCAGCGGCAATCGTAGGTCTCAATGCCAATACTACCTACTACTACCGGGTTCAAGCCAAAAACGATCAGTCGGAATCCGAGAAATCGGAGATTGGCCAGATCAGTACTATCAGTCTGGGCATACCAGTGGCACTGCCCCCTACTCAGGTACAAATTGATAATTTTCAGGCTAATTGGGATTCGGTGAGTAATGCGTCCAGTTACCTATTGGATGTCTCAGGTGACGAGAGCTTTACCAGTTACATACCCGGGTATCAGGGTAAAGAAATTATTGGCACGAATGAAATCATTGAGGGATTATCTCGTAATACGCCATATTACTACCGGGTGCGAGCCAAAGGATTTGGGGCGGTCTCGGCCAACTCCAATATCATTTCGGTGAGGACGGCTTCCTTTGCTAGTCCTCGGGCTCTTGAGGCAACTGATCTGCAATCCACTAGCTTCCGAGCGGTATGGCAACCGGTCAGCGATGCGGATTCCTATCGTCTAGATGTAGCCACCGATGCTAACTTTACTAATATCCTAGGAGACTATCAAGATCTCGAGGTAGCTGATACGACTCAAGTAGTTTCGGATTTAACAGTGAATCAACGCTATTTTTATCGAGTACGGGCGCTGAAAGGCAGCGTGTTTTCGGGGTACTCCAATATCATTGTCCTAACTACGACCAATCTGGCTGAGCCTACGTTGCTTGCGCCAACTGGGGTACAGCTCACAGAGTTTACGATTAATTGGAGCAGTGTTACTGGGGCTACTGGCTACCGCGTAGATATTGGGTTTGATCCACTTGTGGAAAATAAAATAGGAGTTGAGTACGATAATCGGCAAGTTAGTGGGACGAGCCTTACGGTAAATGACCTCGACGCTAATACCACCTACTACTATAAAGTACGGGCCGAGAATGATATGTCCACAGGGGGTAGCGCGACTGGGTCGGTCAAAACTGCTTCAATTGGTACCCCTACTGCGTTGAGTGCTACCGATGTTCAACTCACTAGCTTTCAGGCAAACTGGAGCAGCACTACTAATACGGAAGGTTACCTACTAGACGTGGCTACCGATGCTGCGTTCAACGATTTAGTAGCTGGGTTTAACGCGCGGGAGATCATTGGGTCCGCCAATACCTCCATCGTAGTCACTGGGTTAGAACCTAATACCACCTATTACTACCGCGTGCGCGCCAAAGGCTTAGGTTCTACCTCCGAATATTCTAACTCAGTGAGTGTCGCTACCCCTCCGCTTCCCTCCCCAGTGGTACTAGCCGCATCCGACCAGCAGGTGTACGCTTTTACAGCCAACTGGGAAGAGGTAATTGAAGCGGATAGCTACCTCTTATTTATCGCTACTGATGCATCCTTTGCGATGCCCGTAAGCGGATACGATGGTAAAGCTGTTTTGGGAACATCTTACACTGTAGAGGGGCTAGACCCTTATACTACCTACTACTATCGTTTACAGAGCCGTAAATCGTCAACCGTTTCAGCGGTCTCTTCCTCAATTACGGTAGATGCCTGCATTGGCAGTACGTGCCAGCTTACCCAGCGCGAGTTCGTGGACTGGCGACGAGAGGACTATGGGTACACCGACGAAAATCTCACCAGTATTAGTCTACACGATATTACTGGAGCTGATGTATTGCTACGGGAAGCTACTATCTCGTATGTGACCGGGGAAAACCGGGTATCTGAGGTAGATATAACGTACCCGAGTAATCCGTTAGACAATCAACGCTGGGAGTTTGCGTACGAAGAATACGCTACGGGTCAGTACCGGATTGATTCTATATTAATTAAAGACAGTGGAGGTATTCTGAATCTAGGACAGTACAACTACAGCTACGATGCCTTTAACCGAGTATCTAGCTTACAGTATACCAACTTAACAGATCCACTTAATCCAGTGGTTGAACTTGAGCAAAACTATACCTACAGTACCGATCAAGTGGAGGTCACAGACAGCAGTGGCGATTTAGTAAAAGAATTGTTGACTGGTGATGATTTCAATACTGAATCGCTGTTGCCGATCGATGTAGCCCTGCTACTGTTTAATCCTACCGAGCCGACTGCGGTAAGCTTACCATTCATTCCGGAAAATCAAGCCAACTACTATCGCTACCGCGACGATGGTGCTAGCCTTTGGAATCCATACTCATACACGTATCAGGTAAACGATAAAGAGATTCCGAACCGCGTCTTGCCCATTAATGGCATTCCTGAACTTATTTATCGTTTTAGCGGTGGTTGTACATTCTAACGATTGGTGATGAGGCAGATAACACGACGAATTTGTGGGCTCATCATAGGTTGGTGGGGATTGAGCTTTACTGCACTTGCTCAATCGGATAGCGTGTCATTTACCGCTCCCTATGCTTTCTCCATTGAAGAGGATCTACTCAATTTAACAGTGGAGCGGGCTGAACCTCAGAAGGTGTACGCTGGGTCGCGTCAAGTGGAAAATGTTCGGGACGGAATAGCTTCCACCTATGTTGTTACCGCTGAAGAAATCGAGAATTCAGGTGCACTTAACTTAGGGGAAGTACTACGACTAGCCCCTGAGGTATTGGTGAAACAAAAAACCAACGGTTACTTTTACGTTTCATTACGGGGTATCACCGGAGCGACCAACTACCGCGATCCTTCCTACTTCGAGAATACCACCGTACTCTTCATGGTAGACGGAATACCGATTACCCATTGGTTTGAGGGAGGTATTTTGTGGGAAACGATCCCGGTGGAAGTAAACGATATCCAACAAGTAGAAGTGGTTGCGACCCCTAGTAGTGCCTACTTTGGACCAAACGCGACAGCGGGAGTCATTAACATCGTAACTAAGTCGGTGAAGGAGGTAGGATTACGTACTCAGATAAGCCTTCAAGGTGGTGTCAATGGGAACTACGCCCATCGGGGAAGCGTGGGCTTTGGGATTTCGGACCGTCTCAGAGCTCGGATCTCTGGACATTATAATCGGTTGACCCGCTTTCAAGAAGATATGTACCTGCTAAACGAGCAGCGCTACATCGGTACGGATTCGCTGCTGTATTTTCAGTCCTCAGCCCGTCAGACAAATCCATCTGCTGAGAAAGCGCTGAACAACAATGGGGTAAATATGCTTGTGACGTACCAACCTCGCCCCAACATACAGGTAGATGCGTTGGCCAGTGCTAAAGAATCTTACTTACAAAGCCTTATCCGCCCTCTGGATAATATTGCCTTAACCAACCGCGATTCCCAAACAAGCATGCTGGCACTTCGCTCCCGGTTAGGAAATTTCCGAACCAATTTTTCTTACCAATCGGGGACGTTAGACTTAGCTGCCGGATATACTGGTTTTAAACTACGTGCTCGTAATCTCCACGCATCCGGGGAATATGATCTGGGAAAGCGAGTCTATCAGGCTAAAGTAGGGGCGGATGCAAATTATAATATCTATGATAACGAAATTCCATTAGGGTTTGAACGTACAATTGCGGATTTGAACTACGCTGACCAGACAATCTTGGGCACGTCTACCCTAGGTACCATTGGGCTTTTCCTACGACAGCAACTCACCCTTCTTCAGGGTAAGTGGCGAGTGTTACTCACTACTCGGGGGGATCGTCTAACCCTAACCAACCAGATATACGGTTCGTATCAACTCGGTTCTACTTATACGGTAGCTAAGGGTCATTCTATTCGCGCTACTACCTCCTACAGTTTGGGGAACATCTCGCTGCAAAACTATTTGAACTACAACCGCACCACTGCCGACTACGAAGTAAACAATAACCTTAATCCTCTGCGTATTCGGGCCTATGAAGTGGGATATCGCTGGGAACCCTACCGCGACCTACATTTGAGTATCGTTGGATTTAGCAATAAGAATTACGATTTGTTAGATTCCTTAACGGCCAATTCGTTTATCCGAACGAATAGCGACGACCAGATGATTCAGCGGGGTGTTACCCTTAGTGCTAATGGGGCAGTTAGCAAGTTGGATTTGTCAGCCTTTTTAACGTATCAACATACCAGTAACCGAAATAATAATCAGCGGGTGACAGATCAGTTTTCCCCTCAGCTTTTTGGAGGGGTGAACGGAAGTTATCGGGCCTTTCTCAATAAGCTCAAAATCGGAGCTAGCCTCTACTTCTATGATAACAGTGCGCTCTTGGAAGAATCCCGACGTTACGCGCTTGAGGGCAAGCTTATTACCAATTGTAAGATTTCTTACAATGTGTGGGACGAGCACGTTATTTTCTTTAATGGTAGAAATATGCTGAACAGTCAGCAGGTAGAAATGCCTTATGCCGATCAGATTAATAATTTGTACATGCTTGGGGTGAAACTGGTATTCTGATGGTATGAAATGGCGTCACTATCATATCACTCCCAATGGTATTCAGACCCAATTCAACGGTTGGTGGAAACATTGGCCAGGAATTATCAGCAGCCTACTATTGCTGATATTGACTAATCAGGGAATGGCACAGTCAGTTTATGTAACCGATACTTCGTACAGAAGCCGTGTGCACTATCTCGTTAATGAGTCAAGGGAATTTATTCAGGATGAGCAATATCGGCGCGCTGAAAGAAAAGCTCAAGAGGCACTTAGCCTATCACAGCGAGAAAACTACGCTGAAGGCGAGATAGAAAGTGTAAATGCACTGTCTGCCCTATACCAGCAGCAGAAAGATTACCTAAAGAGCGTGAAATACAGCCTATGGGCGCTGCGAGTACTAGAACGGGTCGGTGACCAAACGCGTATCATGCGTAAGTATGAAAAAATTGGCTACCTCTACTTTGGGTTGCAAGCTTACCAAAAAGCGATTGACTATTTTCTGGTATTTCAGAAGGTGCGGGAAAAGACCCTTGGCAAATCGGAGTTGCCCCCTGAAATTTTGGAAATTATGGGCGAGGCTTATCTACGGCTTCAGGAATACACCCAGGTTCAACACTACAATAGCCAGCTATTGCGACTATACCAGGCAAGTAAAGACACCGCTAATCTAATTAAAACCTATCGTGTTCTGGCTTTTGTGGCTAAGGAAAAGCTGGCCTACGAAGAGGCTATTGGGCATAATCAGGAACTACTAAAAATATACCAAGGCCAGCGCGATATGGTGCAACTAACTTATGCCTACAATAATATCGGTTTCTTATATAAGCGAGCAGATAACCTAAAAATGTCGCTAGAGTACTTTCAAAAAGCAATTACACTGAAAGAAAAGCTGAATGAAGTAATGGATGCTGGGGCGCAAGCATCTTTACTAACCAATATTGGAGTGGCCTACACCAACCTTTCGCTTTATTTACGGGCCAAAGACTACTACGGGCAGGCACTTCGGCTACAGCAGCAGCAAGGGGATCGAGTGGGTGAGGCTCACTCGTACAACCACTTGGCCTCTAACTACTTTGTCAGCGGTAAAAACGCCCAAGCCCTGCAAGCGGTCACTACTGCCATTGATATTGGGGTTACCTACAACGCCCAAGCAACTTTAGCCACTAGTTATCAGATTTTGTCTTTGATTTATGAAGCGGATGATAATGAAAATAAGGCTCGTTTGTACAAAGAAAAATTCCGGGAGATTAGCGAGAGTTTAGAAGATAAGAAGGTGGCTCAGTTTGAAGACATGCTTGACCGCCAGCTAGCTATTGAAAAGCAAGAAGATCAAATTAAATCATCATTGGCCGAGCAAGAACGTCGGTCTCTGGAGGAAGAGCGAAAGGAAAATGAACTGGCATTGCTCCGGCGGGACCAAGAACTTCAGGCTATTGCTTTCCAGAATCAACAATTGGAAAAGGAGAGGGCAACCCAGGCACTAGCCTTAGCCCAGGAGCAGCTACGGGCCGAGAAGAGAAATCGAGAGCTTCGGGAATCAGAACGTCAGCGGCAATTGCAAGATCTACGGTTTCAGCAACAAGACCTGGAACAACAGCAGCAACAAAAAACCATTGCCCTACTAGAGGCTGATCAGCAGCTCAAAGAGCAAAAACTGCAAGAAGAAGCTACCATGCGAAAGTATGGCTACGGTATCATCGGATTGATCTTGGTAGTATTGGGCATCATTATCTATAGTTTCATTCAAAAGAAAAAAGATAATCGGAAACTACAGCAGCAGCAAGACGAGATCCAAGAGAAAAATGATCGGCTACTCTCCAGTGAGAAGGAACTACGCCAAAATATGGAGCAGCTGCAATCAGCCCAAGTAATTTTAGAAGATCAAAAGTGGCAATTAGAGGAACAAAAGCTACAGTTAGAAATTGAGTACCGCAAAACACAAGAAAGCATCCGTTACGCCAAGCGTATTCAATTTTCTATCCTACCTAGTGAACAACAGTGTGCCGCGATTGTACCCGAAAATTTTGTAATCTATCGTCCAAAGGATATAGTGTCAGGAGACTTTTACTGGGTCTCCCAGCTAGATACTAAAAAAATCGTTTCCGTGATTGATTGTACCGGCCATGGAGTGCCCGGATCGCTGGTTTCACTTATTGGTAATAATTTACTTAACGAAGCCATAAACGAACACAGCCTGACTGATCCCGCTGAGATACTACGTTACCTCGATGTGAAGGTACGTCAGAAACTACGGCATGATGAGGAGAAAAATCGGGACGGTATGGATATGGGAATATGCGTGCTGGAGGAGGTAGGTGGAGAAATATTAATGAATTACGGCGGGGCAAAAAATACCTTATTCATAGTGATGAATGATCAACTGCATGTAGTAAAAGGCGATACTAAATCCATTGGAGATAAAAGAAAAGAAAAGTCATTCACCCAACAGCAGATTAGGCTTAAGCCGGGCGACTGTGTTTACTTAACCACCGATGGTTATATTGATCAGGCGAATCCCGAGCGGGAACGCTTCGGGTCTAAACGATTGCGTCAGCTAATCAATGAGATAAACCACCTACCTATGGCCGAGCAAGGGATAAGGTTTGAGGCAGCCCTAGATGCTCACCAACAAGACGTTGAACAGCGAGATGATATTAATTTAATTGGCATTAGAGTTTAATTGCATAAGTAGGTCTAAAAATATAAGATAATGATAGCACCCACAAAAACGCTTGGTCACTTCGTTACACAAGATCAACGAATTCTTATTTCCTATAAAGGACCCGTTACCCCGGTGATCATGGCTGAAATTGGTCAGGATATACCGGATTTGACTGCTGATCATCCGCAGGCCAGCCGGAAGGTGTTCTCCATATTTATGGAGTTAGCTCAAAACATACTGTACTATTCCTCCGAAAAAATCCGTTACGCGAGGCGGGTGGATAGCGTGGGTATGCTACAGATCTTAGAGTTGGAAAACCACTATGTCTTCTCCTGCGGCAACACTGTCAATTGCGAACACGTGGATCAACTCATTGAGAGCTGTCAAACGATTAACTCACTGGATCGGGATGAGTTGCAAAAGCTGAAACGTCACAAACGACGACTGCCTGCCGATGAACTGAGTAAAGGAGCAGGAGTTGGTCTGGTACAGGTAGCGATTCTGGCGGATAATCCGCTAGAAATTCAGGTACAGGCTATTGACGACAAATACGCATTATTCACATTATCAGTTAACATTAACAAATAAAATAACAAGATGGAAACAACTAATTTATCAAACTTAGAAATTCAGGGCGAGAAGGGAACGTACTTTACTCCTCACGTAAGTTTTGATGCCCAATCTGGACACTGCCTCTTAGAAGGAGAGTCTTACTTGGAAGAAACTTGGGAATTTTACGGTAATTTGGTTACTTGGCTACGTACCTATGCTAAAACCGGGCGACCTATTCATTTTGATATTAAGCTTACCTATTTCAATACTAGCTCTTCTAAAGGAATACTAGAAGTGCTGGATTTCTTGGATGAATACCACCAGCAAGGCGGAACTGTCGTTCTCAGGTGGTACTATCCTAAGGATGATGAAGACCTCCTAGAGGAAGCAGAAGTGTTTTCTGAAGACATTGATCTAGGTATGGAGATTATTCCGAGCTAATTGGTATTCCTAGCCATGCACCAACCGAGTGAGCAGAAACAGACTGCGATTCAGTTGAATTTTGCCATGCACTAGGGTTCAATATTATTTCTCTTGGCGAAAAGTATCCAGGTATTATTCGTTGCTTAACAATGGGTCTACCCAAAAGTTTATCACAGCCCGTTATAAGGTCAGGGAGGCCACGCTGTCGAGCTGGCTTAAAAAGAACCAAATTAAAAATTTGGGATACAGGTTAGCGGAAGATTTTAAAGTAGCATATTTCCCCCAGGGTAAACATTTGATAATTTCCAGTCTGTTCACTGTAAAATATTCTCAAAAGATTATATCTTAGATGAAATACACTAGAATCCGTAGTGTATAGTCCGCGTACTGTGAGAAAGTCAATCTACTATTAACAAATTTGAATTAAGTCTCTCTTCTGAAAAGGATTAACCTTGAGGGACACTTTGAATAATAAATAGTTGACTGATCATTATTAACCGATGAAACCTCACTTTCACAAAGTACCAATCAACCCCCAGAGTTCTTACAGTATCCGGCACGATATTCTGCCTACCTTTGGCACAATCTGGCACTATCACCCAGAAATCGAGTTACATTATACCATTCGGGGTGAAGGGGTGCGCTTTATTGGCGATACTATCCGAAATTTTTCGGCTGGCGAAATGCTATTGCTAGGCGAGAACCTGCCCCATACCTGGCGATGCAATGAAACGTATTTTCAAGGAAAAAAGGGCTTGAAAGTAGAAGCTATGGTATTGCATTTTCTGCCCGGATGTTTGGGTCGTGATCTTCTGCGGTTACCCGAAGCATACTTAATTCCCAAACTTCTGGAGAAAGCCAAAAGAGGCTTAGAAATTAAAGGGGAAACCAGAGCGAAAGTTGCTAAGTTGATGTACGCTGCTACCGAAGCTACGAACCTCGACCGACTTATCGTATTGCTCTCGATACTTAAAATACTGGCGGAAACCAATGAATTTGAAACTATTGCTTCACCCTATGCTTCTTTTCAGAAGGATAATTCAGAAATGGCCCGTCTTGATAAGATATATTCCTATACCTTGGCCAACTACAAAAAAGATATCAGCTTAGAAGAAGTAGCAGCGATGGCTAACCTCAGTATTACTTCATTTTGCCGATATTTTAAGCTAACAACCCAAAAGACGTATTTTGATTTTTTGACTGAAATAAGAATTAGTCACGCCTGCCGCGCATTGGTTGAAGACAAATTGGCTACTGAGATTATTTGTTTTGAGTGCGGCTTTAATAATGTGTCTAACTTTTATCGACACTTCAAGAAGGTAACGAAAGTCACTCCAATGGAGTATAAGAGGAAATATCTTAGCCGAAACTTGGTGTAGCTAGAAATGGAGTCTGGAGACAGGAGACCGAAAACCGGACAGGTTTTAGGAAGCACCGAATTTACAACCCGGAAGTTAATAAGTAGTTAACCATTGGCCTTTTCCAGTCTTCGGTTTCCGAACTCCTGTCTCCTTTTTCTTATGCTAAGATGCTATAAAAATTAGCCAAGAAGCTACACGAATTGGCAGTAATCCCATTGTACATTTAAGGAGATATTCAACCTACTACTACCCTTCAATGAATTACCTTGAGAAAGGTTTCATTCCGGTTATACTTACCCCGTTCCTGAAAAATGGGAGAATAGCCTACGATAGGCTGACTCAGTTGGCTGAGTTTCATACTCTTACTGCAAAGCACTTTCTCCTAAAACTCGGTATCAATATCCCACTCTTTACTTGCCAGAAAACGGAGCAATCTCACTTAGCACCAAAAATGAGATTGATTACAAGATACCTGCCACATTGCAAGAAGGGCTTGCTATTAACGCTATCACTTAATCTTCAGAAATATGATACTACAATTTTACAAGCAAAAGCTAATCAGGCCAGCGATCTTTCTGCTGACTGCCACACTCTTACAGAGTAACGTACGGGCTGATGAACCGAGTTTAACCCGAAAGACGGCTGCATCTGTAGTCAGTGGTGGAGCAGCCGTTGCAACCATTACCGGACAGGTAACCTCGGCCGAAGATGGCGAGTCACTTCCGGGGGTGAACGTCATTGAGAAGGATACCCAAAATGGTACGATTACCGACATTGATGGTCGCTATGCCCTTCAAACCACTAGCGAGAATCCAGTGCTGGTCATTTCGTTTGTGGGTTACCAAACCCAAGAGATTCCGGTTAATGGCCGAAGCGTAGTGGATATTTCTCTAGCCACTAGCACTGAATCGCTGGAGGAAGTGGTTGTAACCGCACTAGGAATTAAGCGGGAGGAACGATCGCTGGGCTATTCGGTAGCGGAGGTAGAAGGACAGGAACTCAGCCGGGTAGCGCAGGAAAACGTGCTAAACGGGTTGGCGGGTAAAGTGCCGGGAGTTACTATTAATTCAACCGGAGCGGCGGGTTCTTCGGTCAGCATGGTTATTCGCGGAGCTACTTCCCTCAATGGCGATAATCAGCCTCTGTTTGTGATTGATGGTGTACCGGTAGCCAATACGCTAAACAATGTGAGTGAAGTGGGGCGTGATAACCGGGTGGACTACGGTAATGCTATATCCGACTTAAACCCTGCCAATATTGAGAGCATTTCTATTTTGAAGGGACCTAGTGCCGCTGCCCTTTACGGATCTCGGGCGGGCAACGGAGTAGTGCTAATCACTACCAAATCGGGTAGCGGAGTAGACAGGATGACCGTATCCGTATCTTCCAATACTGTATTTGACCGACCTACCCAATTCCTGGATATGAAGCAAAACTTCGCGATGGGTGGCCGAAGCTACACGCCAGATAATAACCCGTACGCACTATTCAACTTACCATTAGTCATCTACAATCAAGACTTGGTTGATGCTGTTCCTATACTTGGATCGTTAGTGATTCCCGCCGGAAACGGCCCGGAGCTCGATCGAGGCTACGAAGCTATCCAGTGGAATAGCCCATTGGATGAAAACGGTATTCCTCAGGCATTGCCATTAGAATCTCACCCCGACAACGTGAGAAATTTCTTGCAGACCGGCATTGCTTCTAACAATGACATTGCTATTGCCAATAGTAATGAGTGGATGAACTACCGACTGACCTATTCCAACATGAGCAGTCGAGGTATTATTCCTAATACCGATTTATTTCGAAATTCTATCGGTCTCAATTCTTCGGTGAAGGTTCACGAAAACGTAGAGGTTAGTAGCAGTCTGAATTTCAACCGTAGCCACTCTAACAATCGTCCAGCGGGTAATCGGGGGGCAAATCCGTTACAGTGGACCTACGCCGTCACTCCCGATGTAGACATCCGGGATTTAGAAGACTACTGGGAGCCGGGCCGAGAAGGTGTTCAGCAACGGTCACATTTACCGGGTGAAGCGAATAATCCTTACTTTTTGGCGAATGAGATAGAGAATAGTTTCGTCCGAGACCGATTCTTCGGTAACGTGCGAGCCAACTGGCAGATTACCCCTTCATTCAGCATTATGGGACGGGTTTCCATGGATCAGTATACTGAAGAGCGAGAAACAAAAATGGCTCCGAGCTATACCCTAGAGCCTAACGGCGCCTACGGTATCATTAACCTGACCCGCCGGGAAAACAACAGTGACATACTAGCTACCTACTCTAAAGTGTTAGATCAGCTTAGTGTATCCGTGTCGGCAGGGGGTAATATCCTCAACCAAAGCGGTAGGAATGTAAGAAACGCTACCCGCCGAAGAGGTGGCGGATTGATTATTCCCGGTTTATATACACTGGATAATATTGCCCCGGAGAACCTCGACTACGGTAGCTCTATCTACGAGAAATCTATTTATAGCGTCTACGGTTTGGCAACCTTGGGTTTTAAAGATATGATCTACTTAGACGTAACGGCTCGCAACGATTGGTCGAGTACGCTGCCAGAAGGCGAGAACTCTTACTTTTACCCTTCAGCCTCACTGAGTGCACTGTTGAACGAAATGGTATCTATGCCCAACGTTGATCTACTCAAGTTAAGAGCCGGTTGGGCGCAGGTGGGTAACGATACTGATCCCTACCGTTTGCTGCCGGTGCTCAATAACGTAGGTAACTGGGGCGATGCAATCCGCTTATCCACTCCGGGAGAATTATTAAATCAAAACCTCAAGCCAGAGATTGCTACTTCCCTTGAGGTGGGTATGGATTTGGGCCTATTCAACAATCGCTTACGCTTTGAGGGAACGTACTACACTATAGAAAACGAAAACCAGATACTTGGGCTCACCCTTCCTCCTTCCTCGGGTACTAATTCAAAAATTATTAACGCCGGTTTGGTCGCTAGCCGAGGCTGGGAATTGATGCTGGGAGGTACTCCGGTACGTAGTGGCAACTGGACGTGGGACATCAGCGCTAACTTCACCCGAATTAGAACGACCATTGAGGAGCTTTCCGATGGCATCGACATATTTACCCTGTGGACGGATGCCAAAGGCGGGGCCTGGACCTACGTAGGCGACGAAATTGGGGATATTTACGACCGGGAGCTGGTAGTGGTAGAAGATGAAAGCTCGCCCTACTTTGGGTATCCTATTTTGGATAATCAGGGAAGCTGGCAATCCATTAACGCGGCTGAAACCAAGAACAAGATCGGTAATTTTAATCCCGACTTTATTCTGGGAGCACAGACTAATATTTCCTACAAGGGATTCAACCTAAACATGACCTTTGATTGGCGTAAAGGCGGAGAGTTTGTTTCTCAAACCTATCGCTATATGGAGTCGGATATGCGCTCTCAGCGCTGGTTAGATCAGCTAATTAATCCGGGTGACCTGGAAGGTGATGCCCTGCGCGATTGGCTGGTAGCTAACCAAGATCAGTACATTACCGATGGGGTCAATATCGTGGGTGGGCCTACCGAAGAATTGGGTGGTCATCCTATCCCGTTTGAAGACGGGGTGACGCTGGGTGATGGGGTGTTTAACCCCGGTGTATACATTGGCGAAGATGGGGAGTACGTGGAGAACTTAGGCGGAGAAGGCACTAAGTACATTCCCTTTGCGGCCAACTATGCTTGGGATTTCACCAAAACCGCACTGTTCGATGCCGACTACCTCAAACTACGGGAAATAGTCTTGAGCTATCAGCTCCCCCGAACTTTTGTCAATTCTATCGGGCTACAAGACGTAAACGTGGGGGTATTTAGCAGAAACATCATACTGTGGACGAAAGCGAAGATAGGCGTAGACCCCGAGAGAGCGTTTCAGCCGGAAGCTGGCCCGCAGGGTAACGGTGTACAACTCAAGCAAGGGATAGAACGCTACAATGTCACACCCTTTGTAGTCCCCATTGGTTTTAAACTTGGACTGACCTTTTAAAAAGATGAATATCATGAAAATAGCAATAAACAAACTTATCGCCATCCTGGCATTATCAACCGCCTTTTTGCTCGGATGTCAGGATGACCTGATTGATAAAAATGAAAACCCGAACGGAGTTTCTCCCGATAATGTGCACCCAAATTTGATGCTAGCTACCGTACTCACTCAAACATCTAAAGATGTAGTAGATCTAGGGTTTGGTAACATTGCCGGAGTGATGCAACATACCCAAAAGAACGGCTGGGTGGGTGGCCATAACAATTACGAATGGTCAAACCAGAGTTGGACGGGTTACTATAATATTCTTCGGGACAACAATGTGATGTACGAGCGAGCGGTTGCGATGGAATTACCGTTTCATCAGGGCGTAGCTCTGGTGATGCGAGCGTATAACTTTGGCATGATTACTGACCTTTGGGGCGATGCTCCCTATACCAACGCCTTGAATGCATCGGAAGGCGGAAACGAAAACCTGCTTCCAGCTTTCGATACGCAAGATGTGATCTACGAAGGTATCTTGGCTGACTTAGAAATGGCCAACACTGTACTGACCATGGATGAACGTAGTGCTCAGGACGAAAACATCTACGATACGGATGTGATCTACGGCGGAGATCCCCTGCAATGGCGCATGTTTGCTAATTCACTACAGCTACGGTATTACATGAGAATTTCGGGAAAAGAGCCGGCAATGGCTCAGGCCGGAATAGAAAGGATAGTGGGTAATCCCGAGCAGTATCCGATCATCACCAGTATTGAGAATGATGCTACCATGAGTTACGTAGGCAATAGCTCGGACGATTCCTGGCCTTCTAACAGCGTGTTTGATCTGGGGGGTAGTCAGTACACCCGTATTCAGATGTGCGAGACTCTAGTAGATGCGCTGCAAACGCGTAATGATCCTAGAATCGCCGTATGGGCCGAGAAAGTCGCGGTTCCTTTGGTGGTGTCCGATACCTTACCCGCCGAAACGAATACCATTATTGACGGCATACGCTATATTAGCCCCGATCAAATTCCTCCCGGTATCCCTTTCAATACCGATCCGGAATACGTGGGTTTACCGCCTTCAGTCGGCAATATACCTGCCGGGTACAACCTGAATGCCGGTGCCGGACAAGGTTCAGCTAATCCTCACGTTTCCGCCATATCTGAAATGTACCGAGATGCTGAGGGGTCAATGCTACTGGCTCGTTTATCATCTGCTGCTGAGGTCTACTTTATTTTAGCCGAAGCCGCGCTGAACGAATGGGCCGTAGGCGATGCCCAAACCCACTACAATGCTGGAGTTCAGGCATCTTTTGAGACTTGGGATGTAGCCGGCCAGTACGAAGCTTATCTGGCTGGGTCCGCCGCGTTTGATGGAACGTTGGAACAAGTGATTACCCAGAAGTGGATTGCCAGTTGGACGGCGGCTACCGAAGCCTGGTTTGATTACCGCCGAACCGGATTTCCCGCGCTGGAAGCGGGTGAAGCCGCTCAACGCTCAGCCCTACCGCTACGGTTTTACTACATGCAAGATGAACTGACCGTAAACGAAAGTAACGCAATGGAAGCCGTTGGACGACTAGAGGAAACCGCCTTTACCGCACCGGACGGAAAAAACAGTGCCTGGTCTAAGCCCTGGGTACTACAGGGCACCGGCGAACCGTATTAGATTCACTTGATCCCGGAAGAGTTTAAGGCAGGAAGTTAGCTCTTTCTGCCTTTTTCAATTAAAGACGGTAAACATAAGCACCATAAGCAGGCAGAGAATTGTCAATAGATCAGTGGTTTTCTGGAAAACTTTCTGTTTTGACGCATAGAGCTGGAAAGTTTCTGATCTAATTTTCACTGATAAGAGTTATAGTATTTGTAAGAAATTCTTCAATTCTGCAAAACGCTCCAAATGAAAAGTAAATCTGACAAGATACAGTTTCTCCAATCTTTCACTAAGGAAGTTCAAGTACATTCATTACTGGCGGACTTACTTCCGGAAATGGGATTTGATGATGTTAAGATAACTCACGAAAAGGGGAATAAACCAGAGTTTGGTAAGGATGTGATATGCTCGCGTTTTGACAAAATCGAGGGAAAAAAAGATTGGTATGCTTTTGTGGTTAAAAAGGGGAAAGTCTCAGGTAGTTCTGGAGTAGTGAAAGAAATAGAAGATCAAGTGTACGAGTGTTTTAAGTATCCATACAAATCTTTAGAGCAGACTAAAAAAATTCCAATAAACAAGGTCAAAGTAGTGACCAATTTTGGCTTCTCAAGTGGTGCTAAAGATAAGATTTTTGAAGCTAACAACGACGATAGAGCAAATATAGATTTTTGGGATTGTGAGAGGTTAGTGTATTTTATAGATGAGTATTATCCTAAGTACTGGATTCAAGGCTCTAAACGGTATAAAGAGTATATTGCTCGTTTGTTAGAAAGAACCAAGTTTGACAGTGTTTTAAAGTCACTTAATATAGATGATAAGAAAGCTGAGAGGTTCCTTTCCAGTTTGATAGAACCAAAGCTCATGGAGCGAGTCACTGATAGTGATGGATCTATAGATTGGGTTCAAAGGTCATCAAACACTGTGATTAGCTTGCCTAATAATTCTATTATAATTGGTGAACCTGGTTGTGGAAAGTCTACCTTATTTAAAACCTTGTCAACTGAGATAGTTACTCAAAATTCTTTGCGAAATGATACTGAGTTTTATCCAATAATCATAAATTTTAGAGATATAGAAGCCAGCAAGTTTGACTTGATAAAGGCTATTGAAGGGTTTTTTAGTAGAGATTGGAACAAGGATCTTGCTATTGATTACAGTGAAATCCTAGATAAAAATAGTTGTGTAATATTTATAGACGCTCTTGATGAGATTGCTAAGGTAGAGTCTAAGGAAAAGGCACTTAAATCAATTGAATTTTTTAATACTAAATATCCAAACATAAAAGTAATTTGTTCTTCGAGGCCTTCCGACTACTTATTCTATAACTGTGAAACTGCTGGATTTCGGTACATTGAGATAAAGGATTTAAATTATACTCAAGTAGAAAGCTTTTTAAATAATTATTTTGGGGAGAATATCATAAGGTCTAAATCTCTTTTAAAATCTTTACAAGATTCTGAAATACTTGAGAAGCTACCTAAAACTCCTTTGACCATTGCGCTGATTACAATGCTTTTTGATGAAAAGGAGGTTGAAATTCCCGCTACCATATCTGACCTGTATGATAGCTTTGTGAACCTACTAATCGGAAAGGCTACATCCACTACTGATTTGATAGAGATCGGTATAAAACAGAGAGTACTATGTCACATAGCAAAGCACCTCCATATCAATCTCAAAAACAGTTTGTCTAAGAGCGAATTGTTAACCTTGGTTAAGGAATACTCTAAAGAAAGGGGACAGGCACTCGACGTGCAGCAGGTGTTAGATGAAATACTGGATAGGGTTGGCTTGTTGTACGTCAACGATAAAGATGAGGTATTATTCAAGCATCAATCCTTTCAAGAGTACTTTACTGCATATGAGATTTTTCATCATAGACAATCAGATCGCCATTTGTTCATTGATAATTTTAATGATCTCTGGTGGCAAAATGTTGCTATCTTTTTTGCTGGAATGAGTAAAGACTCTCCTAAGCTTTTAGATGATATTTTAGAGAAAAGTGAGCCATTAAAATTGTCTGAGACTATTGTAAATATTAGTGGAATAGGAAAGTTACTTCAGGCATTATACAATACACCTATTGAGAATAGAATAAAGGGCGTCCGACGTGGTTTAAATGGTACTACTAAAACAATACATACGATAGAGAAAGATAATAGTGAGGATGCTGAATTCTGGAAGAATTTTTCTAAATATGGACTCCTACAGATTTTTGGAGGATGGTTTAAATATAGCTATTGGTCGATTACGTTGAAGGAAGCGTTGGGAAGCGAGTTTGATAATATGTTTGATAGGCTAAGTGACGATTTAGAAGAAGATGATAGACTAAAGCTTGAGTTCCAGTTGTTTCTCGCGTCATCAATACTTGCTTCGGAAGAGTTTGTTGAATTTGACAGATTAGAAAAGCTTGTCAATAGTCAAGACCTTTCAAACATACACGTTCTTGCTACTATAGATATGCATTACCGCAAACTGTTAAAGGCATTACCCAAGTCGTTCCGAAAAAATGATTCTATAAAGACTATTGGTCGAAGGATTGAAAAGAAAATTCATTTGATTAATAGCTATCCAGATATAAATACACCTATAAATCAACTGGGTTCTAAATAGCTTTCCGTCATTTTCGATGAAATGCCGATTTGCACTATCCTGCTCCAAAAGAGTTATATCACCGTAATTGTTCTGGAATTGGAACCGCTTGCTCTAGGACTAAAAGTTCATAGCGCTGCTCAAAATTATTAATTACGAACGACTCCCTCATTAAAGCGTTCCATGATTTCTTTCCAGTTGGTGAAGATAATGTTTTCATCTTTTAGGAACTGAATTACATCAGGATCGGCGAACATCTCGGCTTCCCAAACGCGCTGTTGCCAAGAACCAGTGATTGATTTTAGATCTTCGGAATATTCGGAAGGATGGAAGATAATCTCGATCAATCCGGGTTGCCAGGACTTCACTAAATCGTAGAACTTCTGGCACTTTTCTTCGTACGTATCCGCTTTTCCCACTGAGTAAAAATAATCTAGTTTGGGTAATTTATAATTATTGACCACCGCCAGCATTTCTTCCGTAATCGGGTAGCCCTGTTGTCGGAACCCTTCCACGACGACCGGATTAGACATATCAATCACCATCGCCGGAATGCCGTATTCTTCAGCTACTTTGGTATAAGCCGCAGTAAATTCATGCGAACCATAAAGTGTGCCCATGTGCGTATCAATATGGTCAGGGCGATACCCGAGTGCAATTGATTTTTCTATTTGAGCTCGTATCTCTTTTTCCACTTCTTCCGCTGAAGCGTGCTCCACTACCTCCCGAACGCTACGCCATAGTTTTCCTTCCAGATCGATTAATCCGGGCACTTCGGCGGGGTCAGCTACCGAACCCCAACGGTAGGTTTTCCATTCGCTGGTAAGGGTTAGGTGAATCCCAACATCTTCCTGAGGGTTCTCCTTAGCCCACTCAATAAATTCCTCAAAGCTGGGGCAGGGGGGCATAACCGCTACTGATTGGATGTGGTCGTTTTTGAGATAATTTTTCGCTGAAATGTTGGCACCTTCGCTCATACCAATATCGTCTGCGTGAAGAATCACTACTCTTTTGCCGGAGGGATACCCCAACTTCTCAGCCCACGTCTGCGACGCCGAATTATCGCTATTTTGAGCGAAGGTTGGTTGGTGGGAAAACATCACGAGAAGCCCAATCAGCATCGGTATAATGAGGGCGAGTGTAGGGTAGTTTATGGTTGTTGTATTCATAATCATAAAATTAATCTTAGTAGGCAAATTTGTACTTATGGTGCCGTAGCTACGTTAGTAAACGTAAGTAGAATCAATCAATTTACTGTACTATTAATGAATACTTCGTCTTCATCAGCTACGTAAGACTGAGTGCTCTGGGAATACACGTTACCGTTAGCATCAGTGTATTTCAAGTCTACATAAAAGGCTTTGAAACCTGAGGTTGGATAAGTAATGTTGGCCTTAATGTTCTTTTGATTTTTGACTCCCAAGCTCTGACTTATCCATTCCTCATCGCGGAAATCTCGGTCTTCCGAATCGGCTGACCATAGTACAACATCCACCAGCGGGTCAGGGGTAGCTTTTACTTTTAGCGTAATTTCACCGTTCTTTTCGGAAATATCCCACTCACAGGTCGGATACTTTTCTTCTCGAAGGGTAGTACCAAAAAAAGCACTCAGCGCACCCAACGCCTGTTTTCCGTCCCCCAGATCGTGACCCGCATTGGGGACATAATGAATAAAGTTTTCACCGGGAATATCGTCAAAGTAGTTCTTCACCGCGTCTATCGGCCAGTACTCATCGTTAGCACCGATAAATAGCATCTTGGGCATGGTTAGCTTATCCCGGTACGAATAAGGGTCTATCATTTGGGTAATCTCGTTGCCGTCTTCGGAATGTACATCCTGCGGAATACCTAGCTCTACATAGTCCTGAATTTGCACACTATAATCACCCCATACTTTTACTTGGTAATCAAGATTAACAGGCATGTTCAGCATATCGATAACCATGGGCGCAATGGCGGCCACTCGCTCATCACTAGCTCCGGTTAGCCAGGTAGTCCAGCCCCGTTTGGAAGCCCCCGAAATCACGAAGCGGGAAACTTCTTGGTTTATTTCACTTTTTGAGAACTCCTGAATAGCGTCCATTGCCCGAATGGCACTCTTCGTCATGGGGAACAGT
>JBCCTI010000095.1:0-22055 GCA_039198955.1 Bacteroidota bacterium | reverse complement strand
TCAGCCAGATCACCGCTCGGCTCCCGAAGAAAATCCATGCCGTCACGATCGAGGGCTTTCAATACAAAGTGTTTCTCACTGTGATGGCCTTTGGTCTAATCAAGTACATAGATTTGTAAGTAGCAACTTGGATTAATTACTTTCCTCTGACTTGGATAAAGATACACTAAAATCCATTTGTTAGAAACTCGCCGGGCCTTCGACCTTTTTCTAGGTTCAACTATTTTTGAGAAAAGAATACTACATTGCTATATAAACGCTTAAATTATGCTATTTTTGCAATACTACAAAACAGTATTGAAAATGAGAAAGAGCCATTTGGGTGAGTTTGAAGAAGTTGTTTTACTGACGGTTGGTATTCTGCATGGTAATGCCTACGGAGTTTCTATTCGAGAAGAAATTGAAAAGCGGCTTAATCGTTCGGTTAGTATTGGATCGCTACAGGTCACCCTCAGACGCATGGAGAGGAAAGGATATCTTACATCAGCTCATGGTGAAACGAACCCCTTGAGAGGCGGGCGACCCAAGTTATATTTTGAGATCACTCCCTATGGGAAACAGTTGCTGGAATGCTCAAGAGAAACCAGAAATAGCTTATGGGATGCACTGCCTCAACTCATTCTAAATCTAAAATAGATGAAGAAAGAGCAAACCCCACCTCCAAGGTTTCCTTTCAAATTACTAAAATGGTTCTGTAAGCCAGAATACCATAGCGATATTGAAGGAGACTTATTGGAAACGTATTACCGCAGGCAGGCCGACTGGGGGCGTCAAGCAGCCAATTCTTTTTTATACCAGGAAGTACTTCTCCTATTTCGTCCAGAGTTAATTCATTACACTTTGCCAAATTTTCCTATGAACTATCAGAGCCTTTTACACAATCATCTTAAAGTCACTTGGCGTAACCTGCGCCGGAAAAAAGCTGCATCGCTACTCGAGATAGCAGGATTAGGTCTGGGTCTAGCCTGTTGTCTAGGTGTTTTCCTATGGGTAGCCAGTGAACTCAGCTTTGATGAATTTCATAGTAAGAAGGATAATATTTTCATGGTGGAACTACTGCTAGACGGATGGGAAGAAAGTGTAGTAACTCCTGCACCATTGGCTTCTTCTTTAGCTTCAGAGTTTCCTGAAGTTATTCGGGCTTCTCGATATAGTTACTTTCACGATGGAATGCTCATGAAAGTAGGCGACCAGCAATTATTTGAGAAAGGGGCTAAAGTAGATTCGTCATTTTTCAGCATGTTTGACTTTTCCTTTAAAGAGGGGAACTCCATCAATTTTGAGGGAAATAAGATTATCCTCACGGAGAGCATAGCGAATAAATATTTTCCCAACCAAAATCCCATCGGCGAAATTCTTACACTCAACCAAGAAGAGCCTCATATGGTATCTGCGGTTTTGGAAGATATGCCACAGAATTCTTCTTTTCAATTTGACTTTGTGATTCCATTTGAGCCGATAACCGAACAAAAGTGGGGTGCTTGGTTTTGTGCCACATTGATCCAACTAGATGAGTCAGTAGACCCTGAACAGTTCTTATCTTCTACGAATAGCCTGAAGATTTTCTATGATACCATTAATAAACCAAAATGGTCGTCCCGACTCATCGCTCTTTCAGATTTTTATTTCCACAACAAGATGCGACCTTTCTTTCCCCAAAGTGGTAATATGAATCTCATCTGGTTATTTACTATTGCTGGTATTGTCATCTTAGTCTTATCCTGTCTTAATTACGTGAGCCTGACTACGGCAAGATTTGTTACGCATTTCCGACAGATTGGCTTAGAAAAATTACTAGGTGCTGGCTACTGGCAAGCGTCTCATAAATATTTTGTAGAAGCGTTTCTCCACACATCGTTTGCACTCATCATAGCAGGTCTATTACTAATTTTTTTCCAGAGGTACTATGACGGTTTCGATTTGCTGAACCTTACGGAAACTTTGCATCTTAACTACATCATCTGGGTTATACTTGGCGTATCACTCAGTATGGTTTTCTTCAATACGGTGTTACCAGCGCTTACACTGAAAACCATTTCACCGATGGCTTTATTGCGGAATAATAAGGAACATACGCTTTCGAGTAGTTCTTTACGAAGAGGACTGGTTATTCTTCAGTTCTGTGTGAGTATCAGTATGATTATCAGCCTATTAATCTTTCAACAGCAGCTTACCTTCATTCAAGAGAAGGAGCTAGGATATAGTAAAGATCATGTGCTATCTATCCAATTAAATGATCAGGTTACTGCCTCTTTTCCTACTTTTAGAAATAAACTTCAACAACATTCCAATATATTGAATGTATCTCAGAGCTCTTTTGAGTATGTCTACTTTGATATGAAAATTTCTGATTGGGAGGGAAAAAGTAGTGAGGAGCCCATCACAGTGAGACCCATGACCGCCGATGAAGAATTTACTAAGACGTTAGACATCGTAATGGTTGAAGGAAGGTTTTACGATGGCCGTTTGACCGAGGATGAATCGCTAGTGATTAATCAAGCAGCCGCTCGCATGTTGGGCTGGGATGAGGCAATTGGTAAGAAGGTGAGATTACCGGGCGAAGAAGAAGACCGAACTATCATTGGAGTCACAAAAGATTTTCACTATTGGGGTCTCACCGAAGCTATTGACCCGTTATTTATTGTCTACGGTAGTTCTGGAAATGTGTATGTAAGTATAAGAGAAGGCACCGAGAACGAAACGGTCGCATACATTGAAAAGGCTTACAAAGAAGTAAATCCGAGCTACCCAATAGATTACATATTATTGGCTGATCGGTATCAGAATGAACACGCGGCATATTATCAGGCAGGTAAGCTATTTAGAATTTTTGGCATCGTGGCGGTTATCATCTCATGTATTAGTTTATTAGCCATGATTAACTTTACCGTAGAACGAAAAGCCAAAGAAGTAGGAATACGCAAAGTGCATGGAGCTAGTTTCTGGAACATTATTCATCTACTTCAGAAAGGTTTTATTCTCTATGTACTCTTAGCATTTGCTTTTTCTGTTCCTATTACTTGGCTGGTGATGAGCCATTGGCTTCAAATATTCGCGTATAAGACAGCCTTTTCTGTTAATCAATTTCTACTTGGGGGATCAGTGGTGCTCATAGCGGCAATCTTCACCACCTTATTTCATGCCACTCGGGCTGCATTAGCGAATCCGATACATGCTTTAAGAGACGAATAACCAGGAAATGCTTTAAATTCTACGTACTATTGCGGTAGAGTCAAACCTTCCTATTAGCTATGAACAACATACGTCAACTACTATTCTCCTTGATTTTATCAGTTGCAGTTTGGTCGTGCCAATCCGAAGCCCAGCAATCGGAGGAAACTGCCCAGCGTCCGAATATACTATTTATTATGTCGGATGATCATGCCTATCAGGCAATCAGTGCTTACTCTGATAAGCTGATAGAAACCCCCAATATTGATCGTATCGCTCAGGAAGGTATGTTGTTCACTAACGCCTGCGTGACCAATTCTATTTGTGCTCCGTCCCGGGCAGTAATACTGACCGGAAAACACAGTCATCTGAATGGTAAAATCGATAATCGTTTCCCATTTGATACGACGAATGTGACCTTTCCGCAGTTACTGCACGATGCTGGTTATCAGACGGCTATGTTCGGTAAACTACACTTTGGTAACAGTCCGAAAGGTTTTGATCAGTTTAAGATTTTACCTGGGCAAGGTAGATATTATAATCCTGACTTTATTACTAAAGATGAAGGAAGGGTGCAGGTGGAAGGTTATACTACCGATATTATCACAGATATGACTTTGGGTTGGTTAAAAGAGGAGCGTAACCCTGATGAACCATTTTTACTGATGTACTTGCACAAGGCACCGCACCGGGAGTGGTTACCAGCTGAACGTCACTACAAAGAATTTGTCAAGAAAACCTTTCCTGAACCTGAAACCTTGTTTGATGACTACGAAGGCCGAGGCTCGGCGGCTAAAGAGGCCGAAATGAATCTACTAAAGCACATGAACTGGGCGGGAGATTCCAAGATTCGTCCGAGTCTATTGGACAGTTTGGGAATACCAGAAACTGAGGACTGGGATCATGAAGCTTATGCTAACGAGGTAGGTCGGCAGAACGAAACCCAACGAGCTGCTTGGGACGCGGTTTATGATTCTATCAATCAACACTTTAAGGAGAACTACGCCAGTATGAGTCAGGAAGAACTGATGCGCTGGCGCTACCAACGCTATATGCAAGATTATCTGGGAAGTATCGCTTCGGTAGACGAAGGGGTGGGCGAGGTGCTCGATTATCTGGAAGAAAGTGGGTTAGCCGAAAATACGATTGTAGTGTACACTTCCGATCAAGGCTTTTATCTAGGTGAGCACGGCTGGTTTGATAAGCGTTTTATTTACGATGAGTCGTTTAAAACCCCACTGTTGGTTCGCTGGCCAGGAGTGGTTAAACCGGGTTCGGTAAATACCCAAATGGTGCAGAATCTCGACTTTGCCCAAACCTTTTTAGCGGTAGCAGAAGTGGATGCCCCGTCGGATATGCAGGGTGAAAGTTTAATTCCGCTGTTTAAAGGCGAAACCGAAAACTTTCGCGATGCCGTGTACTACCACTATTACGAATACCCGTCGGTGCATATGGTAAAACGCCACTACGGGATTGTGACTGAAGATTACAAACTAGCTCACTTTTACTACGACGTAGACGAATGGGAACTGTACGATCGTAAGAAAGACCCCCAAGAAATGAACAATGTCTACGATGATCCAGCTTACGCGGAAGTAGTTGAAAAGCTTCATCAAGATCTGGATGATCTTCGGGTGAAGTACCAAGATTCTAAAGAACTCGATCAAAAGTACATTGACATGTACCAGGATATGGCAAATTGATTTTGAAATAAAGAGGTGTTATTCTATTTGTAGATTTTGGTATATCATCATAGCAATGTATGGGATATTTCGATTTTTAGACACAAATATTTTGTAATAATCAATAAAAAGGTTTTTATTGACAAGAGAAACACAACATATTAAGTTGTCAGTTTTTCGACTATATTAATACGTTCTGTAAAAGATTGGTCTAAGCATTTAACATGCGTGTAATTGTTATATTTTCTTTCCTAACATTATGCATGAGCACATTGTGCTACTGTCAAACAGTTAAAGAAGTCTTTACCAACGGAAAAAATGTTGATAAAAGGGAGAAAATTTTCCTCAAGCTTGAGGATAACAAAATTAAGTACGACATCAACGATAGGCCTAGTGAATTCATTGACTATGAAGATTCTACTATTTTTCTGGTGAGGAAAAATATGAATATTTATATGAGGCCGATTAATCCACTTAATTACTCATTCTCTTCAGAGATAGAAATCATTGATGATCCAATCATGATTGCAGCATCTAAAGCCTTAGCTAGTATAAGCGACGTTTTAGAAAATTTAGCAGTTTTAAAAGGTGTACGGTTAGTAATCGAAGCAGAAAAAGCCGCCTCTGATTGTGATATCACAGATTTACAGAAGGCCTTAAAGAATATTATTAATCTAAATCAAAAGAATCTAAAAGAGCAACTAGCAAGTAACTTCAAAGAACTTAAAGAATTAGACTTTGAGGATGAGGAGCAGACTGATATAATCATAAACAAAGCTTCAAGTTTTTTATCAGATGCAAATAAACATTTAGCCAAGTTAGAATCATTAACTAATGATCTTGAGACAAGTGTCAAAAGTACGACCTGTCCTATAAAAATCGACAATTTTTTATTAAAAACATTGATGGATATAGTAATACAGGATGCCAGAACAATTAAGAAGCAGCACGAAAAACGATTGAAGGTGTTTAAAGAAGCATTTGAAAAAGTAGATTCAATGAAAAAAGATGCCAAAAGAGATGGAGTTGATGTTCCATGGGTAGTAAAAGTTAATACTGCAACTGTCAGTGTAACTCCGAATAAGATTAGTAACTTTACTATAACAATAAGTGAATCTGGATACAGCCTTTCTGATGAAAACGAAATTATCAAGTCAGAAGGTAAAGAAGTGGTAAAAAAGACGTTAAGATTCAGAAAGTTTCAAAGATTTGTACCAGAAGTATCAGCTGGAATAGCCTATACTTTTTTGGAGTTCCCTCAGTTCGGAACCGAATCCGATCCTACGGGTCAAATGCTAGTCTCAGATGCTGGAACAGAAGAATTTAAGCGGATTAATTTTAATGCTATGGTAAATTTTAATCTGTATCTTGAGAATTCTCTTCTTGTACCATTTTTCCAAGTAGGAGTAGGGGCTAATACAGATTATCCAGTATTGTTCTCAGGGATAGGGATAAATGTGGGTCAAAAGTTTAATCTTTCATTTGGTTTTGCCTCGACGTGGATAAAGCAACTGAATGATCTTAAGATCGGTGATAAAATATCAGGTACTGCTGATATTGAAGAAGATATTACTTACGATTTCAATTGGCCGCCCAAAGGTTATATTGGTATTCAATATGATTTATAACTACTATTAATTTAAATTAAAATTCACGTCAAGTTACATGAAAACGACCTTATTCCTATCAAATTGTACGCTAATATTTTTGTTAGTTGCTTCCTGTGTTTGTTTTAAATGCTCCTGCAGTAATAATCAAGGTATCACAACTGAAGAAACCTCCAAACCAGATGATGTTTTCGAAGAAGGAACTCAACCAACTTATAGTATAGAAGATTTTAAGTCTGCATTACCTGAAAGCAAATATTATCAACAAACTCCCACTGTGCTGAATATTTCTTCTACAGAAGAGGATTTAATACTGAGGTGTGCTAGTGTAGACAATGCACCTCTTGAGGCTCCTAGAGTTCCGAAAATTAGTAATCTAAGAGCCCTATTCTCTGATAGTATCTTAATTCCTGTTATTTTTCATGTGGTTCATTCGTCTACAGGAGTAGGTAAAGTCGATAGTGTAGTTATCGAGAATCAGGTTTCTCTGATGAACCAAATCTATGGCGAAGTAAATATTCGTTTTGTTCATGAGACACGCTACATTGAAAATAATAAATATTTCAATTCTGGAGTAAATCAAAGTACCTACGAAGAAGATGATGCATCTATTGAAATGAAAAAAGAACTCAGAGAAGATCCAGAAAACACATTAAATATTTATGTAACTTCATGTAAAAATGCTTTAGGATATGCCACTTTTCCATGGGATATAGATTCTTCACCAGAGAGTACTATGATAGATGGTGTGGTTATTAGATACACATCATTGCCAGGGGAAAGTCAAACTAATTACAATGAAGGAAAAACAGTTATTCATGAAATCGGTCATTATTTAGGTCTCTGGCATACATTTGAGGGCGGCTGTAAGGGGGGCGATGAAGTTGAAGATACTCCTCCTCAGCGATCTCATACATCTGGTTGTCCAAAAGAAAGAGATTCTTGTCCTCAACATAATGGTCTAGATCCTATTCACAATTATATGGACTATTCTTTTGACACCTGTATGACGGAGTTTACGCAGGGGCAAATTAATAGAATGCATTGGGCTGTAGTAACTTTTAGAGCTAATTTTGTTAATAATAGTGATATAGTAAATTTAGAATTGCAACCGATCGCTGATATGCTATGAAAATTAGTCAATGGTGTAGGTACTTTTTACTTACGGTATGCGTACTATTTTTTTCTAACAGTTGTATTTGCAGCTATGAAGTTTCTACAGCTAGTACATCAACCCCCCAAAATGGCAGTGAGTACGAATCCAAAACATATCAGCCTATTAATATAGTTGAAGGTGATACACTCAGAAACATAAATGGCATTGTTACAAAACTAAGTGATATTGAATACGATTTAGGAATTAAATACAAAGATCATCCTTCTGTACTTTTTGTGACAAGCATTCCAAAAGAGTTCAAAAGAGAAGGGTTAGAAGTTTCATTAACTGGTGTGGTTCTACCTATTCCGCCAAATATAAGATTGCCTGGTATTCCTATAAAGTTGTTAGACATCAAATTCTTATAAAAGTTATTAACTATGAAGCGTAGCTGTAGGAGTTACTGCGAATAGCCTGTAGCTTCTTTAGCAGTTTTTCTTCTTCAGCGGTTAAATTTCTAGGAGTGACTACTTTCACTTGTACAAACAGATTACCTGTCTGATTAGAGTTTTGGTAGTTAGGCATCCCTAATCCCTTCAAGCGCAATGCTTTCCCACTGTCGATTCCCTTGGGAATGGTGACGTTCACCGTGGTGCCCTTCAGTGTTTTAATTATCTCCCGACATGTAGTAGCCGAATTCTTTCCTTAGCGTCGGAGAGCGTACGTTCATTAAGATTATACTGCCGTAATACCTCTCCGGTAACCGTCATGATGGTCTGCTCTGGTATTTGGCACTTCTTGCATTCGGGCCAATCTATTACAATTCCTACCTGCTGTTGGTCAGGCAGGTCTACTAACGTGCGTCCGTACTCTAGCAGGTAGCTTTTTACTTCTTCTAGTGCTAATGGATAACCTTCCTGGATCTGCTTATTCTGCCGAGTTTTTCCTTGCTGAATGGTTTTGGCCAGTACTTGAGTGCTACTATCGGTAACTGCATCTCGCTCCCGCATTTTGCGTACAGCCGATACAAACTGGTTGTTCAGTGAAGAATAAGGAGTGAAATTCAGATAATAGAGCACCCCAAATTTCGGTATGCTTTGGTAATACAAGTTCTTAAGGCGAAAGCCTGCTTGTTGTACAGCTCCTGCCTGGTCACCATCCAACCGCTGAGAAAAAATGCGGGATAGAATATGGTAGGACTCATCTTCTTGTTCAGGCTGTCGGTGTACTTGTACCTGCGATTGAGCAGGTTGTGCACTTAGTACAACAGATAATGATTTGGGTGTTTTCTGCTGAGAGGCAAAGGGCTGAAATGCAAAATGCCGAAAAGAGTCAAACTCTTGGTAGTATACCAGGATACGCTCCCCGGGGGGCAATGATCGGGCTAAACGCCCGTAGCGTACCAGAAATGTGGTTAGTATTTCGGTAATCACATCTTCCTGCATCGCCCGTTTGCTTTTTACTGACTCTTGGGGAAGCGCTGCCTGTTTGCTTTGAGCAGTACGCGGATGCTCAGCAAATATTACCCGAGGGCGGAAAGTAGGAGCTTGGAAAACTAGTCCATACCCGGGTAGGTAGAAGCTGGTGGTAGATTGGTGGATAAAATGATCGGTCAACGTTCCATCTTGACCTGCGAATAGTTCGTCTAGTACGGTTTCCAGAACGTGTCTATCCTGGTTAATCTGTGGAAGCTGTAGTGAGTCCTGACTCCAAACGGGGTGACATAGCCATAGAATAAGGCTAACTGATAGGCTAATTTTGAGTGATCGTATCATGGGGGGTGGTATTAAGTAAATAAGTAAGTAGCCAGTCGGTAGCTAGGCTATTGTCTTGGGCGATTGTTTGCCACTGCATTAGATAAGAGGCTAACTCCTCCGTCTGGGTTTGATGCTGTGTTTCTAGATAAGTAGTCCATTCGGAAAGTTGCTGTTGGTAAGATTGTTTTAGCGCAGCCTGCTGCCGCCGCATTTCGGTTTGAGTTTGCTTTAATACTACTTGATAGGCTTGCAACTGTTGCTGACTTTTCGTTAAAGATTTTTCCAGGTGCTGAACTTGGGTAACCAACGCGGTCCGTTCTACGGAATCTTTACGGTGTTGGGCTTGAAGAGCAGCTACCGCTTGCTGAAGTGCCATTAGTTGAGCGTCTGGTAAATCAGGGTCTTTAATTGCAGGTTTTGCTTCAGAAGAGGCTGACTCAGACTGGTCAGGTGCCATCGACCACCATCCGTATCCAACAGCCAGTAGTAGTGCCAAAGTAGCTGCCACCCCACTCCACCAGCGAAGTGATCGATGGGGTTGAGAAGGCTGAGGGAGAAATTGGCGTAAGTTCAGATCCTGCGGAGTTTGAGGATCAGGTAATGATTGTAACAATGCTCGTACCTCCTGTAATTCTCTCAACTCCGGGTCATTCTCTTCCTCCGAAGTAGTATACAAGGCATCGATCCATCCTATTATCCGATTTTTATTCATAGCAGTAGGGATTGAGAGGTGATATTCCACTGATCAAACCGTTTCCGAAGGGCTTTTAGCGCGTAGTACATCCGGGATTTGGCCGTATTTTCCGAAATAGCTAACACCTGGGCAATTTCTTTAAAAGTAAGCTGCTCGTATTCCTTTAGTAGAACAACTTGGCGTTGTTCAGAGGGTAAGTAGGTTAGTGCCCGCTTAACAAGTCGCTCTCGTTCTTGTTGCAGCAGAGGCTCATCAGCATCCGAAGATGATAGCGGATTACGAAGGTTGTCAAGGTCCTGCTGTTGGCGTTGCTGCTGGGCAACCTTTCGGTTCATCTGATGGCATTGATTCCAGAGTAATCGATACATCCAAGCCGAAAATTGTGCAGGCTCTCTTAACTGATGCACATTTTCCCAAGCTTGTACCATTGTTTGCTGACTTACTTCCTGAGCCATTTCCGAATCGTTAAAATAGCGATAAGCCAAGCGGTACATCCGGGGATACCATACTTGAGCCAATGCTTTCCAAGCCTGAATACTGCCCATTTGGGCTTGTCGGATGATATCGGGAGAAATTACAGTCACTTTATGTACTCTTCGCTAGATGCACCTGTTGAGAAAAAAGTTTTACCTTATCAAAAGATTTGTAAAAAAAGACTTGAATACATAGGCTTGTACACTTTGACGAGCAGCTATAACGTCTACACTCTTTCAAAACCTCCAGGGTTCGTAGTAGTTGATTAAAGAAAAACTATTATGATTGCCACTGGTCGTGCTCTTGAAAATCCCAATCTCATCGCTTTTATTCCATTTATATACCTTGCCTGGACGGATGCTGACCTAACGGATCAGGAAATTAGCGATCTCAGAGAAGCCGTGATGTCTTTTACCTGGCTTACCGACCAAGAGCGGGATTACCTTGGTGCTTACCTCAATCCGAAACAAACACCTTCACCCGATACTTTAAAGGAATGGCAACGAATTATTAGGCAGCATTCGGATGAACTGTCGGATGAGTTAAAGAATAATTTAGCCTCTACTGGCCTAAAACTAGCTGAAGTACACTCACCGAGTACCTCACCATCCGCCAATATTAAAGACGCATTAGAACTGATTGAGTCCAAACTGGGGGTGCTGGCTCGCGAATCGGCCTATCATATTCAGCGTCAGGCCCACCCGACCCAAACGAATGAACTGAACCCTACCCAGAGTTTTGATCCTCAGGTAATTAATGCGGTGTTAGATGGCGATGAGCGGGCTACCATCGATAGTGTCAAAGCACTATTAGTTCAAGAAAGATTTGATTTTGTTTCCCCCTACATTACCGTTCGGGAGTATCGCGAACGGGTGTTGACTTGGTGCAAGTTGCTGGCTGACCAAAGGCTAGGAAACTCGGCCTATCCTACTGAATACGGGGGAGAAGATAATATTAAAAAATACTTTGCCGTGATGGAAACCCTTTCCTATCATGACCTAAGCCTGGTAATTAAGTTTGGGGTTCAGTTTGGCCTATGGGGCATGAGTGTGCTGTATCTGGGTACGAAGAAACATCACGAGAAGTACCTCCGGCAAATTGGTACGCTGGAGTTGCCCGGCTGCTTTGCCATGACGGAAACGGGGCACGGTTCTAATGTAAAGGGACTAGAAACCACTGCTACGTACAATCATCAGGAAGGAGCGATTACTATCCATACTCCGCATGAATCAGCGGGTAAAGAATACATTGGTAATGCCGCACTTCACGGGCAAATGGCTACGGTGTTTGCTAAGTTGATCGTTGAAGGTATTGACTATGGCGTAAACGCCTTTATCGTACCTTTGCGTGATCAACACGGTAATTTGTTATCAGGTATCCGAATTGAGGATAATGGTCATAAAATGGGGCTTAACGGAGTTGATAATGGGCGAATTTGGTTCGACCAAGTAAAAATAGCCCGGGATGTCATGCTCGATAGGTACGCATCTATCGACGATCAGGGGAAATTTAACAGCCCAATCAGTAGTGACAATCGTCGCTTTTTTACTATGCTGGGCACGCTGGTAGGGGGGCGGGTTGGGATTGCCCGATCGGCACTAAGTGCAGCTAAATTAGGAATAACAACTGCTATCCGATATGCAAAACAGCGGCGGCAATTCGGACCTGAAAGTGGTCAGGAGGTGCCCATACTCAACTACCGGACTCATCAGCGCCGACTTCTTCCTTTACTGGCAAATGCCTATGCCTGCCATTTTGCTCTTCGTTATCTCACTCAGCGTTTTCTGGATCGAACCGAAAAGGAGATGAAGGAAATAGAGGCATTGGCCGCCGGGCTGAAAGCTTGGTCTACCTGGAATACGACCTGCACCCTACAAGAATGCCGAGAAGCCCTTGGTGGTAAAGGCTACCTCTCCGAAAACAGAATCGATCGCTTAAAGAACGACACCGATATCTACACCACCTTTGAAGGGGACAATACCGTACTGATGCAGTTAGTGGCTAAAAGCCGGTTGGCCAAGTTTAAGAAAGAGTTTGCGGATATCAATTTCTTCGGAATGATCAACTACATTGCCGATACAGCGCGGATTAATATATCGGAGAAAAACCCGCTGGCTATTCGCGAAACCAGCAGTGAGCACTTGCTAGATCACAATTTCCATTTAAAGGCTTTCCAGTACCGTGAGATGAGTGTACTCAAAAGTGCGGCTACGCGGTTTAAACATCATATTGATCAGGGGATGGACTCCTTTGATGCTTTTAACCAAACTCAGTACCATATGCTAAAAGTAGGTTTTGCCTATATTGAGCGGATAATCTTGGAGCAGTTTGTAGAAGGAATACGGCAGGTTGAGGACGAGGCGTGCCGAGAGGTACTGACTAAGGTGAGTCAACTCTTTGCTCTGTCTCAAATAGAGCAACACAAAGGCTGGTATTTGGAAAACGGTTATATGGAAGGTGTTAAAACGAAAGCCATTCGAAGAGAAATCAACCAGCTATGTTGGGAGCTGAGAAAAGAAGCAACTGGACTGGTGAACGCATTTGGTATTCCTGAGAAGCTACTGCCCGAGCTGGTAAAGAATGACTAATCAAGTATATATAGAGATAGTACGAAAATCAGAGCTAGAATTATGAGGCATAGCTGTGAGAATTACTGCGAATAGCCTGTAGCTTCTTCAGTAGTTTTTCTTCTTCAGCGGTTAAATTTCTAGGGGTGACTACTTTCACCTGCACAAACAGGTTACCCGTCTGATTAGAATTTTGGTAACTTGGCATACCTAAGCCTTTCAAGCGGAGTGCTTTTCCGCTATCGGTTCCTTTGGGGATAGTTACGTTTATTGTAGTGCCCTTTAGCGTTTTGATACCGACCTTTCCGCCCAACGTGGCAGTGTATATATCTACCGATTGGGTTACGTACAGGTCGTTGCCCTTGCGCTCAAACTGAGGGTGTTTGGCGATGTCTACCGTGAGATAAAGATCACCAGCTGGCCCGCCCTGAATACTGGGTTGTCCCTTGCCCTTGATCTTCAAGGTTTGACCGTCTTCAATTCCAGGCTTTAACTTCATTCGAAGTCGGGTTCCGTTAAGATTAATTAAACGCGTACCTCCTTCGTAAGCATCTTCTAGCGAAATAGTGACGTTAGCCTGAATATCAGCTCCCTTAAATGCCGCACTGGTTCTACCCTGAGCACTGCCTGAACCTCGTCCAAAAAAGCTTTCAAAGAAATCAGAGAAGCCTCCGCCGTCGCCGAAAAGATCAGAGAAATCGCCATCAAACTGAGTGGTTGTTCGGCCTCGCCCTCCATAGCCACCGTTTGCACCTTGCTGCTGGTAGTATTTCCAGTTTTCGCCTAGTTCATCGTACTGCTTGCGCTTTTCGGGGTCTTTGAGTACTTCGTAAGCCTCAGTGATTGCCTTAAATTTTTCTTCTTTGGCTTTATCGCCCTTATTCTTATCCGGGTGGTACTTTACCGCTAGCTTACGGTACTTCTTTTTAATCTCCTCTTGCGTGGCGGTTTTGCTTACTCCTAATACTTTATAATAGTCTTGGTATTCCATGATCCTAACTTACCTCTCGTTTTCTCTCCGAATTTTCTTGAGTTCCTCCTCTTTGATTTCAATCTCAATATCCTTAATTCTTTTGTCTTTCTTCCAACGATTTCGTTCTATAATCATTCGCCATACCCCCACTACCATAACTACAATAGCTGCTCCAATACCTGCGATTGTGCTTATGTCACTAAGTCCTATCCAGGCTAAAACCAGCAACACGAACCCCATGTCATTATTAAAAACACTATTTATGGTCTTTTCCATTGTATTCGCGTTTTTGCATAATTTATCATATTTCTGATTTTGCTGCTAATTTTTACTACTCAAAGGTTCTATCTTACCAATAGCGTGCTATTTATCACGAAAAAAAGAGAGCCTACGTTGGGTTTGGCCAAAAAAAAGGCGAGTATACCACCCGCCTCTTTATTACTTGCTCAATTAATTATCTCATCTATCTCATTAGCCAATCTTGATAGTACGAGCTGGCTTAGGCTTTACCTCTTCCCGCTTGGGCAAGGTTAAGGTTAAAATGCCAGCGTCGTATTTTGCTTCCACTTTATCCCCATCTACTGCGTTTTCGGGTAAACGGAAGCTGCGAGTAAAATTGTGATAGCGGAATTCTCGCTTCACAAAGTTGTCATTCTTATCCTCTTGGTTTACTTCCTTTTCCACGGAAACAGTGAGGACTTCCTGATCTAATTCTACTTTAAAGTCATCTTTCTCAAAACCAGGTGCCGCTAATTCCAATGCGAAGTGGTCTTCAGTTTCTTTAACATTGGTGGCGGGTAAACGCCTACCTCGCTGTCCACTGTTGTCAAATAGTTGATCTAATTCTTTGGTTACAAAATCATCAAAGAATCGAGGAAATGCGGTGTTATAACGTATCAAGTTCATAGTATTTAATATTTTAGTTATGGTTTAAATGATTACGCTATCATAGAAACAAATCAGATACCAATGCTTAAAAACTTAAAATCTGAACAAAAAATATGACAAAATGACTTAATTAGATGGTTTTTATAAAATTATAATGCCAAAATGACATATTGTAGTGCTTAAATTGTCATTTGTCGTAACCTTAATTCTAATTTTCTGCCCTGGTTTGCATTCTGTTAACCTAAGCCTTAACTTTTTGGCTCGATTAAACCCAACCTATTACAATGAATACCCAACGCTATAAAACCCTTTTTTTTCAAGCATTTTCTGTTCTGACTGCAGTCACTTTATTGACTTATTGTCAATCCAAGCCTGAGCAGGCGACTGAAACAACTACCAAAGAGGAAACTACGCCAGTAACTACCACTTCCTTTGAGGCATCGCCCCAGGCCGTGGAGGAAGTGGAGGTAAATACACTGGAGATTGGTGCCCAAGCCCCTGACTTTCGTTTACCCGGAGTAGACGGGAGCTATTATGAATTAGCAGACTTTGCTGATGCTGAAGCGTTAGCTATTGTATTCACCTGTAACCACTGCCCCACTGCCCAGGCTTACGAGCAACGGGTTATCGATTTGGCTAATGATTATAAAGATCAGGGTGTAGCCGTAGTTGCTATCTCACCCAACAGCCCAATTTCGCTGCTCTATGGTGAGTTGGGCTACTCGGATCTGGGAGATACTTACCAAGATATGCAAGTTCGGGCGGAGGACATGGATTATAACTTCCCGTATCTATACGATGGCGACGACCACGCCGTATCTATTCAGTACGGCCCCGTAGCTACACCACATATTTTTGTTTTTGATAAGGCAAGAACGCTTCAGTACGTGGGGCGACTAGATGACTCTGAAAAACCTGGCTCGGCTAATGCTGAAGATGCCCGAGCGGCCTTAGATGCCGTACTGGCGGGAGAGGAAGTGGCGGAAGCTAAAACTAAAACCTTTGGCTGCTCGGTAAAGTGGGCTTGGAAAGATGAGTACAAAGACAAAGTATACGCCGAGTGGGAAGCTCAGCCAGTAAGTGTAGAAATGATTGATGAACCCGGCATTGCCGATTTGCTTAAAAATGATACTGATAAACTTCGGTTGATCAACGTTTGGGCCACCTGGTGCGGTCCCTGTGTACTGGAGTACCCTGAATTTGTGGTGATGCACCGTATGTACAAAGACCGGGCTTTTGAGTTTATCTCGATTAGTGCCGACCGACCTGAGCAGCAGGAAAAAGTGCAGAAGTTCTTGGATAAAGAAAACTCTGCCGTACAGAACTACCTTTTCGCTAAGGATGATAAATACGCCCTAATTGAAGCCATTGACCCCGAGTGGGAGGGAGCACTGCCCTACACTATTTTAGTAGAACCCGGTGGGGAACGTATCTACAGCAAGCAGGGAACCATTAAGCCACTAGCCCTTCGCAAAACCATTGTTGAGCACGAACTGATGGGGCGTTACTATTAACCATTGGAAATTTTTTTTTGAGTCGTTTTTCACTTTCATTTAACGATAATTATTATTTCACTTGCTTAGTAAATCCAGAATAGCATCCAAGGTTAGGTAGGAAAGGGATGGTATGGTCTTATGATCTTATGCTATACAGCTAGGAAAAGTATCAATGCACTAGCCAAACATCTGGACACCCATCGGCCGAAGGAAAGAACTATTGACCAGGCGTTAGGTTACGGGGTATTGACCGCCCTGAACGATCTACCCCAAAAAAGAACAAGCCGGGGTATATCACAATAGTAAGATTGAACCTGCAGTCAGCTTTGAGCTAACTTGGTTGAAGTAAACCCAGTTACTAGCATGTATAAACTGGGCCGACAGTAGGCTATTAGGTAGTTGCCCTATTCCAAAACTCTTTCCGATAGTCCCGGGGGCTATTTTGAGTTAATGCTTTGAACTGCTTATTAAAATTTGAAAGATTATTGAAGCCTACTGAGAAGCAAATTTCTGAGATCGGTGAATTGGTGTTTACTAATAGCTCACAGGATTTGGCAATTCTAAACTCGTTGACAATCTGAGTCAGATTTTATTTAAGTATATTTGTTGATGAGTCTACGATAATTGCCTGTATTCATGATGCCAATCAGTAGGGTTAAAAATAAAATTAGCGGAGCTAGTATGTTCGTGTACATTCCTAGTGTCTGACTAAGTAGCATAAATGGAACTAAGAGAATTACCACGAATAGCGCGCCTGCAAATAGTTTCAACGATGTTATTAATTGTTTTTTCACTGCTTTTCTGTGAGCGATCTCAGCCCGAATTAAATGCATCGTTTGATCCTCGAAGCGTTGATTGGGTAGTATTCTTACTTCAGCCTTTAGGATGTCGCTCAGGTCTTCATCGTTGAACTCTTCTGATTCTTTCATAACTTTTATATTTTCTAATCTATTCCCAAATGAGCACGTATGTTCTTTCTAGCACGGTGTAGTATTACTTTCGTGTTAGCGACCGACCAACTCGTAATTTCTGCTATTTCTTTTAAACTATGTTCTTGCTGATAAAATAGCGTAAGGGCTAAGCTCTCTTTAGCAGGAAGCTGCTTCATTGCGTTGAATACCAATGCCACTCTTTCGGATTGTGCTTCCCGGGCAGGTTCAACCGCAGCTTCCTTTACTTCAGCTACTGATTGAATGAATCTACTCTTTTTTAGCTTTCTAAGCTTTTGGAAAGATTCGTTTACGACGATGCGGTAAAACCAGTTCTTAAACGAAGTGGTTCTCTTAAATGATTTTAATCCAGTAAATGCTTTCATAAAACTATCTTGCACAACTTCTTCAGCATGGTGGTCATCTTTAACAATAGATACAGCAATATTGAAAGCCAGGTCTTTATAGTTAGCTAAGAAATAGCGATAGGCTCTGGTATCACCAGACAATACCCGATCCATGTACTCCTCATCCATGCTTATCTTTTGACTTCTTTCGGATGAAGTGATTTATCATGAAAGAGGTGCTTAGACAAGTCCCAAGAATGAAGGTAATAAGCAAGCCCTTGAACAGTTCAATGTCTTGCTCAAAGTGAAATACAAAAAAAGCAATTAGCAAAAAGGCCACGCTCAATCCTAAGCTCACAACCCCAATAGTCAACCAAGGAAATACGAAGTTGAAGCTATTCTTTTTTTGAATGGCCATAATTTCTTCCAGTGTTTCCCCTCTTTCTAAGAGATACATACGCTCTCTATCCCTAGCTTTCTGATAATACAGCCATGCCAGCAGTAAAGCAATGACGATGGACACCGCGATGATGCAAAAAATGATATAGCCTATCATAACATTCTGTTAAAGGCAAGTACCGTGATAAAGTTTAATCTACTTTATGGGCGATCATCTCACCGTTAGAGCTAATCATTTTCAGCCCCGTAACGTTGCCCTTGGCAGATACGATAAAATAAAGCTTCATTTGCTTACTTTCGTCTATGAATTGATGATTTCCAATAGGGTCAATTTGAACTTTTTGCCCTTGAGCATCGCCATAGAGTGCATTGTCTTCTAAAACGATCGATAAGACGAAATCTGGCGAAAACGAATAATCGCCTAAATAAGATGACAGACTGTCTGGAGATAATGTAACATTAGCAGTATCTAATGCAGTGATAGATTGGTTAGGTTGGTGATCGTAGCTTAAAATTCTAGCGAGTACCCATGCCTCATTTTCTAATAACCATAGATGGGTAAACTTGGCGGTGGTACCACCGAAAGAATGATTACCCGTTTGAAGGGCACCGTAAAGATCACCCTGATTGTAGAGTGGAAATACTGTAAGACTTTCATCAACTAAGACTCTTAAAGCATGGTTCTTAGCAGAACCACAAAGGTTTTCCCTTAATGATGTTATGAAAGATTCTGTAGAGCTAGTAACTCCTTCTTTATCGTGATAGAACTCAAAATCCTTCGCAATTAGTGATTCTACCTGAGCTAAATCACATTGATTAAATCCTACGTTGAACAGTAGACTATCTTTTGCTTTTAAGGTGTTAAATAGTGCTGAATTTTGCGAGCTTTGGGCTTTTGTAGTGGATAGACTGAATATAGTCGTAGCAACAATAAGCACAATAGTGATTTTGAATGATAGCTTTACCATAATTTTATTCTTTTGAAATTTGAGATTGATTTTATTTTCCCCAGTAGGATGAGAGAATAAGAAGAAAGGTTACAAACCCTATGAAAGAATTTTTCTGAGGTAGAGCTGAGGCTAGAGATTTACATGCTGACGAAATAAGTTTATCAACTGTTAAAACCTTTCCTTCTCATATTCATCTGCTCCGAAACCCTTTACGGTAGTCCCGAGGACTATTTTTGGTCACTGCTTTAAACTGCCTATTAAAATTGGAGAGGTTGTTGAAACCCGCCGCGGAGTAAACTTCAGAGACAGAGAGATCAGTATTTACCAATAGTTCGCAAGCTTTGGCGATTCTGAACTCATTCACCAGTTGGGTCAGGCTTTTGGTGGTTATCTGTTTTATGAAACGGCAGGTATATGTCTCTGAGAAGGCAAGTTCTCTAGCCACATTGCTGAGTTCTATCTTCTTCTGATAATTTTTCTCGATATACTGGAATGATATATTGATATTATCAACATCCTGGATATCACTCGTCCAATTTATCGCTCGAGTACCCATCACTATACCATCTTGAGTAGGCGTATTTAGGTGCCTATTATTATCCTACAGTATTTTTCACATGCTCAATCGCTTTCTCTAGAACTTCATCTTTACCCGCTTTAACTCCCTCAATCGTAGGCTTTGCAACTACATCAGGTATCAAACCAACTTGCTGGAGTTGGTTCCCATTGATGTGACGAACATCATGTCCAGAAAAATATAGTATCATATTGCCGGGAATTTGGAAGTTGGTCACATCACCATTAGCCCCCGCCGTTTGACTTCCAATAAAAGTAGTTTCGTTGGCTGCTTTGAAGAAGAGTCCGGTATGTTCAGCCTGACTCATCGTTCGCTCATCGATGAGCATAAACGTTTTTCCTTGGTAGGTAGGGTTCTTAGGCGGAGGTATTGGCTGATTAAAAAATGACATCCGCTTCATATTCCCCAGATTAATTTCCATCGGAGAATACCGTCTAAAGTTAGCCGCTTGCACATTTGTTTCAGGGGTTAGATAGGGTGCTATTGACCAAGCAGTTCCATTCGGATAGCCTCGCATATCAAAAATGATGGCTTTCGTATCTTTAAACCTAGCAAACATGGTATCAACTTCCTGAGTCGTAAGGCGGTCTAAATCAGCGTATCCAATGTTAGGGTTGATTAATCGGGTAACAGATTGAGCGTTTCTACCATTTCCAAACTCTTGCCAATACCGAGTAAAGGTACCTTTTCTGACCAGCGTTACGGTTTTCATTGTACCAGATGGCTGTTGAATTTGAAGCGACAGTTGACTACTATCTTTACCATTCAATAGTTTTTTAGCAATGGAGTTCTTTAACCATGATCGATTTGAGGCAGCGGTATATTTAGCGTATCGGTCAAATCGATCCGTCGCTCGTTCACCATCAATCGATATAATGATGTCTCCGATTTCTACTTCCTGGACGGTATGAACTGAATCCGGAAGAATACTAACGACTACTGGCTGATTTTCAATATAATGGATCTGAACAGGAGGGGCTGCTTTGCCAAAATACTCATTTAGTACATCGCTTCTAATGAAGCCATGCCCATCTTGAAGGTGCTGATACATTTCGGCTACTGCCAGATGGTATTCTAACGAATCACTGGCTAAGGCAAAACGGGGTATATACTCCTCTAGAACGCTATTCCAATCATCCTCCATTAAATCTTGATAGGCAAAAAAGTAGTCAATGACTGTCCAAATTTTAGCAACGGCTAATAACCGATGAGCTACATCGGGGTAATACATATTTTTCTGTTGCGGCGAAACTCGTTTTTTCTGAGGTTGATCTTCCGAAGGTGTCGCTACTTTCCTTAGATTAAAGTCATTATCTGAATACTTAATTTCTTCCCCTCTAATTAGCTTAGTTGCAAGTGTGATTAACTCAACACTATCGCTAGAATACATTGAATAATCAGCTTCTAGCGGGGTGGTGGGTAGTAATTCATTCGTTCTTATAACGACTTTGACTGAATCACTTAGAGAAAAGTTGGTAGCTTCAGCGATGGAAGCATCCGTCAGAGGGGTAGTTGCAATAATTTGGCACTCTCCAGCCATTTGTAGACCTAATACCGATTGAGGGATTTCAGCATATTCGTTCACAATAAAGACTAATGGTTTAGCAACTGTGGATGGATTGGGTTCAATGGTTTTGGGGTGCTGACTGTAAAACCCAGAAGTATACCGACCGGATGTGGTGCCTCTTTCCGGGACAAAGCCATCGTGGAAGCGGGCTCGTAAGGTAGGAAGTTGGATGGTTTCACTAGTAAAGTTTTTCTCGATTCTAGCCATCAAATACGATAAGTAGCCTTTTGCATCTCCTATGGCTGTCGGGCTTCGGATATCAAAGATTGCTCCCTTGGCCCGGTTCATCTCTTTCTGTAATTGGGCAAACTTATCTATAGCCTGTCGGACATTTTTCAAATCGCCATAATCGTGAATAGTAACTAATAAAGTACTATCTTCTAAAAACGATATACGAGGGTATGCTACTGTATCTTCCCTAGATGCATAAGGCAATTCGTTAACTACTGCAGTAGCTGGATCCTGTAATGGGTCAAGCATGTGTTGAATAGCGTCTCTAAATTGAATAGGGTTTTCTGCCTCTATCACCTGCTCAATGGCATCAGTAAAGGCTGATTCCCAATCAATCGAGTCATCAGCTAAATACGGATGAAAGTAGTTAATATGCCCCCATAGTTGACAGGTCTTAGCTACTCTTTCAATTTGCGTAGAATCTAACTCAATTGTCTGGGCACATCCATTACGACAGAAAAGTGAGCCGCTTACAATGAGTATGGAATGAATAAGCGCTTTCATCATTGTTTAGAGCATGTTTGGAATGAAATTATTCTATTCTTGCTAAAATGATAGTGATGAACATCAATTGTAGAAAAGCAACCGACGACTCGATCATTCTTTCGTAATCTTTAGTTAATCTTCTAAAGAAGTTTGTCCATCCGAAG
>JBCCTI010000094.1:0-22798 GCA_039198955.1 Bacteroidota bacterium | reverse complement strand
GGTGTGCCCGATTGGTGCGCAAAACGCTATCTTTTTCCAAAACTTGGGAAAACCACTACCTGGCTATCAAGTACTTCTTAGTTCATTACAATCTTGAAAGAATGGCAAAAATGCCATCCTTATTTTAAATACACTACCCTAATCAAATTTTTACTTTGCTCGCTCAATATTTACAATATTTCTACAATCATTCGCTTTTTTTCTATGTAGCAAAAGTGATTACTCTCTGTTTTTAAGAATTTTGTATCATTCTCTATAGTTAAGATAAACGGCTATCGTTTTTGGCATAGATACCCGCGTGTACTTCTATCTTTTGTTTACTAAGGCACTTAAGCAAGTTAGTAAGCTTTTCTCCGGTCGATTGCTGCATTAGAATATTTAACCCGAGCGAAGGGGCGTTTCCCGAGTAGGCTTGCTCCAGCGCGGCGTTGAGGGCAGCAATAGCCCGTTGGGTATGATTTTCGGTTATCTCCCGACGATATTCTGATGCTATAAAGTAAGAAGTGACTTCTTCGTGAGTGATCAAGTGACTATTCTGGGGATGCTCAGCCCAGGGAACTGGATAGTAGATTTCGCCTTGATCAGCACTAAAAATATCGTAGTAGAGAAATCGTCCACCGGGTTTTAGTACCCGCTGAATTTCGGCGTAAAACTGCTCCTTGTTGGCAATATTCATTTGAGCGTGCTGTGTCCAGACTACCTCAAACGATTGGTTTTCAAAAGGCAGGTGCAGGGCATTACCCTCCTGAAACACCACTTTATCCGACAACCCAATCATATGGGTCAAGACCCGGGCGGTTCTGATGTACTCGGGAGTATAGTCAAGCCCCACGACTGAGCAACTAAACTCGTCGGCAATCATCCGGCAAGCCCCACCAATTCCGCAACCTACGTCTAGCACCTCGATATCCGGGGTAAGATTAAGTTTACTGGCTAATTCCTGCGAAACAGCCGCTCCTTGCAAGTGAAACTCATCCATTGCTGCAATATCATCGCGGGTAACTGTGTTTTCACCAATCCCCAGTTCTTGAAACTTAGCTAGGATTGTTTCTAAAAGCCTTGGTTGGTTGTAGTGATTATTATCAGCACCCATACCGTTCAGCTTACAAATTCTCGATTTATCACGATCTAACTTGAGAGTGATTTTTCCGGCACGCTGGCGCGAGGAGCTACGTAGAATATTTTCTGTTCGGGCGCGCTAGCATTCATAGCCTCGAGGTAGGTTTCAGCTACCCGCTTTATGCTACGGGGGCGCAGGTGTAGTTCGTCGTGCCAGTCTTCATCGCGGGCGTAGCCCCGACAATCAATATGATATACATTGCGACCAAAAACCGGATCAGTCACAATCCTAATCATGGCTTCACTAAACAGATGAATCATCGCAAAGCTAATCGCCCGCTGATCTTTTTCATTGGTGATGCCCCGGAGCATCATTGGCTCTTTAAAATGCTGTCCGTTGCCCCCAATTAGATTAATCAGGTACTTAACAATGCCCGGTCCCCGCTGAAAGGAGGGAACCGTGTAGTCGTAGCCGTGGGTGATGATCTTCAGATCAGTAAACTTCTTCCGGAGCTGCTTAATCAGGTATTTATAACTGAGTTCTAAAACCGCCATTAGTACGAAAAACTCCTTGGTAAAGAATGATATTCCCCGCAGTAGCATCTCTTGCTGTTCACCCGTCAAGTCACCTCGAATGAGCACATCGCGGATAATCGGATGAGCCTGAATATACTCTTCGGTTACGTAATCACTATTTTTATCGAGCATTAATGCAACCCGCCGCCCGTTCACTAACTCAATACCCCCAGCACTGAGCAGAAATATCTCGGGCCGGATTAGCGAAAGCTCAGTAATGTATTCCCGCTCTTCCAGCATATTTGTCAGAAAGTCACCACCCCGAGCAATGCTGTAAATAGCGTAACGACCTTTGCCCAAATCACTGAGCCAGTCAATGACATCGTATACCACTGGATGTTCAAACCAAGAATCGCCTTCGGCAACTACCCGCGTCACATTCTTTCCCGACCGGATAGTGCGAAAAAACGCTCTATTGCGCCGACTTTGGCTAATATTATTCAAGATGTTGAGATAACCCGTATTGGCATTGTCAAACTTAAAATCATCGTTTTGATCAAAAATCCTTAGGGTGAGTTTCCGCAAATCGGAAGTTGAAATCAACTCTCCTTTCCCAAAAGGCTGGTCAGGATTCTCTTTGTCTACGTTCAATAAGGTGCATATATCTTTATCGCTGAAATGCTCCGGGGTATCCATAAGTTTATTGAGGATATCCTTTACTTTTTCAGTTTCTGAATAATTAAGGGCAGGTTGTCGGGACATGGCAGTAGGTTTTATAATTGGTAAATTTAGAGCATCCGATTGTCACAAGAAGATACGCAATTTCTTGCTATTTTCGCGATTCACGTTGATCTAGCTACATTGCCGACCCATCATGCCTGCTACTTTCTCATCTGCTCCAGTTATTGATAAGCTCGCCTGGATTTTTTTGAAGGAGCGAAAGATTTTGATGGCTCGTAGCCGTAATAAAAACACTTTTTACATTCCGGGTGGTAAACGAGAAGCTGGGGAAAGCGATGCTCAAGCTTTGACTCGGGAGATTCAAGAAGAACTGAGTGTAGTTTTACTTCCGGATTCGCTCAAATTAGCGGGCACATTTCAAGCGCAAGCTCACGGGCAGCCCGAGGGAGTGGAAGTACGTATGACTTGCTATTTTGCCGACTACCGGGGTGAGCTACAAGCCGCCGCCGAAATTGCTGAGATTGACTGGTTTACCTACGAGCGGATCAATGATGTTGGTCCGGTTGATCAAATTATCTTCGATTGGCTTCGGGAACAAGGGTGGTTGTAAAAGAGAAAATTTTGAATGCACGTTGATTTAATTGCTAATATGAAATATGATTTTGGTCACGCTATTATGTTGCTTGTTCATTTTTGTCTTGACACAAAAACGAACCAAAAAAGTCAAGAAAAAATAATAGCCATACGCCTCAAGCTACGCAGCAAGCGCGATTTTTTCCACCCTATACACTCAGTTTTAAAGTCTTATGATTGCAGAATGGAACTTTGAATAAGTTGCAAATGCTCTCTTACTAATAAAATTCCGTGAGTGTATTTATGGATTTTTGCTCATACTTGCATCCTATGAGTAAAAATTATGAAACGAATTTTACTCAGCCTACTTATTCTCACTCAGCAAGCTGTTGGTCAGGATATACCTCAAGCGGAATTAAGCGCTTCTATTAGTGAAGTAACGGTCTTTCTTCAGGGTGCCCACATCACCCGAACCGGAACCATACATCTTAAAACTGGACAGCAAGTGCTGACACTAGCATCGCTGTCACCTTACCTCGATAGTAAAAGTATTCAGGTGAAAGCCACGGGTAATTTTACCATTCTGTCGGTTAACCATGCGTATAATTATCTCAGCCAACGGCAGAAAAACCATCAATTAGATAGCTTACAGCAGCTTATTAAATCGCTGGAATTAGAAAGTTTCCGTCATCAAACCCGCCTCGCCGTTTTGGGCGAAAAACAAAGTTTGCTGCACGAAAATAAGTATTTAGGCAGCGATGTATCGGGAGTTGCCTTAGCTCAATTAGAGCAGGCGGTCGTATTTTATGATCAGGAATTATCGGCTATCAAATCGGAAGAGCTGACAACCACGCTAGCGATTGAGAAGCTGGAGAAAAAGCAGGAAAAGATCGAGCAGCAGATTGCTGATGTTTCCGGTCAGGATGATTTACCGAGTGGCGAGATTCAGATTCGGGTAGATGCTGAAAAGCCGACCCGAGCTGAGTTTACCATCACGTATCTAGTAGAAAATGCGGGTTGGTATCCAAATTATGATGTGCGAGTTGAAAGTGTAGATCAACCACTTATGCTGAGCTATAAAGCCGATGTCTATCAGAATACCGGAGTAGATTGGCCGAATGTGAAACTACAGTTCTCTAATGCTACTCCTAACCAGAGTGGCGTTGCCCCCGAGCTAACCACCTGGCGACTCAATTATACCCGAAATACCGTGTATCGCCGCCCCAGTTTACTGGGTCAGTCGGTACGAACGGTGAGTGGGAAAGTAATATCTGACGAAGACGGAGAGCCACTGCCAGGAGTGAATATACTGGTTAAGGGAAGTATAGTAGGTACCGTTACCGATATAGAAGGCAATTATAGCCTTACCTTACCCAATGGTGCCGCGACATTAGTTGTCTCTTCCATCGGTTTTACGCCTCAGGATGTTCCCATCAATGACTCTCAGATAAATGTGGTAATGGAACCTGATATAATGTCATTAGAGGAAGTTGTAGTGGTAGGATACGGAAGCGATGCAACCAACTCTCTACACGGACGAGTACCGGGAGTACAAATCCGAGGGCAATCGTCCCGTCCAAAAGCTAGGTCAATTATTACCACCACGGTAGAAAATCAGACGACCGTAGACTTTGAGGTGGCTGCCCCCTACTCTATTCAGTCCGACGGCGAGAAGCGGTCAATTACTCTGAAGCAATACGATATTGAAGCTGACTATCGATACTACGCCGTACCCAAATTAGATCAAAACGCTTTCTTAATCGCTCAGATAACCAACTGGAACCAGTATCATTTACTAGAGGGTGAGGCTAATCTGTACTTTGAAGAGGCCTACGTAGGACGCTCTGTACTGGATGCCACGGCCTTATCTGATACTATCAAACTTTCGCTAGGGCGGGATAGAAGTATTGCCATTCAGCGCACCAAAATGGAGGAATTCACTAAACAAAGAGTAATGGGTGCCAATCAAGTGGAAAGCCGGGAGTTTGAGATAGTCGCCCGAAACCAAAAATCCTCGCCTGTGACCATTACCATTTACGATCAATTGCCCGTACCGGCTATCAGCAATATTAGCGTAGAACCCGTTCAACTTTCGGGAGGAAAATATCAGAAAGAAACCGGGAAAGTGGAGTGGCAAATAGTATTACCACCGCAAAATCAAAAGATGCTCGCGCTGGGTTACAAGGTGAAATATCCCAAACGGGAGACGGTTCCGCTGGAATAAAGCCTAATAACAAACTAGCCATCACTAACGAATCAGCAGTCGACGAGCTGTGAAATTACCCTGCGCATCAGTCACCCGAAGCAAGTACATTCCGGACTTAAAGCTTACTAAAGATACTTCGGTGGTTTCAGAAAACGTTGCCTGATATAGTGTTTGCCCGGCAGTACTCATTAGCTGATAGTCGTATTGCTGGGTGGGTTTACCGACGATTTTTACCAACTCGGAGGCCGGATTAGGGTAGGTGGTTATTCCCATTTCAGTTTCTGCATTTGCTGGTGAGGGCAACGCAGTAATTATTTCTTCAAAAACGCTAGGGTCTAATACCTCAGTAGTATCCTGATTGGTTAGTTGAATATTATCGAACCACAACTGAGCCGAACCAAAATCCTGACGTTCGGCTACAATCTCTAACTGGTCAACGGTAGACCAGTCGAATTTTCCTTCTGGTTCGTGCCATTCTCCATCCCAAGCCCCTTGCTCCACGAAGTTCTTCAACGGAATACGCAAAACGTGCCAGCGACGGTCAAACGGAGCCGAATTATTATCAATAGTAAATCCCATCCGCCAGGGAAGATCATCGGCTCCGGCATCGGTATCCACCCAGCGAATATCAAACCGAAGCGACGGGTCGGTACCCCGAATGAGTAGGCTCAGGAAATAATCGTCCTCTACCAGCTGCGAGAAATCTTTGTTGGGAGCGAAGTCAAAAGCAATGGTGTTGTATTGTTCGGCTTCCGTCCAGTACAGACAATATTGCCCGTTATTGGGTTGATCGGGAGCATATAGATTTATTCTTCCATTAGAAGGACTTCGTAAATTGATTCGCTCGCCCACAAAATCATCGTAGATCAGAAAGCCGGTACTTTCAGGAAGCAGTTCATATTCAGTTTGCGAGGGAACGGTAAAGTCTAAAGCTTCTAGCAGTGGGGTATTCAGATCGTGCTCAAACAAGCCATTGCCGCCTTCTTCAAACAGCCCAAAGCCACCGTGATAATCCCAAATTGTCCAGGCAATGTTGGCTTCTTCCAGGGCTTTTCGTACCTCCTCGTACCAAAACACTCGAGAGCTCTCGTCACTATTGGGAATGTGCACCCCAAACTCACCACAGAATACGGGCACTTGTCGATCCCGTTGAAACTGAGCTGCAATCTCTATCAATGATTTCACTTGGGCTACGAATCCTTCCTGACCATAATTATTAAACGCTGACTCAATCCAAGTTCCCCGCAAGTCGCCCGGAAAACCAGGCATTTCGCTAGCCTGATAAGGAAACGGCACATCTCTTAGTGGCTCCATAGACGGACTAGTCCAACTCGCCCCCTGATGAGTGAAGATAAAAGGATCATAAAAGTGAAAAGTGTAGATGAGGTTATCATCATCGTAATCGGGCATGCCCGCCAAGCTGCGGTAGCTGTTCCAGTCGCTACCACCGACAATAATGGTATGCTTAGTATCCACTTCCCGAATAGCCTCAATCACTTCACCCTGGATAGTATTCCACACTTCAGCATCAATTCCGTGGGGCTCGTTGAGTACTTCGTAGTAAAGCTTTTCGCTACGGTCGCGGTAGCGAGCAGCTAGTTGGGGCCAGACCTTTTTCAAAATATCTCCTACCGCCGGATCAGTGTTCTCAGCCGGATCAAAGGTGTGGTTATCTAGAATTAGATGAATATCCAACGCCTCAGCCCAATCAATAACCGGGTCGAGAAACTGGTAAAACAGTGGATCAACAGTATAGTCAGGGGTACCTTTAGTCATAAAGTGAAGGTTGATGGGAAGGCGCACCACATCGCAACCTAAGCTTTTAATCTGCTCAAAATCTTGTCGGGTATATCGGGTAAATTGTATCTGCTGGGCGCTACCTACCTGAAACCAATTAGTAAGATTCACCCCTCGGCTGAACGGAACTTCCTGAGCAGGTAAAGTAACTATCCAGATTATGTTTGCCAAGAAAGTTAGAAGGCATTTATGCTTTATCATAGTGCAAAACATAGGTCAGTACAGAAAGGTAATAACTTATGGGCTGATACCCTAATTGCGTTTCTGTAAACGTAGGACTATTGCCCCAAGCAGCAGGTTACGTTTCAGCAAGTAGATAAAAGGGGAAATGGAAACTTCTCAAACAAGAATTAGTGAAATTATTGGCAGTGCTAATCAAAAAACTGGCTAGTTTGTTATAAAAATACCCCTACATTCAGTTAATAAGCAAGATTTAGATATGTATCGCTTCCTAGTTTTCACCCTATTTATTCTGTGCCCATTCAATACTAGTATATCATCTACCGCTGACGTTTCTATACTGGAAGCGATCAGATCTGGGAGTGTAGTCTTTCACCTGCATAATGATAAAGAAGGTGATGCTTTTACTGATAGACGAATCATTCAGTATGATGAAGGAAACTTTGGAAAGATTAACCTTCATGATTTGAAAGGAAGTGCCGTCACAACGTATTCTCCCATCGTTTACGTTAAGCGTCCCAAATATATTTCCGAGTTTGGCGAATTACCTCTGGTAGACAAACAATACAAACATAATTATGATCAATCGGAAGATAAGCTAGATTCACGCTACGTGTACAATTATATTGATTCTACGCTAAAAATTTTTGATTTGCCGGAAGGAAAACATCTTGCCCCTTTGGCTAAACACTGGCATGATCGAGTTACGAAATACGGCGTAGAAGAAGAACCCTTGTACAAACGAATTAAGATTGCCCGTCAATACAACAAGGAGATCTTGCTAAACTATCGCTTAAACGATGTTCATTGGGGAGGGCCTCAAGTAGCTCGCCCTGAATTACAATCAAAATTTTTTCTGGAGCACCCAGAGTACATGGTGAATCCTGAAGGAACAGCCTGGAAGGATGGTGCTCTGAATTTTGCAATACCGGAAGTGCGCCAATATCTTTTGCAGTTCTACCAAGAGGGGCTCAATCGGTTTGACAATGACGGCATCCTCATCGACATGATGCGAAACCCTACGGTCTTTCCCCCCGGAAAAGAATGGGAATATCGCGAGCACCTGACCAACTTCCTTCGGCAAGTACGCCACTACGTTGATCACTCTAAATTTGCGACGGACGGGCGAAAAATGACAATGGGCGTTCGTGTTCCTTCAACGCTAGAATACTGCGAAAGTAAGGGCATGGATGTACGCACCTGGGTTCAGGAAGGCCTCGTCGATTTTGTGACGGTATCGACATTCATGAAGCAAGATCCAAACCTACAGGTTGATGCCTTCCGAAAAGCACTAGGGCTAGAACAAGCGAAAGTATACGCAACGATGCAGCGACGAAACTACGGATATGGATATAATGCCAGTTTTGGTCAATATCGGGGTATGGCCGCCAATATGTGGGGAAATGAAAAAGCCGATGGTCTCCTTCTATTTAATTGGATGCAACAGTCCCGCGACGAATACCAGGCTTGGATGTCTGGACAACTGCTTAATGGCCCCCATCCAGACTTAGTCAACGAATTGGCTTCATTGGAGACGCTTACCGGGCGCAACAAGGTATACTCAATAGCTTGGGGTACCGACGGACAATACCCCGATATGCCAATGTTTAACCCTTTACCGCTTGAAATCCCAAACGGGAATTCCAGACAGATAGAGTTAGGGGTATTTGAGAACACTCCTGAAAACCAGCCTCAATCGGTTAATATCGTTGTTCAAGTACTGAAAGGTGAATCCATCAAAGTAAATCTCAACGGAGTAGACTGCTTAGAGCATTCAGGTGCTGCGAAGCACCTTCCTGTTGAACGCATTACCGGATCCGGACGAGCGGACAAAAATCAAGGGGTGAACGATGCTTCTGTAGAGAGGGATTACTTCTACTTTACAGTACCTCCCAGTGTCCTCCGCGATGGAATGAATCAAATTCAGTATGAAGCACCCAGCAATGGGTTATCTGGTTCGGTCACAGTGGTTCGCACCGACGTATTTGTCTCTTATGGCAGTGAAGCAGAGCACGGACACTTCTGATTGGCTCCAAAAATTTAAGCTAGAACATCTCTCAAGGCCTTTTACCGCTACGGTAAATCCTGTAGCAGTCAAGGTAGTTACCCACCGACTAGGTCTTAGCCAAAGAACCCGCTGCCTCATTATCCACAAACCAGTGCAGCTCCCCGTGGGTAGGCCGGATCAACTGCGCCGGATACTCATGAGGTTCGTAAGGACCTTCCAGCACATGCTGTAGGGCATTCGCCTTTCCTTCACCATAAGCGATGAAGGCTACACAGTTCGCCTGATTTATCAGTTGGGGAGTTAGGGTGATACGGTAGCTATCTAACTTCGGAACAAAAACCTCTTTTACCCAAGTCATTTCTTTCTGAGAGATAGATACCCCCGGGAAAACGGAAAGGGTATGACCATCGCCACCCATCCCCAACCAAACTAAGTCGAAGCGGGGCGAGCGTCCTTGGAAAAATCGCTGGAGCACCTCTTCGTACTGCAATGCAGCTACGTCAGCCCGTAAGCCACCTTGTATCGGGAATATTTGTTCTTCTGGAATAGGAACGTGACGTAACAGCGCACCCATCGCCATTCCCGCATTGCTATCGGCGTGTTCCATCGGTACAGCTCGTTCGTCGCCCCAGAAAGCGTATACACTCTTCCAGGGAACTTCAGATGCTAAGGGTTCTTTCGCTAACAACTCGTACATTGCTTTGGAAGAACTTCCCCCCGACAGACAGACCGTGAACCGCCCGTATTTTTCCACGGCTTCCTGCGCTTTGGTGGCAAATAGTTCGGCCGCGCAGTAGCTGAGGTCGTCAACCTCGTTGTAGGTGTGCAGGTTGATTACTCCTGCTTTAGACTCATTGTGCTTGTCTTCAATAACCGTCTCCAGCACATTGCGCGCGGGTGGGTTAAACCAGCGGTGACCATTTTGCGCCAGTAGCTTATCAGCCGCGGCTGGCCCCCAGCTTCCCGCATCGTAGCTTGGGTAATCGGTGATCGGTTCTTGTTCCCACACTTCGAGAATTGGCATTACCGCTTCCCAAGCCGCTTCTACCTGATCGGCCCGCATGAATAGAGCCGCATTGCCCGCAATAGCATCCAACAGTAAAGTCTCGTAAGCTTCGGGGGTAGGTGCATCATACGCCTCATCGTAGTCAAAAACCATTTCTACGGGATTCACGATTTGGCTCACTCCCGGGCGTTTGGCCTGGAACCGAATCTTCATGCCCATTTCTGGCTGAATGTTGATAACAATCCGATTGGGGTCTTGATTGATCTTACCGTTGCTGACAAACGCCCGGTGCGGAGCCGATTTTAGCTGAATGGTAATCACCGTCGTTTTATCAGCCATTGCCTTACCAGTACGGACGTAGATAGGTACATCCTGCCAACGCCAGTTATCAATGTAAAATTTAGCCGCCGCATAGGTTTCGGTATTAGAATCTTCCGCTACCCCCTCGGCATCACGGTAGCCAATTACTTCCTCGCCTTTAATCCAACCGGGCCCATATTGGCCTCTCACGACGTTATCCCTTACTTCGCCGTGAGTGTATTTCCGCATCGCTCGGATCACTTCCGCCTTTTTGTTCCGAATCTCATTGGCATCTAGCGAGATTGGAGGTTCCATCGCAATCATAGCAACCAGTTGCAGTACGTGATTCTGAATCATGTCGCGTAACGCCCCTGAACCTTCGTAATAACCACCCCGGGTCCCTACGCCCACTGTTTCGGATACCGTGATCTGGATATGATCGATGTAATTTCGGTTCCAGATGGGTTCAAACAGCGCATTGGTAAAGCGGAAAGTCAGAATATTCTGAACGGTCTCCTTACCCAAGTAGTGATCAATGCGATAAATCTGCTGCTCAGCAAAAATCTTCGTCAACAGTCGATTGAGCGAATGAGCGGTTCTTAGGTTATGCCCGAAAGGTTTTTCTACTATAATTCGGGTGCGATTAATATCATTACAGGCTCCTGCCCGACCTAAGTTGATGGCAATTGGCTCGAACAACGAAGGTGATACTGAAAGGTAAAACAGACGATTGGGATCTTTAGCTCCCCACTCCTGCTCTTTCTTTTCCACTAGCCCGACAATCTCTTTGTAAGATTCCAGATCTTTGACATTAGAAACATGATACGCGATATGCTGAGAAAACTCTTCCCAGCTTCCATTATCAGCTTTTCGACGCGAGAAATCATTCACTCCCTCTTCCAACACTTCCCGAAATTCTTCGTCGGAAAATTCTGTCCTTCCTAAGCCAATAATATGAAACTGCTCGGGCAAATATCGATCGATGTATAAGTTGTATAGCGCAGGAATGAGCTTCCGCTTATTCAGGTCACCACTACCACCAAAAATGACAATAGTAGTCGGGTTTATTTTTTGATAGTCAACTGGGTTCATATCTCTTTGATTATGGAGACCGGAGTCCGAAGACAGGAAACCGGAAATAGTTTATTATATTATTACATAGATAAAAAGTCCGGTCTCCGGATTCCGGTTTCCAGACTCCGTTTACGACTGGTTCCACTCCGTATGGAAAGTGCCAGGTTCGTCGATGCGCTCGTAGGTATGGGCCCCGAAGTAGTCGCGCTGGGCTTGGGTCAGGTTAGACGGTAGGCGTGCGCTACGGTACGAATCGAAATAGGCTAATGCCGCATTCAGACCGGGCATGGGTATCCCTTGTTCCAATCCGAGTTTGGCGATTTCTACTGCGTCTAAGTGCAGTTGGAGAAGCATTTTTGAAATATGATCATCGAGCATCAGGTTCGTTAAATCAGCTTGGTGGTGATAGGAGGCCATAATGTCTTCCAGCAGCTTCGCCCGAATGATACATCCACCCCGCCAGATTTTAGCAACATCCGCCAGATTTAAACCGTAGTCAAACTCCGCTGATGACTCTTTTAGTAACGCCATACCTTGCGCGTACGAAACAATCGTAGCAAAATAGAGCGCATTACGAAGCTCACCCTTTAAAAACTTTTTATCATCGTTTACAGGTGCATTTTCGTGCACTAGAACCTTCGCTGCTTGCTGGCGCTCATCCTTCAGAGCAGACAAGTAACGAGAAGTTACCGCCGCATCAATCACCGGAATGGGAATGCCCAAATCCATGGCCACTTGCGATGTCCACTTACCCGTTCCTTTTTGCTTGGCTTTATCCAGGATTTTATCCACCAAGAACCCTTCACCCGCTTTGATATCGGGTTCTTTAAAAATATCGGCAGTAATCTCAACCAGAAAGGATTGTAACTCGCCATCGTTCCACTCGGAGAAAGCGTGGTGGATTTCTTCATTAGATAATGCCATGCCTCGCTTCATCATATCGTAGATTTCGGCGATCAGTTGCATCAGACCGTACTCGATGCCGTTGTGCACCATCTTTACGAAGTTTCCGGCCGAGGTAGTCCCTAGGTAAGTAACACAAGGCTCTCCGTTTACTTTGGCAGCGGCAGCCTCAAAAATGGGGCGCACAATTTCGTAGGCTTCTTTACTTCCGCCGGGCATCAGGCTAGGACCGTGTCTAGCTCCTTCTTCCCCACCCGAAACACCAATTCCTAGGTAATTAATCTTTTTATCTTGTAAGGCTTCCATCCGGCGGTTGGTATCGGTGAAGTGAGAATTCCCCCCATCGATTAGCACGTCGCCATCATCTAATAGAGGTAGCAACTCCTCGATCACTGAATCGACAATTGGACCCGCCGGGACTAGCATCATAATTTTCCGAGGCGTTTTCAAGGCTTTCACGAATTCTCCTGGTTCGGTAGCTCCTTTCACGTTAGCGTTCCCTTCTTCCTCCAGAGCAGTTGCTTTGGAGTCGTCTTTATCCAGGCCAATAACCGAAAAACCGCTGTCAGCTACGTTGAGCAAAAAGTTACGCCCCATCACGCCCAGCCCGACCATGCCAAAATCATATTGTTGTGTTTCCATATTTTTTAGTTCTTAGTGTTATGGTATTATAGTGTTTCGGTACGAATTGGGTTATGGAACAAAACTCTGAGTACTTTAACACCTTAATCCACCATACTATAACACTGCTTCTACAAATTTTCTTTTTCTAAGGCTATCACCTTATTGAGACGGCGGGTGTGTCGTTCTTCGCCGGAGAATTTTGCGCCTAAAAAGGCTTTGGTCATTTCTTTGATGAGTTCTTCACCGAAGACTCGCGCTCCGAAGCAGATAATATTCATATCATCGTGCTCCACTCCCTGCCGGGCTGAGTAGGTATCACAAATCAAAGCGGCTCGTACCCCTTTCACCTTATTGGCAGCAATAGAAGCTCCCACTCCACTTCCGCAGATAGCAATGCCTCGTTCTACTTCGCCCGAGGCTACCGCTGTCGCAATTCGTTCGGCAAAGTCAGGATAGTCATCCAGTGCATCGTACTGTTCGGCACCGTAGTCTACCACCGAAATACCATCCAGCGTATGAAGAAATTCTTTGAGCTTTTCTTTGGCGTGAAAGCCTCCGTGATCAGCCGCAATACCTAGTTTCATAGTTTATTTGGTGTTAGCGTATTAATGTATTCAAGTGTTATAGTTCAAATTCAAAAGTATATGAGTTCAGAGTTTTAGATTCATTTTTATACGCTCAGAACTCTAAACCCAAAACCTAGAACTATAACACTATGATGCACTTATTTACTATCTCTGGGCTAATTGCTTAGCGTGTTTTACTACATTCTCGGTAGTGAAACCAAACTCCTGCATCAGCTTTTTACCGGGGGCTGATTCGCCGTAGGTGTCAATACCAATGGCAACACCCTCGTCAGTAATGTACTTATGCCAACCGAGGGTTACTCCAGCCTCGATGGAAATTCGCTTTCGCACACTTTTGGGAAAAACGCTTTCCTTATAGGATTCATCCTGCTTCTCGAACAGCTCCCAGCTTGGCATACTCACTACCCGGGCGTGAATACCTTCACTGGCTAATTGCTCCTGAGCTTCCAAAGCTAACTGCACTTCTGAGCCGCTGGCAATCAGAATGAGATGAGGAATATCATCAGCATCTTTCAGCACGTAAGCACCTTTCTCCACTAATCGAGGTCCGGCACAGTGCTCGTAGTTGATAACCGGAATACCCTGGCGAGTCAGTACAATAGCCACCGGACCGTCTTTATGCTCTAACGCTACCCGCCAAGCGTGAGCCGTCTCGTTAGCATCCGCCGGACGAATGGTAACCATGTTGGGAATTACCCGCATCGCCATTAAATGTTCTACGGGTTGGTGGGTCGTTCCGTCTTCGCCCAACCCAATGCTATCGTGAGTGTAAACGAATATCGCAGGTTGCTTCATAATACCCGCTAGACGCAGGGTAGGGCGCATGTAATCCGTAAAGATAAAGAAGGTTGAGCCGTAGGCAGTAAGCCCTTCGGTGAGAGAAAGCCCATTGACGATAGCCCCCATCGCATGCTCCCGGATTCCGAAGTGAACATTTTGCCCACCGTAGTTACCCGGTTCAAAACTACCCGACGCCTCTATTTCAGTTTTAGTAGACTCCACCAGGTCAGCCGCTCCGCCAATTAAAAGAGGAAAGTGCTTGGCAATGGCGTTCATCACCTTTTTTCCCGCATTTCGGGTAGCAATGCTTCCCTCTTCGGGTTTAAATACTGGTAGATCATTCTGCCAGCCTGCTGGATACTGCTTTTTGGTAAAGTTGAGGTATTCTTCAGCTAGATCGCCATTCTCCGATTTATAAGACTCAAACAATTCGTTCCACTCACTTTCAGTAGCTTTCCGCTTACCAACGACTTCTTTGTAGAAGTCATACACTTGGTCGGGTACGTGAAAATGCTGGTCGGGATCCCAGCCTAAATTTTTCTTAGTCGCCGCTACTTCATCTTCTCCTAGCGGGGCACCGTGGGCTCCTGAGGTATTGATCTTATTGGGACTTCCGTAGGCAATCAGCGTTTTTACCCGAATTAATGACGGTTGGTCTTCTACCGCTTCAGCCGTACGAATGGCTTGCTCCAGAGCGTCTAGATCGTTCACATCTTCTACGGTTTGGGTATGCCAGCCAAACGAGCGGAAGCGGGCTTCCACATCTTCGGTAAAGGTAATACCCGTGTTGCCGTCGATGGTAATATTGTTATCGTCGTAGAGATAAATTAGATTACCTAGTTTCAGATGTCCCGCCAACGAACCTGCTTCAGAAGAGATACCTTCCATCAGGTCACCATCGCTACAGATGGCGTATATTTTATAATCAAAAATATTTTTTTCTGCCTTGTTGTAACGAGCGGCCAAAAACTTTTGTCCAATGGCAAAACCAACTCCATTAGCAACTCCCTGTCCTAATGGGCCAGTGGTTACCTCCACTCCGGGAGCCAAGTGGTACTCAGGGTGCCCAGCGGTTTTACTTTCCCACTGTCGGAAGTTTTTCAGGTCGTCCATCGTAAGGTCGTACCCGGCCAGGTGCAGAATACTGTACTGGAGAATACAAGCGTGCCCGGCTGAGAGGATAAAACGGTCACGATTAGTCCAGTGGGGGTTGTCCGGGTTATACTTCATAATCCGCGACCAAAGTACGTGGGCGATGGGGGCTAGACTCATGGCAGTACCCGGGTGACCCGAATTAGCCTTCTGAACTGCATCCATTGACAGGGTGCGAATGGTGTTAATGCATAAGGTCTCTAACTCGTGTTGGTTCATGCAGCAAAAAATTTATCGTGGTAATCAGGTTAAAATTAACTTATGAAATGGCTAAAAATAGTAAGATAACGGACTTCTTGTTTAATTAATAGAGAATGATTGAGTGAGTGAAGGATGGAACGAGTGAATAGACATTTACCTAGTTATTGTATTATTCACTCGTTCTATCATTCAACATTGCCAAGATTGCAAGAAACACGTCAAAGCATCGTTGGGGCAAATTTAGAAATTATTTTAGCATCTTATAATACATCCTTCTGGCAGAAATTAAATTGGTCTACTTTTCCAGTAGAAAAAATTGTTCTCTATGAAAGAAAAAGTTGAACAGCATCTAAAGCTCCGTAACGATAAGATGGGAAAGGTGTTTCCAACAATTTTATCAGCAGACTTACTACCTCTTGACCTGAGTGCTAAAAATGATTTATTAACGCCGGAAGTTGTGTCAGACACGGTACAATTTGACCAAGCCATTAACTCAATGCTTTCTGGGAAGGTCGGCATTGGAGGCTTTTTGGAAAACCGCTCAATTTATCGGCGCAGTACCATATACACCGGGGGGGAAACCCGCAGCATACACTTAGGAGTAGATGTGTGGACATCTGCGTATACCAAAGTATACGCACCTTGGGCTGGGAAAATTCACAGTTTTCGTAATAATAGAGGTTTTGGCGATTATGGTCCTACGATTATTCTAGAGCATCAGATTGAAAGGCTGCCCTTCTTTACCCTCTACGGTCACCTGAGTCGGGGGTCACTAGAAAATATTTACGTAGGCCAGGTCGTTAACAAGAAACAGAAAGTCGGTGAACTAGGTCCGTATCCCGAAAATGGGGACTGGCCACCCCACCTACACTTTCAGGTGATGACCGATTTACTAGGCAATACAGGAGATTTTCCCGGGGTGATAGCTCCTTCGGAAATAGATTTTTACCAAACTATTTGTATTGATCCTATGCTTCTGCTTACATTTAGGTAGCTAAAGCAGTTGTCTTTTCAATTTTTTCACGTTGTTAAGCAACCAATATGGACAAGCACTACTACACTTTAGGACTCGCTCCTGGGGCAACTGTCGGCGAAATCAAAAAAGCGTTTCGTACTCTGGCACTTAAGTACCACCCAGATATTAATCCCAATCAGGAGGCTAAGCGAAACTTCCAGCAAATCGCTGATGCTTACGAGTATTTGTTGGCTCATCATAAGTCAGGATTAGCCCAAGCATACGCCCAAGCTAGCGTTCAGTATCAAGCGAATTTTGAGCAAATTTACCAGAATCAACCGCCACCTTCACCTGAACTAGTGGTTGAACCACCTGCTTATGAGGCATCTTCAACCACAGCCCATCGGGTGGTTTTCACGCTGCTAAACCTACTTTCGGTTGCCGTCAGTTTGTTTTTTATCGGTCTACCCGTACTGGCCGCTTATCTTATGATGGAAAAAGGCCTCAACGGATGGGAAGGAGCGATTATGGCACCGCTTTCATTAGCCGGAATGCTGGTCATCTACCGTACCATTCGCTACCGCAGCCACGCTTTTGAGTAAAAACCAAACTAGATCGGGCGCAATTGTATTGCGTCCGTAACTATATATGGCATTTGTAATGTCGCCTTTTCTAATCCAAAAAGTCAATAGTAATCATTCCCAGTTCTCCAGCATAATCTCGGGCACTACTGTACACATAATCTTCGGCTACACTTACAAAGCCAGCCGTCACGGGATTCTGGTGAATGTAGTTCAACTTCTGTTCTAAGAAATAGTTACTCACTATTTGTTTAGCATGGTACCCTTCTTGCCAAACAATATAGTCTTTGCCTCGCTTGCTTCGTTGAGCTTCATAGTGAAATTTATTTAGTAGCCACACTCTTCTACTTTCGGGAATGGTTTTGATGAGTTTAATAAGTTCTTTTGACGTGTGTTTTTTCATATCCCGAATGATATGCACTAAATCTGAGTCTTCTTTAGCACTAAAAATGGCGTGAATATGACTAGTCATGATAACATACGCATGTACGCGCAGCCCTTTTTGTTCTCGGCAATAGATAAATGAATCCAGTATACAGTCCCGATATGGATTTCTGATGAATAAATCTACCCAACCTACTAAGGTAAAAGTCACAAAGTATAGCCCTTCCTTATCCCGAATTTTATAGCGACTGCTCATAAAGTGAAGGTAACCCTTCAGGGATTTGAATACTGCATCATTGTGGCTGAAACCTTACTTCATGTAGCCCAATTGCAAATGTATTACGACAATAACCTAGCATTGCGTAGTACAGGCATTACAAATGCCTTAATAGTTTATAATCGCATTACACTATCGTTAAATACGATCAGGCAAAAGAAACCCTACTTAAATGCGGCTAGGCAAAAAGGGGAAAGCCTCTTTACAAGTTTAGTACCTTGAAGCATGCTCAATCTCAATCGACCGGAACTTAGCTCTTCCTATTTATAGATAGCTGATGTATGACCAATACTAGCTTAGTGAGAACCTACGGTATGTCACGCGTTAGCTATACACACATACCTCACACACAAACGCGCACCAGATGAGATCTTCAATCAATACGAAGCATTTAGAAAATAGGCTAAACAGAGCTATATAACACAAAACTAACCCCAATCAAAGACACTGTATTTTCTTTTAGATAGGCGACCGGATGTACGGTATACCGGCCTTCTAATACTTCAAAGATAGCAATATCTTCAAAGTGATTATTACCCAAACTCCTCAGTAAACCGCTTTGCTCGAAAGGGATATCTGAACTATCTAGTGCCGCATCAAAAACCACTAACTTACCTCCAAAATTACTCAACCCAAGTTTCTTGTCATTCTGTACTTCTACCTCTATAGAAGAATTATGCTTAAAGAATGATTTATCGTCAAGATACTCTATTTCAAGGATACAAAAACTGTCTTTACCTAAAAGTAGTGCAAAGCTTTTTGAGGTTGAACTAAAGGTAATATATTCGGTACCGTCGTCACTCCGATAAGTATTAAAACTTTCATAATTATCATCTAGAAAGTCACACAACCGATAGTAATCGTTATCTGAGTCATCTTGAGCTACTCCTTTCCAATGCTTTGCGGAAGCAATAGGAGATACACATACAATTCCTCCATCAGCTTCCAACATACCTATATTTCTTAACGTTACTCTCATTAGTCTTATTTATGGTTTACTTTTTAGTTGTCTGATCTGCCCACCTTGCATTCTGGAACATCCTAAACAATGAGGATATAACGTAAATTTAAGTTCGGTGTTGATCTTAATCGGAGGTTGATGATCAGGTATGTATGTTCCATCTGGCGTTTTGATACCACACGTATGACAGCCGTGCTTCTTCCCTAGATTGTTAACATTTGATCTAATATCAGAAGGAAAGTTCCTACTAGTACTGTTATATTCAACCCCTTCCACTGCGTAGCGTCCCGGTTTCAATGTGTTTAGCCTAGACCGATCACTACCCTCTACCCACCATTCAGATCCACTTGGAACAACTTTCTTCGGTACATCCAATGGTCTGACGCGCTCTCCCGTCCAGGGGTTAAAGCCCTGACGACTAGCTTGCCAGACTCTTGCCGCCCCTCCGGCTGCGGCCCCTAATGCTGCCCCTTGCCAAGCTCCCTGCAAGGCTCCATCCAAGAAGTTGCCCCCCGTGATTCCGCTGGCAATACCACCCCCGAGAAAGCCCCCGGCAGCCCCACCAACGGCTCCTTTCGCCAAACCATCCAATACTGGACTAGCTAAACTGCCCAACCCACTAACCGCTGCCGTCCCAGCCACCCCGCCGGCAAGCCCCGAAATACTACCCACAATCCCACTTTGTAGTATCTGGCTACCGCTCCCTCCTTGTATCCAGGTATTGCCTACCCCACCGATGGCTCCCCCGAGTGCGAAGCCTGCCGGCCCGAGCAAGGTAGAGGCCCCTTGTAGTGCCCCAACCCCAGCAAATCCAGCTGCTTGAGCTAGACCCTGCCCAAAGCTACCTGCCGAAGAAATACTACTCCAGTTAGTCGCTACATTCACCGCGGCCCCAATAGCAATCGGGATTAACCAAGCGAACTCCCCATCCGGGTCAACCATATTCACCGGGTTATTGCCTATGCCCGCATAAGGGTTGTGGAACTGGTTAGCAGGGTCGGTAGCGTAAAAGATGCCTACGGTGGGGTCGTAGAGTCGAGCCCCAAAGTCGTACACCTGGCTGTTTACAAAGTCTTGCCCCTGGAAGCGTTGGGTTACGTTAGTGCCACTACTGTAGATCGTTTTGCCCCAGGCATCGTAGTCATACGCGCCAATAATATTGTTCTGCTCATTTACTACCATCCGTACTGAACCGAGGTGGTCTTTCAGCATGAAGTGCGTTTGGCTACTGCTGCTGTTATGCACTTGCATATCGTCAAAAAAGACCTCCCGGATACTTTCGTTACTTACGTAGGCATGTAAGTAGCCCGGTTGGGTCACCACCGTTTCTAACCGCAGCTCTTCGTGGGGGCGGTCAGAGCCATCTTCGGCAGCAGCGGTGCTAATCAACTGGTAGCCATAGTCTACCACCTGCCCAGCAGTGTCGAAGAGAATATAGTTCAGTCCGGCCTGGGGTACTTCCGAGGCTTCTTTTCCATCAGGCAAAGCCAGTAGCGGTTCAGTACCTGATGTAGCCAGATTAGGCGCGGCTTCTAGCCCACCCCCTATTGGAAGCTGTAGAGCGGCTGAACCCAGCTGAGCCACTAGCGCGGATAGTTGAGCCGGAGTGCGAGGATCAGGGTACTTAGCGTACACCGCCAGACGTATAGTGTCCCCCGTATTAACTGGTAAGGCTGCTGATAAGCCCGTAGCAGTATTATCTGGCGAGCCAGCCAAACGTAAGCTGTACGAGGCATTGGGGGTTCCGCCGATAGCTACTACGGTATTGGGGGTATGGTTAAAGAGTTGAGCATCTACTAATTGCCCCTGCTCTACGGTAAATACTTCGGCTTCGGTGGAGGATAAAGCTGGCTCTAGGGTAGCTATTGCATTGGTATTCAGGAGTACCGGGTCATACTTATGAATAGCAATTAGGCCGGTAGCTCCGTAAATATGATAGCTTTTACGGTAGTCGGTACCCGACGAATGAGGGTAACGTTCGGCAGTGATGAAGGGCTGCCCCCCGGCTCCGTAAATGTAGGTATGGTAGTAGGTTGACCAAGAGCCACTTGCTGTCGATAATTTTTCGTATACTTTCTGATTAGCCGTGTTATATTGGATATTGTCGTGTTCCCTTATAGTCGGAGAACCGGGTGGAGGGGGAGTATTCAATTGTACCCCATCTACTGTTTCACCATCAGGAATGCGTTGTTCAATTCTAGTAGGTAGATTAAAGAATCGGTCGTAGTCAATCTCTTGAAACGGTGCTCGAGTGATATTCCCGTTGGCATCGTAGCGGTAGTCCTGACTGCTGTTGTTTTTCGTATTCTTTAATCGGTTGGTACTACCGTGATATTTGTAGTACTTAGTGCTGTTACCTTTACGGGCTCGGGTCAGGTTCCCGTTGGCATCATACTGGAGATTTCCACCCACCCCTAAATCATAAGCTTTTTCAGGATGATTAGCTACTTCTAATTGACCCAGTTTGTCATAGCGAAATGTATAATTATAGTTAGTATGGTGCCCTTTAAAGTCAAATTCGGCGCGGGCAATTAAACCAGAATAATATTCGCTTCCTGAATAACCATTACTATTATAACTAAGGTTCTCTTCAAACTCACTACTCCTAATTTTAGTCAGCCAGCCCGGACTATTGTAGGAATAGCTTTGATTTAAAGAGCGATTTAGCTTCTCTCGGGCTAACCTACCATTACCATCGTAATCGTATCGGGCGTAAACATCAGAAATACTAGAAGATCCTACTTTGCTCATACGCCCTAATCGGTCGTAACGAAATTTTACTTCTAACTCATTATCGTATTCAACTTCAATTATCTGTCCCTGATTGTCGTATCTATAATCTAGGTATCGGTATTCGCTATCAAAATCTGCTGCCTTGGTACCATGAGAGGTAACATTTCCTCGAGGGTCGTACCTCCAACGCTCAATTACTTCTGTATCGCCATTGCTATCGCTATTCACCCGCACTGCGGTCAGTTGCCCTCTTTGGTACGCTCGCTCTTCGTGATCATCGTACTTATATTTTTTACGCCATACTCGAGAGCCATTGGGCCAGTCCAAATCATCCGCTTTGCTCTGTAGAGTACTGCGGTTCCAGCTTTGGTTCCAGTAGCCTTCTTCGGTCACCCGCCCCCACTGGTCGTAATGCCAATAGAGAATGTGTCCCTCCTGAATACCCCGGGCATCTTGCATAAAGCGTAAGCGTCCGGCCTTATCGTAGACGTAGCGCGATGTTCCTGCATCGGTCGTTTTTTTCTCTATCACTTGCCCCCAGTGGTCGTAGGTGTAGTGAGTCACAAAAGCGTTCTTATCGGTTCCACTAGGTGGGCTGAAATAGTTGGGATGATAGATTTTCACTAAGCGATTACGCTTATCGTATTCGTAGGTAGTCTTTATCTGTTGACTTCCGGTTTTTTCAGCCCGTTCCTGAATCACGTTCCCCAGCTTGTCGGTCATTACCCAGCTACCGTGCCCATCGGGGTCAGTAGTACGTACTACCCCGTAACTATTACTAGGGAAGCTGCTACCCCCTACCGGGGTGCCCATACTCTGCGAGCTAGTACTATTGTTGTAGTAGCTAACGCGGGTAGTACGAGCAGTACTTTGCCCTATTCGGAAGTCAGACCCTGGCAACCCTTGCTCGAGCGGACGGCTCAGTGGCGAACGTTCGTATACGGTACGGTAATAGGGGTAGCGTTCGTTTCCATTAAGACTGTATGCTTGCCCGGAAAGTTGCCCACTGCTAGGCAGAGTAGTTTGGCTAATAAAGTTAGGGTTATAACCTAGTTCAGCACTTACCCGGGTAGGTTTAGTTACAATCAACTGCCGCCCTAACTGGTCGTAAAGCGGCTGGCTAGTTAATTCAAGTTGCTACCTATGAAAAGAAGTGTTATCGTATGGGATAAGATTGTATTTTTGAGGTTCTCACACTTCAAAACACTTATTCTTATGCTCAACGATAACACCATTGCAATATATGTGATTTTAGATGAT
>JBCCTI010000093.1:0-22857 GCA_039198955.1 Bacteroidota bacterium | reverse complement strand
TGTACGCTTTTTGCGTCAATCCGCTTTGGAGCCAATCTTCTACGACAGGAAACATCTCTTCAGAAGTGCGCATGATTTTTTTACCCGCTAAATTATATTCACCATACCCTAGCAGGCAAGGCTACTTCACCGGACGGATACCCAACAACTCCAAAGCCGCCGCACTCATCTCCCAGATACTCGTTTTGATGTTGGGTTCGGATGGAGGGAGTGTAAGGATGGTAGTTTGGTTCCAGTTTATTTTGGCTTAGCGTGGTTCTAAAAAATCCCCAAAGCACCTCCGAGGACAGTAGCTAGGCCCAAAAAGCTTAGAAATCCCATAATATCGGTTACGGTAGTCAGGACGATGGATGAAGATTGGGCTGGGTCTTGACCGAACGCTTTCAGAACGATGGGCACTACTGCCCCCGAGAAGCCCGCAATTACCATCGATAGCACCATGGAGGTACCAATCACCAGGGCAATGCCGAAAGATGAGGCCCAGAAGTAAGCGATCAGGGAAGTGGTAAAAGCAACGGCAATACCGTTGATAAAGCCTACTGCTACTTCCTTTTTAGCGACTCGCCACCATTGGGCGGTTTGAATCTCCCGCAGAGCCAGCCCCCGCATAGTCACGGCCAACGCCTGAGAACCCGTGTTTCCCGACTGACCAGCCACCACGGGCAAAAATACGGCTAAGACTGTAAGTTGAGCAATAGTGTCTTCGAATACGCTAACAATAGAAGCCGCGAGGAAGGCCGTAGCCAAATTGATCTGTAACCAGGGTAAACGTTTCTTCACGGCAAACCAAGCACTGGACAGGGCTCGTTCTTCTCTACCCGCTCCAAACATCGCTAGCGCATCTTCCGAAGCATCCTTCTGCGTAGCCGCGATCAAGGTCTCACTCCGAATAACCCCTAGCAAGTGGTTATCCAGATCGACTACGGCTAAATTAATAATCTTCCCTCCCTCAAAAAGATCTACCGCTTCTTCGGCCGGAGACATTACCTGAATGCTTTCGCAGGGCTCCAGTAGTGCTTCTAGGGTAGTTTGCAGCGATGAGATGGCAATATTTTGAATGAACACCTTCCCCAGCAGTGTGCCATCACTACTGGTCACGTATACGCTTAGCACTTTTCGGTCTCCTATCTTTCGTAATTTTTCCAGTACCTGATCTACCGTAGTAGTAGGGCTAAACGTAATAATCTGCGTGTCCATCAGGTAGCCCGCTGCCTCCGGGGGGTAAGTCAACATCTCCCGAATGATCTTCGCTTTATCTTTGGGAAGGGTACTTAGTTTGTGCTCAATCGTTGCCGGGCTTGCCCGGGATAGGAGCTTAGCAGCGGTGTAGGCATCCATCGTTTCCAACACAGTCAGGAACCGACGTTCATCCAACTCTTCAATTACTTCAGATACTACATCGGGGGCGAGATTCACTAGTATCTCTTGGGCGACATCCATCGGTTGGAACTGGAGGTACTCGAGCACTTCCGCTACTGGTAGCGTATTAAATATACTAGCTGCCTCCTTGGGAAATCGTTGAATGTAGGTACTGGCCAATCGGTTTTTAATCTCAGCTATTTCCATTATTGTGATTGTTTAGGTATTGGTAGTTTGGTCAGAGCTTCCTAGTAGGCCAGCCAGTCCGATTAAGTAGAGGTCGCCCAATGCGCTACCGGCTTTCACGGCTAATCGGTCAGTACCAACGCTAGGCACCGCTAGTTTTGATAAGGTACCGCGAGAGACGATTCCTATTAACCGATTTTCTGCGTTTACTACTGGTAAATACGCAAAGAAGTCATCCCAACTTTCCAGCACATCTTTTACGAGCATGGTAGCCGTGATAGCGGACGGGGCTGGTTTCATCACGGAGCGAACAATCTTTTCCGGGCTATTAGACAGAAGATCACTTACTTCTAGGTATCCTACCAGTAGTTTTTTCTTTTCAACCACAAATATATGCGACTGGATGGTCGCTGAGGTTGTTTTAATTTCCGATAGCGCCTTCTCTACGGTGCTGTTTTCAGTCAGCGTAAGAAAGCTAGGTTCCAGATGGGCCCCCACCTGATTGCGGCTAAGGGTTAAAGAACGCCGGAGGGGTTTATTGACCTCAGGCGGTAGCTCCGCTAGTATTTGTTGGCGAAACGAAGGGTCTATCATCCGTAGGATGGGTTCGGAGATGTTCGTCGGAAGTGCTTTAACGACGTTGACGACCGACGTGATCGGTATACTTTCCAACACCTTCCCTGCCTTATAGGGATTGATTTCGGCCAGGATAATCTTAGCCTTGTCAGGGGCTACGTGTTGTAGCAAAAGAGCAATCTCATCAATTTCCAACGCTTCAACCGCTGCAACTGCTGTATTCCGATGGTTGCTAAGAAACTGATCAATGAAACGCTGGTCGTTATGTGTTTTCATCTCTAACTATGGTAACATTATGCTCGTTGAACCTCTTAGCAGGAACGACTACTAGCCCCTCCTTTGTCTCTAAGGAAATGGCGTGATCTGAAATTTTGACGATGGTGCCTTCGATATTTTCTAACCTGATTCGTGTGCCCAACCGATGCGTTTTTCTAAAGTAATAAGACCCCAAAATGTTACTAACTGAGGTTTTAGCTCCCAACCCGAACGAAAAGGAGGCACCAAAAAGTAAGGAAGCCAGCAGGACGACGAATAAATCTTCAAGAAATACAATATCGATTCCGATCTGATCTACTGCTACTACCAACGTCACGAATAGGATAAGATACTTGACAACGCTACTTAAGTACTTACCGCTGCTGCTTCCGGTTCTTAGGGCTCCTTTCCTGATCAATTTGGCTAGCAACCGACTAAGAGCAATGCCGACCAAAACAATGATAACGGCGGCGATAAGGTTGGGTACATACTCCACAATTCTATCGAACCAGCCCCCCGAGAGTGTCAATCCTAAAATCCGTAGACTAATGAGCAGCGATACGGTAATAGCAACCCAAAAGAAGGCGATTGAGGTAAACGTGGCGGTGCTTCTTAAGTCAACGTTGAGCGTTGTGCCCGGTAACCCCCGGTTCACTTTACTGTTGAGGTAAAGAATTAATCGTCTGACTGCCCCTTCAATAACCCGGCCTAGTAGATAGCCTAATAGGAGAATCGATAAAGCGGTTAGTAACTGAGGGGCAAATTCGATGATTTCCGATAGTAGATTTTCCAGATATACGTAAATATCCTGTTTCATTCTTAGGGTTAGGCTTAGATACTTCTGCTGACGGTATTAATTTAAGTATTTTCCCCGGTAAACTATTTATTGTCGCTAAATACTCCGAGGCGACTTAAAGTTTTATAACTCTCTGAGTGGTATTTGTAATCTTTGTATTTTCTTGGTTTGGTTTTTTCAGATCCTTTCACCTTCTAGGGACCTACAGCTTTTGGTAACGCCATCTGAAAATCTTGATTTAAGATAATCTTATCACATTAAATTTAATAATTGAGAAATTGTAATTTTTTTCAGGGATAAAGTCTGATTTTTAGTTATTTCCAAATGAGACTAAAAAATTTTAGAAAAGGTGGATTTATTTTGATCTTTTACTATTAATCGCAAAATATTATTTGATATAGATTACCTTATGCCTAATATTGTTTAAGATAAATTGTATTTAATCAGAATAATATATCTATTAGGCGCAGCAAGTCGCTGGTCACAATAGCATATATATTACTGAAACACTCTCCAGATCTGTTGATTTCTAAACAGTAGCTAGTCTGATTTGATAAAATGTAAAAACTCGTTCCGGAACATGGTTCGAGAGTGAAAGCCGTAACCGTACTCTGATACGGTCAGCTTAGTATTTTATTTACTTGAGTGAAACGAAAAAGTCAGAAACGTTGGTACCGTTTCTGACTCTGGAGTTGAACTTAATCCTGTCGGTGCGCCAACACTTCTATGTTTCCATAGAAGACAGGACTGTCTTGTTTTGTCAACCTTAATGCTAAATTAATGAAAAATTTCTTCTACTACTTATTGTTCGAGGCTAGGGATAGCTGGGTCTTCGTCTTTTTCTTATCTCTTATAACCACCACTGCATTTTCACAGAGAGAAATTAGTGGCCAGGTATCCGGTGAGGCGGGGGAAGCTTTGCCGGGGGTCAATGTAATTATCAAAGGCACCTCTACGGGCACCGTGACTGATGTTGAAGGAACCTTTAGCCTAAACGTCAGTGAAGAGGCTAAAACGTTGGTTTTATCATTCATTGGCTACCTTACCAAAGAAGTTGAAATAGGTAATCGTAGTACAGTGAATGTAGAACTGCTAACTGATTCCCAACAACTATCGGAGGTAGTCGTAACCGCTTTGGGAATCAAGAGGGAGGAAAGATCCCTCGGCTACTCCGTGCAGGAGCTTAATACTCAGGGACTGGATGAAGCCCGGGAAACCAACATCGTCAACTCGCTTCAGGGCCGGGTAGCCGGGGTACAGATTGCCGGGGCCAGCGGTAATATCGGCGGTTCCTCCCGCATTCTGATCCGGGGAGCCAGTTCTGTTTCCGGTAATAACCAACCCTTGTTTGTGGTAGATGGTACGCCGATAGATAACTCTAACTTCAATAGCGAAGATACCCAAAAAGCGAACGGGGGCATAGACTACGGCAATGCTGCCCAAGATCTGAACCCTGATGATATTGCGTCAATTTCTATTCTTAAAGGGCCTAGTGCCGCCGCTCTTTATGGGTCTCGGGCAGCTAACGGCGTAATTCTGATTACAACCAAGAGCGGACAGAACAGTCAGGGAATAGGGGTGAGCGTAAACTCTAATGTGACATTTAGTGAGGTATTTATTCTGCCCGAATATCAGAATGAGTACGGAGGAGGTTATAAGCAAGAGTTTGATCTGTATAACGGTCAGCCTATTGTGGCAACCCAAGCTGATGAGAGTTGGGGACCCCGACTAGATGGGCAAATGGTGCGGCACTGGGACAGCTTTTATCCAGGCTCAGAAGAATTTGGGGAAATGAGACCATGGGTCGCTAATCCTAATAACATTCGCGATTTCTACGAAACGGGTATCAATCTGGCCAATAACGTAGCACTTACTGCAGGAAATGAAGTGGCCGGCTTTCGTTTATCCTACACCAACTTAGATCAGAAGGGTGTTTTCCCTTACAGTGAGCTTAAGAGAAATACCCTAAGCTTTAGTGGTGATGCCAATATTACGGACAAGCTTAGTACGAGCATCCGGCTAAACTATATTAACTCGAGAGTAGACGGTCGTCCGGTTACTGGTGATTACATCGGGGATGGTGCCCAGAGCGTACAATCTTCCTTTAACACCTGGTTTCAACGACAATTGGATATGGACCGGATGAGACCTACTACGACCCCAGCAGGCCTCCAGCGGCTGTGGAACCTTTCCGGCCCGGAAGATTTAACTCCTTTTTACTGGAATAATCCTTACTGGGAACTACAGGAGGCTTCCAATCAGGATGTGCGGGAGCGCGTATTCGGTAATGTTTCCCTCTCGTATCAGGTCAACGATTATCTCAAGCTCACTGGCTGGGCCCGCACGGATTTCTACGACGACCGTCGCGAGGCCTGGACACCAATTGGACACGTAAACATCAGCTCCTACGCGGAGGATGTTCGGAAAGTATCCGAAAATAACTACGAGTTTTTGGCTCAGTATAATCGCCGCTTCTTAGGGGAAAGTATCGCTTTAACGGCTAACCTGGGGGCTAACCGCCGAGTACAAAGCCTCTTCAGAAACTACGGCAAGACCAACGGCGGATTGAGTGTGCCCAATTTTTATTCTCTAGAGGCCTCTAAAGATCGGCCAACGATCACCGATATGTCGCAGCAGCGGGAGGTAAATAGCCTGTACGGTAGTATGAACGTTGGCTACCAGGACTTAATCTACCTCGATGCCTCCTTGCGTAATGATTGGTCTTCCACCTTACCTGTGAATAATAATTCCTATCTCTATCCGGCATTTGCCACTAGCTTTGTGTTTTCTGAACTGATAGGAGCCGACGGTTTTCTTTCGTTTGGAAAAATCCGGGCGGGATGGGCTAAGGTTGGTAACGACACTGACCCCTACCGCTTGTATCAGATATATGAGCCACTGGGTTCTTTCGGCAGTACTCCGCTGTTTACGGTGCCCAACACCCTTAATAACGCTGACCTCAAGCCGGAGATTACCACTTCTTACGAGATAGGAGCTGATATGCAATTTCTTAGTGGCCGTATTGCTTTAGATGCAACTTACTACAACAGCATTGCCACCAACCAGATTATCCAGCTTCCGGTATCCGGCACTTCCGGTAACGAGTTCAACATTGTCAATGCTGGGGAAATGACCAACCGGGGGTTTGAGTTGATGCTGAGTGTGGTTCCTATAGAAACAATGTCGGGTTTCACCTGGGATCTGTCACTTAACCTGGCCCGAAATATCAATGAAGTAGTGAGTCTGGCGGATGGTCAGGAGAACTTCCAATTGGCCGACCGTCGGGTTACGATTAATGCCCGGGTCGGGGAGCCCTACGGAACTATCGTAGGGGATGGCTTTGCTACCAATGAGAATGGGGAACGGCTGGTTGATAACGAAGGTTACTACATCCGCGAATTTGGTAAAGTACTGGGCAACGTTATGGCCGACTATACTGGTGGTCTTAGCAGTACTTTTTCTTACAAAGGTTTTACGCTCAGCTCACTAGTGGATTTTCAAAAAGGAGGGGACCTCTTTGTAGGAACCCGCTCGGTGGGCGTTTACGCGGGTCTAATGAGTGAGACCGTTGGGCCGAATGATCTCGGTAACCCCATGCGTAGCCCGGTGAGTGACGGAGGTGGTATCCGCGCCGAAGGAGTACTAGAAAGTGGGGGGCAAAATACGCAGTATGTTGAAGCAGTAGATTATTTCAAAGATATTACGGGGATAGATGAATACAGTGTGTTTGACGCTAGCTTTGTAAAGTTACGTGAAGTGCGTCTAGGTTATGCCTTCCCGAGTAAATTGTTTGATAATCTTCCTATTAATAGCGTGACGCTTAGTCTGGTGGGTAGAAATCTGGCGCTGCTGTACTCCAACGTACCTCACGTAGACCCCGAAACCACCCTAGGATCAGGTAACATCCAAGGACTGGAAAACTCCCAATTGCCGAGTACCCGCTCGGTAGGTTTCAACCTAAGTATTCAGCTATAATCTGTTAATTCCTAGAAAAAAATTACCATGAAAGAACTAATTATATATCTATCGGTATTTGCTCTGATCTGTTCCCTATCAGCTTGCGATGATGGCTTTGAAGAAATGAATGAGGATCCTAACAATCCTACCGAAGTCCCGACTTCCTACATCTTAGCGGGTGCGCAGACTAACCTAATGGAAGAGTTTTTTGGCTTGTATAATGAAGCCTTTAAGCTTAACTTGTTGGGCATGCGCTATATGCAACAATGGACTTCTACCCTCTATACCAATACTGATCGCTACGTGGCAATAGAAGAGGACTTTACTCCGATTTATCATAAAGGGCTGCGTGATATACAGGAAATAATTAATCTGAATTCTAACCCTGAAACTGCAGTAAGTGCCGCTTTCTCCGGCCCCAACGTAAATCAAATTGCTGTAGCCCGTATCATCAAAGCTTGGTCGTTTCACAATCTGACCGATATATGGGGGGATATTCCTTACAGTCAGGCTCTTCTGGAATCAGCGAACGTCACCCCGGTATACGATCCTCAGGAAGAGATTTACACTGATCTAATCAACGAACTGGATGAAGCATGGTCTCAGATAGACGAAGGAGCCGGAAGTATTGAGGGTGACCTAATCTTTTCGGGCGATATGACCCAGTGGAAGCTCTTTGCCCAATCACTGCGCCTCAGACTGGGAATGCGACTTTCAGAAGCCAAACCGGAGATGGCGCAGGAGGTGGTAACCGATGCTATTTCCAAAGGATTGCTCGGAAGTAATGCCGATAACGTGCTCTTCACCTATAATGAGCAGGTACCTTTTGTTAATCCTTGGTACAATGAATTTCATCTGGAAACTATTACGCTGGCCGTATCCAATACCATGATTGATCGGCTGATGACACTGGAAGATCCCCGACTTCCCTATTTTGCCGAAGAGGCTGATGCGTTGGGGGAGTACATCGGAATGCCCTACGGGGTTAATGCCGCGATTGCCGGAAGTATCAAGAATGAGGAAGTATCATTGCCAGCTGATCAGATTACCACGCCTACGTTTCCAGCGGTACTTCAATCATATTCCGAAGTGCTTTTCCTGAAATCAGAAGCGGCGGCTCGGGGTTGGATTGCTGAAGATGCTGAAAAGCTCTATGCGGATGCCATAGCCGCCTCCTTTGAGCAGTGGGGGGCTCCGGCTAGTAGCCTGGAAACTTATCTAGCTCAACCCGAAGTAACCTACGATCCGTCCAACTTCAAAAAATCTATTGGTGAGCAAAAGTGGCTCGCTCTGTATACGCAGGGTATGGAAGCCTGGTCGGAATGGCGAAGGTTAGATTACCCGGAATTGATGCCCGCTCCCGATGCAGCGGCAGGAAGGGACATTCCCCGAAGAAAGGGCTACCCGATTTCTGAGATCAGCCTCAACCGAGACAATTACGAAGTGGCCATTGCCCGGCAAGGTCCGGATGTAATGAGTACCCGGGTATGGTGGGATCAGTAATATATAACCCCCAGTTATTTGAAGAATAAACATTCACTCATTCAATATAAACTACTATTCACTATGAGAAAACTCACCAGATTAACTATTTTATTCTCAATGATATGCCTGCCTATGCTCATACTAGAGGTCACCGCCCAGCCGGTGGCGATGGAATACCAGCACCCTCTCGATCCGCTGGATTCTAATGAGCTAAAGTTGGTAAAGCAGGTACTGCTGAAAGAAAACAAAATTCAACACGATAGCAGTCACTACTTCAGTATGGTCTACTTGAGAGAGCCACTAAAGGCTGATGTGCAGGCTTGGAAAGCGGGCGATCCCATAGCCCGGGAGGCTTTTGCAGCACTTTACGAATACGAAAGCAATACGCTTACTGAGGCTATCATTGACCTTACTAATGAAAAGTTGCTCTCTTATGAAGTCATCCCGGATAAACAACCCGTGGGTTCTTTCAAGAAAGATTCTATTGCCAACGATATTCTAGCGAAAGACGAAAGATGGCTGACTGCCCTGGAAAAGCGGGGCATCAACCCGGACTCTATCCGTGTACACGGCAACTATGCCGCCGATATGGGAATTGGCCCGAAGGGCAACCGAGAGAAGATTGTTAGTGCTTACTACAAAAACAAAAAGTATAGACGAGTGCCCATTGGCGGTCTTTACGCTCACGTCGATCTTACCGATCAGAAAGTGCTCAAAGTCATCGATGAAGGGAAAGGCTGGAGTGAACCTACCGATCCGGGCTACTTTGAGGGTGATGAAGTAGAAGTTACGCTACCCGCCATGAAGCAGGTGATGATCAGTCAGCCCGATGGGGTAAATTACGAATTGAAGGGCAACCAGGTAATCACACCTCACTGGAAGGTTCGCTACGGCATCCACAACCGGGAAGGACTGGTGGTCTACGATGTGCAGTATTATGATCCCTACCAGGAAAGGTGGCGCAAGATTCTGTACCGGGGCTCGATTGTGGAGATGATCGTTAATTACGGATCCCCAGACTTACTCAATGCCACGAATAACTACTTTGACCAAGGCGAATTCCGGTTTTTCCAAACAAAGAATCGTCCGTTAACCGCTGGATCGGATGCTCCCGAAAATGCTACCTACCTAAACGCCACTGTGCATGACCACTGGGGTAACCCGGTGGAAATTGACAGTGCACTGGCAGTATACGAGGAATACGGTGGCCCACTCTGGAGACACGAAGGTCATGCTCGCCGCGCCACCGACCTAACGTTAAAGTACTACATTACGGCGGGTAACTACGACTACGGGTTTATCTGGAAGTTCAAGGAAGATGGCACTATCGTGGTAGACAATGAACTACAGGGTATTGTCCATATTCGTAGTGTAGAACGGCCTAACGATATGCCCGGACATGGCGATGAAGCCTATAACGGCAATTATCACGGAGTAACGGTTTATCCGCACGTAGAGGCAAATAACCACCAGCATTGGCACGTATTCCGCCTGGATATGGATGTAGATGGCGTAAATAATTCAGTAGCCGAGGTCAATAATATTAGCCCCCCAGCCGGACCAGAAAACCCCTATCGTAATACCATCATCGCCCAACCTACCATGCTGAAGAGCGAAAAGCAAGCAATTAGTAAGGTAAACGCCGCTACTACCCGGCGCTGGCGGGTAATGACTCCGGGAGTACGAGACTCTCTGGGTCGGATGCCTAGTTATGTACTGATGCCCTCAGAGGGAGCCGTACCGCTAGCGCAGGAAGGCTCTTCCCTTTCTAATCGAGCGAAAGTGCTGTACAATCATATGTGGGTAACCCCTTATGATCGAGATGAGATGTATCCGGCGGGCATGTATCCGGCTAGCAATCAACAGTGGGCGGGGCTCCCTCAGTGGACCTCTCAAAATAGAAGTATTGAAAATACTGATGTGGTACTTTGGTACGTGATGGGCAAAACCCATATCGTCCGTTCGGAAGACTGGCCCATTATGAACCGAGCTTACATGTCGTTTAAGCTAATGCCATTCGGTTTTTTCGAGCAAAACCCGGTGTTGGGTAAACCCCCAGTCACGCTGCCCGACGGATTAACCAATACGGCAATGCCCGACGAAAATATGACTGGGCAGAAGCCGAGCGGAGATACTAAATCATCTTCCAAGAATCGAGAGTAAGTTATCCTCAAACGGTGCTATCCTCCGTTTGGGGGATAGCCCTCTTTTTCATTTACCAACAACACAAGCTGGGTATTTCCCGGCTTTTTGTTTTTCACGATTAACATAATATCCTGTCACTTTTTCAATAAATCCAAAGCCGCGGCACTCATCGCCCGAATGCCCGTTTTGATGGTGGGTTCAGGCATTGGGGCGTAGAAAGGGGAGTGTAAGGATGGTAGCTTGGTTCCGGTTTCTTCTGCCTCCTTTACCTTCTGCGGGTCTACGGCTCCCAGCCAGAACATACAGATGGGCACTTTTTTGTCCTGCATTCCGTAACGGCTGAAGTCTTCACCAACCATATTGGGTGGGGTTTCTACTACCTTATTATCACCCAGCGTTTCTTTGAGTACTGTTACCAGGCGGTTAGTAAGTTCAGTATCGTTGATGGTAGCCGGAGTCTGCGGGTCACGAATGCTGATTTTGGGATATTTTTCTTCGGGCAAGCGGGCACCCTGAGCGTGACTTTGAGAAATCCGTTTTAAGGCTCTTATGATCCGATTACGCACCTGGGGTGAGTAGGAACGAACGGTGAGTTGTAGTTTCACCTCATCGGGAATGATATTGTGTACGGTACCACCGTGAATGGAACCTACCGTCACCACGGCCGGATTAATGGGATTAATCTCTCGGCTAACGATGGTCTGGAAGGAATTGATCATTTGAGCTGCTAGTACAATGGGGTCTTTGGTGGTGTGGGGAGCGGCCCCGTGTCCACCCTCGCCGTAAACCGTAATATCGACCATATCCACGCTAGCCATAAACGCCCCGGCTCGGTAGCCGACCGTTCCCGCCGGAAGCAAAGCATTATCGTGCAAGGCAATGGCGTAGTTGGGCACGGGAATTTTATCGTACAGATTGGCTTTGAAGAGCGCATCCGCCCCAAACCCAGTTTCTTCCGCCGACTGCGCCACCATCACCAGCGTACCACTCCACCGCCCTTTCATTTCCATCATCGTTTGAGCCGTACCCAAAAATACCGTCATATGGATATCGTGACCACAGGCGTGCATCACTCCTACGGTTTCTCCGGCAGCGTTAGTGCCTTTGGCAGCGCTAGCGTAGGGAAGTCCGGTCTTTTCCTCTAGCGGTAGCGCGTCCATATCGGTACGGATAAGCAGGGTGGGGCCTTCTCCATTTCTCACTACTCCCGCCAGGTTGTGCATACCGAGTTTTTCCTGTACCTCAAAACCCAAGCGGGTCAATTCATCAGCAATCAGCCGAGCAGTGTTTTCTTCCTGAGAGGAAAGTTCGGGGTGCTGATGGAGGTATTTGTATAGTGTATCTAGCGATGGATATTGCTTACCGATAAACTCCTGGATTTCCGCGTCAGCAGAGGGTTGAGCAGTTAGGCTACTACTGACCAGCAGTAGTATGAATAGGGAAATGATGTTTTTCATGGTGAAGTAGAACTCTGAGTATTGTCAGATTTATGCCAAAGGACAAACATATTATTACTCGAAATTATGTAATAGATCGTTAAAATTCTCAGATATATGAATTTTGCCCTTGTACTTCCCTAGTTCTCTCTCGCTTTTTTTCGGTAATGCAGTTTCTTGCTGAAGCCTAACGATAAGTTTTGCTTTTCGGCTGGGGATAATTGATTAACGGTCTCGGCTATGATATGAGTAGTTGCGTGGGCTAGCAATTAAATTTGTAAGTACAAGACGTACTAGAAAACCCGCAAGTGTTTTCCAAGTAAGCAAGTAAAAGCAATTACTTATGGCTGTTATCGGCAACAGCTACTGTTTCAGTTCTTCATCGGAATTATTAAGAAAAAGTTGAAACTTTTCAAAGAATGTTCCGATGTGAAGCCCGTCCATTAATGAATGATGCCCAGATACAGAGACAGGCATCATCAAATTTTTAGCATCCTGATATGTCTTTCCCATTACAATTTTCGGTACCGAATCTCCTCTGTTAAGTCTTCTGGCATGTTCAAAACTTTTAAACGATACCCAAGGGATAACCGATGAGTGTATTAAATCATCCTCATCAAACTTTGGGTCAAAAGGCGCACCACTTTTTACTTCATCTATTATTTTGGTTGCATCCAATTTAAATTCAACGTACTTATCGAGGTAGTTGAAATAACCATATCCGAAGTTGTCATTATCTTTTAAAATAGGACAACTTCCTCTTATCCGTTCATGCATTACTACTTCGTTATTTCTTATTCGTAATTTGAAAGCATCAATAGCATTGACAGTCTTTAGAACCAAATAGTAAGATGTTAAAAAGAACGACTCCTTGTTCTTATTGGTGAATGACTTAAGAGTTTGGACATTGACATCGGCGCAAATGTTAAAAAAAGGGTTCTCAAAGTCCAAAAAGTTATAATACTGCTCTTTTCTGTTCCACGATTCAAGGTCAATTTTCTTCATTGGTTTGGACGGTATTTTAGTGGGGAAATTCCTTGAGATTCCATCTTTTCTTCAGCCTGTGCTACGATCAAATCTTTGAATTGCGACAGATTTGAATCAAACGCCACATGTTTGTCCATATGGTACACCATTTCAAATTCAATCTCTTCCCATGTATCCAAAGGTGCATGATTGTGCTGAATTTGGACTTCTAACTTGTCTAATGCATTAGAAAATCTAGCCTCAATAGTTTGCTTTTCCTCAAATTCATGCCATAGGTCGTAAATCTCTTTCCCGATTTCATCTCCCAATTCTTTTTTAATATTATCAATTGCGAGAAGTTCCTTTTTTATCTTTTCAGTTCTAATATCAGGATTTCTCAAAACATCAAGTGCAGAAACATCTCCAGCATCTATCTCAACCAAATCATGAATGATTATCATTTTCAAGACTTTTTCGAGATTTACTTTAACATTAAGCTTATCTCTTAGAAGGACTGCCATTAATGACATTCTCCAAGTATGCTCGGCGACGCTTTCCTGCCTATTGTTTGAAAGCCAGCTATGTCGCATTTCCCTTTTTAGCTTTTCGGCTTTTTCAAGGAAGAGAAGTACCTTTTTTAGTTCTTTTATCATCTGTTAATTAATTGTTACCAACAACTTAAAGTTATCAAACGTAAGCCGGTTTTTCCTAGTTGTCACTGACTAAACAACAACTGAAAACACATTACTTTTACCGCAAAGAGACTTGGGGTTGAAAATCTTCACCATTGACAATAACGTCTTGCATTAGAATATCTTCGGCAAATTCTATCTGGCTACTGTCACCAGCTTGATTAATCATGATCTCGTCAAGAAAAATCCGCTGGATCGGGGCGGCCTCTACGCCTACGATTTTGAAGGGACGTTCGTTCACCGTTTTGCAACGGATATTGCTTACGTAGAAGTCATTGAACTGGGTGGGGTAGTTGTTACCTCGGTAGCCGTGGTAGTCCATCCGGAAGATGAACATAGCCTCGTCGCAACTCGCAATATCCAGGTTTCGGATATATACCTGCTCAACCTGTCCGCCCCGATCGAGGTTACATTTAAAATTGAGGGCGTGTTTGCCGTCGCGGAGCTGGCAATCCTCTACGAATACGTTACGTACTCCTCCTGACATTTCTGAGCCGATGCATACCGCATTCACTCCGGAAGCCAGCGTACAATTGCGAATGATCACGTTCTCGGTGGGCGACCGGTTCCATGCATCCTGATCGCGCCCGGCTTTGATGGAAATAGCATCGTCGTGAGTGTTCACCGTGCAATCCTCGATCAGCACATCGGTACAAGAATCGGGATCAATTCCATCGTCGTTGGTGGTACCTTGCTGAATGTTGAGCCCGCGAATAGTCACGTTGGTGCAAAATACCGGATGAACTGTCCAAAACGGACTACTTTTTAGAGTTACCCCTTCAATCAGTACGTTTTGGCATTCATAAAACTCAATCAGGGTAGGGCGCAGATAATGGTCTTCACCATCCCCGTAGCCATCGTCTTGCCCGTCACCATCCAAATCTAAAAAACCGCTACCAAATACGCGCTGCTCTTCGGGAATAGTGTCGTTGCCCATCTGCCGCAGTACCTTCTTGTCCGCATCCTGATTCTTTCCGTTGTTGCCACGTTTCCACAAAGCCCAGGTACCCTTGGTTTGTCCGTCGAGCGTACCTGCGCCCGTCACGGCAATATTTTCCTGCTGATAAGCATAAATTAGCGGAGAGTAATTGTAAGCAACGGTTCCTTCCCAGCGCACCTTGACCAAGGGTGTGTAATCTTCCGGATTAGTACCAAACAAAACCGTTGTCCCTTCTTCCAAATGCAGATTGACATTGCTCAGCAGATGGATAGGCCCATTGCTTAAATAGTCTCCAGCGGGTACGACTACCCGTCCACCTCCGGCTTGGTGGCAAGCCTGTACCGCTTCCTGGAAAGCACTGTGGGAGTCAAAGGTAGAATCATTTTTTGCCCCATAATCCAGAACACTGATCTCTTGTTTCGGAAAGGTAGGTGCCTGGATACGACTAAGAATTTCGTCTACTTGCTGCCATCCCTGCTGCTCCTGCGCTTGGGCAAATTCGTAGGTAAATGCATCAGTAGCTTCAACTGACTTTTCACTGGGGTTAGTGCAGGCAATGAGTAGTAGAAATAGCAAGCCAAATGGTTTATCAGCAAATTTCGTCATTCTCTACATTCTTTAAGTGCCTCAAGATACAAGAGAAGTAAGAAGAATGACAATCCCTGCTGCCGATTATAACACGGATTTACTAGCGGTACTTCCCTGAATGTAATTGTTTACACTGTTCGGTACGGGTAATACTTGGTTCATTGCTGGGTCGGGAGTAGCTTCTCCAGCAACTACTTGTAAAGGTAGTACTCCCGCCCAAACAGGCAGTTCATAATCAGCTTCGTCGTCTTTGGGTGGGCCAGTACGAATCTTGGCGGAAGCCTCTTCTATTTTCATTGCCAGTACTTTAGTAGCCTTTAACTCTTGTTCATTTGGAGTTCGGACTTCATCCCAGCGTCCTTTCAGAATCTGCTCAGTAATAATGAAAAGAGCTTGCTCTTTATCTTCTTCTGGCACCAAATGAGCCGTCCCGAAGAGTACGGCCGATCGATAGTTGAAGCTATGGTGCATAGCTGAGCGCGCCAGCACAATACCGTCGGTATGAGTCACCGTAACACATACCGGAATGCCTTTTTCTAGTCGCTTCAGCATTCTATTACCGACTGCCCCGTGCAGGTAGATCGTATCGCTCTCCCGCCCGAAGCCGTAAGCATTGGGGATTACGTAGGGCTGATCGTCAATAGTAAAACCTACGTGACAGATATAACCCGCATCGAGAATCTGGTGAACGGTCTCCTTATTGTAATGACCGCGCTTAGGCGAACGTTTTATGGTATTTCGGGTTGATTTAGGGTAGGTATTCATTCTTTGTATTTAAGATTTTAGAAGCTATAAGTTGGAAGCCAGAGGTTAGATATCCTTTTAACTTCCAACCACCAGCCTTCAACCTCTTAGCGAAGTTCAGGTGGTGTATTTTCATACTGAGCTAATAGTTTCTGATGAATATTTACATCAATAGGACTTGATATTCTTCTATTCGAGGCAGGGTGCTTTCGTAGTTCTTTCCTGGGGCGGATAGGGCGGGGCGTAAATCCCCCTCCGCAGTTGGGGCAAACATTTTTTAGCACTCTCTCTACGCAACTTTGACAAAAGGTGCACTCGAAGGAACAAATCATAGCATCAGTGGCATTGTAGGGCAGGTTTTTACCGCAGTGTTCACAAGTGGGCCGAATCGCAAGCATAGTATTCGTTTGATTGTCTGGGACAAAGCTATATTTTTACAGGATCCTTTGTTTACCCCAGTTTCTATAATATCGATGGGCCAGTTATATCCGTGGAAAACCAGCGTTCAACTTGATCGTCAGAGTCCGCAACCGCTCTACCTTCAGATTGTGGATTCGCTCACGCGGGAGATGGCGGCAGGTCGTCTAGCTCCCGGATACAAGATGCCGGGCACTCGCCATCTGGCAGCGTTGCTAGCAGTAAACCGAAAAACGATCGTAATTGCTTACGATGAACTGATGGCACAGGGCTGGTTGAAAGCCCTGCCTGCCCGAGGCACTTTTGTATCAGAAGCCTTGCCCAAATTATACCCAGTTGTCCCCCAGGAAACTCCTTCCCGTATCCCTGAGACTACTTGCTTTTTTATGGCCGAGCCTGTCTCCTCGCGCCAGGCAATACACCCATCGTTACTACGAATTACCGATGGTTCGCCCGACGTACGACTGGCCCCAACTGCCGACTTGTATCGTTGGTGCCGACAAGTAGCCCGTTCGGCGGCTTCTTTAAGGTATCAGGACGAACAAGGTGACCCCTACTTGAGGGAGACACTAGCGCAGTATCTGCAACAAACCCGGGGACTGGTTGGTCAGCCCGAGCAACTACTGATTACCCGAGGTAGTCAGATGGGTATTTTTTTGGCTTTTAGAGCACTACTGCACCCCGGCGATACAGTGATTGTAGGTGAAACTAGCTATCCCGAGGCCAATCAGGTGATTGAACTTTGCCAGGGACAATTACAAAAAGTGCCGGTAGATGAGCAAGGCTTATCAACCGATACTATCGAGGCTATTTGTCAGCGACAGTCAGTGCGGGCACTTTATATTACGTCTCATCACCATTACCCCACCACCGTCACGCTAAGCACCGACCGACGGGTAAAGCTATTGGCACTTGCCCAGCAGTACGGCTTTGCCATTGTAGAAGATGATTACGACTATGATTTTCACTACGCCAGCAGTCCGCTCTTGCCCTTAGCTAGTTTGGATACACAGGGCTGCGTGATTTATCTAGGTTCATTTACGAAGTGTATTGCTCCGGCTATCCGGGTAGGCTATCTGGTTGCACCGACGAATTTTATTCAAACTGTAACGCCCTACCGTCGCCTTGTTGACCGTCAGGGCGACCCGGTGATGGAGCGGGCCCTCGCCAGATGGATAGAAGCGGGTGACTTACAGCGTCACCTAAAAAAATCGTTGCGAACGTACCGGGCTCGCCGGGATTTTCTGAGTCAGTATTTGCGCCAGCGATTGGGGCAGGCATTTACGTTTCAGGAGCCAGAAGGGGGGATGGCTACTTGGGTACGCTGTAATCCAACTATTGATACACTGGCCTTAGCCTGGTACACTATCCAGCGAGGGGTATCGCTGGAAGGGGTAGAACACTGGCAAAATCACCGAGGCATCCGTCTGGGGTTTGCCTCGCTTACCTCGGACGAATTAGAGCAGGGAATGGATATTGTCACCGAAGGAATTAGCCAGCTTTTGACCAAAAAATAACTTAAACACTTGAATATTTCTTAACTTATTTCTAATTATGTAGGTACCTACGTAATTGCTAAAGTATGCACAATCTTGACGTTTTTTCAGAACTTGGTTTGCTTAGTTTGGGCAGTCGCCTGAAGCGGTTAAGTGATCAGTTGATGTATCAGGTAAGTGATATTTATCGCCATCGGCAGATTAACTTTGAGCCCAGTTGGCTACCCATTTTTTCGTTGTTACAAGACGGTAAACCCCGGGCGGTTACCGACATTAGCCAAACGCTGGGGCTAGCTCACCCTTCGGTAATCCAGATTACCGACGCAATGATTAAGAAGGGAGTAGCCTTTTCTCAAAAAGATCCTGCGGATTCGCGTCGGCGGTTGATTCAACTGACTGAAGCGGGACAGGGAATGCTAACCGAACTAACAGTAGTTTGGGATGATATCCGGCGAGCCGTAGACCGAGTGATGCAGGAAGCCAACTGTAATTTACTTCAGGATACCGAAGCGGTAGAAAGAGTATTAGCGCACCAAAACCTGTTTCATCGGGTAGAAAAACAGCATCAGCGGCGTAGTAAAAAAGCCTCTGGGATACAGATAATTCCCTATGAAGATGCGGTTCACCGTCAGGCGTTCAAGGACTTAAACGTAGCCTGGGTTAAGCGGTGGTTTACTATGGAATCTGCTGATTACGAGGTATTGGATTATCCTCAGGAAAATATCGTCAATCTCGGGGGAGCTATACTTATGGCCAAACTAGATGGAGAAATGGTCGGCACCTGTGCTCTTATTAAGGTAGATGACGACTTATTTGAACTGTCAAAAATGGCAGTAGCCGAAAAAGCCCGAGGGAGTGGAGTAGGTTGGCAGTTGGGGCAAGCTACCTTAAACCAAGCTCGGGAATTAGGGGCTAGTCAGGTAAAATTATACTCTAACGATATTTTGCAACCAGCCCTTCAGTTATACGAAAAGCTAGGGTTTCAGCGCGTGCCGCTGGATGCAGAAGCGGAAAAGTACCAACGATCGAATGTAAAAATGGAGCAAACCCTAACCACCAAAGAAGCTGTCTGAATGTCGCAAATTTCGGGTGTTTTACCCCACTTTTCAGGGCTACATTTGTTCTATCACTAACAGAAAAAGAAATGAACACCCAAGACCGCATCAACTTTGACCGCATCGCCGAAGCTATCACGTACATTCAGGATAATTATCAGTCGCAGCCTAGCTTAGACGAAGTAGCCGAACAAATTCACGTCAGTCCCTTCCACTTTCAACGCATGTTTTCCGAGTGGGCCGGTACCAGTCCCAAGAAGTTTCTGCAATATATCAGCCTCAACCACGCGAAGAAGTTACTGAAGGAAAATCAGGCTACCCTGTTTGAAACCGCCCTCGAAACCGGATTTTCCGGTACTAGCCGATTGCATGACTTATTTATTAACATTGAAGGCATGACCCCGGCGGAGTACAAAAACGGGGGTAAGAATCTGGTGATTAACTACAGTTTTACCGAAAGTCCGTTCGGAAATATCATGGTGGCATCCACTACCAAAGGTATTTGTCATTTGGCTTTCTCAGACGACGATGATAAAGCCTTCTCAGCATTACAAAATCAGTTTCCGAACGCTAGCTTTCAGCAGAAAACGGATCTAATTCAGCAAAATGCCCTGTTTATTTTTACCCAAGATTGGCAGAAACTACCGCAGATAAAACTGCATCTAAAGGGTACGCCATTTCAATTAAAAGTATGGGAGGCGCTGCTGCAAATCCCAATGGGGCAGTGCGTTACTTACGGGGCTATCGCTCAAAAGATCAATAATACGAAGGCTTCCCGGGCGGTAGGTTCGGCAGTAGGTAGTAATCCGGTCGCCTTTCTGATTCCTTGTCACCGAGTGATCCAGTCTACGGGTCATATTGGGCAGTACCACTGGGGGAGTGCCCGAAAAGCAGCCATCATAGGTTGGGAAGGAACTATGAATGAAAAATTGAAAATTGAAAGATTGGAAAATTGAAAATAATCGCCTTACGGTCATCTTCAAGCGAATCGCACGGCGACCGTTTTCAATTTGCAATCTGTAATTTTCTAATTTGCAATTTTATGAAAAACCTACTCCCCTGCGACGGCATCGCCCACTACTACGGTAAACTGTTATCCCTAACTGAGGCCGATCACTATTTGAGTTGCCTATTAGAGACAATTGCCTGGAAGCACGATGAAGCAGTAATGTTTGGCAAGCATATCATCACCAAACGAAAAGTAGCCTGGTACGGCGATGAAGCGTATAGCTATACTTATTCCAAAAAAACCAAACAGGCACTACCTTGGACGGATGAGTTAAAAGCTCTAAAAGTTTTGATAGAACAAAAAACGGAAACCAAATTCAACTCCTGCTTACTTAACCTCTACCACAATGGTGGCGAGGGGATGGGTTGGCACAGCGACGATGAAAAAACACTAGTAGAAAACAGTGCGATAGCTTCGCTTAGTTTGGGGGCCGAACGCAAATTCTCTTTCCGTCACAAAGAATCCAAAGAAACCGTTTCCTTAATGCTAGAGCACGGTAGCTTACTGGTGATGAAAGACACCACCCAAACTCACTGGCACCATCAGTTACCTAAAACTAAGAAGGTTGCTGAGCCTCGGATTAATCTTACTTTTCGGAGGATGAATTGCTGATTCATATTTATAATGATGTACCTTCCAACCTATCTAGTCGTTCGTTAATATCATTGATCTAGCGTTGTACATCGAATACTTTAGACAAATAAAAGCTCACATTCTTCTCCTCTAACTCTAGGCTTTCCAGATGGTTTTCTAGCTTCTCAAAACGTTGATCGTACTTTACAAGAATTTCGGTCTGCTGCTCAGCAATATCAATCAACCGATCAATCTGATTAGCCTGCTTCTCAAACTGCGCTGACTGTCGATCTTGCTTACGCAGCATTTCTGACAGAAGTTCAACGATACGATCTTCATTTTTCATAGTACTAGTATAACGAAATTTGCCAAATTATCTCTCGACCTTATCACAAAAGTCAATACTACAATTAGGAAATTGTAATTCTTTTTACGTAGTTGCAATACTACCAACAAGAAATTGTATGAAGACCTATCCTTTAGGTGAGTTTGAAGAAATTGTGCTGCTCACTGTCGGCGTACTCTACGACGAGGCCTACGGCGTTGCCATTAAGGATGCTATCGAGGAACGCGCCGAGCGCAAGGTAAGCGTGGGTGCGTTGCAATCGGCGCTGAAGCGGCTGGAGAAAAAGGGCTACCTGGAATCTCGCCAGGGCGAAGCCAATGCTCAGCGGGGGGGTAAGCCCAAACGGTACTATACCATTACTGCCTTCGGAAAACTAGCCTTGCAGCAGAACCGCAACATTCGCAACACCCTCTGGGAATCTATCCCCAGGCTGGCTCTCGACTTTAAACTCTCATGATCAAACGCCTCGCCCACCGCTTCCTTCGATGGTTCTGCCATCCTGACTACTTTGATGAAATTCAGGGTGATTTGGAAGAACTTTATCAACGAAATGCTGAGCATAGCAAGCGGCTTGCCCAATGGAAGTATCTTTTACAAGTATTTGCTTTGCTTCGTCTTTCTATTATCCGGCCTTTCCGACAATCCGGCGTCTACAGTGTTGCTAAAAATCTGCTCATGCTTAAGTACTACTTCAAATTCGCTTTCCGTCGTATTCGATTCAATACTTCCTTCTCGCTAATCAATATCATTGGTTTGGGTATTGGATTGGCTTCCTGTATTCTTATTTTTCAGTACCTGTCCCATGAGTGGAGCTTCGATAAATTTCATCCCGACTTTCAAAGCATTTACCGTATTAAGCACGACCGCTACCAAGAAGGAGCAGTACTAACCGAAAGTGCTACTACTTTTTCGCGGATTGCCCAGGAGCTACAGCAGACCTATCCATCGGTGGAAGCAGTATGTCGACTGCATAAAGCGGGTGGGAGTATCGCGGTTCAAGCCGGAGAAAACCTATTTTGGGAAGATCAGATTATCGGTACCGATACTACCTTTTTTAACCTCTTCAGTTTTCGCTTCCTCTACGGTACTCCAGAAACCGCACTAACCTCGCCGAACGCGGTAGTACTAACGGCTTCTACCGCCCGAAAATACTTTGGCAAAACTGATCCTGTCGGTCAGGAGATTACGATTGACGGCCCCTACGGAGTTTGGGGGGAATATGGATACGAGAGTCGAGGCACTTATATCGTAGCCGGAGTAATTGAGGATCTACCAACGAACACTCACTTGAATTTTGACCTACTGGTTTCCTTTAGTAAATACTCCAACTTAGAAAACGAAGTTAACAACTGGGGCGATTCTTTTTACACCTACTTTAAGCTATCTGAGCCATCCGAAGTAAGTACTATTATTTCTGGTTTGCCAGCCATCGTAGATAAGTACCGCCCTGACCAAGGTATTGCCCTGAGCGTACAATCAATGCCAGAAATTCACTTAACCTCCAATCTGGTGGATGAGCTAAAAAGTAACGGGGACGAAGCAAATACTTGGCTGTTGGCCGCCGTAGCCATCCTGATTTTGATCGTAGCCAGCACTAATTATATCAATTTTTCTACCGCCCAGGCTATCCGACGGGAAAAGGAAGTGAGTGTTCGAAAAATCTATTGGGCTAGTTCCGCTCAACTTTTTAGACAATTATTAGCCGAGGCATTTTTACTCAATATCTTAGCATTAATTCTGGCAGCTATCCTTATCGGATTGGTTCACCCCTTCGTATCGAATGCTCTAAACTTTGATTTAATAGAGAGGGTAGCCGATCCCCAGTTCTGGGTAATT
>JBCCTI010000092.1:0-23123 GCA_039198955.1 Bacteroidota bacterium | reverse complement strand
TTTTTGAACCTAGCAATTAATCAGTTACAGAAACGTAACCAACTAGCAAACCTGAACATACTTAGAGAAAGTATTGCCTATGAGCGGGATCTTTTATACCAGTGTTTTGCTATTGGCTAATTTTATGAACAAGCCGTGTAGTTTCCATATCTATTTATGCTTTTTCGATTGGGTTACTTATCTACAAAAATGTCGGACTATAGACGCTTTGCATCATATTACACTATATCGAAAACGCTGTTTTTGCTTGCACACAACAATTGGATAGATTTTTCCATCGTAATTCTAGGCTAAAGTCAAACGTCTATCTAAAAAATCTTTTACAACCCGATTGAATTCCTGGTAATTATCAAAGTTTGCGTTGTGGGCGGCATCGGTTATTTCTACCAATGGAAACCCGCTCCTCTCAGCCCACTGCTGGTTATACTGACGCACCAGACCCGTAGTATCATGTTCTCCGGTAATAAGCAAAACTGGGCAGCTAAACTCAATATCAGTTTGAACTCTTAGAAAATCGGTATAGACCTGTTTGGTAGCTTTCAGCATACCCGCTTTCCCCAGTTTGACGAGGGCCCGGTAGAAATTTTGCCGGGCTACTTCGGTATGCGTAGCGGCTTTGGCAGCGGCGCGGCAGTACCATCGGTAAGGATACCAACTGGCAATCGTGCTAAAGTGCTTGATCCAAAAGAGATCTGACTTTTTGTAATTTTTCGCCCCCAGGGGAGTGGTGCCAACACCAACAAATGCGCTCACCATCTGAGGGTATTTCTGAATAAATGCTTGGCTCACATAGCCTCCCGCCGACTGGCCAATTAAGATACATTTTTCGATGCTCTCAGCCTTTAGTATTGCTTTTAGTTCCGAGGCAGCGTGATCTAAGGTAAAGTTCTCGTAAGGCCTCGACTCACCGTGCAGCGGCATGTCCCAGGTAATGACCGTATGAGTGGCACTCCAGAAATTAACCTGCTGGTCAAAGAGGGTGTGGTCGGTGGTAAGCCCATGACTGAAAACCAAGCAAGCAGCGGCGGGTTTGGTCTCATTTTTCTTGATCCAATAATACGTCTTTCCTCTTTCCGAGGTCACGTGCCTTTTATCCATTTTTGCGGTATCCTTAAGTGTCTCCACCAAATTTTGGAATTGTGCTTGACATCTGACAAGCTCAACCCAGTTCTTTTTTCATGACTACCGAGGTATCGGTTTCCGCAGCGAGCTCGAAACCCATTTTTTTATAAAGCTTATACGCGCGGTTTTTCTTGTCAACGCTCAGTGATAGTGCCTTGACGCCTACTTTATGATAGGCTTTGTCAATTTCCTGAATTAGCCTAGTGCCAATACCTTTACCTCTTCGTTCTTCCTTCATGGCCATGCTTAGTTCTGGCGTATCTTCGTCAACGAAGCCAAACCCAGGGTTATCCTGAGTAAATTTTCGCCCCCAAATAGCTCCGATTAACTCGCTGTCTTCTTCAGCCACCAAAGAAATGTCCATTGCATCTTTACCCCAGTGGGCGATGTACTTAGCTAGTGCTGGGTCTTGGATAATTTCTTGGGGAAATTTGTCATGGCCTTCCGGAACAAATAAGGCTTCGTAGAGCATCTCGGCCAGAAATTCCTGTTCATGATCCTGTAGTCTTCGTATGGTTATCATCTTAGATTACTTTTTGATACTTATAGCCTAGACAATGAGCGACTAGATCACTTATTCACCCGATTAAAGAATTTTAACGTCTCGGCTTGTACCTCTTTACCCTCCGCCCCCCACCAGACAAAGTGCCCTCCCGCCCGGACGAACCTAACTTCGCCATTCACGAGGTTAGTATTTAAACGGTCAAAATGGTCCTGGGATACGTCTTTATCCACCGGAGAAGCGTAAGCTAGTACGGGCATGTCAATTTTACTCCAATCAAAGGGATGGGCTTGTCCCGCCTTTTCTAGCTCGTCCATCATTCCCGGATAAATCTGGCTCATGGGGGCCAACGAATGCACAAACTGCGTTGCCCGTCTTTTCTCGAGGGGGTCATTAAGTATTTTCCCCACCACTTTTTTAATTTCTCGTTTACTTATTTCAGCCTCAGCCTGAAGGAGACTAGAGAGCATTAATCCGGGGAATAGATCGAACGTTCTCCTCATTAACCAAGATATTGAGTCTTGCAGGTTGGGTGACAGAAATAGCTTTGCGAACGGCGACTCGAGCGCTTCCTTTTTGGGATGGTATTCTCCGGTTAATGGGCTCCATAGTACCATCAATTTGGTGGGGTACGACTGAGCGTAGTAGAGCGACGACAACCCACCCATAGACACCCCGAATACATTCACCTCCTCAATGCCTAAGTACGCGATCACTTCGTGGTAGATCGCTGCGTGCCCCTTAATAGAGTCTACTACGTCGACGGGCAGGTCGTAGTACCCAGGGCGGTTTACGGCAATTATTCGGTAGCCAGCGTTGACCAACCAATCGAACATCCCTATCAGGTCTATTCCAGCTCCACCACCGGTGGAGAATAAAATAACAGGATCGTCTTTTGAGCCAAGATCAAGGTATTCTACCGGACCAAAGCGGGTGGAAGCTACTAAAAACTGTCTAGCTACTTTTTGCCTCTGAAGCAGAAAGCGTTTAAAGTCTATCAATGCAATAGCCACAATGATGACAATTGATATGATGATCGAAAGAATAAAACGCATGACGATTTTCAAATAATGAATTCAAAATAGTAGGGATAAAGACAATACTGTTATGCCCAAGAATGACACGATAGCTCTAATAGCGTTACCAGTGTTTAGTTTTCCTCTTAAAGTCTCAATTTCTTGTGAATCGGTGGAACTCAATAATTTTGAGTAAATAGGTTCATTTATGATTCTTGAGGATAGAAATGAACCAACGAAATATAAAGAAAACCCAATTATGTAAAGTGGATTTCGGTAACCTAGAATTAGGTAAATAACAAAGATAATTATCGGTATGAGAACAATGGCGTTTATGATAATTGACTTTCTCCCATTTCTAATGATTTCACAGAAAGAAACATAGAAGGTATCTATTGATATGGCATTAAAAGTGTTCCGCAGCACAGTTGATAGAAATATCACAATCCCTGAGAACATAGTAGAAAGAATCAGAGTAAGTAGAATTAAACCTTCTTCAATCATATCATTTGCCTATTTATTGGACGAACAATTAACCTTAAGAAATTACATCACTCCTAAAGTTTCTGCTTGCTTCTATTTCTTGCTTTTCATTAAAAGCATATTGATCAAGCATTTCTCAATTGCTGCTAATACACCAAATCTTAATTTTTCTGTGAGAATACCTAAATGCAGTTTCATACTTGTCTGCTTTTTGTAAACGATGAGGCAAAATTACGGTAGCTCCAAAAGCAGAAATTGTAAAAAACGGACATTTCAAATCTTTAAAGCTTTGCTTGGTGTCGCACCGTAAAAGTTTTTGAATTCTTTTATAAAATGTGCCTGGTCGTAATAACCTAAATCGAAGTATATTTTATGCTGCTTAAGGTCTTGGATTGAAGAACTACCATTGAATATGCGTTGGAATCGTACGACCTGGCTGAATGTTTTTGCTGTATCGCCCACGTAGAATTCAAAATACCTTCTTAACTGTCTTGGGCTTAACCCTGTCTCTAAATCCGTTTGTATATTTACGCCTCCAAAGTTCTTAAGAATGATATTGAAAGCGTTTTGAAATCTCTTATCTAAAGCCAGAGTCGTTCTTTCTATCATGCTAACGAAGTAAGCATCCAGCTTGCCTTTGATTGCCGGAAAATCATCACTACTCGAGAAGTTATCAGTTATAAACTTTGACGTTTCTGCTAACACTAGCTCGAGTCGCTCAAAGCGATTGCTTACTTCTTTGGCATCTATCTCAAACAGTGAGGGGAATACTGTCGGTAAGAAGCGTATACCTACATAATGCAAAGTGTTTTCGATCGGAAATTCAGTGCATTGCTTGAAAAACCCCATGACGAAGCTTTCAGAAGGATTATCAATTAGAAAGAAAATGTCAATGCATCCGTCGGCAACTACCCGATAGGTAAATGGATCTTGCAGTTCTGCTATTCTCAAATCCCAATAGCAGTAAATAAAATCATGAAGCCTTTGGTCAGGTGAGATTTCCGTATAAGACGCGCTACAACCGGTCTGTTTAACCGTTGGCTGCACAGGTCTATAAAGTCGTCTTATATTAGCGTCATTTTTCAAGGTTTCTGGTTTTTCAGCATCACGCACAACGACCAAGATAAGTGTAATGTGGGGTTCTTAGTAGTTCGTTGACTGTCCTTCACAAATTTTTTAGGAGCAAATAAGCGAATTTTTAGACGCTTAGCCCGCATTACACTTGTATAATGACGGATATTCTACAAACAAACCTGTCTAACATTTTACTTTTATCTGTCTGCAAAGATTTGAAGGTCTGCTAAACAATATACCCTAACCAACTGGTAACGATCAGATCAATAGCGGTTGGCTCCTTTGGATTTTTAAGCTATGGAAAGTGTGTCAGGAAAAACCCAATGTGCCGTTGGCTTTCTGCTTGTTGCTAACATGCTTGGGTGTGAGCAATAGCGGATTTCAAGCCACTAAGCTGTCATAGTGCACCGACCTTTGACTTATAACTTTATGTTTCAAAATAGTCCTGAACCTGCTATTAAATCTAGACATCGTTAGAGGCGTTTATCATTAAATGATTATTTTATTGAAGAATGCATATTTAATATCTTCCAACTGCCCTCTTCTTTTTGCCAGACTATACTGTATCCAACTATTGTTATACGCTGTGAATCAGAAGAATCTATGAAAACATGTTTACCAAGTGCTGTAGTTATGACTATTTCTTCAGTAAGAACATCATGAGTAGTTGGATTAAAAGTTAAAGTTGCTTTTCCGGGAGACTTGGCAAACCAATCCGCATACTGCTTTTTCGCAGCTTCAATACTTTCATACAAATAACCATCTCTCAGATATTTTGCACTTCCTTTCTTACTGAATGACTTGAATGCCTTTTGTACATCACGTTGCTCAATACCTTCAATACTCGCCTTCCAAACCAATTCTATTTCCTTGATGATTCTTTCTTTTTGTACGTCTGTTATTTCAGCTTTAGGAGACTGATTGCATCCACATAAAATCGTTATGCCAAAGATTAATACCAAAGTAGCTTTTTTATTCATGGTTCCTGGTTTTTCATTTTTTGAAATGCTCTTACTCTCTAATATCTTCATCACTGAACTTAACGAAATAAGAACGAATAAAATGATAGGTCAGAATATAGTGAATGATGAACCCTAGATGAAAACCAATACCTTTGGATACTATTTTCACAATGTTCGGTACGCCTTCTATCATTGCCGGAACACTGACTATTACAACAATAAGAAATGGATTAGATAGTGCCATCCATCTGGGATACATCGTTTTCCTGGTTAATATAGTAATGCAATAAAATACCGAACCTAAGAACAAAAAAGTTACGGCAGCAAATAAGAGAAAGCTGTTGTAGGTCTGAAGAGGTACCGCCAAAGCGTCCAATTCTTTTATGCTTGGGGCGTTTTGGATAGCTTGCTGGATGCTATAGTTGGCAAAAAACGAGCCGTGCCCTGAGGAACCTAAAGCTAAAAAGTAAGCTAGAAACCCACCTGATGCAAGTACCCAAAATCTGCCTGCCGAACGCAAAGCAAAGTAGGTCGGAATAAAGCCTAGTGCTGCAAAAGCCAATACCATCGAACCTGCCCAATAAGATAGATTTAATGCCCACTGAGGCCAATTTGCTGTATCTCCGAAGGAGAACATAATTGTATTGCATGTGATAACTGTTAGAGAAGCAAAGACGCCTACATAAGTAAGAAACTTTAAAGAGCTCAGACTGAATTTTATCTCAAATTCTTGGTCTAACATTAATTTGGATTGACCATTCATCATCGTTATCGTTATTTAGCAATTGTTCTAAAATGAACTTTTGAGAGTAGTTTTTCCATTTTTTTAAGCTATTCAGAACAACCATGCTAACAAATAGCGGATGATATATGGCTATCTTCACCGATCAATAAAGGTAAACTCAGTTACATTCATGCTGGCTTCCATCGTAGCATTATTTGATTGTTTATAAAATTCATAATTAGATTTGTCTAACTTATTTATATTTTAGAACAAAAATGATCAATGAAAAAAGAATACTACTTACGCATAATGGATTATCTTTTTACGAATTTGGGATAGTTTTTGGGTTCTGGCTATTGGTTTAGAGTTGCGAGCTATGGTTTTTAACTATTGAAAAAATTATGAGAACAACTATAACTACAGATGATCTGGCTGAGATCATCTACGAGCACCATTATCCGGGGAATTTCGCTTCAAGCTGTGGTCTTTCAGAGAAACGGATTGATGCAGGATACAAAGGCGCAAAAGCGCAAATTCAGGAATATTATTTTGAGGGGGTAAGGATACAACACGGGGAATGTAGCTTTCGGGAAGCTATGTCTATCAGTAGTAAAACCGACCAGCCCATTTTAAAAATGCTTTTCAATCTGAGTGGCCGATCATTTGGACAGGTAAACGGCTTTAAAACAGACCTGTTTATCAATGAATACGAGCACTTCCTCACCTACATGCCCGAACTTGGCGGATGTTTACACTATGAAGCCGCAACCGTAACAGAAAACCTTGAAATAATTTTAACACCGGCCTATTTCGCGCGTTTCAACAACCAGGAGTGCCGGATCATTAGTCAGTTTACACAGGCTATAGAAAAGCAAGAGCCATTGCGTATGCCGTATAATGGTAAAATTGACCCTTTGATGAAAAATACTATACGTCAACTGCTACAAAACCCGTTTCAGGGGTCAGTAAGACGCTTATTTGTCGAGTCTAAGGTATTAGAACTTTTTGCCGCTCAATTAGAATCTTTTAAAGGTATGCTAAGTTGTTATGAACGTAACCACTCTTCGAGTAAAGACCATGAAAAGCTTCATTATGCAAAAAAGCTGCTGGAAGCAAGATTTCAAAATCCGCCAACGATCTATGAACTTTCACGGCTGGTCGGACTCAATGAATTTAAGCTCAAGAAAGGGTTTAAGGAGTTATTTGACAATACCATTTTTGGGTATTTAACTGAATATCGGCTAGGGTTTGCCCGGCAGTATTTACTGGATACGGATAAACCCATTGCCAGTATTTCTGACATGATCGGCTACAGCTATCAGCAGCATTTTAGTACGGCTTTCAAGAGAAAATATGGGGTTACACCCAGTGAGATAAGAAAAAGCGGTGACCGTTTATAGTCCCGCAGTATCGCGCTTAGTGACCCTGTTTTCTGTGGTTTGTCCGTAGGTGTGCGTTGCCAGACAGTATAAAAATAGGTATTTCATAGGTCGTGTTTTTGTATATCTATATGTTTATTGTTAAATAAAAAACATACTAAGTTAAATCTATCTAATAAAAAATGTTGCCATTTTTTTACTTTACTTGGGTAATTAGCAGCTAACGCAATGGCCGTCAACCCTCCCGCTGAAATGCCATAAACAACTACATCATCTATCTTTAGGTGATTTAACAACTCTACCATCAAGTCAGCCGCTTGCTTAGGCGTTCGGTTTCCGTTTAAAGGAGTTTTTCCGTATCCGGGGCGAGAGGGTGTTATTAGTTGAAATCGTTCTAGATCGAACCCTTGGTGGCAAAGTGTTTCATGGCAATTGGAGTGCCCGCCATGCACAAATAGTACGGGCACACCCCTCCCGACTGAACTGTATTCTATATCTCCGAGTCTGTTATTGAGTACCTTGTTATCTGTTTTCATGGATAGTGCTTAATCTGAATCACTTTGAAGGGTTACCTGCGCATAGATCATTCGGGAGGCTTCGTCGATCAGATCAGTAGGCGGTATTGGTGTGCCGAGATGATGGATGTAAAGCGCTAGATTTTCACACAGGCTATGGATTAGTTTTACTTTTTCTGGGGTATTAGTAAATGGCTCAAACTCACTCATCTTCTCGAGCAAATATTCAATAATCCCCAGTTCAACCCGGCGTAGTTCTGCTGCTAAAGCCAATACCTTTGGTTCAGTGAATTGTAGGGCATGATATACTTTGAAAAAAGGGTCGGCTAAGTGTTTATTTAGTACGTAGAGTTGAAGAATCTTGCTTAAGCTCACTGGTATATCTTCTTTTCTCGAGATAGTATCCACGAGCTTTCTAAACGGGCCGAAGGTGAGCTTTTGGTAGGCTGCTTCAAAATCACGGATCAATTCCAACAAAATTTCTTCCTTGTTCCGGTAGTAGTTGTAAAAACTTCCTATCGGGACACTAGCTTCTGATGCAATCTTATTGGATGTAACGGTATAGTACCCTTTCTCAGAAAACAACCGCTTAGCGACTGTTTTGATTTTATCCTTAGTAGCAATACTCCGCTTTTGTTTCGGGGTAAGTACTTGTTTTTCCTTTGGTTCCATTTTTCAGTAATAGTAGTCCTGAAGTAAAATACGAATAAAAGCTCATTTTTGTTTTGAATATGAGCAATTACTCATATTTTTACTATTATTCGCTACTCAAAATCGAAAATCAGATGAACGCTTTCTCGAAAACCTTATTGATTCTTTTATGCCAGTGGTTTTCATTAGAAACATTGGCTCAAGTGGTGCCGTACCAGCCTGGTGCTTATTATCCGGGGTTAGCTAATCTTCGGGATTTCGCGGCGGATGCCCCCGGATTTTACATCTTCAACTACAGTTACTTTGCCAGCTCTAATGGATATTTTGATCGGAATGGTGATGAATTCACCCCTACCGTTGTCGATGGGATTCCTTTTGATGTTCCTAACCCTGAGGTTTCGGGCTACATCAACGTTCCGTCGGTGGTGTATTTGTCTAACTTCAAACTGCTAGGGGGAAACTATCAGGCCATGATTCAGGCCACGTATATGCACCTGGATTTTGATGCCGTACTCGTTGTTGGAGAGCCGCAGCCTCCGCTGAGTGGAAGTGTCTCGGGGCTGGGTGATCTTGCGGTTACGCCATTGGGCATTGCCTGGTCTTTTAACAATACGTTCGATATCTCATTTCTTTACACCGCCGTAATGCCCACCGGGAGATACGATACCGAAGCGGAAGACAATATTGGTCAGGGTTACTGGACTCATCAGTTTCAGGCTCCTGCTTATGTTTACTTTAACGATAAAGCCACCGCCATCGGCATTATTCCCACGTTGGAACTGAATGGTAGGGTAACTGATGTAGATGCTCAAATCGGTAACCGTTTTAGTCTGGAGTACGGTGTGGGTCAGTATGTGACCGAGTGGCTGGAACTAGAACTGGTGGGTTCCAGCAGTTGGCAAATATCCGACGATACCGGAGAGACTATTTGGTGGCAAGGGACACCCTTTTATTCAAGAGATCAACGGCATTCGGTAGCCGCTGGCATTGGAGTATGGCCCGGAGTAGATTGGCTTAATGCCCGCGTTCGTTACACTACCGACTATGCGGCCAGGCAATCCTTTAAAGTCAACATCTTCAGCTTTAGTTTTTTGTTTCTTCCTGGCCAATTGAAAAAACAGTTTACCGAACGTACTAGCAGTCGATAGAGGTTCTGTTAGTAGTTCCTGTCCAAAAAGAGCCTATCCTAATTAAGTCTTACCCGCCACAGAAAGTCCAAACTGATTAGGTGCTCATACGCCCATATTGGGTTCGTGTTGAATCTGAGAAAGGTTGGGCGATATACGACTCCGACCATAAACTGTTTACCCAGTTGCACGTAAGCAGGCACTACTGCACCCAACGCATGACTGGTTTTAATCGTAGGCTCACGAGTGGGCGGCGGAGCGTTGAAGCGGTCGTGATATCGCAAATTCCAGGTATTGATCGCGTAAGAAAGTCCGTAGCCTAAGTGGAGGCGACTGATCCGATGATTGCTCGATGCATTGAAGTAAACCGAAAACATAGATTCTTCCTCCCCTACTCTTTCGTAAGGCATTAAAATAGGCGCATCAAAATCAGTTACTGCTCCCACCGTAAGGTTAAGATACTGCTGTGGCGAGTGATATTGATCTAAACCCAAGCTGATTCCCCAAAAGCCAGTATTGATTTTATCAGACTCGTTAGCAGGGGCAAGCCTAAAATGATTTACGTAGGGAATGGATACCCGCACGTAGCGTTGGTTTGGATAATTTCCTTTACCATGCCGGGAGTACGAAAGGGGCGTCTCGGCAAGGTCAAAGTACACTTGTCGGGGATAGGTGTACCGTTCGGGGCGGTCATTATCTATGAACACTCCCAGTCCGGCGTTGTAAATACCGTTCAGGTAATAGGCAAAAGAACTTTTAGCTGGAATACTGATGGGCTGGAAAAGACTATCCTGCTTTACGGCTAATGCTATCGGTTCCTGACTCCGGTCAACCAAGATAGTGCATCGGTTGTGCTGGTCGGTGTGCAGCGTATCCGATTGGTAAACGATAGTCGTTGGCTCGGAGGTGTGCAGGGCAATGTTCGTGACCGGTCGGTTAAGCAACGTGGCGCACCCGCTGCACAGTAGATTCACGAGTGATACAAATAAGAACTTTGTTTTCATGTGGTCATGCTATTGAATCCAGTCCCTGTGGTTAATCAATCCTCTCACTGTTTCACAAGTCCAGCTCCAGCTTGTGAAGTCGCCTCGTCGACCTGAATCCCCATTCGTCTTAAATCAGCGAATAATTTCGTTTCGTCTACTACTTGCCCCATTAGATAGAGACCGGGTTCAGCCAAAACACCATTGAAGTACTGATTTAGTCCAGCCAGAACAACGAGGGAGGTAAGATTAAATGCATTGTCGGAGACCACGGTTAGCGTAACTGTTCTTTTCTTGCCATTTTTGGTACCTTCTGCGTCCAACCTAAACTCAACTTTCGGGCGATTTTTGCGATGATCTTTGGCACTCATGTGCAGCAGCTTGCTGGCTATCCGTCGGCTCGCCTTTTTACTGACGAAACCGATCAGCATAGCCAGCGGGAAAACGATATTATCGATAAACGGGCTGAATCCTGAAGCGTAAACCCCGGCTTTACGCAATCCAAGTTCTCTCTCCAACCCGTACATCTCCCTCATCTGTAATGGAAAACACTTTTTGGCTCCGCAATCTTTGGAAAACTGTACAGTTAAGGCATCACGATAGGTAGCTTTTCTCCACTTCCCATCTTCAAGAATTTGAGCATTTTGGTGCACCAATTCATGCATAATTTCATGGATGGCAGTTGGATTCTCAAAGATAGCATCCATTGCTATCACTACGTTAGCGATCTGGTAATCATCAAAGTACGGCTTAGCCAGACGAATAAGAGGAGTGGCCAGCCCCGGATGAAAACCCGCTTGGGTAATGAAACGCCTTCCGTCACTGACAATCGCTTTATAGCATTTGCTTAGCTTATCCACCACATCGCCCCTCACAAGTATATCTACAATGTCAGTGTGGGTTTGTAATGCCACTTTCGCAACATCATCCATGAAATCAGGAATGGTTGCGGTAATGATTACTAGATCGACGGACTGAAAAGCGGTTATTAAGGTAGCTATTTCGCTAGCATCCGCGTAGCAGGTTTGAACATCTCGGGATGGAAATTGCTGCTTCAGTATGGCGACGAAGAATTCCGCTTTTTTTATGTTTCTTCCTGCTATTTTCAACGTACAGTCTGTGTACTTTAAAAGGTTACGGGACATAGATTTTCCCACTCCGCCGTATCCTCCCAAAACCATGATAGCTCGTTCCATTTTGCCTTCGTTTCATGTTAAGTCCCAACCTAAACAATTATGAGATTAAATGCTTATGATCGCCATTACGCATAGTCATTCTACGTAAAATACTTGAACTCGCTGAGGTAGATTCGCAGCTCAATAGCTTCTACTACAGTATCCCAAAGAACCAACCTGGCCTGTATTGTCTCTTCTAGCACTTGGTGGCAGTCATGCCACTTCTGGAGGTCATCACCACAGAGATTTTCCGTAATGGATAAAGCATCTGGGAAATTTTTATCTACCGTTCCTTGACATGTTAAGTAATCTATGAAACTTTTCCAGGAGTCGGCATCTTGGCCGCTAATTTCACGAACCAGTGAAACGAAAGTATTGGGAACTAAGTTTTCGCGCCCCCAGCCCAAGATCGCCGCCATTTCGTGCGATTTATTTCGGTTAGTTACTCGAGAAACAACCTCTAAGAAATGACTAATCGCCACGGGTAGATCAATTGCACCAATGGCCTCTACCGGCGAGAGCCCTTGTTGAGTCATCAGAAGAAAGTGATCTAGTGGTACTGTGTCGGTACCCGCGGCTCGCATAGCATGGTAATACTGCTTGAAATACTGCACCATTGGTTGCAACATAAAGGCTTTTTTAGCGTCTTCGCCCGGCCTTTCATTCACCAACGCAGAAGCATCTTCTGGTACAATTGGTAGTGCTAAACGGTTAAGTTTTTGCTGAAGGCAGGTTGTCAAAGCCAGAGAACTCCACACGGTATATACCTGAAACTCCATAAATATATTAAGGTCGACGGTAGTATTTATTATTTGGTAGACCGGATGATTAATAAGCCGATGCTGTAACGGAGCGAGCGTGTTCGTCAGTTTTTGAATTTGAGTATGCCGCTCGGTACATTGGTTCACTGATAACTTTTGCATGACATTATAAAAATTAGTGATTAGGACAGCCGAACCCTGAGGGTACGGCTGAGTGCAGGTTTTAAGATAAGAATGAGTCTGTCGGCTAATTTTAACGACATACCCCCTTGTCCCAGTCCATAGCAAAGCGGGTTCTTCCTACTTTCCAGCCACCTTCCATAATTTTTTCCAGTTCATACTCCCAAGTATAACCTTCGTCAAACTGAAGGATTAACATGGACTGACCGTTGACCTCAGTAATGCCCCAGACACCACTCGTCAGACCATTACTGGCAGCATACACTCCAGTAACTGGCTCACCATTATAGTTTGTGGGCCCACCCTCAACGATCAGTGAGGTCTCGAAGAAGCGCATAAAGTGTCCGTTCGGACAAAAGTCAACTTTATGATAGGATGAGGTGCTATTCTCCGACCAAGGGCTAGAGCTGGTAAAGATATGGAAGGCTGATCCAGCAATTCTATCCGCAGCATTATTGGGATTGTTTGGGTCGGCATCTTCCGGATCGCAGGCAAAAAGAGCAGTTAGTACGATAAGTAATGATAAGGTTTTCATAATTGTAGAGTTTGGGTGAATAAAAGTTGTGTTTTGTTATATATCCCTAGTGAAAGGGAGAGGTTAATGATTTTAGCTAGTTGATTCCACAGTAATTTTCTCGCAAAAAAGTTTAGTACCCTGATGACAATTCGGAGTAACTACTCTCAAACATATATCGTAGTCACCCGCTCCCCCCGGCACACTTCCGTCTGATACGGCCCAAAAGTCGTAAGCAAATGTTCGGTTATCTGAGCTCCATACTAAGGTGTCGTTAATGTACCAGTGGTGTAGTATCACATTCTCGTAAGGTTCGGCTGTAAACGAGCGTACACCAGTGCCTGGAACCGATTCTGTTGTAAAGCGACCCGCTTGACATTGGCTTGGATGACTCGGTTCCGGTGGCTCAACCTGCTCTCGGCAAGACACAATTACCAGCAGCACCATGCTTATCATAACATAGACCGTTAACTTCTTCATATCATTTATATTACTTTCTCTCGACTACCTTTTCAAGAAGGCTAGCCCAGTATCAACTCCGTCAGCCAGCTCGGACACGTAGGTGCTTTCCAACATATTCTTCAGATCATTCCGAATGGTAACAAACTTATTGTGAACCGGACAGGGTTTTAACGCGTTGCAGCCGGGTAGCCCCAGGGCACAGCGCCGGTAAATATCCGGCCTATCAATGGCTTCTACTATTTGGCTAAGCGTTATTTGACTACGTTGGACTTCGTGCATCTCAAATCCACCATTCACCCCCATCACCGAACGTATGATCTCGCGCTTGGCCAGTTGTTGAAGGATTTTAGCGGTAAACGCTACGGGCGAATCAATTTCCTGGGCAATACGCTTTAAACTCACCCGATGACCTTGCCGGGATTGTTGCGCCACGTAAACCGTAGCCCGAATACCGTATTCGCACGCTTTTGAAAACATAATTACTGGCTGAATGACCTACTAAAGATAGTAATTCCTGGATGTCGGACAAATTTATCCTACATCAGTATGTAGGCTTGCCGTTCTTTTATGTCAGTAGTATAAAAGAGACCATAAAAAGAGCCGGTGTAGCCGATGAATGAGTCAGTGGTACATGCTGATGAGCCATCGGCGGGTGTCAAGAATCATTCGTACCCATTAATTATCAGGTCGGAATTTACCTCGGCAAAATATTTTACGTCAATTACTCATCTAAACTGACATTTTGGATACTAGATTACGGGATTGGCTCATTTGTAGATAAAATTGAGCATTCAACCCTATCTTTAGTATATGAAATGGTTTACGACCCAGCTCATACGACTACTTTTAGTATACAGTGCAGCGACTTTCGGCACGGTAGTATCCGGCATGGTAATGCCCGGCATAGCGATGCCCGGCTTAGAATCATCAAGACTTACTGACCTGGGACCAGCAACAAAGCTTAGTATTGCTGACAGCGTATCCGCAAAAAGTGACTCTCTGGTCATTCAATCTGTTACTTATCTTACAGATACAAGCTGCACCATGACGTTGGATCAAGTTTTATCTCTCAGGAGTCGCTTCGTATCATTTCCTGGTAACTACAATGCTTATCAAGGCCATTACTGCCACTGGTTCCGGTCGGACCTTATCAATGAGAGTTCTCAAACTCAGTCAACGATACTGACCACTGGCTACCATCAATATTCTTGGCTTTACCTCATGCGAGATGGAAAGTTAGCGGAGGTTCTTCAGGCAGGTAATGCCTTGCCGTTAAGCGAGCGAGACGTCGCCAGTGTGTGGCGTTCCACCTATGTAAACACTTTCCACTTACGATTGCCCCCGCACAGCAGCACGACGGTCTATGTGAAAACACACAGCCCCTACGGTCCCAATATCTACGGAAAGAATACACAAATGCTTTTACGGGCTCTCCCAATATCTACGATTGAGAAAAGTACTCATCAGCATACTCTGCTCACGGGTTTTGTGCAGGGTGCACTATGGTTTGTTTTTTTCTTTCATCTAATACAGTACATCATCTCACCTTCCCGACCGCTACTGTGGTACTGTGTTTTTTTAGCTTCTATCACTCTTTATTTGCTCGATAAAGAGTTTCTACTTCTTCAAGTGCTTCCGAATTATGTATACATCCAAGATTATGTATTCCTAATTGCGATTGGCCTAAGTTATACTAGCTTTTTTCAATTCTCCCAGAAAATCATTTCTTTATTTGCCGAAGACCGCGTAGCCGATACTGTTCTACGTATTTTTATCATGGTAAACCTAGTTTTCTTTAGCATTTGGATCGGAACATACATCCTCAATCGTAATGCAGAAGCATCGGTTAATGCACTGGTGTTTTTTCCGGATATATTTCGTGTGCTTTCTTTAGTAGAGTTTGTCGGCATCATCATCTTACACATAAAGTTGGTACTGACGTATCGCACAAAGGTTATTAAATACTATGTAGCCGCCAATACCTTCATTCTGGTGATGATGATTTTGTACTTTGCCTACGCGTTCTCTATTTCTTGGCAGAGTCGCTTTATTACGGATGTATACGCTGCACTAGGTGGCCCTGCTTACTTTGTAGAAATTGGGATACTAGGCCAAGCCCTATTATTCGCCATTACATTGGGCTACCTGACTCGAGCCCAGGAGAAGAAAGTGGAGCAAGACTTTGCCCGCCGGACAGCCACCTTGAAAATGACCGCCCTACGCTCCCAAATGAATCCTCACTTCTTGTTTAACAGTTTGAACTCCATCAACTGGTTTATACTTAAAAATCAACCGGAGAAAGCATCGGACTACCTAGCTAAATTTTCCCGGCTTATTAGAATAATTCTGCAAAACTCTGATCTTCAGTTAGTTGACCTATCAGAAGAGCTAACTGCGCTACGTCTCTATATTGAGATGGAGAGCCTAAGATTTGAGCATAAATTTACCTACGAGATTAAGATAGATGATGGTATAGATGCAAGATACGTAAATCTACCTCCGATGATTTTACAGCCTTATGTCGAGAATGCCATCTGGCACGGACTGCTGCACAAACCGGAGGGCGACAGCCATCTAAGCATTTCAATACATAAACAAGAGAACGGGAGCAAACTCGAGATCGTAATTGAAGATAACGGAGTAGGAAGAGAAGAAGCCGAGCGTCGCCACCTTGAGCGTCTACAAAGCAGAATGACTACGAAAAGGGAATCCCTAGGCCACAAAATTGCTAAAGATCGCATTGAGGTCTTGGCGGAGCTTTCTGGCCAAAAAGCTGATATCCAAGTGATCGATTTAGTTGATGCGCATAATTTAGCCGCTGGGACGCGAGTTATAGTAGAAATTCCCATTGCTCACTAAGTTGAACTTCTATGGCCCACTCAATCATAAAACCTGACCCACTTACCGCTATCTTGATAGATGATGAATTACACTGTCTGGAAACACTTCAGTGGCAACTCATGAGCTACTGCCCTTGGGTAAAGATAATAGGACGCTATCTCTCCGCTCAAGAAGCCTTATCTGCTTTGAAACAAAAGCCAGATGTCGCTTTCGTAGATATTGAGATGCCGCATATGAATGCCTTTGAGATGTTAGAGGCACTCAACCCTATTGATTTTCAACTCATATTTACCACGGCCTACGACGAATACGCCGTCAAAGCTTTTAAGGTGAATGCTATCGACTATCTGCTTAAACCTATTGACAAAAATGAGCTGATTGCCGCCGTACAAAAAGTAGAGCGCAGCCCTGTTAACAAGCACCAGTACCAAGCCCTCAAACAATTTTTACAAAGTCAGCACTCTGAGGCCGAACGAATTACCTTTTCTACCCAGGAGGGGCTAGAGGTAGTGGCTATCCAGGATATTATTCGCTGCCAATCAGACAGCAATTACTCGGATATTCTGCTGGTAGATGGACAAAAAATAACGATCTCCCGCACGCTCAAAGAGGTAGAAGAAATGCTCAAAGCATACTCGTTCTTTCGGGTACACCACTCTCATTTGGTTAACCTTTGGCACGTTCGTAAGTACCTTCGGGGCGATGGCGGCACACTACTGATGAGCGATCAATCTCAAGTAAGTGTAGCCCGCAGTCGCAAAGAACAACTACTCAACTTACTGACTCAAGCTGCTTAACCAAAGTGGTCTGATTTCCCGAGGCGCTGAATACATCTGGTGTAGGTTATCAGATTTACGGGTGAACGGATATTGCCGTGGAACGGCCTCCATAAATGGTAAATGACCGGGCGGTTACCGCGTTCGTTCACAGTGGCTGCCGATGTGGTGGATCGCCATCCTCGTAATCTTACGGGGCGACCCTCGCCAGACCGGGCCTCTACGGAGATGTAAACTGAAAAATTAAAACGTCCATTTTTCTACACTCCTGGCTTTTCGGCTAAATACCCGTTATTGGCTGTTTATATTGCTATGTAATTTATCTATGTGTATTTTAGTGGCAATCATTGAGTTTTGTACATAACCTGGCTTGACGAATGAAACTAGGCTACGCACGAGTATCTACCTATGAACAAAATTTAGATCTTCAGTTGGACGCCTTGAAGAAGGAAGGCTGTAAGCATTTATTCTCCGATAAAGTCTCGGGGGTAAAAGCGAAGAAACCTAATTTTGATAAACTACTATCCTATGCCCGCGAGGGCGATACCATTGTGGTCTGGAAGCTAGATCGTTTAGGCCGTAGTACGGTGCAGCTTATTGAATTAGCTGAATCGCTTCAACAGCGAGGGGTTCACTTGAAAAGCCTTTCGGAATCGATTGATACCACCTCGGCGATGGGAAAGATGTTTTTTCAACTCATGTGCATTTTGGCAGAGCATGAACGTAACATCATTCGGGAGCGAACCCAAGCGGGACTCGCTTCAGCCCGGGCACGAGGAAGAACTGGGGGTAGACCAAAAGGTTTGAGCCAACGATACCAGAACATCGCTGAGGAAGTGGGACGGGTGTATCAGCAAGGGCACCTGAGTACCGAGCAGATTCGGGAGATGTTTGGTATTAAAAGCCAACCAACTTTGTATAAGATTTTAGATTTCGCGGGTGTAGAACATGATACGTTTGTCAAGCCAAAAAAGCGATAGGCGGGTCTCGCCAAACCGGAGCTGCCCAGGCATACTACCACAGGTAAAACAGTTACTCACCTTAGTTCCCACAGTAACAAATTTTGACAATATTCGTTATTTGAGGTATCTTTAATAAACCAATAAGAGAGGATGTTATGAACGTATCACTTACCCCCGATCTAGAGCAGTACGTGCAAAATAAAGTTAAGTCAGGACGCTATCAATCATCCAGTGAAGTTGTCAGAGAGGCATTGCGTTTATTAGAAGAAAAAGACCAGGAACGGCAACATCGCCTAGAAGCATTGAAGGCAGACATTCAGGAAGGCCTAAAAGGGCCATTTCGTAAGATAAGTATGGATACGATCATTGCCGATGCTGAGGCTGAGCTAGACCAAGAAAATTCAGCCAATGGGTAACTATACCACGTCTGCGGCGGCTGAACGCGACCTGAGAGAAATTTTTAGATACATAGCTAGGGAAAAAAGTCGTACACGAGCGCGATCATTTTTAAGATCATTGGAAACTACCATGCAACGGTTAGCAGATTCCCCCGGTATAGGTTCCGACAGAAGCTATTTAGCACCGGATTTATTGGGTTTTCCAAAAGGGAAATATATCATCTTTTATCAGAAAAAAGGTGATGATATTCAGATCGTCCGGGTGCTTCACGGACGAAGAGACATAGAGAATTTGTTTTAGCGCAGCCTTTCGATTTCAAAAAGCGAAACAATATGGAAACCATAAGAAACCATGGTGACCGTTCCACGGGGGCCACTGTTTTTTATGCTCTCCTACTACTGCTATCTGAGTTAGTAGGATACTTTTAGTTATCCTATGAAGTGTATTGTTTTTCTGTCAACATTTCAGGTGGGACAACTGTTAATGGACTTTTTGTGTCTACGGTAATACAACATAGCCGACGATGAAAAAGACACTGATCATTACCCTGATGACTGCCTCTTTGTACTTTGGGTGCAGTGATAGCGATGAAGAACCTACGCTTTTTGCCGTAGAGCAATGTAGAAATGATGGACAAACTAGATTTTGCACCCTTATACTAAAAGTGGTATCCGTTCGCCTGGAAGATCAGCAAGGAAACCCGATTGCCTTAGACCGATTCACGGTGGCAGGTGATGGTTATTTCGCTGAACAGACCCCTAGCGAGTGGCAACAAAATAATGGTCAGTATACCATCTTCTCCGATATAGATGCTGAACGTATTGAGGTAGGTGGTAGCCATTTTTTATTCCGGGGTATCATCGACGAAAGGGTCGTTGTTAACGAAGTTTATACCGTCGGGTTTGACTGTTGTCATGTGTTTTTGCAATCGGACAATGATACCACGCGAGTGAATATCCCATTATAATTATCACCTAAACAAGGCAACTATGAAGACCACATCAATGCTTTCTTTTGGAATCGCTTTCTTGCTCTTTACTGCCTGTCAATCAGAGGAAGAATGTATTGATGCAGATCTCGAATTTCCCCTATGGCTAGAAGAGCGCATTCAAGCAGATGAATTTACGATTGATTCTGACCCTACCCTCTTGCCCAACTATGGCGCTTGGATCAGCCATCAATACCAAGGTGCGACCTATTTTGAATACGACAATCCTTTAAGCTCGGTATTCTTAGAAGTATACACCCTAGAGGGAAATCTAACGGGATGGTCTGAGGCAGAATTCACCGCCTATCTAGACAAAAGACATTGTGAAACCTATATTTGGCAAGCTCCAAGATATATGGAATTAAAATAAAAAATCCGATAACGATACCACTCAGGGCATATTTTCCTACGTTGCGATAATCTGCCTTATGTTAAGCAGACTAAATACTTTATATTTTTAATAGACATTTATCATTTCCTTCATGATGTTAGCGTGAAAAGTAGTAAACTACACTAATGAAAGTATTAGCCCTGTTAATAATAGTTTTCTTAACTATCCGCTGTAGTCAAAAGAAATCTTCAGTAGATACGCAGCACCTAGAATATGCCTTCCTGAATAAAGACAGTCTAGTTAATCCTAACATTCAAGGAATATGGAAATCTATTGGCAGCGGATACTTATTAGAAGCAAGACATGATAGTCTCCTACTGTATAGCTATACTAAAAACTTCTGCTACAAAGAGAAGAATAATTATTTAGAGGGTTTACTCAATTCAGAATCTCAATTTAGGAGACACGGCGATACTATTAGTTTATTTCTTACCGACTATGATTCAAAAACTGAGAGCCTTCAAGCCAGTAGAAATTACATTTTGATTGATACCCTGCCTGCTTCTTGTATGACCTTCACCGAAATGCAACAAATGGGAGCGGAAAAACAATTGGCTCTATATTTAGAGACAATGGAGGAGAACTACGCATTTACTCAGGAAAGGCAGGTAGATTGGGATTCTATTCGTACGCACTATAGCAATCAAGTATCATCTACTACTACCAATGAAGAACTTTTTCAACTTTTAGGAGAGATTGCCACCCTTACGGAAGATCATCATACGAAGGTTATTGCTCAGGATGGTCGCGCACTCCAATTTCAAACTGTTCCTACCGCGCAAATAGTGATTGACTCATTTAATAATCAATCACGGATTACGGATTTGAACGATTTCTTTACTTCTTTTTTCGCCAAAAATTACCAACATATTTCTGATACACTACTGGCAGGAAATAGCCACAAAGTACTTAATGATAAAATTGAATGGGGTACATTAAATAGTACGATAGGCTATATTCATATTCATTCGTTTACTGGATTTGGTCAAGGCGTTCCTCGCAAGCAGCAGATTGATTCAGTCAATTTCCATATGGAAAAAGCTATTCGTACGCTCCAAGAAAAAAAAGCCATCATCGTGGATGTCAGTTTCAATTTTGGCGGATACGATGCATCAGCACTAACTGTAGCTAGTTTCTTCACAGATGAACCCATCCATGCGTTTACTAGTCAGGTGTATCAAGATGGTAAGTTTTATAATGAATCCGAAATATATGTTCAACCAGCCAAGAATATAGCATTTACCAAACCCGTCTACTTGGTTACAACAGACATTAGCCGTAGCGCAGCCGAGGGTTTTGCTATGATGATGGATGCTCTTCCTAATGTTACATTAGTAGGTACTAACACACTAGGGATACTATCAGGAATGCTGGGCAAGTCTATTAGTACATTTTATACAACATCTTCTAATCAAAGACTACTAGATCCTAACGGAAAATTTTACGAAGCTATAGGAGTTAAACCGGACCTCCCAATCAATGTCTTCAATCGACCTGATGTGTTTGAGGCGCACATGCAAACGATCCGAGAAGTGATGAATATCATAGAACAAGACATTAAAACTCAGCCATAAATTGCATTCACATTTACACCTACATTCTTAATAAAGTCTTAGTTGATTAACATAAATGGTTTTAAGTAACTTTTGAGCCCTTCACAAATTGCAATCTTTCATTCAATACAGAATATCCAATAAACGACTGTTTTTTTGAACGGTCACTTTCCTACCCTTCTCCCCCGCTTAATCTTTTCTTTGTACTCTCACTTAGTAAGAAACAATAAAACAAACAAGAATAATTTACCGTATATATAGTAAATATTTCGTATCTTGGAAGATGGAAACGTTACACTATTCCCCCAAAGAGCGCTACGAGCAGCTCGCACAAGGAGTGAATGAAGCCCAAGTCAAAGCCTTGATGGAGCAGTTTCAACTCAGCCAAAAGCAGCTGGCTGAACTACTGGCCGTCTCGGATAAAACCTTGTACGCCCAGCGAAAAACGGGGCAGTTAGACCCAGCACTCAGTGATCGCTTTTTGCTTATCCAATCCGTCTTTGCCCAGGGCATAGAAGCGTTAATGTCTGCCAAGGTATTCAGAAAATGGCTCCTTACTCCGCATCGCAGTTTTGACGGCCAAACCCCTTTCACGCTCATGACGACCATCTCGGGGGCGGAAGTGGTAAAAAATGAGCTAATCCGGGCGCAATACGGAGTGCTTTCTTGAAAATGTCAAGCGTGACCCGACACGTCTACCGGCTAGGTCATCCCCGCTATATTGACCGGCTGGATGGTGAGGGGGCTGCGAAAGTAGGAGGGCGCTGGAATCAGGTAGGGCAAGCCGTCGTCTATACCGCAGAAACCTCCTCGCTAGCGATTTTAGAAGTATTGGGCCATATCAGTGATCCTGGCTTAGAAGTGCCTTACCAGCTTATTACCATAGCTATTGACGTAACTGACTGTCTAGATTATCAGCAGCTCTCCCCTGCCCTACCGGAAGGATGGGCCTTGCAAACAGGCGGCGAGAAAATCACCCAGGGCATTGGCAGCCAGTGGCTCTCTGAAGCAAATGCTCCCTATTTGAAAGTACCTTCTATACATAATCCTTTAGAGCATAACTATCTTTTGAATCCAAAGCACCCTGGTTGTAAGGCCAAGATCGTGGATAAGCACTGGTACTTGTATCATGACCGGTTGGTCAAAAGATAAGTAGGGGGAGAGTTATAGAAAAACTGTGGACATTCCATGGTGGCCCCTATGTAGTTCCACTAGGGAATGGTCTCTCTGGCAGGGGGTAATATGATTTCAGCAACTGCTATGGATGATTTGTAAACCAGATTCATCGTACTTCCATAGGCTTTCCATTCAGTTTGAAATGCTTAGTCTAGACTGGTACCCCATGGTTTTTTATGCACTTAGGCGTCTTGGTCTTTTCGGAATATCCGAACGAAGCGGCGGCTGCGCAGATGGTTGCATTCATCCTTCAAAGGTAGAAAGCTTGTATCAGAATAACCATCTGGTTTTCCTGATACAGTCACCAGGCCAATTCTCGCGTCCAGATTATCTGCTGAAAGCTCTCTTGAAGGGTTTGCAAAGTATGACCCTTATTTTGATACAGTTGGGCTAAGGCTCCGTTGATT
>JBCCTI010000091.1:0-23428 GCA_039198955.1 Bacteroidota bacterium | reverse complement strand
TACCATTTTTTACGATCTTAGTGCTTTGGCAATGGGGACAGGTAGTCATGTTATTTAGATTTTGGTCAATCCAATAATACGATTTACTGCTTCGTTGCCAAATTTTTAATTTTCTCATCCTTATTTAAAGTACACTACCCTAAAATAGTCGGTCAGGTTCATAACTTTGTTTAAAATTTATCTAGATTCAATTTATCTCTTAATCTTCGCAAGCATTTAGATTTAGCCACTCTTGCACTATTAATTGAGGCATATCCATGATTGTCTTTAATCTCGTCGATATTAGATTTATGATAATAAAATTCATATAAAATCTCTCTACAAGGACTACCTAAATCATCTATTGCGCGCTCTATTATTTCTTGTGAGGGTAATGGAGACTCTTCTTCCCAGGAGAAATCATAACTGCCAAATACCAAATCATCCATTTCCCTGATGAGATCAACATCATTGTCATCTATCTGTCTCTTTTCTTTTCTTAAAAATGCCAATCCTTTATATTTAGCAATTGAGTGCAAATAGGTATATATATTGGAAGTTAACTCAAAATCCTCTTCTCTTATTTTTTCATAAAGAACAACCATAGAGTCCTGAAAAATATCTTCTATGTCTCTTTCATTCAAGCCATACCTGCCAAGTGACTTTTTAATAACAGGATAATAGTCAATGAGCTTCTGAAACCCCCTTGAGTCACCACTTTTGACTAAGTGTATTAACTCAGATTCTGTCATATAATACGAATATACTACTAACTAATTAATTTAAACGTATTGCGAAATAAAAGTAGTTACATCAACAACCATTGCCAAAATGACTACCCAATAATGGGTATATTTTGGACAGTAAATCCTTCAATTCTCCTAGTAGGTTAACATAATGACAGCTAACTAACTTCTAAACCACTTTTGAATACAACTTTACATTTTTTAAACGACCCTTCACAGGTTATAAAATAACGGGTGAGTATTGGCAGTTAGAAGGAATTGGGTTACCTTGTACAAGACACTTACGAGCGTATGTGTGATGTACCAGTATCGTAAACCCGTGTAGCTGCAAACTAGATTGACTGTTAGTGCCTACGAGGAAAAAAATCTTATTACCTGAACTATTTCCGAGTTATTTTTCCACTACAGATGCTCTAGAATCTTCTCAATGGGCGTTTCTCCCTCGAAGGCTTTTACCAACTGCTGGTTGGAGTAGATATAGAGCGAAGGAGTGGGAATTGAGACAAAGCTATCTAGAATGGGTTGCAATTCGGCATAAGCAAAGAAGATGTTATCTTGTTCATTGAGCTGATAGTCTTGGGCAAATTTCTGAATATCCCTCATGGGGGCGTTAGCAACGAAGTAGATAGAATATTCATCAAAAGCGTCAAGATGTTCGTGGATATCCTCTGCCTCTCGTTGGCAATGATCGCAGTCCGGCTGAAATAGTATCAATACTACTTTTCCTTCTAATGCCTGAGCATTAATCTGGGTACCCTTGGTAGTAGTCATGGGCAGGTCAGGTAGTCGGAGAGGGGCTTTATACGGAGAGTGAAGCACGATTTCAGTGGTACCCAGCGCCGACACAGAAAAAACAGCAGTGGTTAGCAATAGGCAGGCCAGGAGTAGGTAAGTTTTTTTCATAGTGGGAGCAAATATAATTCAGGAAAGGGAGGAGAGCTAATAATAATGTAAAATGGACAACTGCACCAGGCTGCTATTACTGATTTTCCACAATTGTAAATATTCATTATTATTCGCTACTAGCACGGCAGTGCTGCCGTTGGCAAGTTGAATCATAGCTAAATCTTTCACATCACCGGGCGTGTACAGACCAGATTTGGCGAGTGAAATGGGCGAGAAGCTACCCGCTCCATCGCCCAATAAGCATAGCCCTGAGCCAGCGTCGTAGCGGATGGTTTCGGTTTCGGTACCGAAGAAGTTGCCGGCTGCTACAATATCCAACTTACTATCGCCATTGAGGTCGAGCAATTCCCCGCCCATCAGTGGACTGATTTGCGCCATCGGTGGGAGGTAGCTTATTGTAAAATTTCCCTTTCCATCGTTCATCAATACTGCCGAACGAAACTCGTAAGCCTCGTAATGCAGGGCATCCTCAATTTGATTTTCAGAATAAATTTCTTGCAAACTGGCCTGGGCAAAACTTTTGTAGTCGGGAAAGTTCTCGGCGATAAACGGCATTTGCTGAGAGCTACACTCCCGCCCCCGAACCGGATATAGCGTAGCATTCTCTCGCTTGGAAAGTACAATATCGCCCGTACCGTTTTGGTCAAAGTCATTGTAGTAAATGTGGAGGGACTTCTCTGATGTTGGATGATATTTGTTGTTCTGACCGATATTTCCCGCGATGTAATCAATATCTCCATCCTGGTCAATATCGCCACTAGTGAGGCTAAACCACCAGCCGTGGGTTTTGCTCAGCCCGTTTTCTGGTGTCACTCGTTCAAACTGTCCCGCTTGATTGCGAAACACCGTTATGGGCATCCATTCGCCTAGGGCTACTATGTCCAAATCCTTATCCCCATCAATATCAGAGAATTCCAAGTCAGTGACCATACCGATATTCATTAACTCAGAGGCTAGTTTTTGGGTAACATCCTCAAAGTTACCATTCTGGTTTTGCAGTAAGTAGCTACGCGGAGCCGTGGGATATTTACCCGGAACGACCCTTCCGCCAACAATTAAATCCAGATCACCGTCCCCGTCAAAATCACCGTGATCTACGTCAGAACCACTAGCTGTGATGGTGGGTAGAGCCTGAATAGTTCGTTGAAAATTTCCATCACCGTCATTGAGATACAATCGGTCCTGGTACATTTTTTCATCAGCAAACTCATTACTGCCACTGACGACATATAAATCTAAATCGCCATCCTGATCGGCATCAAAAAACGCAGACTTCTGATCTTCGTACTTTCGATCGCTTTTCCAGGTGGACGCTGAATGACTCATAAATTTTCCTTTCCGGGTTTGGAGATATAACGAAGCGGCTTCCCCGGCTGACCCTCCAATGAAAAAGTCTTCAAGTCCGTCATTGTTCACGTCAGCTACTGACACAAATGGGCCGTTTTCCGATAATTTATGCGGTAATAGCAGCTCTTTTTGGAAATCGTCGTAAGCCGTCTCCATATGTTTATGGTTCAAATTTGTCAGGTCGGTTACATCGATAAGTATGGGTTCTGGAGGAGATGACGCTTTTACTACTGAGAAATCAGCCGAAGAGTAATCAATGTTTACAACTTGATTAATGGTAGGGTTTTTAACAATAGTATTTTGTTCGTCAGGCCAGGTAACTATCAGTGAATCAATGTTTTGAGAATTTCCCAATCCAAAGTGCAAGGTGTAGTCCACGGAGGATAAGTAACCCCGGGTAGGCATCACATCTAACCGTTGTCGTTGACCGCTGTAACGGATTGCTACCGTTGCCCCGATAGCGTGACTATTTGTTGTGGAGCCAGTCAACTTCACTTTGATAAAATTATTTGCTAGGCTATCTGCCGAGAGATTCTTGTAAATGAACGATTGTTCATTAAGGTTGTTGATAACGATATCCAGATCACCGTCATTATCTAAATCAGCGTAGGCGGCCCCATTAGAGTTGGTTGCTTCGGAAATCCCCCACGACTGGCTCATATCCTTAAAAGTTAGGTCGCCCTGGTTGCGAAAAACCATATTTTTGATTTTAGTTTGTGGAATTTCTGCTAGCAAATTGTCGGCAGAATTCAGAGAATCTTCATCGTAGGCGGCTCTTTTGGCAAGAAAGTCATTATCAATAATATCTCGATAAATTCCGTTGGTTACGAAAATATCTTTGTAACCATCGTTGTCCAGATCGACCAGTAGCGGTGCCCAGCTCCAGTCGGTTTTATCCACTCCCGCCATCTGAGCAATTTCAGTAAAATGCTGATTCCCCAGGTTTAGGTGGAGAGTGTTAGTAGAGTAAGGATAATGATAGCCCCGCTCAATAATTTTGGTGAAGTTTTCGGTGCTCATGGAGCCCATATTTCGTTTGGAGCGAACGTGACCTTTCATCGCCATATCTACGACGTATAAATCATTCAACCCATCGTTATTAATGTCGGCGTAATCTGATCCCATTGAGTAAAAAGAGATGTGCCGAAAGTGCTGGGGTAACTGATCGTTAAAAGTTAAGCGGCCTTTTTGGTTATTACCCTGATTGACGTACATATTATCAGGCTTGAGAAAATCGTTAGCCACGTAAATGTCAGGGCGATGATCACCGTTAAAATCACCTACTGCGGCACTCAGTCCCCAGCTGCGATTGAGCACTCCGGCCTCGCGGGTAATATCTTCAAACTTTTCAAATCCCGGACTTGATTCGGGATCTCTTCCATTATTGCGATATAACTTATCCGAATACTCGTAGTAAAAACCATCCTTCTCCTGCTCCCCCGTCATAATTTTATTAATGTTTGCCCAGTCTACCGGGTGGTTAACCAAGTACATATCCAAATCTCCGTCCTCATCCATATCAAAAAAATAAGCCTGATTGGAGAATGAAGCGTCATCTAACCCGAACTCAGCCGCTTGCTCGACAAACGTAAGATCACCCTGATTGACGAAAAGCTGATTTTTGCGGTATCGCTCGCTTTGATCACCCGATTTACAGACATAAATATCTAGGTAGCCATCGTTATTGAGGTCGATAAAGCTCACCCCCGTGGTAATGCCATAGTCGCCTTTTACCCCGGCGGAGGCCGTAATATCCTGAAATGCTAGATCTCCTTTATTCAGGAACAGCTTGTTCTCGCCAACGGTAGCTGCAAAATAAATATCAGGCAAACCATCATTGTTAATATCGCCTATCGCCACCCCACTGCCGTTGTAGTAGTATAGATAATTGAGAATGTTGATCCGGCTGTTCTCTACGATAGTGTTTTCAAACTCTATCCCCGACTGGTCGGGAGGAAGCGGTTGTAGTAGTTGAATCTCTTCTGAATCGGTAGATTTGAGTCGGGCTTCATCGGAACTACACCCACCAATCATCAGCCAGGGAAGTATATACAGCGATATTTTCGGCCAGAGAGATTGCAGCATTAGGCAGTAGGTTGCAGGTAGAAAATTAAGCAGAAGTTAAAAAAATAATCGGTAACTGGTCTACTAGACTAGTTACCGATTATCTATTTACCCCTCATTTAGTTGCTAGTAAGCGGGGTCTTGAGTGAGCACCCCGCTTTGTAAGTCAAGCTGTACTTGAGGTATGGGCCAGTGGTCATCTTGTCCGTCGGTGAAGGTAGCTCCCTGTAGCCAGGGGAGCCGACCGTCCGCTAGTTCACTGGCTAAGTAAGTATTCAATGTCTCGGTCGCAATACCCCAACGAACCAAGTCAAAGAACCGCATTCCCTCCAGGGCAAATTCTATCCGCATCTCGTGCCGCAGGGCTGTTCGGGCGTACTCTTGATCGGGGAATGAAGGATATAGTCCTAATAAATAATTCGCAGCTGGCTGGGTTTCATCAATCTCGATGGGGTCTTCAGCCCCGAAGGTAGTGTTGGCTACTCTGCCCATCACTAAATCATCCGAAGCTCGTTCCCGAACCTGATTAACTAGTGTTACTGCAGTGGCTAAATCATTTTCCTCAATAGCTACTTCGGCCCGCCATAATATGATATGACCTAGTCGGAGTACCCGGAAGTTATCACCATTCACGCCCTGCGCCCAGTAGGCGGATTGCGTAGAAATAACATTTTCGTTACGTTGGTACCACATGGCCTTTTTATTTAAGAAAGGCCCCATATTGGCTTGGTCCAGCATCCAGTCGGCCCCACTCATTGGTCCCCAATCCAGGAACGGAATGCCGCGTCGGCCTAGGGTCCAGTCTACCCGAGGGTCGAGCAACTGATCGGTAGGGGTGAACGGCTCGGTGTCGAGTATGCCGTAGTCTTCTATTAGCAGGTCATCCTGGAAGCTATCCAATAAAGGCAGTCCGTTGGCATCCACTTTAAAGGCGTTGAATAGATCAAAAGAAGGAGCACTGTAAGCACAGCACAGTCCTACATCGCCACCGCGAGGATACAGGGTTTGGTGGTCAATTCCCGAGTTGGCTACCCCCGCTCCATCGTTCACTGAGTACTGAATCTCGAAGATGCTTTCACCGTTGTTCTGATGCTCTTCATCGAAGTTATTGTAAAAGTGATCTTCTAACTGGAATGGCCCGTTGTTGATGATATCATCTAGCAGAGGTTTGGCCTCATTATATTCGAGCTGGAACATGTGGGTTCGGGCTTTAGCGGCTTTGGCGGCCCATTGAGACGCCCGGCCCACTTCTGTGGGGGCAGGGTCTAAATTTTCTACTCCAAACTGAAAATCAGCCTCAATATCATCCCAAATCTCCCGGTCGTTAGCAACCGTAACCGGGTCAACATCTTCGGTAATGTAGGGCACTTTCTCGAACTTGGTTCTTAGCTGAAAGTGGAACCAGGCTCGTAAAAAGCGGGCTTCCGCTTCAAATTGAGCAGCTTTTGCCGGACTAATATCTTCCGCATCTTTTAGGGCTTTCAGGGCATCATTCGCACGGGAAACCCCCTCAAAATTTACCCCCCAAGCTCCAATGAGCCATTCGTTATCGGGCTGTACTTCGTAGCGTTCAATATCATTGATCTGGTTCCAGCCCCCGGTTTGGTCACCACGGTGCTTATCGTCCGAAGCAACATCACCCCAAATCCAGTTAGTACCGGATGCCTCACCCTGGGCACCGCTGGGCGATTCGCCCTGGGCGTAGCCATCTACCAATGCATAGGCCGCAATCAACAGGGCATTGACCCCTTCTTCATTTTTCAGCAGTTCTTCACTTACTGTACCCATTGGTTGTTCATCCAGAAACTCATCACTACAAGAATTTAGTAAGAAGGTTCCGGTCGTCAATAAACTTAGTATTACAATAAATTTTTTCATCACTAATTAACTTCTATGATTATAAAGTAATATTTAATCCGAACATGATCTGGCGGGAAATCGGCCAGGTACCTACGTCAATTCCCCGGTCTATTTCAAAACCAACCCCATTAGTACGCTTAGCAGTTATTTCCGGGTCCAAGCCAGAGTAATTGGTAACCGTTAATAGGTTAGCTCCCATGACGTATACCCGCAACGCATTAATGTTGATAGCATCCAGAACACTAGCGGGTACATTGTAGCCTAATTGTAAGTTTTGCAAGCGCAAGAATGATCCGTCTTCAATATATTCGGTAGAAGCATTCTGCTCAAATGAGGTAGCCGTTGAAGCCTTGGGTAAAATAGCATCGGCATTATTATCCAAATAAGGGCTGCCCCAGGAGCGGAACAGTCGGTCGGGGCTATTCGGACCCTGGAATAAGCCGTACCGAATAAAGCGGCTGGTATAGTTAGCTATATCGTTACCAACACTAGCATAGAAAGTAGCGGATAAGTCAAAGCCGCGGAATTCTAACCCAGCTCTTAAGCCGGCGGTAAAATCGGGGTGCGGGTTACCAATGTAGGTACGATCATCGGGAGTAATTACTCCATCGCCGTCCACATCCCGGACAATTAGGTTACCCGGTTGGTTGTAGGTTCCGTTGGCCGGATGGGCATCGGCCTCTTCCTGCGTTTGAAAAATACCGTCTATTACATAACCAAAGTACTCCGGGAAAGAACGACCCACTTCAGTGCGGGTATACACCTGCCCACGAGTAGCTGTGCCTTGAACAAACTCGTCTTCATTATCGCTGAGTTTAGTTACTTCATTTCGGTACTGAGTAAAATTTGCCGAGATATTGTACTTCAATTCATTATTGAATACAGCTCCTCGGTAATCTAATACAATATCAACCCCTCGGTTTTCCATAGAGCCGATATTCACCGCTGGAGCACTGGCACTACCCACTACCTGCGGAATTGCTACTGCAAAGAGCATATCGTCCGTATTCTTCTGCCAAAAATCTACGCTAATATCTAATGAGCGAAACAGCGTAGCATCAAAGGCGATATTGCTAGAGGTAGTTGTTTCCCATCTAGCATTGGGGTTACCGATAGCCGTTGACTGATACCCTAGTGTAATAGCATTATCGGCACCAGTGATGGCGTAGAAAGAGTTTCCTGGCGCAGAACCAAAGGTGGAGAAGCTATTGTAGTTTCCAATTTGGTCATTACCAGATTGCCCCCAACTACCCCGAAGTTTGAAATAACTCAACCAATTACTAACCCCGCTCATGAAACTTTCTTCTGATACTACCCAACCCAAAGAAGCAGCGGGAAATACTCCGAAGCGATTGTTTACCCCAAAGCGGGAAGAACCATCCCGACGAACCGTAAAATCTACCAGATACTTACCCTTTAGGTCATAATGCAATTGACCGAAGTAGGAGAATAACGCCCAAGAAAAGCCATTACCATTGTTCAATTGGTTAGAAGCCCCTGCATCGAGTACCAGAAAGTTCTCATCGGTAGAAAAATACTCCTGACGAGAAGCTGAGATAAAACGGTTAGTGAAGCGGGTGGCTTCCACCCCAACTAGTACATCAAAGGAATGGATTCCCCCGATAGTCTTGGCGTAGCTAGCAGTATTACTCCAGTTCCACAGTGTATTGTTGACACTATTTTCGTTTAGTGTAGTATTGCGGGCTCCGTTTACACTCTCAAAGGCCGGAAGATTAGGGAAGAAGCCGTTGCTTAATCCTAAGTCATAACCAAACAGTGATTTAATGGATAACCCTTCGATGGGGGATACCTGGGCGTAAAAATTACCAGTGATATCGTAGTTTTTATTCTTATTGATACCCGTGCGATCTAAAAACGCCACTGGGTTTTGACCATCGAAGAGGTTGCCGCCCACAACCCCTCCGGCGTAGTTACCCGCAATATCGCGAACCGGTAGTGCTGGACTAATCAGGTAAATTTGATTAAACAGGTTCTCATGACTGTTATTACCATTCCAGCCGTTGGTCTGACCGAAGGTTACACCCAAGCGTTGACCAACGGTAAGCCAATCATTCAGTTCAGCATCTACATTGGATCGTAGACCTACCCTCTGATAGGAAGTATGCTTCAACAATCCGTTTTGATCCAGATAATTGGCGTGGAAGGAATAAGTAGTCTTCTCCGAACCTCCGGTTACTGCCAAGTTAATATCATGGATAGGGCTATTATCGTAGATCTCATCCAGCCAGTCGGTTCCCGCTTGATTAGCCAGGGTAATGGGGTACGTCTGCTGATCGTACAAATCTGGATTTACCCCTGGGTCACCCGATGAACCTCCGTTCGGAAATAGATATTCATTCAGCATAGGGGTAGCTCCACTGCCCCAATGTGGGTGAGAGGTAGGTAGCCCATCGTTTTGATATTCTAACCACCACATTTCCCCTACCAATTGCGGATCGGTTTCTAAGTCATACTTAGCGGTAGGGGCATTGAAGCCGGAACGTATACTTATATCGATCTTGGCTGGTTGGCCTTTTCTTCCGGTTTTAGTGGTAACCAACACCACTCCATTCGCACCCCGGGCACCATAAATAGCCGTAGAAGCTGCATCTTTCAGGATTTGAATGGACTCGATCTGGTTAGGTGGCGGTGGGTCAGCTCCAAATACACCATCTACTACCCACAGCGGACCGTTATTGTTGATCGTACCCATTCCCCGGATACGGACTTCCGCGTTTTCGCCCGGAGTAGCCGAGCTAACCACAGTAACTCCTGATACACTTCCCTGAAGTGCCTGGGAAACATTAGCTACTGGCTGCTGATCTAAATAATCGGTATTTACTGTACCAACCGAACCCGTAAGGTCGCCCTTGGTTCGGGTACCGTAGCCAATCACGACAACTTCTTCCAGAGTTTCTTCGTCGAGAGTCATGGCAATGTCAATGGTACTTTGACCGTTTATTGGCACTTCCCGATTAGTGTAACCGATAAAACTGAACAATAGAACGCCACTTTCGGGGGCACTAATACGGTAGTTGCCTTCAATATCGGTTACCGATCCAGTAGATGTACCCTGTACGATAATGTTCACCCCCGGCAGTGGTTCGTTGGCTTCGTCGGTGACAGTTCCCGACACGGTCATATCCGAGGTCTGACTTTGGGCGTTTAGGAAAGAGGATAAAATAAGACAATGGATAAGAAAAGCATACCATGTATACTTTTTAAGTAATGAAAAGAGTGGAGGTCTAGGTTTCATAAGCATTAGTTTTTAGTGAAAATCTGATTGAGTATAAAATTTTGCTCGACTGGGATTAGATTCACATAAGATCACTAATGCTAAATAGTAACTCAACTTTTTACACTTGACTTAAACTAGACAGCATATATGCTTGTAGAAATAATAATTTTTTAAAATGTCATAGTACAATTGCGCTTTTTTGAAATAGCAGGATTTGGCTAGGGGAATGTTAAATAGAACATCATTTATCTATCAACTGTAAATAGGATGGTCGGGCTGAAATTACACCCTGGCAATAAAGTCTTCCAGGTTCACTTTCCGCTCAATCCCTAGTTTCTTGCGTAATCGGTAGCGGGTTGTGTGCACCGACTCTACGGATATACCCAGTAGGCGGGCCATATCTTTGGAAGAGAAATTCAGTTTGATGAGGGCGCAAATCTTGTGGTCATGTTGGCTCAAACCGGGAAATTTATTCTGTAATCGGCCGTAAAATCCCTTATTTACCGAAAGAAACCGTAGTTCAAACTCCTCCCAGGTTTGAGCCGTGCTGAGGTTGATACTACTGACTAATTTGTTCAATTCTTTGGGGTTGGGTGCCTCTTTTTGTTTAACCAGTTCACCCTTTAGTTCGGATAACAGTTCTTCTCGGGCCACCGCCTGTAATGCCGATGCCGTCAACTCCTTGTTTTTCACCTCGAGCACTTCATTGGCTTTCTGAACTTCCAACTCCTTCTGTTTTTGTAATAGCCGTTTTTCAGCTTTATAACGTGACCGCAAGTACCGATAGAATAGGAAACCAAGTAGTAATAGAAAAAATATCGCCCCAATGAGGATGATTGTTTGCAAGTTTCTAATTTCGTTGGCCTGTTCTAGCTGAAGCAATCGCTGTTCTTGAATCAGCTTACTTTGCCTCTCTTTCTCGATACGATACGTGTCTTTGATTTCTAATAAACCCAAATTAGGCTCACTGCGACTCCCAAATTGCGCTTCGGTTAACTGTTTGGATTGGGCTGAGTACATATAAGCCAACTTGTACTGTTCTTTTTCTACATACACTTCTGACAAGCTAGCGTGAATGTCGGGGATAAGGTCACGGTGGCTAACGTATTTCTCAGAAATATCTAATGCTTGGTGATAGTACGATTCACTACTTGATAGTTGTCCTAGCGAACGGTAGACATCACCTAAGAAAGGGTAAAGAATAATGAGGTAAGAACTATCCTCCTGCTCAAAAAATAATTTAATCTGCAAGAGGCTATCCAGTGCAGCCTGGTTGTTTGCCTCTTTGTGAAGAATATAGCTGTACTCCGCCTTAATGAAGGGGTTATTGGTTGGAGTATTTCCTACCCCTAACATAAGGCAACTATCGAGATAGCGTCGCGCCATTTCGGTTTCGTTTTCTTTACGATACAGGGTTGCCAGCGCATAGTAATCGTCAAGTACTACTTGGTTATCTACTTCATTATTCTGCGCCAGTTCCTTATTAATATTGAGCGAGAGATTGAAGTAGTCAATGGCTTTATTCCTTCGTTTGTAAAAACTGTACAGCCAACCGATTCTATTATACACCGAAGCAATGGCCTGTTGGTCATTAAGTTGCTCAGCAAGTAACAGGGCTTCCCAGTAGCCATCGTAAGACCGGCTGTACTGAGCATTATGAGCGTACAGGTACGACAATCCGATTAATCCTCGAATGACGGACAAAGTATCATTGGTAGATTGGTGATACTCTATACCGTTTTCATACAATTGAATGGCACTGTCTGGATGGGTGAACCTCAACTGTTCAGCTTGCTCGAGGTATTGGCTTGGGTTTCCTGGGTGCGAAGCTTGGAACCCGCTTGCTTGTCCAGTTATGAAAACGGCTACAGTTAACCACCAGGGTAGGGTTGCATATAGTATTTTTACGGTATACATTTGAAAATTATCCCTTCAGTCTACAGTAGGCTGTGATATACAACCAGCAGTCAAGTTTGTATAGTTAAAGTCTAGTTACCTTTTCTAAAAATCGTAAAAATGCTGCCTATATTACAAATGTTTTTACGAAATATTGAAAAAAAAGAAGACGAGCATCCAATAATCTAGGTAAAAGTTCTGCCTTTCTACGGTAGATTAGTTCGTATGACTGCTTGCTAATACAAGATTTCTGGATAATGAATTCATTTTCGTAAAACTGTATGAATTTATTTTAGTCCGAAGATCAAAAACAGTTAAATCTCAATTTCATGCAGTTATTGTCTAGTGACGGATGTAGGTTTTTTCAGCATTACTTACCATCATTGCGTACCTGACATGTATGAGTACCGCCCCAAGCGCGATCGTGGCGGTCGCAAAACCAACAACCTAGACCTTTAGTAGGCCATGCTAAAAATAATTTTACCACTTGTTGTTTCTGGTGTGCTAGGTTTCAGTATACTGTCCATATACCAGAAAAAGGAAGTGCCCCCGCGGACTTTAGATTTCAACGATGACTGGCAGTTCGCCCTGGCTGATTCAGCTTACGTAGCCCTCGATCATCCCGATACGCTAACCTGGCGAGAGGTACAATTACCCCACGACTGGAGCATTGAGTATCCTTTTGACTCCTTACACAACGGAGCTACCGGTTACTTACCCGGTGGGGTGGGCTGGTACCGTAAGCAGTTCAGTCATCCTGCCGATGGGTCTCAGGTTGTCTACTTATACTTTGACGGGATATACAATAACTCTGAGGTGTGGGTAAACGATCAGAAGTTGGGCTTTCATCCCTACGGCTATTCGCCTTTCTATTACAATATTACTTCCTACCTGAACCGCGATGGGTCAGATAATCTGGTAGAGGTAAAGGTAGACCGCACCCGCTACGTCGACAGTCGCTGGTACACAGGTTCGGGCATCTATCGGGATGTAAAGCTAATAACTGCACCTAAGCTTCATGTTCCGGTGTGGGGGACATTTATCACTACCCCCAATGTCTCTACCGAACAAGCGACAGTGCGAATGGAAGTAGCGGTGAAAAATGACTTTACCGAGCCGCAGGCCTTTACCCTCAAAACCACCTTGCATCAGCCCGATGGCATTCAGGTAGCCGAAAGTACTGGTGAGCTGACGCTATCACCGGGTCAGGAACAGACCTTTACGCAGGAAGCTACGGTGAACGCTCCGCAACTCTGGGATACTGAAAATCCTCAGCAGTATACTGCTATTACCACAATTCTTCAGAAAGGGGATGAACTCGACCGATACGAAACCCCTTTTGGTATCCGCAGTATCCGCTTCGATGCCAGTGAGGGGTTTTTCCTGAACGGTAAGCGTACTCTAATAAAAGGAGTGTGCCTACACCACGACGGCGGGCTAGTAGGCGCAGCCGTGCCCCGAGGAGTATGGCGACAACGCTTAGAAACCCTGAAGGCGGGAGGTTGCAACGCCATTCGCATTTCGCATAATCCGGGTTCAGAAGAATTTCTCGATCTCTGCGATGAAATGGGCTTTCTGGTGCAGAATGAATTTTTTGACGAGTGGGACAACCCCAAAGACAAACGGTTGAACCAGCAGGAGCGGCACGATGATTATATCTCGCGGGGCTATGCCGAGCACTTTCAGGAGTGGGCCGAACGGGATTTGAAAAACACCATGCGGCGGGATCGCAATCATCCGTCCATCATCCAGTGGTGTATCGGTAATGAAATTGAGTGGACGTATCCGCGCTACGCCCACGCCAGTGGTTACTTTAACATGAGTTGGGAGGGAAACTACTTTTGGGAAAAACCACCAATCTCTCCTGATGAAATTAAGCAACGCTACGAAGAAAGTTCTGTAGAAGGGTACGTGCTAGCCGAAACTGCCCAGAAGCTAGCCAACTGGACGCGCGAAATGGATACTACCCGTGCTGTGATAGCCAACTGTATCCTTCCCTCAGTTAGTCACGTATCGGGCTACACCGATGCGCTCGATGTGGTTGGTTATAGCTACCGCCGGGTACTCTACGATTATGGGCACGAGCATTATCCCGATAAACCTATCATGGGAACTGAGAACTTACCGCAGTGGCACGAGTGGAAAAGTGTGATCGAACGCCCGTTTATTGCCGGAACGTTCCTTTGGACTGGAATCGATTACATGGGCGAATCGCACGCCCAGTGGCCCCGCAAGAGTACCCCCAGTGGCTTGCTCAATACGGCGGGGTTTGCCAAACCATCGTACCACATGATGAAAACGTTATGGAACGACAATCCTCATGTCTACTTGGCGACCCAAACCGCAGAGAAATCTATTTATAAGATCGATGAAGCCAGCGGTGAGCCGGTTGAGCGTGAACCCGGGGCGTGGGAAAAAGCTCTTTGGTTTTGGCACGATGTTAACGAACACTGGAACTATCCCGAAAACTGCATGACTGTAGTAGAAGTCTACTCCAACTGCGAAGAGGTAGAACTACTACTCAATGGTGAGTCGATGGGTATCAAGCACCTGACTGACTTTGAAGACCGCATCTATAAGTGGGCAGTGCCTTTTTCAGCCGGAACACTGGAAGCCCAGGGTACTAAAAACGGTCAGTTGTTTACCACTCAACACGTGACTGCTAGCGAACCCTCCGGAATCCAGCTTTCGGTCGATCACGAAACTATTGAGGCCGACGGTGAGTCAGTTGCCCACGTAGTAGCCCAACTGGTAGATGCCGATGGCAACCTGGTAAAACATGAGGAGCGGGAAATTACATTTCAGCCCCAAGGGGATATCACACTTTTGGGGGTGGACAATGGTGCGCCCGACAACGTGCAAAAATATCAGTCCAATCAGTTGGTGACCAAAGATGGGCGGGCATTATTAATTGTTCAATCCACTGAGAAAAAATCTACTGCCAAGATTAAAGCTCAAGGCGAAGGGCTTTCGTCCAATGAAATCACCATTATTACCCAATAACCTATGAACATTTACCAAACACTACTCATCAGCCTGATAGGTCTGTCCTTAGGACTCTGGGGCTGCGAACCATCAAATTCCACATCAATGCAGCAAAATATGGAAGGAACATCATCCCAGTACCCCGACTCGGTGTACGATTATCTGGCTATTCCCCAAGACAAGCCACTGAGTGCGGCATCTAAGCGGGCACTGGAGCGTAACTATGGTCAAGGGCCGGAGTGGTTCGCAGAATTTACTATGCACGAACTAAAAGGCGACCTAGCCTATGAAGAAGGGGTAACCCGTCGCGACCCTAGCGATATTATTACCGTTGGTGGCACCTACTATGTCTATTACTCCCGAGCTACCGGAAAAACTGTCGGCTTTGGTTCGGGCGACCCGGAGAACAAGGTGTTCCCTTGGGATAAAACCGAAATCTGGTACGCCACTTCCCAAGATGGCTGGACTTGGGACGAACAAGAACGAGTGGTTGCCCGAGGCGAAGCCGGAGCCTTTGACGACCGATCGGTGTTTACCCCTCAGATAATGGTACACGATGGCAAATATGTGCTGGTATATCAAACCGTAAAAGCCCCCTACGTGAACCGCGTGAAAAATCAGGTAGGTATGGCAATTGCCGATTCACCCGACGGACCATTTGAAAAGCTGGATGCCCCCATTCTTTCGCCTACCGACGATGGTGAGTGGATGGGCGAAGAAGATACTCGCTTCGCTGTGAAAAAACAAGGCTCGTTTGATAGTCATAAGGTGCACGATCCCACTCTATTGTACTACAATAATAAGTACTATCTCTACTACAAGGGCGAACGCATGGGCGAACAACTAACCTTTGGCGGCCGGGAAATTAAGTGGGGGGTGGCCATTTCGGATAACCTTACTGGACCTTACGTAAAATCAGAATACAACCCGATTACTAATAGTGGTCATGAGCTGTGCGTTTGGGAGTATAATGGCGGTATCTCGGCACTCATCATCACTGATGGACCAGAGCGGAATACTATTCAGTGGTCACCGGACGGTATTAACTTCGAGATCAAATCGCATATCAAGTGGGGCCCCCCGGCGGCTGGGTTAGTCCGGGAACTCAATTTTGAAGAGCATCCAGGGGCAGCACTCAAATGGGGGCTGACTCACCAATACGTTAGCTACGACTGGCAGAAAATCATGCGCTTCGAGTACAAGCAACCTTTTGCACCCTGAAGGACAATTAGCAATTAACAATGTGCGGGGCACCCCGTGCAGTTAGTAATTAGCAGTGTACAACGACCAATCATTAATTTAACTATTTAAGCAATTATCCGGGTAACTGGTGCAATTTGCAATCTTACAATTTGTAATTTTTTAGGTATATGAAAGCAGCATTCTATAAAGAGAAAGGAAAATTTGAAATAGGCGAAACTTCATCCAGGTCACCAGAAGCAGGTGAAGTTCGGCTCGACGTGGCCTACTGCGGGGTCTGTGGCACTGATGTCCACATCTACCACGGGGTAATGGATAAGCGCATTCAACCGCCCCAGATTGTCGGACACGAAGCCTCCGCTACCGTAGCTGAAGTCGGCGAGGGTATAGACAATGTAAAAGTAGGCGATAAAGTGGCAGTTCGCCCCCTCAAGTTTGGCGAGCCGCATCCGTTTGACAAAGGGCACGCCCACGTGGGCAAAAACCTGAAATTTATCGGTATCGATGCCCCGGGAGCATTCCAAAACAGCTGGGTAGTGCCCGCTTACGCCTTGCACACTTTGCCCGATGGTTTGTCGCTTCGTCATGGTGCGTTTATTGAGCCACTGGCGGTCGCCTGTCACGATGTAAAAATCGGGCGGGTACAAGCCGGAGAAAATTGCCTAGTTATTGGAGGTGGGCCCATCGGAACATTGATTGCCTTCGTTCTGCGCGAAAAAGGGGCTAACGCCATAGTATCGGAGGTGAATGAAAAGCGTCTGGAGATGCTCAAAGGCTTTGGCTTTGAGGTTATCAACCCAATCAAAGAAGATATAGTGGAACGGGTACAGGCCTTGACGGATGAAGCTATGACCGATTGCGTATTTGAGGTCTCGGGTTCAGCTGCCGGAGTGAAAACCATGACTGAAGTGGTCAACGTGCGGGGACGAATCGTGATGGTGGCCATCCACGGTGGAGGGCCAAGGGAGGTCGATCTGTTCAAGTTCTTCTGGTCAGAGATTGAATTGCTCGGTGCCCGACTCTACAAAGAAGAAGACTACGAAGAGGCTATTAAAATTGCGGCCTCCGGCAATATCCCATTTGATGAACTGGTCACGCAAGAGAGCCCACTAGATCAGATTCAGCAGGTCTTTGAAGCCATCGATAATAATCCGGCGGGTATGAAATATCTTATCAACTGTCAATCTTAACTACAACTTTACCTATGATACTAGACCAATTTAAACTAGATGGAAAAACAGCCTTAGTTACCGGCTGTAAGCGGGGCATTGGCAAAGCCATGGCGGTAGCCCTGGCTGAAGCCGGAGCGGATATTATCGGAGTATCTGCCTCCCTAGAGCTTTCCGGTAGCGATGTCGAGAAAGAAGTGACTGAGAAAGGCAAGTTGTTCAAAGCCTACCAGTGCGATTTTTCTGATCGAAAAGCACTCTACCAGTTTATTGAGGAGGTAAAATCAGATTACGGCCAAATCGATATTTTGGTGAATAACGCTGGAACCATCCTGCGGAAACCCGCCGCCGAACATCCCGATGACATGTGGGACAAAGTGATTGAAGTTAATCAGAATGCCCAGTTTATTCTGACCCGAGAGTTTGGAAAAGATATGGTAACCCGAGGCAGTGGAAAAGTGGTGTTTACCGCTTCACTGCTGACTTTTCAGGGAGGAATTACAGTGCCGGGTTATGCGGCCAGTAAAGGGGCTATCGGACAGATGACTATGGCGTTTGCCAACGAATGGGCTGGAAAAGGGGTAAACGTTAATGCTATCGCCCCCGGCTACATTAGTACTGATAATACCGAAGCCCTTCGCAATGATCCCCAACGGGCCGAATCCATTCTTTCCCGTATTCCCGCCGGGCGATGGGGCGAACCCGAAGATTTTGCTGGACCCATTGTATTCCTCTGCTCACCCGCTGCCAACTACATGCACGGCACTACTATGTTAGTAGATGGTGGCTGGATGGGAAGATAATAATGAGTAATGAATAATGATGAATGAGTAATTGTAGATCATTCGTCATTATTCATCCATCATCAATCATTACAATTATGAATGAGATAAAACGATACCAACTTTATATCAACGGGGATTGGGTGAATGCCTCTACCGGAGAAGAGGAAGAAATTACTAGTCCCACCGATGAATCGGTAGTAGGAACAGTACAGATGGGTGTTGAGGCGGACGCTCAGCGTGCTCTAGAGGTCGCTGAAAAAGCCCAGAAAGTCTGGAAAAAAGTCCCTGCTAAGAAAAGAGCCGATATTATGCGAAAGTTCGCGGCCGAGATTCGGGCGCAGAAGGATTATTTAGCTCCGCTACTTGTGAGAGAACAAGGTAAACTCATCGGTGTCGCTCGGATGGAAGTGGAAGTCACGGCTACTTTTATTGAGTACGCTTGCGACTGGGCGCGACAAATTGAAGGGGATATTATTCCGTCGGATAACCCGAATGAGCAAATCTGGATCAATAAAATTCCCCGGGGCGTAGTGGTCGCCATCACCGCCTGGAACTTCCCACTGGCTCTAGCTGGGCGAAAGATTGGTCCAGCTTTGGTAGCCGGAAACAGTGTTGTCATCAAGCCTACCCAAGAAACCCCATTGGCCACGCTGGAACTGGGAAATATAGCCCAAAAAGTCGGACTACCTCCCGGACTGCTCAATATCGTAACCGGACAAGGTCGGGTGCTGGGTAACGCTCTAGTAGCCAACCCAATTACCAAGATGGTCACCATGACTGGAAGTACTCCGGCCGGGCAGCAAATCTTCCGTACGGCGGCGGAGAATCTCATTCATGTTCAACTGGAGTTGGGCGGAAAAGCTCCCTGTATTGTTTTTCCCGACGCTGATCTGGATGCCGCGGTAGAAGGGGCGTTGCACTCCCGGTTTGATAACTGCGGACAAGTGTGTACCTGTAACGAGCGTTTGTACCTGCACGAAGATATTTATGAACCCTTTATGGAGAAATTCATGAAGAAGGTAGAGGCCATGAAGATTGGTGACCCGTTGGACGAAGCCACTGAGCTAGGTCCCAAAGTGAATAGCAAAGAGGTAGAACATATGGAGCACCTCGTAGCTACCAGCGTAGAAGAAGGAGCTACCCTGGCCTACGGTGGTAAACGCCCCACTGGTGCTCAGTTTGAGAAAGGGCACTGGTTTGAGCCAACCATTCTGACCGACGTAAAACAGGAGATGACCATTGTCCATGAGGAATCGTTCGGCCCGATTCTTCCTGTGATAAAGTTCAGTTCGTTTGAAGAAGCCATGTACTACGCCAATGACTGTGACTACGGTCTGGCCGCGATGGTCTACACCAACGATATCGGTACAATTATGCGTTGCAACGATGAACTGGAGTTCGGTGAGATTTACATCAACCGAGGACACGGCGAGCAGCATCAGGGATTCCATAACGGTTACAAGCTGAGTGGCACCGGAGGTGAAGATGGCAAGTACGGTTTTGAGCAGTATCTGGATAAGAAAACATTTTATGTAAAACATCAAATCTGATATGGGAAGTTCAATTGTCAGAGTCCAGCCCCGTTTGTTTAATGTTCCACTACCGGAAGTACTGAGCGATGCCAAGCATGGCGATCATACCCACTTTGAGCTAGTTACTGTCACGGTCACCCTGGCGGATGGAAGTGAAGGCACGGGCTATACCTACACCGGGGGCAAAGGTGGTCACGCCATCAAGGCTGTAGTAGAACACGATATTGCCCCTGCTTTGCTTGGACAAGATGGCGACGATGTGGAAAGTATTTTTGATTTTATGGAGTGGCATATTCACTACGTAGGGCGAGGGGGGATTACCTCATTTGCCACCTCCGCGGTAGATATTGCCCTTTGGGATATTCGCTGCAAGAAAGCCGAAAAGCCACTGTGGCAGATGGCCGGAGCAGCCAACAATACTTGCAATGCCTACTGCGGTGGGATCGACCTACAATTTCCTCTTGACAAATTGCTCAAAAACATTCAAGGCTATTTGGATTCGGGATTTAACGCCGTGAAAATTAAGATTGGCCGCCCCCGTCTGGAAGAGGATCTGGAGCGAATCGCAGCTGTACGGGAGTTGGTGGGCGACAATCGCCCGTTCATGGTAGATGCTAACTATTCTATGAATGTAGATCAGGCTATCCAAGCCGCCCGGGCGTTCGAGCCGTATAACTTACAGTGGTTTGAAGAGCCGATCATCCCGGATAACTATCTGGGATTTGCCCAGATTGCCGAGGCGACGGGCATACCCTTGGCAATGGGTGAAAATCTGCATACCCTTTACGAGTTTGGTTACGCTTTTGAACAAGCTAAATTATCTTTTATCCAGCCCGATGCCTCCAATTGTGGTGGAGTAAGTGGCTGGCTCGAGGTAGCCGAAATGTCTCGTAAGTACGGAATTCCGGTCTGCTCCCACGGGATGCAGGAACTGCACGTAAGCCTGGTATCGGCTCAACCTAACGCTGGATGGCTGGAAGTCCACAGCTTCCCGATTGATGAATATACCACCCGACCGCTGGTCGTCGAAAACTATCGCGCTGTTGCCCCCGATGAACCCGGAGTGGGGGTCACATTCGACTGGGAAAAATTAGCTGAATATGAGGCGGGTAAAGTGTTAAAGGTCTAGCGTTGCACAAAGTCAATAATTGGCTGCTTTATGATAAAAGTGAGAGGACATATTCTAATTCTCGTAGTATCGCTACTGCTCATCGCGCTATGCTCTTCTCCCTCTTTTTCTCAGCGTCAACCCAACATCATTCTCATTATAGCCGACGATGCGGGCTATGCCGACTTTGGCTTTCAAGGCAGTAAAGTCATGAAAACCCCCAATCTTGATAAGTTGGCTCAGCAGGGTATGAGATTTAAGCAGGCGTATGTCACCGCTGCCGTCTGTGGGCCATCCCGGGCGGGTATCTTAACCGGAAAATATCAGCAACGCTTTGGGTTTGAGGAAAATAATGTCCCCGGATATATGAGCCAATCCGGACTGGTTGGCGATGATATGGGGCTCCCCTTGGATCAGAAAACGATGGGTGACTATCTGAAAGAATTGGGCTACAAAACGGCGATCTTCGGAAAATGGCATCAAGGAAATGCCGACCGCTATCACCCTACTAAACGAGGGTTTGACGAGTTTTACGGATTCCGGGGTGGTGCACGGAGCTACTTTCCGATTGATGAGGAGGGGCCCAATTATCGATCACAAAGATTGGTGCGAGGATTTGAAAATTTTGTGGAACCGGATGAGTATCTTACCGATGACCTAGCGAATGAAACAGCGCAGTTTATTGAGAAAAATCAAGATACGACTTTTTTTATCTTGCTGGCATTCAATGCGGTACATACTCCAATGGACGCTACTGAAGATGATCTGGCTGAATTTCCCGGCCTAACAGGTAAGCGAAAAAAGCTGGCAGCTATGACTTTTGCGCTAGATCGAGCCTGCGGGAGCGTGTTGGATAAACTGACTGAGCTAGAATTAGAGGAAAACACCATTGTGGTTTTTACCAATGATAATGGTGGCCCCTCCGATACAAATGCATCAGTAAACACCCCCTTGAGTGGTACCAAAGCTAATCATCTGGAAGGGGGCATTCGGGTTCCCTTTCTGATGCGCTGGCCCGGTGTGATTCCCGAAAACTCAGTATACGAATATCCCATTAGCACCCTTGACCTGCTGCCAACGTTCTATGTTGCTGGCGGAGGAAATGTCGATTTGCTACCGGGTATAGACGGCGTTAATCTATTGCCGTACCTACTAAGGCAAAATTCCGAACGACCCCATCCGCTGCTTTATTGGAAAAAAGAAAACCGGGGAGTTATTCGGGAAGGCGACTGGAAGTTGATTCGTTTCCCCGACCGCCCGGCAGAATTATACGACATCAAAAACGATATATCGGAAACCGACAATCTGGCAGAAGCCCACCCCGAGCGCGTCCGGGCGATGTATAAAAAACTGTTTGAATGGGAATTGACGCTGGAGCGTCCATTGTGGCAACTTCTACGGAAATACGAAGGTGCTGCTATGAAACGTATGGATAACTATCGTAAGCCGAAGAATTAATCATAACTCTTGCTTTTGGTGAAATATGATGCAATACCGATAATATTCCTTTGCTTATTCATCGGAATATTAAGTGGAAGCCAGACTCGTACCCAGCCACCCAATGTAATTCTAGTGATGACCGATGACCAAGGAATCGGTGATTTGGGCTGTCACGGAAATCCTTGGATCAAAACGCCTAACCTGGATAAGTTTTACGAGGAGTCAGTTCGGCTGACTAACTTTCACGTGAGTCCGCTGTGTACGCCTACCCGGGCGGCCATCATTACCGGACAGTACCCGATTCACAACGGAGCCTGGGCTACCTTTAAAGGGCGGGCATCCCTGCACCATAATTCACCCACCATTGCGGAAATATTTCAGCAGAATGGTTACACTACCGGAATGTTTGGTAAGTGGCATTTGGGCGATAACTACCCCGCTCGTCCCACTGACTGCGGTTTTGACCATGCTGTACACCATAGCTCGGGTGGAGTGGGGGAGATTTCCGATTATTGGGGCAACTCTTATTTTGACGATATGTATCTGGTCAATAATGAACCAACTCAGTTTGAGGGATACTGTACTGATGTCTGGTTCGAGGAGGCTAGTAAATTCATTAAAGAAAATCGTGAAAACCCATTTTTCATTTATTTACCTACCAATGCCCCTCATTCCCCCTTAATTGTTGCCGATCAATATTCTGACCCTTATGCGCCTCTGGAAGATACCGAAATTCCCAGTGCCAATTTTTACGGCATGATTACCAATATTGATGAGAATTTTGGTCGGTTAGACAGTTTGCTGAACGCCACGGGGCTGGCCGAAAATACCATTCTGATTTTTTGTACCGATAACGGCACTCAGTTTGGCTATAACGAAGAAGGAAATCTGGGTTGGAACCAAGGTTTTCGGGGAAACAAGGGAGATAAGCTAGAAGGTGGGCATCGTGTCCCCTTCTTCATCCGCTGGCCTGCAGCGGGAATTTCAGGGGGCAAGGATATTGGCGTACTACTTGCCCACATTGATCTCTTTCCGACCCTGGCAAGCATGTGCCAGCTAGCGTTACCCGCAGACTTACCATTGGATGGGATAGATTTTTCTGAATTATTACTTGATACCATAAGCAATTTACCCGAAAGAACGGTCTTCGTACACCATCGCCAGGATTGGCGT
>JBCCTI010000090.1:0-24252 GCA_039198955.1 Bacteroidota bacterium | reverse complement strand
GAACAGCCAGTCGCCCGGCTTGGTGGACCAGCCTAGTTTGGGTATCAACTCGGCCGTAGCGGGCACCCCCTTCGGCGACCTGCGCTTCACCAGCTTTTCCCAAGGGGTGAACCTGCGCTACAATGTGGGGGGAGGGGATCCCGCATCGGACCGCCGAGCAGTGGCGACTGCCGGAACAAGTTCGGGATGGGAACTGGACTTGAAAGCAGGGTATAATTACAACGAGCGGGTCTCCATTGATACCAGCCGTAACCTGTACAACTGGTTCGGCGAAGTGATCCGCATCCAGAACCAACCGGGAGAATTTGGCCTAGCTGACCACCTCATTACCATCAGCCAGAGTGGGTTTGTCCGCTCACAACTGAGCTATTCGCTTTCCGAACGGCATGCCTTTAAACTATCGGTGGCCCCCACCTACGCCTACCGTACTGGGGATGATCTGCTAATTGACGGAGAGTTTGACCCGGCCTTGGACGAGGGAGAGTTGTTTGATTTAGTTTCCGGACTGGAATATACCCTCAAACTAGCCGATGACAAGCTGGAAAACACCACCTTCGTTAAAAACTACCGCCAGTCTATTCGTATTGAATCGCTTGACCCCAGTGTAGAAGAAATCTTGGTAGACCAACGTTCGGTGAGTAACTACGGGGCGGGTACTGGGTTGCGTTACACCTGGTCGCCTCGCTTCTCTACCAAGCTTAGTTACGAGTACGCCTACCGCCTGCCGAGGCAAGACGAAATCTTCGGGGACGGGCAATTGATTGCTGAAAACCTGGAGTTGCGTCCCGAAAGTAGCCATAATGTGAATGTGCAGTGGAGCTACGATAACCAGCCTATGGCTAAGACCGACTGGCAGGTACAGGGCAACTTTTTCTTGCGAAGAATTGATGATCTGATCTTTTTGCTGGTAGACCAAGACGGTTTTGGCTCGTTTCAGAATGTGTGGTCAGCTACCTCACAGGGGGTGGAGCTAGCGGGCAAGGTGCAGGACCTAATCCCGGGACTAACGCTGTCAGCCAATAGCACCTACCAGCGTTATTTGAATACTTCTGATACGGGGCCGTTTGAGAGCTTTGCGGGAGATCGTATTCCCAACACCCCCTATTTGTTTGCTAACGGGGCGGCCGAGTATCGGTTAGCGGATGTGCTCAAGAAGAACGACGACCTTTCTTTTTTCTGGACGACCCGCTTTGTTGACTCCTTCTTTATTGGTTGGGAGAGTGCGGGCTTGCAGCAATTCAAAGCCGAGGTACCGAGTCAGACGATCCACGCGGCGGGATTGACCCACCGTATGAGCATCAAAAACCTGCAACACGCCCTGACGCTGGAAGTGCAAAACCTGACCAATGCCAAGGTGTTTGACTTCTTCGGCGTGCAACGACCTGGAAGGGCCTTTTTCATCAAATCAACCATTCAGTTTTAACTTTTGATACATGATAAGCTTCAATTTAAACACGAACACAATGAAGTACACCAAAGTAAAATTAATGAGTGGCCGTTGGCTATCGGCCCTACTGATGCTAGTGACTGCTTTTGGCAGCATGAGCTGTCAGGACGATGATATAGCCAGTGAGGATGTAACACCTGATGTAGAGGAGGTAGAGTCCGCTATTCTCCAGGTAGTTAGTGTAGTTACTCCGGGCGGGACTAGTGTCCAATATGCGAGTGTCACGCCAGAAATTTTAGATAATTTCGATATATCCCAAGCTGTTGAATTAGGTACAGGTGTTGCAGTCACATATTTCGAAGATGATATGTATGTAATTAATTCTTCTGCTTCAACAATTACTAAATATTCAGTTGACAGATCAACGCTAGAGTTGCAAGTTGAAGACATTCTTAGCTTTGCGTCAACTGGTATAACCAACACAAGAACACTTGTTTTCGCATCATCTACCCGTGCTTTTCTTTCTGACTTGCTAGAGGGTAGCATACTTGAATTTAACCCAGAAAGTATGGAAATCACCACTACTTACGATGTTCCAGTCCCAGTGACTAATGTACCTGAAAATCTGAATATTGCTATATTTCAAGCCTTTTTACTAAATAGTGGGAAAGTTGTTTGGCCTATAGATTATAATGCTGGTGCATCTTGTTGCGATGATCCAGTCCCTCTGGAAGTAATGCCATCCGTAGCGGTATTTGACCCTGCAACCAATCAATTAACCTATAAATCAGACCCACGCCTGCCACTAGGTAATAGAAGTTTTCAGGGCGGTGATGGAACTGTTTATCTTGGAGCTGCTCCTTGGTTAGGCTTTTTCCAGAATTATTTCGGCTCTCTGCCCGATGCACATTATAATTTAATAAGACTGGATGATAACGGTGATTTTGAACCTACTGGTTTTTCAGCTGAAGGCGTACTTGAAATCGATTATGGTGGAAACATCCAATCTGCACAGGGAGATGAAGCCCTTATCAGATATCAGAATATTGACGCTTGGCCCGAATCTTATGATGACCGTTGGAATTGGTGGGGTGATCCTGCTTTCAATTTTGATGTCGTAGTAAATCTTGTAGATAACACTTTCACACCGTTCAACGAGTTTGACGAATACAGCTTAGGAGTAGTAAGTATTGGAAATGTTGACGGACAAAACTACTATGCTGCGTATACTGCTACCTCTATAGGTTTTGAAGGTGGTGATCAAGAGCAAACCGTAGATCTCATCCGTCAGGAGTCTTTTGACAACTTCACTACAGTACAAACAATACCCTTCGATGCGGGTATCAACCTTGTAACAAGGCTCTGGTAAACCTGCCCGAGCAGCTATACAGGAGGCATCCGCAACAGGTGGATGCCTCTTTTTTATGAGGAATTCAAGCTAGAGATATGGCAAAAAACAGGTTCAAAAAGTACATCGGTCAACTCCACTTGTGGCTAGGTCTAGCCTCGGGTATCATTGTATTTATGCTTGGCATAACGGGCTGCATCCTGGCGTTTGAGGACGAAATCAGTGATATCATATGTTTGTTTTCAATGATCGAGAGCGTTCTGTAATTATTTTGAGTCGCGCCGTCGATTAAAAATTAAAGGGTATTTGGTACTGGGATGAAACCAAACATTTTCTAATAGTTTATGTTGACCCTTACGCTCAGCAAGTCCTTGATGTAGAGGATCATACTTTTGAATTTTTCTACTTTATTTTATGGCTACATTGGAGCTTCTTATTAAAGACGGAGATTGGTCATCCTATCGTCGGAGCTGCAACGCTAATTTTTATTATTCCCCTTATTACTGGTCTTATTCTTTGGTGGCCCAGAAACAAGAAAACCCTTAAAATGAACACGTGGTTTCGCTGGAAATCTACCATTCGATGGAAACGCAAGAATTATGATCTGCATAACCTAGGTGGTTTCTATACCATCTGCTCGTTGTTGTTCTGGCGGTCACTGGCTTGATGTGGTCTTTTGACTGGTGGGCCCATGGCTTGTACCGGATGTTGGGCGATGATCCTGACACAATGTTTGAACAATTTGAGAGAGTGCCTTCACCAAAAGGCTCTTTCACTTCAGCACACCCATTGGACCGGGCATGGGCTACTACCCAGCAACGGCGGCCTTCCTGGACACCTATAATTATTGAACTGCCTACCGCCTATACCGATAGCCTTCAGATAAAGGCCTATCCGCATTTTGATATCAACTCCGCCTGGAGCGAGTGGGATTATCATCACTTCAATGCGGGCACCGGTGCGCTTACGGAAGTCTTGTTGCACGAAGACAAAACGACGGCTGAAAAATTTGCTAACTCAAAGTATCCCATCCACACCGGAGCTATCTGGGGTTGGCCTACCAAAGTGCTAGCAACGTTTGCTTCACTAGTGTGTAGTGTACCCCTTTCTGCCTATCACTGGCTTTATGATTTGGTACGGACGAAGGAAGAAGAAAAAGAGAAGGCGTCCGGTCAGCACCAGCCACCGCTCGGCGGCAAATCAAAGACTTGTCCTCGGCAAAAGCGAAGGTTCCATCTACTTCCACCGATTAACCCATGCACCTTATGAAGCAGCCTACCACAAGATCCCGGCACCAGGCCGAGAAATTACCTACCGAAAACCAGCAAAACCTTGACCGCTTCTATTGGGAACTTAATCGCTGTTTACAGCATAATCCCGATCATAAGGCATCGCATTCTAATGAGAGCTATGAGGCAAACGGATGCCTTGCGTATCTACTGGGAGTAAGTCTGTACTGGTACGCCAGTATACTTTTCCGAACATGGAAACTCCCACCGCTTCGGAAAAAGCCTACTACTCTATACTCTACCCTGCCACAACTAACCGATACTAGCCAATTGGTCTGCCAAATGCGCATTGCCGATGACATGGATGAGCTAGTCATACGCCTTCTGGCCACTAAAGAAGAGAGTTAACTGAAAGTGCTCGGGGTCCGACTGAAAATGGATAAATTAATAATGAATACAACTACCCATTTTCCTCTATCAATTAGCAACTAAATAAGGAACTGACTCACGTAATTTCGGGCGATGAGGATAGACGATTTAATGGCCTCTTCGGAGTCCTCAAAGGCTTTATCCTCTACTTCAATACAAGTTGGCCCTCTATAACCAATAGTGGTTAATGCCGAAAAGAAATCGCGCCAGCGAACATCTCCTAAGCCGGGTAATTTGGGTGAGTGATACTCCAACGGCGTAGCTAGCACTCCTACCCGGTTGAGCTTATCCCGGTACACTTTCACGTCTTTCAGGTGTACGTGGTGAATACGGTCTTGGTAGTCGTAAATCGGTTGAATTTCATCCATCTGCATCCACACCAGATGAGATGGGTCGTAATTTAATCCCAAGCGGGGACTAGGAATAATCTCAAACATCCGATCCCAGTGAGCGGGGCTATAGGCTAGATTTTTCCCTCCAGGCCACTCATCCTGGGTGAAGAACATCGGGCAATTCTCAATGCCAATATTGATGTTGTGCTGCTCGGCTACTTTCACAATCTCGGGAAAACGCTCCTTAAACACTGCGAAATTGTCGTCTACACTACGGCTGGGTTCGCGCCCTACAAACGTGTTCACTACCGGAACACCTAGTTTAACCGCTGCCCGAATAATTTTTTTGATATGCTCAATTTCCTGAGCTGCCTTCGCCTCATCCGCTGCGAGCGGGTTGGGGTAGTAGCCCAGACCAGAAATAAATATATTCTTCCCCTTCAGATAATCTTGAATGTAGTTTACTCTCTCATCGTCAAGTTCATCTACATCAATATGAGTGACCCCGGCGTAACGACGTTCGGCTTTGCCTACTGGCCAGCACATCATTTCTACGCAGGCAAACTTATTTTCGGAGGCAAAATCGATAACTTCTTCAAAGGGTTTTTCGGCCAGAATGGCACTGACGAATCCTAGTTGTTGCATGATGGTTGATGTTTTAATGGGTAGGCTTATCGTTTTCAAATCCCCCTGCACCCCCTTTTCCAAAGGGGGAAATGTTGCTTTGTTATCATTTCCCAATCGTGAAGCTTATCAAACACGACGTTCATGCAAACAGCTCTAAAGTATTGATGAAGGGTAAATATTACTCTAAGCCTTTCCCTCTTTTTCAAAGGGGGATTTTTACACTAATCTAAATCGTTACCCAAGCCTGCTTCTTATTGCTTTCTACAATGGCTTCGCCTAGATAGAGCTCTCGTAATCCGTCGGCAAAAGTCGGATACATATCCGTTTCATGCTTACCTTCACGGATAGCTCCGTATACCTGCTTGAACAATTGCTTTGACGTATCGGGGAAACCTTCGTTATGACCACCGGGGAAGGAAATCAGCTTGGAAGCCACGCCGTCTACCAAAGCCGGGTCGCGCAGTAGCTGTCCGTTTGGCACATCACGTTCACCAATCCAGATTTCGTTCGGGGACTCGGAGCACCAAGCTACTGTTTTCTTTGATCCGGCAATTTCTACGTTAATTCGGTTTTTACGTCCGGCCGATACCTGGCTCACGGTAAGTACTCCTTTGTTACCATTGCTGAACCGAAGCATCACGGTAGCAAAATCTTCGGTTTCAATTGGTACATCGGCGTAATCTTCGGGTTTCAGCATTTTGCCCGAATAAGTTTCTACCGGTTTCAGCGGTTTCTTACGGGTAGGATGCACGGTAGAGAAGTCGGCCATCACTTCTTTGATCTCCAGCCCGGTTACATGCTCAATTAAATCCATCAAATGAGAGCCGATGTCGGCAATCGCTCGAGAATCTCCCGAATACTGAGGCTCCAGTCGCCAGTTATAATCGGTAGCGTAAAATAACCAATCTTGCAGGTACGTACCAATCACTGAGTAAATATCGCCCAAGTCGCCGTTTTCTCGCATCGCTTTCATTTGCCGTACTAGCGGATAGTAACGAATATTGAAGTGAACGGCATTGACTAAACCTGTTTTTTCAGCTAACTCTACCAATTCTTCAGCTTCAGCAATGGTCATAGAGAGCGGTTTCTCACAAACCACATTGATACCTGCTTCCATAGCTGCCTTCGACATAGGATAATGCAGATGATTGGGCGTACAAATGTGGATACAATCCAAACCTTCGTGCGCCAACAGTTCTTCGTAGCTACCGTAAGCCGCCGAAACACCAAGTTGATTAGCTTTTTCCTGAGCAATCTCCTCATTCATATCGCTGATAGCAGTCACATGGAGGTTAGGGATGCGACGAAGAGCTTCAATGTGGGCGGGTCCGATAAAGCCGAGTCCGGCTACGCCAATTTGTAGGGTTTTCATAGGTTGTTTTTCCAGTTTTGAAGGTAAAAAATTAATTCTGAGCGGCTGGGGCTTTTACCGTTTTGCACGTAAGCACCTGAAGTAGCCATCCCCAGTAGTGCCGAGTCTTCCAGCGAATACCCAACTAGTTGTCCGAAACAAAATCCGGCGTTCAGGTTGTCGCCTCCGCCCGTAGAGATACGCGGTTTGGCGACCACCCTCCCGGGAATTGACTGAATGCCCTGGGGACTTACAATAATAGAACGGTTTAGCGGATGTACCAACAAATTTGTCAAATTCGTGTGATCATAGATGAATAAACAAACCTCGGTTAGATCTTCTCCAGCTGATTTTCCGGTTTGAGTCTCAATAGCCTGGGCCAGTCGGCGAGCCTCATTTTCATTTAGTCCCAGTGTAACCGTTCCGTATTTATTAAAGCTACCAATTACTTCCAGCACTTCCTCAATCGCGACCTGCGACTTTTTGGTAGGGTCAGCCAAATCGAAGAAGAAGTGGCGAGGGGCATTCGTTAACTGAGGAACAAGCTCTTGGGCAATACCTCGCCAGACGTCAGTCGCCAATGGTAAATTGCACCAGTCTACTAGTGCAATAAATTTAGCCGAATTGCAGTACTGCGCCAGATTAGCTAGGCCGACCGTTTCTTTCACAAAATTCCAGTCAATCGGCTGAAAGGGGCTTACTTCCGATAAAATGAGCTTACCATCTTCAAACTCTAGAGCATTAGTTTCCGCAGGTGCCCCTAGCGAAATTAGCTTACTCTGAGAATGAATTTGCTCGAACAAAGGGTCAATAGCTGGAGAGCCAAAGTTACCTAGACAATAATTTGACACTCCCAGAGAAGCCAGCGCATGTGCCATGATGGGAGCGTTACCACCGAGCTTTACCTCCTGAGAAACTAGTTCTAATTGGGCACTTAATCCTGCTGCCCGCGCTATGCGCTCAGCAAAAGCATCAATTGTTGGGTAGTACACACGCGACTGCCCGTCCTGCGACTGAACTACCTTCTGAATCTTATCAATGTAGCCGTCCAGACCGATAAATACAGGTGTTTCTTCCGGGTTTGGCTCAAACGTATCCAGATGATTAATTAAATCATCCAGCTTTGCTGATAAATCCATCGGTTTAAGTTGTTGTATGTGAAAATAAGTAGACGTTACTCCTCCATACTACTATTATCGATGAACAATTAACTCTGATCGATTTATTTCTATCAAAACATATCTTTTGAATAGGTTCTCTATTCGCTCAAAATTTCTATCGAAGAGATGAATTAAGTCGCGATTTTTGATATTTCCCGTTTTGATAATCAATAATCTTTTCGGTTTCCCCCGTAGGATATGATCGTCAAAGAAATCGGTGTCTTTGGAGACAACTACTCTATCTTCCCGGTCAGCAATTATTATGATTTCACTATCGTCACTTCTGTTCGCTTCAGGCAGTTCTAATGTATGTATAGCATTATATCCGTGATCGTTCAACCAAATAGCTAGTGCTTGCGGAAGCTGCGCATCGATGATAAATTTCACGATGCTAAAGGATAAACCGCTTTTGTTTGAGTTACCCGAACAGCATAGGCTAAACAAGCCAGCAAATCTTCTTTCACTAAATCGGGATAATCGGCTAATATCTCTTCATGAGTCATATCGGCAGCCAACAATTCCAGCATATTTTCTACAGGATACCGTAAACCTCTAATAGTTGGTTTACCGTGGCAGATATTAGCATTGATTGTAATGCGATTTAGCAATTCTTCTTGTTCCATACTCTACAGTATTTTTATCTAATATACGGGCAACTCTTAAATTTTGCTCAATATTGCTAATACCCACTTGGGTCTTCTTTAGGATTTTCTTCCACAGCCACTCTGCCATCGCCAAAGCGTTTTTGAGCCTCATTCAGAATGGTGGCGGTAGCCGTCGCACCGATGCGAGTGACGCCTAGCTCTTTTACTTTCAACAGATCATCTAATGTACGAACGCCTCCGGCGGCTTTCACTTGTACTTGGGGTGCACTGTGTTGGCGCATCAGTTTGAGGTCGGAGTGGGTAGCTCCTTGGTAGGAGTATTTTCCGTCGCTGCCTTTCACGAAACCGTAGCCGGTAGAAGTCTTTACAAAATCAGCGTTCAGCCCACTGCAAATCTCACAAAGTTTGATTTTGTGCTGATCGTTATCCAAAAAGTCATTCTCAAAAATTACTTTCACGATAGCTCCGTGTTTATGGGATTCGCCAGTAACAGCTTTTATTTCATCAGCCACGTACTCCCAGTCTTCGCTCAGTACTTTCCCGATATTTACGACCATATCAATTTCAGTAGCTCCGGCTCGGCAAGCTTGCTTCGTTTCTTGAACTTTAATTTCAGTGGTTGAACTTCCCTGCGGAAACCCTACTACGGTGCCTACGGCTACGTTAGAGCCGTGTAGTAATTTTACTGCTATCGGAACGGCGTAGGGTTTAATACAAACCGAAGCAGCATTATACTTTTTAGCCAATTCGCAGCCCTCTTCTAAGTCCTGGTCGGTCATAGTGGGGTGCAGTAGCGAATGGTCTATCATTTTGGCGAGTTCTGTTATCTTGTCCATAGTTCTTAATTGAAAATTGACAGTGGAAAATGGATAATTATTTATTTGATAATAGTGCCTATGGCGTAGTGTTCGGTGTTGCAGTAGAGTGAGCTGTATACGAAATAATTAGGGCGACTGGTACTGTACTTCCGGTGAATATGTAGAATTGGAGTACCCATATCTAAATGCAATTGGGTGGCAGTCTCAGCCTCGGCAGCCAGGGCACGAATACGCTGATCTACATTGATAATTTCCAGTTGGTAATGTCGATATAGCGTGCGGAACAGTGAATTATCTACCCACTCTTTTTCGAGAAAATTAGGAATATTTAAATCAGGCAAGTAAGTGTATTCCAGCATAACTGGCTGATCATCTACCTTTCGGAGGCGTTCAATGGCAATGCATCCGGCTTGCTGTTCATTCTCTGATAAATCAAAGAAAAAGTCTTCACTCCAGGTAGTAGAATGTGGCTTACTCAAAAAATGAGAGGTAGCTGAATGTTCGGTTTCACCTAGCACTTCTGAAAACCCTCGAAAAGAGAGTAGACCTAATGAAGGGCGTTGAGCGCATACGATACTTCCTTTTCCTTGCCGACGGGCAATGTAGCCTTCCTGCTCCAACACACTTAGTGCTTGCCGCACCATCATTCGGTTCATATTGTGCTCAGCACTTAGCGTATTCTCCGAAGGAAGCAAACTACCTTCTACATAGTGCCCAGAAAGGATATCAGCTTTTAACTGTTGGTGGAGCTGTTTGTAGCGGGGAGTTTTCACAGCAAAATTAGTTTTACAAAAAACATCTACTAGTCATTTTCTTTTATTAATTTCTTCATCTTGTCGTCTAACTTTTTTACCAAAGCGAAAAGCTGGGCATCCTGCCGTTGTAGCTGCCTCAAGAACGGACCGTACTGCTGCCCAAAAACAATATTGCCCAAAAGGTTATGCCTTTGGTGGGGGTCATTTTCCAGATCGTACAGTTCGTAGTTATCCCAAACTCCTTGGTAAGTCATGTAGCTGTATTTATCCGTTCTCAACCCGGTGATCGTTGGGGTTTGAACCGCATTAGGGTCTACGAAATATTCATACACAAATGCATCTCGCCAAGCAGTAGACTGTTCGTCTTTAACCAAACTGGCGAAAGACTCACCGTGCATAGAAGACGGAATAGAGGTACCAGCTAAGTCCAGAATGGTAGGGCCAATATCTATATTGAGAATCATTTGCTGCCTACTGACTGGATTTTGAATTACATCGGGCCAGTGGACAAAGGCAGGCACTCGGATTGATTCTTCATACATCACCCGTTTATCGATTAAACCGTGCTCCCCCATTAAGTAACCATTATCGCTGTAATAGATCACTACAGTATTCTCCAACTCACCCAAATCTTTCAGCGTTTGGGTTACTCTCCCCACACTTTCGTCTACCGAAAGCATCGCTTCGCTGTACAGTTGGAAGAAGTTATCAAAGCTTCCGTAGCCCGATGCCTGAAAATCCCGTTCGGCACCGTGCCAACTGTTTCGTTGTCTTTTTAACCAATTTGGTTTGCCTCGGTAATTTTCTTCTGTTTCTTGAAAAGTTTCAGGACGTGGAATTACTAAACCTTCGTAGAATCCCTCGTGTCTTTTGGCAGGTGAAAAGTCTTCGTGAATAGCTTTATGGGAAAGGTAGAGAAAATAAGGTTGATCCTTGTTATAATTTTCTTCGATGAACTGTACGGTATAATCCGTCAGAAGGTCAGTAGTGTATCCCTCTCGCTGGATTCTTTCTCCATTAATATTCAGCTCAGGATCGTAATAATCCCCCTGCCCTTTAAAGGAAACCCAATAGTCGAACCCTGGGCGTGGCATATCATTTTCACCACCCATGTGCCACTTTCCCAAAAAAGCAGTTTGATAACCCGCCTTTTGAAGTTCAATCGGAAAAGTAGGTGTTCCTTTAGGAAGAGGAGTATCATTATCCATCACCTTGTGTACCCTAGCGTATTGTCCAGTCATGATTGATGCCCGGCTGGGTGAGCAAAGGGAAGTGGTGACAAAGGCATTTTCAAAAAACATAGCTTGTGAAGCCAGCTCGTCAATGTGCGGTGTTTTTATCCAAGGATGTTCCAAAAAACTAAGGAAATCATATCGCTGATCGTCGATTAAGATAAATATGATATTAGGCCTTTCCTGCTGTTGGGCAACAGCTAAATTGGTATGTAGAATACAGAAAACTACGACCGATAGTATTCTCTTTTTCACATTAAAGAATAAAAGTAAGAATTAGTGTCTGATAGCTAAAGTTAGAAACTTATCTTGTATATACAAGTTGAGCCAATAGTTTTTCCGGGGAAGACCACGAACGCTTATCCATTTTCATTTCCGGAATGGAATTCCTAGAATAGAAAGCTAGGTCAGTTGATTTGAGACCGGAATATTATCTACGGTAACCTGCCAAATACATCAGACTTATCGCAACGCTACGGCACTATCGGCCTTCACTGCGTTCCAGTCTTCAACGCCTAGGTTAATCTCCAGCTTGGGGTTGGCTTCCTGAAGCTGATCCGCCCCTTGCTTGGTGACTTCGGTTTGCCACAAGTAAAGCCTACGCAGGTTCTTCATTTGCGCTAGTTGCTGCACTCCCGCATCAGTAACCTGAGTGCCGTAGAGGTTAAGGTACTCCAAATACTGTAGCTCAGCGATAGCTGCCAGCCCCGCGTCGGTTACTTGCGTATTTTCCAGGTGCAAGCGAGTAAGGTTTTTGAATGGGGATAGTGCCTCGAGGGCTTCATCCGTAGTTTTGGTATTTCCTAAATCCAGCCAAGTGATTTGCTCAGCAGCTTTGACTAGCTCACTCATAAGCGAGTCCGCCGAAGCCGAACGGGGAACATTCACTTGCAGCCAATGTACTTCTTCGGCCAACGGCATAATCATCACCCCCCGCTGTTGAATACTCTGCACTGATTGTTCGTCTGCTGGGGTAACTTCGGAGGCCAGCAATACTTCAACCTCTGTTTTGTTCGCATTGGGGTCGAGTAGCGTATTCAACACTAGCTGAGTTTCTTCGTCCACCTCGAGTTGGGCTACGGTCTTATCGAACGAGGCCCCCTGGGCAATCCACCAAGTGAGCAGGGTAATTTGCTCATCGGTAAGCTGGGTTTTACCATCGGGGGGCATGTGGTACTCATCCTCTTCAGGCAGATGAACGCGAACCAGCATCTCGCTTTTTTCGGGGTCACCCGGCACGAAAATATCCCCGTTGTCTCCACCGGCTTGCAATGCTTCTGCCGTATGCATCATCAGTTCCCCTTTTTTCTTATCGGGGTTATGGCAAGATACACAGCGGGAATCTAAGATAGGATGTACAATTTCGGCGTATACCACGGCTTCTTCCAAGTTGGTGATGGGCTTGGCTTCTTTGCTTTCTTTTTCGGGTAAGCCCGCAATTTTCCGCATCGGATTGGGCATGTACTGGGTGAGGTAGTCAGAACCATGGGTGAGCGAACCCCCGTAGTGCCCGGCTCCCATCAGTACCAATACCATTATTGAAAGAGTCGATACATAAGCTTTATCCAACGCAGGGTTTTCTCGCTTATTTCTTTGGAGGTACAGCACGTAAGCAACCATAGCCAGCACCACCGTAGCAATGCCTAGCCATTGGTGTAAGTCAAGTAATTCATCGCCGTATCCACCGCCTTGGGCTAACATATAGCCTAAAACCGCGGCTACAAACGCTGAGGCTGCTCCCAGTAAGAGGGACAACCCTACCGCAGGGCGATACATTTTGAACCGCTCAATTCGGGAGAGCCATTCCAGCAGGAAAGCCAACATTAAAAAACCAATCGGTAGGTGAAGAATGATCGGGTGAAAGCGTCCGAAAAAGATAACAATGTCAGGTGTTTCCAAAGTAGTAGTTGTTGTTAAGATTTTTAATATTCCTGCCTGTAGATGAAGAACTTCTCATTTTCTACTGCGAAAGTAGCTACTAAAATAACATTTTTCTTACGATAATCAATCAATAGCGTATTACTAAAAGCCTACGCCAGTACTTTCTTCACTACCTTACCGTGTACGTCAGTCAGGCGGAAATCCCGTCCCTGAAAGTGATAGGTAAGCTTTTCGTGATTCATTCCCAGCAAGTGCAAGAGCGTGGCTTGCAAGTCGTGAATGTGTACCCGGTCTTTTACCCCATAATAGCCAATTTCGTCGGTCTCACCCAGCGAGAAGCCCTTTTTCAGACCACCGCCCGCCATCCACATAGAAAATGCTTCAGTGTGATGGTCCCGGCCGTAGAAGGGCATCTCCTTGCCATTGCGGTTCTCTTGCATGGGAGTACGCCCGAACTCTCCGCCCCAAACTACTAGTGTTTCATCGAGCAACCCTCGTTGTTTTAAATCTTTGATTAAAGCGGTCATGGGTTGATCTACCGAACGACATTTATCCTGGAATCCCGCTTCTAGGGCGGTTCCTTTATCCGTGCCGTGCGAATCCCAACCCCAGTCGAAAAGCTGAACGAAGCGCACTCCTTGCTCAACCAGTCGACGGGCTAATAGGCAGTTATTGGCAAAAGAAGCTTTACCGGGTTCAGTTCCGTACATCTGGTGGATGTATTCGGGTTCATCCTCAATATTCATCACTTCGGGTACTGAGGTTTGCATCCGGAAGGCCATTTCGTACTGCGAGATACGGGTCAGGATCTCGGGATCGCCCACTTCGTTGTATTCTTGCTGGTTAATATTATTAATCGCGTCCAGCGTTTTTCGGCGCAAATTCCCACTCATACCGTCGGGATTGGAAACGTAGAGTACTGGATCGCCCTGTGAGCGGCACTGCACCCCTTGGTAAATCGATGGCAAGAAGCCACTTCCCCACACGCTTTTGCCCGCACTCGGGGTCTTTCCACCGGAGACTAGTACGATAAAACCCGGAAGGTTTTCGTTTTCACTGCCTAAGCCGTAGGTAACCCAAGAACCAAAGCTAGGCCGTCCCAAACGGGCACTTCCGGTTTGTAACAACAGTTGAGCTGGGGCGTGATTGAATTCATCGGTATGCAGTGATTTGATTACGGTGATCTCGTCGGCTACGGTAGATAAGCAAGGTAATCGATCAGAGATCATCATTCCGCTCTCGCCTCGCTGATAGAACTTAGCCTGAGGTCCCAACATTTTAGGAACCCCCTGAATAAATGCAAAGCGCTTACCCTCTAACAATGACGGAGGGCAGTCTTGGTTGTGCAGTTTCTCTAACTCTGGTTTGTAATCGAATAGCTCAAGTTGGGAGGGTGAGCCCGCCATGTGCATGTAGATCACCCGCTTAGCCTTTCCCGCAAAGTGCGAAAAACCCGGTGCCATGGGGTTGGTAGGCAAAGAAGCTACCGGAGCCGAGGTTGTTGGGCTGCTGTCTAAATTACAGCCAAATAAGGAAGCCAAAGCTACTCCACCTAAACCTGAGGTACACTTCCGTAAAAAATGTCGACGAGTCTCAAGCTGAGTCTCCCGATATTGTTTTTCCTGATAGATATTCATGGCTAGGCTTTGGTTACAAATTCGTCTAAGTTCAGTATCACATTCGCTACTACCGTTAAAGCAGCAAGGTCAGCGTCGGTTTCGCCCGTCATTCTCGAGATTTCGTCCGGGTTTTCCCGGTAGTACTCCTGGGCTTCCTGATAAAGAATCTCCAACTGGTTCAGTTTAGCATGATCGGCATCGCGAACTACGGCTCTTTCGTAGCCGAACTCTAACTGTTTTATCGGGTTTGAAGCCGATTGCTGCATCTGTTTGGCTAGTGCTTGAGCCGCCTCTACGTAGACCGGGTCGTTGAGGGTAACTAGGGCTTGCAAAGGGGTATTGGTATTAATCCGGCGGGTAACACAGAACTCTCGGCTAGGCCCATCAAACGCAATCATGGATGGATACGGGCTGGTACGGCGCCAGTAGGTGTAGAGTGCCCTTCGGTACTTATCTTCCCCATCGCTGGTTTCCCACTTCCGACCGCTGTATATGACCTGCCACACTCCTTCGGGCTGGGGAGGCATTACGCTGGGGCCATACATTTTATCGCTCAGTAATCCGCTTACGGCTAGTACCTGATCGCGAACCTGCTCGGCCGTTAACCGTACCCGGGGACCCCTGGCCAACAAACGGTTACGAGGATCTTGCTGGAGCAGGCCGGGATCAACTTCGGATGACTGCCGATACGTCGATGACATCACCATTTGCTTGAGAGCACTCTTGATACTCCAACTGTGTTCGTGCATGAATTGCAGTGCCAGCCAATCGATCAGCTCAGGGTGCGTGGGCTTAGCAGCTTGTGAGCCGAAGTCCTCAACTGTTTCTACAATACCCGTCCCGAATAGTTCAGCCCACAACCGATTGACCATTACCCGGGCAGTTAGGGGATTTTCCTTGCTTACCAGCCACTGCGCCATTCCTAATCGATTGTTGGGAGCACCATCGGGCAAAGCCGGCCAAGCCTGAGGCACATCGGCGGTCACTTTTTCCCCGGGAACTAGCCAATTGCCCCGCTCAAATATACGGGTAGTCCGCTGAAAACGCTCCGGACGATCAACCAGAGTTGGTGTCTTAATTACTTCCTGATTATTGAGTAATGTTATAAGGTTATTCTGTTGCTGATTGTAATGGGGCTGATCCTTACCCGGAAGTGACTCATGCAATAAGAACCACTCAATAGTCGCCACTGTACCAGCCTGAGGGCTACTGAATGTGAAGTACAGATCATATTTTCCACTAATGCTCTTGATAGGGATTGAGACCGTTTCAAAGCCCCAGCCCCCTTTATTTTTCTTTACCTGCCAGGTAGTGAGACGTTCGCCATCCGGGCTTCCCAACCGGATTTCTATTTTGCCTCGGTCATGACTAGAACTATAACTGATTAGAAGTTGCGTTTCCCCTTGCAGGGGCACATCGGATAAACGGGCAAAACCGCCGTCTTCTACTGAGAGATACTTACCATCCCGCAGCGAACCATTAGTGATACTATCAAAAACACTAGGGTGAATTTTGGGCTCAGTGATCTTCACCAGATTAACAAATTGCTGGGCTTTCTGGAGCTTATCATCTGCCGAGCTAGTATGACGAATGACCCAGTTTTTCAGGCTTTCCAGTTTCTGCTGATCTTCTTCCTGCTTAAAGGTGGTAAGATTAGGCGACTCGCTGGGCACGTCCATATCCGCCGTGTTGTTCAAAAAAGCGTAGAACTTATAATATTCTTCGTGGCGAATAGGGTCGTAGGGGTGACTGTGACATTGTACGCAAGCCATGGTGGTAGCTTGCCACACATCCCAAGTAGTATTTACCCGGTCAATCACTGCGGCTACCCTAAACTCCTCATCGTCGGTTCCTCCTTCATCGTTGTTCATGGTATTGCGATGAAAAGCTGTTGCAATTCGCTGTTCGTCGGTAGGATTGGGTAATAAGTCTCCCGCCAATTGTTCAATCGTAAATTCATCAAAGGGCTTATCTTCGTTGAAAGATTTAATCAGCCAGTCGCGGTACTGCCAGATAGAACGATAATCATCTTTCTCGTAGCCTTTAGAATCAGCGTAGCGGGCTAGATCCATCCAAAGAGCCGTCCACCGTTCCCCAAAACGAGGCGAAGCCAATAAGCGATCTACCTCTTCTTCATAGGCTTCTTCACCATTATTATCAAGAAAAGCTTGAACCTCCTCTAGTGTCGGGGGAAGCCCGGTCAGATCGAGCGAAAGTCGCCGGAGCAGGGTAGGTTTATCTGCTTCTGACGATGGGGTAAGGTTTTCTTGTTCCATACGCTTCAGTACAAAGGCATCGATATCATTATTGCCCCACGCAGTTTCAGTTTCGGGCACGTCAATCGGCTGGGGCTTTATGTACGCCCAGTGATCTTCCCAGTACGCCCCTTGTTCAATCCATTTGGTCAGAACAGCAACCTCTTCTTCCGAAAGAGGATCGCCTTCGGGAGGCATCCGATCATAAGGGTCAGTGGATATGATTCGACTCAACATCTCGCTGGTGTGCGGATCGCCGGGAACAATTGCCCGCTTACCCGATTCATTGGGACTGAGTGCTTCGGAACGAAACAGCAAGCTAAAGCCGCCCGACCGCTTTACCCCACCGTGACAGGTGATGCATTTATTATTAAGAATTGGGCGAACTTCAGCATTGAAATCCACTTTATCAGAAGAGAGAGAATTGAATGTGATCCATATAACGTAAGTAAAAACTAGAAAGACCGATGCCAGTAGTGTCCACAGGACTGGCTTACGGATATTTTTCACATACTTTCTCATAAGAATTGCGATGCAGCTAGGTTATTGTGTAACTATGGTTTATCAGTAATGCAACTGATTGCATTCATTGTTTTACTTTCTAACACAGACTAAACGAAAGCCGTTCGCTCTCATTTTTCTGAATCGAGCTTAGGTTCCAATCGTCCTGTAATTACTTTCCCATTAGCCCTAGAGGCTGTCGGCTCTTATCAAAAATACTAAAATTATCCGTTTTAGCGTAGCTTCTTATCTTTCCAGAAGCACGAAACCTCCCCAATAGTAAGGTTCTTTCCTTTGCTTTCTAATACTCAATTGGGCGTTTTTGAGGGCCTGGTGCTTACTTTGTCCAGCGAGCCAGTTCTGGTAAAATACCTGCATCAATTCAGCGGTGCTGTTGTCGCTGATATTCCATAAACTCATTAGTACACTCTGAGCCCCTGCTACCAGAAAAGAGCGTTGCAATCCGTATACCCCTTCCCCATTTTTTACATCGCCTAAGCCGGTCTCACAGGCACTTAGCACTACTAGTTCTGTACCATTTAATCGCAAATTCATGGCTTCATAGGCCGTCAGTACCCCATCTTCTGCCTCCCAGTCGGTGGAGTTCTGACGGTGAACAGTATATTCAGCCCCTGCCAGCAGCAGTCCTGAGCGTAGCAATGGGTTTCCCGAAATATTTTGCAGATGGGTTCCGTACGCCCGGTTCGTTGGTCCCGCTTCGGGTAGGTCAGTCATAAAATAGCCATGGGAAGCAATGTGGAGCACCCGGGGTGAGCGGCTAGATTTTATCTTCTCTTCCCGGGCCTCTGTACCTAAGTAGGCCCGAGTAGTCCACTGCTTTCGGGTCAACATGCTACTGATTGACTCAACCTCATCGCGGGTGCCGGGTAGCTCCCGGATGCCAAATAGGAAGGGGGTGCTTTCCAACATGCCAGCCGTAGTAAGCGGATTGGTATCACCTGGTTCTATTAATGCCTCACTGTCTTGATAACCTACCTTAAACTGAAAATCGGGTGAGCCAATTAGGCAGGCCAACTTTCCTGATGGGGCAGGGATAGATCGAATCAGGTCGCGGGTGCTGCTGACCATCCTCAAATCTACTTCATCAATTACATAGCGACTGGACTCGGCATGGTATAAACTGTTGATATTGATCTTGTGGTAAACCCCGTCGGGTGCCAAGTACACGGTTTTTACCTCTTCGGAAAGTTGGTTCCAGATCGGCTCCCAATACTCACCATACGACAACTGGTCGGTAATGCGAAACTTCACTGCATTCTGATAGTAGTAATAGTTTTTGTTTTCCATCGTCTTACCTTCGGGAAAGAAGCAGAGCTGAGGTGCTGTCGCATCTGACTGTAAGATTAAAGCAGCGTATAAAATAGTGCTATCCTGGGCTACCCGAATAATTTCTACTGCTGCTTCAGTTGGGCCAAGCTGTTGCTGCACCTGTTGCCAAGTCGCCCGCTTGTTATCTACAGTAGTGGCAAATGTTTCAGATTTTCGGGACAATTGCTTTTCCAGTTTATTCGCTTCGCCTTCCAGTTTGTCGATGGCATTTCTTTGAGCTGTCCGTTCCCGTCGGGACAGGGTGTATAGCTGTCCCAACTGCTCTTTCACCGTCAGCCAACGCTCGTATTCCTGAACTGTTTCTGGGTCACTCTGAGCTTCAATAGTTTGGCGCAGTTGGTAGGACGCGTCCAGCAGCATGGCTTTGGTAATAAGCTGGAGGTTATACAGTTCGCTAAGCAACCGCTGCCGCCGGGCTTGGGTAACTTCGTTAGCCCGATAGTACGCCTGATCTATGACAAAATCACGAAAAGCATGAAAAACAGGTTCTACCCGCTGGTAGTAAGCCCCTTTTTCCTGCTCACTCAATGAAGGAAAGTAATTTTGTATCTGCCCGATGTAGTCTTCAACTACTTCGTAAAAAGTGGATTCGGCCTTTTGATACTGCTCCACTTTATGATATAAGACAGCTTGGCTGTAGCGGGCGTAAGCAAAATCGGGGTGTAGTTCTCCAAGCACTTCCCGACGTACCGCTACTGCTTGTTCAATATATTCGGTAGCCTTCTCAAGCTCGTTCAAATCTTGATAAAGCAATCCTATATTCAGTAAGGTAGTTGAATAATACGGATGATCTTTACCTAGTATTTTCTCGCTGATAGAGAGTGACTCTTCTAACAAAGGCAGTGCTTTCTGATACTCATCATTATTCTGATACAGCGTGGCCAAGTTACTTAGTGTGGCCGCGTAAGATGGGTGCTGTTTTCCTAATGTATTGCCGTCGATAATAAGGGCCTGCTGATAATACTGCTCAGCCAGGACGGTACTATCTTGGGCGGCGTAGAGGGCCGCCAGACTCTGATAGGTAGCTGCCAGATCGGGATGGTAAGCTCCGTAAGCATTATAAAATATTGTCTCGCTAGCCAATAAGAGGGGCTTGGCCCTGGTGAAATTCCCTAAGGTGAAGTAGAACTTGGCCATCTCCAGTTGTACCTTCGCCTGCTCGGGGTGCTTCTCACCAAAGTGTTCTAATGAAAGTTCGTATGCTTGTTGTAACAGCGGCTCCGCTTCGGGGTAGTTACCGGTTACTATCTCCAGACGGGCGAGGTTCAAATAGCTGGAGATCATAGCGGGGTGCTCAGCACCTAGCTGTTCCTGTTGTACATCTACCACCAACTCGAGCATAGGGCGGGACTGGGCGTACTTTCCCTCTTCTAGGTATAAGAGACCGATATTCGAGAGTGTAGCTAAGTATTCAGGATGCTTCGCCCCCAATATTTCTTCTTTGATCCCAATTGCTACCTCCATCAGTTCTACAGCTTTGGAATAATTACCAGCAGCCTGACAAACTAGCGCGTAATTGCTAAGCAAGTTAGCGTAAACGTTATCCTGTTTTCCGCTAAGTTCCTCCTGAATGGTAATCGCCTCCTGAAAAAATATCTCAGCCTCAACCAAATAGCCAATATCGTGATAAAGGGCCGCCATTCCACTGATAGCCGCTACATAGGTGGGACTTTTGCGTCCAACCGCTTGTTTAATTAATTCCAGTGATCTCTGATGGTAAAATATTGCGGTATCGAAGCGTACTAAATCTTGAAAATTACGGGCAGCATTACTGTAAATAGAAGCCTGATGCAGTAATGCCCGCCGACTCGGTAATTTGTTTTGCCTAAGTACCTCGATGGCCCGTCGGAAATACTGAGCGGCCCGCTCGTAGTTCCCTTCGTCCTGCTGCAAAGCAGCTACGTTATTCAGGGCAACCGCGTACTGCCAAGGGTAATTCGTAATGGTATCGTCAAGATGAATATGTTGGGTGTAGAGCGCATTCGCTTCTGCGGGATTACTATGTTCTTGATAGTAGGCCGAAAGATTAGCTAGCGCTACCCAGAAGCTACCTTGCTCATACTCAATAGGTGCTGATCGTTGGTGAAAGGCTTTTTCAATGAGAAACCCTCCCTCCCCGGTATTTTGATCAGCCAGGGCTATCGCCCCTAAATTATTTAAAATACTGGGGTAGGTTGAAGTAGTTTGTGCTGAGTCCTTTTCATAAAAACGACGAGCTATCTCATACCACTGGCGAGCGTCTTGCCATTCTGCTGCGTGCAGTGCCATATTCGCTCTTCGATAGCATGCTTCAGCGTATAAGCTAGTGGCAGTATCACCGCGGTGCTGGAGCGTATTTATCAATTTCTCAGCCTTCACCTTATCAAACTCCTTCCGCAACAACCATTGCTGAAAGCGGGCTTGCATTTGTACTAGGCTGTCGGAGGATTGATACTTAATCAGGGTGTACAATGAGTCAGCTACTTGCCGATTACGAGTTGCCTCGTAGAGCTCGGCAGCCCTGAACCTCAACTTGGTAATTGTATTTTTGGGTAGCCTAGTCAAGTCAGCCAGTGACAAGGCTCGACGGGTCATTGTCCGGGCTGAATCGGGATCATTCAGGGACAAGTAAAGGTTGGCAGCATTTTGGTAGGCCTCGACCAGCGAATGGCTGTCGGTCGGCTCCTGATACCCAAGGCACTTAATTTCCTGTAATGTGTACGATAGTGCTAATGAATCTTGGTGTAGCGAGGCAGTAATCAAGGAAAGCAAGCGTAAATGATTGGTATACTCAGCACTGAGTGCCCCGTGACGAAGCTTAGTAGTTTCTAACCCTGCCCAGGCTAATTTGTAGGATTCAGAAATCTCACCCTGTTGATATAAAGCGAGGGCACGTGAATAAGGTAGCTCTTTTGTATCCTGGGCTCTGATACTGGTTGCCGTCAGAAGTAAAAAAAATATACATGCTGTACGCATCGGCTTCAAGTTGTCATCCTTTCCTTCAATAAAGGTAACGAGGAGGGATTTTAGTTCAAACCAAAGGCTGAGGAGATATTCCAGTGACCCGCACTTATACCACTTCTAACGAAATGGTTCAGCTTTTCCTGATAGCAGTATCCATGGTAATTAGCAAAAAAGACTAAGAAAATATCACGAAATGTAAGATTGCACTTGTTTATACATATTTCTCGCCATAGTAGCTATATTATTTGTATGTAGGTTTACCTAAATTTGACCATTGTAATCTCAGATGCCTCTTGAACGACTTCTTCAAACCAAACTGGATATGTTCAGAATCCCGCTATCTTTTCTTTGTTTCGTATTGGCTTGCCCGCTATTTTCTTTCGCTCAGCAAACCCAATGGGCCAGTGAGGTACTAGACGTGTCGTCTTCTTACAGTCCGCGCCTGTTGTTCAAGCAGGATTTACAATACGTCGAATACGAGCCTCGCCAGGTACTGGGGCAACCTGATGTACTACCGGGTAATAGCGGTGATAGCCCTAATGCCTGGATGCCCGCTAAGCCTGATAAGGAAGATTTCATTAAAGTAGGATTTGATACTCCCATGAAAATCCAGCAAGTAGCTATTGCTGAATCCCGTAATCCAGGATCCGTTTACCAAATTTTCTGCTACGACGTATCGGGTAACGAATATATGGTGGCAACCTTGGAACCTGCCCCCGTAGCCGCTCAAGGACGGGTATTCAACTTCTTTCTCGATCCTACCCCCTACGAAGTGAATGCGGTCAAAATTGTGTTGAGCGGTGAAGCTGTGCCAGGTTACAACGCTATTGATGCCATTGCTATTTCGGGCTCATCAGTACCTGCTGTGGCCGATATCGCCATTGTGCCTAACCTCAATCCTGAACTAGCTCTGGAAAAAGTGAAGGCAAACTTCGGCGATATGATTAACATCAGTCCTATCATGTCCCCCGACGGAAATACCATGTTTATCAGTCGCAACTCACCGGATAATGTGGGGGGTAAACGGGATTTAGAAGATATTTGGTACTTGGAACGGAATCCTAACACAGGCGAGTGGGGTGATCCTAAAAATATTGGCATTCCCCTAAATAACAAAGGGAATAATTACGTTAGCTCGGTTGCTATGAACAAGGACGGCGGGTATACGCTGTTGCTGGGCAACCGTTACCTGGAAAATGGGAAGATGCGAGGTGGGGTATCTATCACTTCCCGCCAAGTGGATGGAAGCTGGTCCAAACCCATTCCCATGGATATTCTCGATTTCTACAATTATTCTGAGGTAGCCAACTACTATTTATCCAACGATCAAAAGTATTTACTCATGTCTTTACGTCGTGACGATGGGTTTGGCGAACTGGATGTTTATATAAGTTTTAACCGAGGGGACAATTCCTGGTCAGCCCCATTGAATTTAGGGAAAAATATTAATACGGCTGATAATGAATCAGCCCCCTTCATGGCTGATGATAGTACGCTTTATTTTTCGTCTAAAGGATACAGCGGCTTCGGCGGGGAAGATGTTTATGTAAGCCATCGGCTGGACGATACTTGGATGAACTGGTCGCGCCCCGAAAACCTTGGTCCGGTTATTAACTCTCAAAACGATGATACTTACTTTAACATTTCGGTAGATAAGCAATATGCTTTCCTCACCCGGGCTACTATTGATAGTACTGACCTATTTCAAATCTCAGTGCCTATTTACCAACGAATTGATCCGTTATATGTAGTGCGGGGGCAAGTGTATAATGTGAAAAACAATATGCCCGTACAGGCAAGCGTTATTTTTGATAATGTTTCGGATACGGTGTCCTCCACTAGTAGTCAAGGCAGTACGGATAATGAAGGACGTTATGAGCTTACCCTACCTCCGGGAACCTACGACATTTATGCAGAAAAACAGGGATTTGCTACCTTGAACCGCCAGCGAGTTGCTTTGGCTGAGATTGATCCGGACGGTGATAAACTGGTTTTTCGGGATATTTACATGTCAGACAATATTGCTGGGGTAAGTATTGTTGAGTCGCTGTCGCTTACCAAAAAAGCGATTGCCTCAGAAGAGATTTTATTTGAATTGGAAAGCTTTGCGTTGGGTAAAAAGGCATATACGTATCTGGATGGTGTCGCAGCCTATCTGTCTGAAAACCCTGATATTAAACTACGAGTGGCAGGGCATACCGACTCCTCGGGTACCGATCGTTTTAACCAGAACTTATCGGAAAAGCGTGCGGGCGCGGTAGCTGACTATCTTGCCCACCGAGGTATTACTACTGACCGGATTGTAACCGTGGGTTACGGCGAAAAGCGGCCATTGGTGAAGAATACCTCCGAGGCCAACCGCCAGCTTAACCGAAGGGTGGAGTTTGAAATCATTGAATAAAATGCTCTTATAAATATAATTATTTTTAT
>JBCCTI010000089.1:0-25050 GCA_039198955.1 Bacteroidota bacterium | reverse complement strand
TACGCTTTTTGCGTCAATCCGCTTTGGAGCCAATCTTCTACGACAGGAAACATCTCTTCAGAAGTGCGCATGATTTTTTTACCCGCTAAATTATATTCACCATACCCTAGCAGGCAAGGCTACTTCACCGGACGGATACATAGGAATGAGCTCTACTCCCTTTTCGGTCAGGAAATAGAACTTCATGGTTTTATTTTTTTCATAAGGTCGGCTTTTAATAATTCGTTGCTGCTCGAGCATCTTTAGCCGATCAGACAAAACGTTCGTAGCTATTTTTTCATCGGCTTCTAAGAAATCCTTATAAAAATGTTTTTTCGCCAACGCAATGTCGCGCAGAATCAATAGTACCCATTTGTCACCAAAAAGGTCTAGAGAATAGCTAATGGGACAGGTTGATCTTTTATCTAATCTTCTCATACCAGATCTCAAAGATACTTTTAAGTAACAGATATAAAAAAATCTCCAAGATGACCACTCGAGGTATTATGCCTTGTTTACCATTTTAAATGCCATTCCAGGAAACATTCTACTAAGACTCTTAAATGGTTTCGCCGCCCCAACCAATATTTCTACTTTTCCTCTTTTTAGATTTTTGACAGCTATTTCTGCAAATGTCGTTGGGGTCATGAACTTCATCCCTTTCACATCAGGATTGTTAGCGTTCATTCGGGTGTCAACGGCAGGAGGGTTTATCTCAACGACCTTAATATTCGTTTTCTTTAGTTGGTGTCGAAGCGATATGGTCCAAGATCTGATCGCTGCTTTAGTGGCTGAATAAACACTGGAGGCCGTCATAGGCATGTATGCAGCGGGAGAAGTGAAATTTACTCATCTTTTTAACTCCATGTTCTTCTTGTTTTCATTTTGACGTTTGTAATTACGAAAAGTGCATCATTTTACTTTTGATTTCTTGCATGTTTGACTACTGCAGACTGCCATGGAATAAGCAGAACCAGGGATATCTCTATTCCAGGAGCGACAAATAATGATGGTTCCGCATTTCCAATTAAGAGAATAGAAGCCAATCTGGCTACTCCAGCTACTGCCATTGTGAGAAACATGATACGGAATAGTGGGGTGTATTGTGCTTGATCTACCCTAGGAATCATCCACCATCCAATAAAAGCCGCAACCATAAACCATATGGCACCGAAACGTATTTGGCTATCGAGCTGAACATTGATATATGCTGGGTCAATAAACATTCTTGCACCATAAATGAGCTGAATGAGGCCTAGTGTGAACGGAATTAAACCAATTAGGCCTAATGAGATTTGAAATACTTTTTTCATTATAACGTATTTACTTGTTTTTAACAAGTATAAGTTATTAACTTGCTAAAAACAAGTAAATTAAAATAATTATGAGTGCTTATCAGTTAATTGAAGACAAAATCAGGTACAATCAATGGGCGAATCAGCGAATTCTTGATTGGTTGAAACCGAAATCAAGCCATCTACTACTGGAACCCGTACAGTCAAGTTTTACTAGCCTGAATAAAGTGATTCACCATATAATGGAAGCCGAAACATACTATCTTTCTATCCTAGAAGGCACAGAGGGCAGATACTACGAAGAACTACCTACCGAAGAAATATTTCAGAAATTATTGGCGGTCGATCAAAGACTGCTTTCTTGGTATATCGGTCAAACATCAGAAGTTGTTGATAAAATAATATCCCTCAAAAGATCACCTCATGAGGAAAGATATAGTGTTGCTACCCTAATCACTCATATTGTTAATCATACAACTTACCATAGAGGTCAGATTGTGGGTATGCGACATCAAATTGGAATTACGGAGCCACCCAAAACAGACTACTACTGGATGTTTGCAGAAAAACTTCTAACAAACGATAAGCTCAATGAGCCTACGCGGCCCGGCAAAACTGCGCTATGAGTAATTTTTAATGCAAAAGAGTAATTTTAGAGTCAGTTTATGAACCCGCAAACTTCCCACCGGCAACGCTCGACTTTCTCTGGACCTTTAAAGTGACTCCATTGGCTTGGCTTTCTGCTCTTGCCAGCCTTTCCGCTGGGAGGGCGTTTTGGTGAGGTCAAAAAATAGTTTTTTGCACTTTCTGTTGGCCCTTACTAATTTACGCGGTATCGGTTACGAGCATTGGCATTGAAAATGAAAAAAGTGCATAATAAGATGAAACGATAATGTAGATGTTTTACAGTTACAACGATTTTTTAAACAAGTTACCTTTTCCAAACTCGACTCCTACTTTTATCAAAAAGCCTGTACTGCATTTGTATAGGTCGTTAGACTAATATTAATAAACTCAACTATCAAGATGATGACCAAACTTTTAGTAGCCTCGATTATCATAATAATTGCTTCGTGTACTGCCCCACCCAAGGAAGCATCTACCTATAAAATTGGGCAGATCATTACGCCCCACGGCGAAATGTTAATTTGGCTATATGACGAAACGCCAACGCATAAGTCAAGTTTCATAGAATTAGCCAGTGCCCGCTATTGGGATAGTTTAAGCTTTAATCGGGTAATAGAGGGTTTTGTCATTCAGGGAGGTTGCCTTGATACCCCCGAGGGGTTTAGTGATTCCCCCTATTTGCTAAGCCCAGAATTCAAAGATAGTTTAAAACACGTTTACGGAGCAGTAGGAGCGGGAAGAGATAATAATCCAGAAAAGTTATCTGCGGGCTGTCAGTTTTATATTGTCCACGATAAGGAGGGAATCCCTCGCCTGGATGAGAATTATACGGTGTTTGGTCAGGTGTTTAAAGGTCTGGAAACACTAGAGAAAATTGCTACTTTGGAAACCGATTCACTAGATGCCCCCCTGGAAATGGTCAATTTGGATGTGAACATTATTGAACTTACTGAGGCACAATTGAAAGAAAATGGCTTTGAGATAAAGAAAGACTCCTAGTGGCAGCAGCGCACTTGAGCGGAGTGAAGCAAACAGAATTTGGTGGTTACTGGCTAGCCAGGTCTTCCGCTTCTTGGCGGATAACCTCAGTGTAGCGACTCCAGTGAAAGTTGATGTCTTCTTGTCCATTGAGGTGCACCAGTGGTACTGATTTATAAACAGGCTCCGTTACGGCCACTAAGGCTTTCCAATGAGCCGCTGCCTGATTCAGGTATTGTACTGCTTTGGTTTTTTCTTCCGGTATTTTGCTTTGTTGGTAGGTGTGTAAAGCAGTAGCTGCACGTAACTTCTCCGCTACGTACTGACCAAGGTGGGCCCACGCTTTTATATCGGTTACTTCATCATGTAAGGCATCTGCCTGAGTAACATTTACGGATTGTACCAATTGTAATGCCTGCTGGCTTTTAGTTTCTAAAGTATCAGCTAATGTGAGAGGTGATATCTTCCCTTCAGGTACAGGCTCACCGGATTGGGTTAGGCTGACAAAATCAGGAATATTTAGATAGTCGGGCTCCAGTGGAGTGCGGGCAATTAGTTGCTCCGCAGTAATAGGCACGGTCTTTCCCTCAGAAATCGCCAGCATACCTTCGCTATAAAGGGTAAAATCCCAGTCACCATTGTAAAATGAAGCAATATGTAACGGAACGTTGCTGGTTAACTTCATAGCGTCAAACACGGTTGAGCCTACTGACCCATAGCGTTGGGTAAAGCTATCGATGAATAGCTGATCGGGAGTTTGTGGTTCATAGAGTAACCTTCCCCACAGTTGGTAGAATAGCCACTGCCGCTGAAAGGCGTACTGGCTGGTAAGCGAATCGGACTTATCAAAGTAATTCACCGCTGGAATATAGCATTCGGAACCCACGTAGTAGCCTTGTACATACGAATGCCCATTACGACGAATATGTTCGCGGATAAAGTCAGGTTGCCCCCACCGAAGCACAAAGAAGTCTTCATTTCGCATCATCCAGGCTAGGCGATAGTTCTCCGGCGGAGGGTTCCAGTAAGTGTCGGTAATATCCCCTCCGTGTACTTTTACTAATTTGGGGCTAGAGAATGCGTGCGACCAATTGAACTTAAGCTCGGTAAGAATTGGTTTTTTTACCCCGGTCAATGTATCCAGCGAGGCTCGTGTCATAGTTTCTACTACGGGGTTGGTAGAACCTTCACTGCCTGTTCCGGCTGAAAGCGGCAACCGATGGATAAATTCAATCTCACGATCTGCTGCCCGAATGCCTTCCATAAATGTATCGATAATCCACTGCTCCCGCTCGAGGGGAGTCATACCACCCATTCCTTCACCCAGGGTAATGCCTAGGCCCGTCAGGTTAGGATATTCATTAATTACCTGAGTGACGCATTCTTTGGTATATTGTTTTACAATCGATGAGGTGTCACCATCGGTAAAAAAACGCCCCTCCTTACTGTAGACTGCGCCACCGTAGTTGTCAGCAAACTCCGGCGAAACAAAGATATTCCAGTTGATGAGATACGTACGAATACCCCGCTCTTTAGCCATTGCAAACAGACGGTGCCAAAACTGTTGCCAGTCGGCGAGCTCATCATCGGTAAAACCAGTGGCTTCTGGATAGTTCGTCGGGCGAATTAGGTAGTTGAAGGGGTGTAGGTTCCACAGCGTAAGGGCGTTAAAACGATTTTCGGCCATCATATCCAGAAACGCTTCCCAGTAAGTAAGGTCACGGCAGGTTTCCATATGAAGTTGTAAAGCCTCACTGCGCCGATACGAGTCCCACGGCAGGTTATACTTAATCGCCCGAAATGGAAAGCGAGCTCGCTCCTGATGGTTACGAACACGATCTAGATTGTGGTACTTACGTAGTTGGGCCACTAGCTCCAGAGTACCGTATAGCATCCCATTGGGGTCGTTGCCGTTTACACTGATTCTTTTATTGCTAGCCATCAAGGTGTAGCCTTCATCGGTAATTGTGTCGTGTGTGCTCTGAAGCAATACGGAGTACTCGCCATCGGCATCAACCAGTTGGTAATTGTTGAGTTTAAGTTGTTCCGTTAGCTTAGCAATCGCAAAATTAGATTGGGGGTAGGCGATATCATAAACAAGGGTAACAGTGCTGGGGGCGGTAGCTAGAGTTGCGGATGTATTCAGTAGAGAGATGTATAATACCCAGAGTAGTAGCTTGAGAAGAGAAAGGAAAGGTTTCATAACAGTAGTAGTATGCCTTAAACATACTGATAATTCATAGTTACTGGGAAAGATTAGGCAATAATCTCCTTCATTACTTCACTATGTAGGTCAGTGAGACGGAAATCCCTGCTATGAAATTAGTAAGTTAGTCATTCGTGGTCAAGGCCTAGTTCATTCAAGCTATGTTTTAACATTGTAAGTTCAACTGTAGTATCTTAGAGCAAACACTATAAACATGAGACTTACTTTTACTTTTATCGTATCATTATTACTTGGTCATCACGCTCCGGCTCAAAGCCTGACGGGAGAGGAGCTCTTAGAAAAATCAATTGCCTACCATGATCCGAGCAGTCAGTGGGATACGTTCAGTGAGACGTTTACGGTGATTATGACCCGGCCGGATAGTCCTAAACGGGAAAGCCAAATTACTATTAATCTACCGCAAGAATACTTTAGCCTCAAGGCCGAGCGGGATACGATTACTACCCAGTACATTATTGATAAAGGTGGGTGCGAGATGTTTTATCAGGATGAACCTATTGATGCTGCTTCTAGTAGCTCAGTGGATATGAGTTGTGAGCGGGGGAATATGTACAAAAACTATTATACCTACTTATACGGATTGCCCATGAAGTTGCAAGATTCCGGAACTCACATTAGCCCCGCGGTCGAGCAAAAAACATTTAAGGGCAAGTCATATTTGGTGTTAAAAGCTACCTACGATGCCGAAGTGGGTAGTGATATCTGGTACTTCTACTTCGACCCAGAAACCTACGCAATGGAGGTGTACCAATTCTACAAAACTGATGACAACGGTCAGATGATTCCCGACAGTGGCGAGTATATTTTGCTATCTGAAGAAGCAATGGTGGGCGATATAAAAATGCCTAAAATACGAGCGTGGTACTACAATAAGGACAATCAATACTTAGCTACGGATGCTTTAGTTCAAGAATAAAGGGAGTGCTCCGTTAGGGTTCAGGGCATTTAGTTGTGGAAACGCAGTTCAATTCAGTGTTGCGCTTGCAGCAAAGGCTACAGCTTTAAAGTCTTCGCTACGCTGTAAAAAAATTCCCATAAACCGATTGGCCATTTCGGATTCATCAATACGTATCGTGTTCTTCGTGATTGTAGAAGCCCTATACCGGAATAGAACGTTGCTGAAGTAATAAAAAAGTAGAAATTACTTTATCAATTTCTGTAATAAATTGTAGAATGTTACATATTTATCAGCAATAACTAGCTTGGTATTTGTCACGCAAAGGTCATTAATTCAATATTTTGTTTAACTTATACGTGCAAATGGTGAACATGGTAGTATGTTTTGTGTTACAATTTGGCTGTACTTTTTTTGTTTACCATTGCATGGGGCGTTAAATCTGTCAATTCATGAACGAGCAGGAGAGAATCCAGGATCTACTAAGCTACGAAATATTAGATACCTCGCCTGAGCAAGAGCTAGATGAACTAGCAGAAATAGCCTCAACGATATGTGATACTCCTATCTCCCTCATTACACTTATTGACCAAAATCGTCAATGGTTCAAATCAAAGGTAGGTGTTGACATGCCCGAAACCCCCCGGGAGTATTCTTTTTGTCAATATGCCTTTGACCGACCTAATGAGGTCTTAGTAATCGATGACCCGGTTCATGACGTTCGTTTCAAAGATAACCCATTTGTGGTGGGTGAGCCCCATATACGCTTTTACGCAGGCGCTCCTTTGCAAACTCCTGGGGGAAATGTATTAGGCACTTTATGCGTACTGGATAGTAAACCTAAAGAAATTTCGGAGTCTCAGAAGAAAGCCCTCACCCTTTTAGCAAAAAAAGCGGTAGACTTTATGAATATCCGCAAGGAATTGGCAGCACAAAGTGAACATATGAGATTAAGTGCTGCCCAACTGAAAAATCTAACCGATCAGGTGCCAGGGGTAGTTTACCAGTTTCGGATGAATGCTCAAGGTGATATGTCGTTCGATTTTCTCAGTAAAGGATTAGTTGATCTCTACCCTGGTCTTAATCCAGAAGATGTAAGAAAGAATGCCCAATTAATTTTTGACCTTATCCATCCAGAAGACTATTCTATGGTAATTGAAAAGATTCGGGAATCATTTTGTAACCTTACTCCTTTTTATGCTGAGTACCGAGTGCGGACTGCCAGCGGTGCTACCCGATGGTCGGTTGGTAAATCCCGGCCAGAAAAGATGGATGATGGATCAGTCGTTTGGTACGGAATTTTTCAAGATATTACCAATCGCAAAGAATACGAACAAACTCTCGAGCAGATTTCATTCGATATCTCCCACGTAATTCGGCGTCCCATTACTAGCCTGCTTGGTTTGGTAGCCCTTAGCGAACGTGAGAACATAACTACTAAACAGTTTAGGGAGTACACGCGCTATACCAAGGTAGTAGCCCACGAGTTAGATCAGTTTACCCGAAAGCTTCACGATATCTACGGCAAAAGAAAATCTAAATTGTAAAGCTACCGGATGGTGCGTATCACAAAATGTTATGCCCCCATAGGATACCATACTTTGTTCGCCCGGCTATTTTCCCTAACTTTCGTTAGCTATCTCTACCTAACTTTACCTACTATGCGTACTATTCTTTTATTTTCACTGGCTCTGCATTTGGTTAGCTGTACTACTCAGCCTGCTTCAGAAGAACCTTCCCGCCTGGGAAATATTGAATTAAAAGTCACTGGAAAGGCCGAAGCTCTGCCCCATTTTGAAAAGGGTTTATTATTGCTCCACAGCTTTGAGTACCGCGATGCCCGCCAAGAATTCCTGAAAGCCCAGGAGCTCGATCCCGATTTAGCGATGGCTTACTGGGGTGAGGCTATGAGCTACCACCACGGTTTGTGGAGCGAGCAAGACTACGAAGCGGGTACGGCGGCCTTACAAAAACTTAGCGATGAATCCCGGACTGATGCGAGTGCACTAGAGCAGGATTTTTTGAAGGCGATGGATGTACTCTACGCTGCGGGTAAACCCAAGGCTGAGCGCGACCGAGCTTACGCCGATTATATGAAGGATATGCACCAACGCTACCCCGATAATCATGAGGTAGCTGCTTTCTACGCTCTCTCATTGCTTGGTTCAGTAAAAGATCGTGATGATGAGATATATGGACAAGGAGCATCAATTGCTCAGAACATACTCACCGAAAATGCCCAGCATCCGGGCGCACTGCACTATCTCATTCACTCTTACGATGATCCTAAACATGCCTTCATGGCGTTAGACGCGGCTAATAATTACGCTAAAGTTGCTCCTGACGCTAGCCACGCCCTCCACATGCCCTCCCATATCTACGTCGCATTGGGTATGTGGGATCAGGTAGTCGCCTCTAACGAAGCATCCTACGGAGCTAGTGTTGCTAAAATGGAGCGAGAAGGCAAAGATAACGACGGACGTAGTTACCACGCTTACCACTGGTTACAGTACGGCTATCTGCAACAAGGCCGCCAAGCTGATGCCGAAGAGCTACTGAACAATATGCAGCAGTACGCTACTGAAACCCCTTCTAAATACGCTCGCCGTCATTTAGCGTACATGCGGGGCACCTATCTGGTGGAAACTGACGCCTGGGATAGCCAGTGGACTACTACGGAAGTAGAAGTATCTGACTTAAATATTCTGGTGAAAGCGATGGACAACTTCACCAATGGTATGGCTGCTTACGAGCGAAAAACTATTGAAGGTGTACAAAAAGCAATCACTGCGATTGAGCAAGATATTGAACAAGAAAAAGTGCGGGTGCAGAACCAAAATATCGCCACTTGTAGTGCCCTCACTCGCGAAGTTCCTAGTCAGCTAGACATAGACTACGCCCGAGTGATGACCTTAGAGCTTCAAGCGTTCCGCGCACTTTTACTACAAGATACGGAGGAAGCCGAACGCTACATGCAAGAAGCTATTGCCCTGGATGAAAGCGTTAGCTACTCCTACGGCCCCCCGCTAATTGTTAAACCCACCCGCGAACTATACGGCGAGTGGCTACTGAAGAACGGTCGTCCGCAGGAGGCACTGGAGCAATTTGAACAAGGATTAGCCCGTGCTCCCAAGCGGGTACGACTACTCCAAGGTAAGCAACAAGCTGCCCAGACAGTGGGTGATGATGCCCTCGCCCGAGAGATTGAGGAAACCCTAGACGAGATTGGTCAAAACAATAAGGCCGCGGTATGACTATTCCAACACTTCCCGCAGTACAGCAATGGACTTTAGTTCTCCGAAGCCATCAACGTGCCGTTGGTAATATTTAATCAGGTCATCGAGCAATAATCGGCGAGTGGTATTACTCATTTTTACCGGACTGGTGTAGGGATTTTGTAATAGTAAGTCCAATGCTTGTTGGTCTTGCTCGTCAATGGTTGGCTTGCCTACGTACTCGTACACTTCATCAAACACATCGTCGGCCCTTTCGGGAGCAAAGCCTAAGTACCGACTGAGCTTGAGTAGTAGTTGTAGATGAAAATTTTCGTAATGGGCTTCCAGATGATCGAGCATTTGCAGTGAGTAGCGCAAAAACTCGAACTGATTAGAATTACCCTCTTCTTCCTTTAGGCACTTATTCAGTACTTCGGTAATGAACATGGCTAGGCTGGACTTACGCAGATCATAGGGAATGCTCTGGTAGGGCTCCGGACACTTGATCTCCGAGATACGGTTTAGTCCGGCGTTGCGCTTGTAGTAGACTACCAGCTCGAGCAGCGTAAGTGGTTGGAAGAAGGATATTTTGCTTTTACTCTTTTTGTTGCTTCCTCGTACCCCATTTACAATGTACGACTGTAACCCGAAGTCTTCAGTGTAGATGCGGGTGACAATGGACGTTTCGCGGTACTTGATAAAGTTCAGGACAATCCCCTGGGTTTTGTGAAGCATGGCGTTGAATCAATCAGAATGAAGGAAATATGGTTCGAGTAGCTACTTTACCTCAATTATTATGTAGGTTGTCTGCTAGGTACTAAAGAGTCTGTAAGGATTCTACTTTGTGAACAACGCTTCCTTAAGCTTACCAGTACTAAAATCTAATTCACATACAAAGCAGGCAAAATTCCATAGTCTATTTGTGCCTTCGTCTATAAAATTCAAGTACAGGTCATTTGTTCCATTTGTTGGATGTTCAGCGACCCATAGTAATTCTCCTTCATCATTGTACGCATGACAGTTTTGAAATTGTCTTAACCCACCAATTCCATTATCACCTTTGAATATAATGATGGCTCTCCCGTCTACGATTCTAGTATCATTTACATGATATTCTAGTTGGAAGCTTTTACCGTCAATAGTTACAACAGAATCGCTGAAATCAAGTGTTTTCATTTATCTAGTTTAAGGAACCACCGCAATCTTGCCGACGAAGGTTTCGGAGCCATCAGCAGAGGCACTGAAGACCAAATATACTCCTGACTGCACGCGATCGCCAGTGTAAGCCCGTAAATCCCAGGTGGCGGTGCCACCCTCGGCTTGCAATTCCTGCACCAGCACTCCTGAGACTGTGGTAATTTTTACCGTTGCCCGGTTGACCAAACCTTGCATTCCAACCAAACCATCAAAACCCTGGCGGACGGGGTTGGGAAATAGCTTTACCGACTGATGGGTAAAATCACCTTCGGTGGCCGTGCTACGGAAGGAAACTACCCCCCGGTCGGTGGCTACAAATACTTCCCCACTACGGTTGTCTACGGCAATGTCCCGAATCAGATCAGATGGCAATGGACTGTTCTCGGTGGTGAAGTTGTAGACTAGTTCTTCGGCATCTTCGGAAAAAAGCCACAACCCAGCATCGGTGCCCATCCACTTGCGGTTGCCCCCGTCTGTGGCTACGGCCGAAACCAAGTCGCCAAGAAATAGAAACTGACGGTCAAATATGGGTTTTTCAGACAACACTCCATCAAAGACTTGTTCGGGTACCGGAAAGAAGGCAACGCCTTCGGTGCCCGTTAGCCAGATTTGTCCGTCCAAATCAATCGCCATATCGGTAAACTGTCGCCCCGGCAGGTTGGAGGCATTAATACTCTCAACCGCCGAGAAGCGAGCGCCTTCGGTCGGGTTGAATACTAGTACGTCGCTACCGGGCTGATTGATGTTGCGACTACCCCCCATTATCCAGATATTCTGCCCAAAGTCCTGTACTAACTGACGAGGAAACCGCGCTGCACTGCGATTAAACGCTACTGCCTGCCAGCTATTATCCTCCAGGTTAAGTAAGTGCAAAGCTGCCGTAGCATCGTAGTTAGCGACCCAGAGACGGTTCTGTTCGGGCAAAATTGCGGCAATCTGATTATTATCCAGCGTACTACCGCTACTTGATTGGTCAATTATAGAAAATGCCTCCTGCCCATCCCACTGAAGAACTCCTTCGCCTAAGGTCGCAAAATAGTACTGTTGGGTAGTTTCCGAATACGCGACATCCATTAGTCGGGAGCTTACGGGCAGGTCAGTATAATTTTGCCATCTGCCTTCCTCGAAGACTGAATAAGCCCCTGGGGCGTTTTCCTTCAGCGCAATGGGCAAGCCGTTGGCAGGCTTGAGTTTGAAAATATCGTCAGTTGCCGGACCGTTGGGTAGCAATTGTTCGGCTTGTCCGTTAGCTATCCGCAACAAACCCTGCTCCCGGTCGGCGACCCACTGCCTATTCTCTACCTCGACAATATCCTGGGCAAAACGAATGGCCTCGTTTTCCAGAGTCACTACATTCCCTGACTCATCCAAACGAAACGCCTGACCGTCGGACAGTATCAACAGTCCATTGGGAGATGCCGATAATCCAGTAAAATTAGCCTCAGTGCGAAACAAAGTGGGCTGCCACTGCCCGTCCTGAAAACGATAAACACCCTGCTGGTCTACCGCTACAAATAGCTCATCGCCCGACTGGGCAAAATACCGCATAGCTTCTTCGCCCGCAACAATATCAAAGCGCTGCCAGGTGCTGAAATCCTGCTGGTTGACTAGAGGATCGAGAGTGTTAGCAATCACTCCGGCTTTGGTAGCCAGAAACAGACTATCGCCTATAATAGCTGACTGAAAAACCGTTACCGTCTCCCCAGTTTCGCCTAGCCGAACGTAGGACTCCTGAACTTGCCAGGGTTCATCGCGCTCGAGATTCAATGATAGCACCCGTACCCCCGCAGAGGTTGACAAATAAACGGAGTTTTCCTGAACCAGAATATCATTAATAAGCTCGGCTGCGTCGGTTTCATCCCGAATTAGTGTAAAAGGAAATATTTTTCCATCGGCGATCAAATCAATTACCCCACTCTGGTACGCTAGGATTAGCCCAAACTCGGGAGCGTAGTGCATAGCTGTCACACCTACGTCCGAAAGGCCGTCGGTTTTAGAGAGAATTTGCAACGAATTATCGGCGCGATTGACGTAAAACAGTCCGTGCTGGGCGGCTACGTAGATTCGCTCGGGCGTAGCTTCAATTATCCGACAATCCTGATAGGAGAAATGGGTACGCCAGGTTTCAATCGGAATATCGGACTGGGCGAACAGTTTTGCTACCCCGCCCAGCATAATCGCCAGCAGTGTCAGAATTTTCATACCTTTTCAACGGGAGCCAGTATCTCCCTCGTCTTTTGGCTGATTCTTTTTTTGTCGCCCCTGAAAAAAATAGTAGCGGTTTCGGGCTTCGTACTGCTCCTGTGCTCCCAGCTGTATTTGCTGGGAAGAGTCCGCAAGCCGGTAGGAAAATGAAGCAGCGGTGCCGGACACGGCACAAATGGCGTGGGTTTTTGTCACGAATTCGGCAATAGCGAGCAGATGCGGCATTGAACCAAACGGCTTTCCTTCGTAATCCATATCCAGCCCTGCCACAATAACCCGCTTGCCCTGATTGGCGAGTTCGTTGCACACTGTCACAATTTCCTCGTCAAAAAACTGAGCCTCATCAATACCCACTACGCAGCAGTCGCCTACCCGCTCGAGAATATCCTTGGCCTGCCCAACGCTAACTGAGGAAATACTATTCTGATTGTGCGATACTACCTCATCTTGATGATAACGGTCATCGAGGAGGGGTTTAAAAATACGTACCGGCTGCTTAGCAATAATCGCCCGGTTGAGTCGTCGAATCAACTCCTCCGTCTTACCGGAAAACATGCAGCCACAGATCACTTCAATCCATCCGGTGTAGGGTTTGCCCAGCGGAAGACCGCCAACTTGAGGTTCAGTAAACATATTGCCCGATCTTTGCTTCTGTGTTTGTAACTAATTCGTAAGGAATTAAATTGTAATGGTAGGAACACGACGGTTCGCCGGGGCGGCGGCATGGGATGCCCCGCATCGGCCGTCCGACCCGCCGCGCGACTAATCATTTCCTACTGACTGTAATTAACACTGTGCAAAAGAAATAAATAACCGTATGGAGCGCAAACTTGACCAGTTATTGGTAAAACAATATAGTGAGGAATTTACCGAAAAAGTCCTTTCATCGGCTTATGAGAACCAAGAACGACTGAACGGGAAAGATATTCTCAAACTAACTCCAGTAAATCAGATCAACTTACTGGTTATCAAATCGTTGTTTGATCAATGGCAGCAGGAAATTGACAAATTACGAAGCCCGTACTTCGACTACAGTTCAGAAGAAGTACAGCAGGCACTGGACGATTTTATTAATATCCTATCCCAGCATATTTCGGTAGACCAGAGTCACCTACAACCACTAGCGGTACAAGCTGTGCAGGACACACTGTATCTGGTTTTTAGCCCGATTACCTACTTCCGCCAACAGCTAGAGCGACTCTCTAGTGAGGGCGTGCGGGAAGAAGACTTACAAATCTGGCTGAAATACGTAAAGGTAAATCAGTCCTTGCTCGAAGAATACCTTAATAAATTTCGGCAACAGAATGAAGAAATCCTGGAGCAGGATGCAGCTACCCAACTACTGGAGGAGACTATCAGTCAGTTTTCTGACCCCGACGAAGATGTTGCCCCGTACCTGGCTAGTTTTTCGGAAGTGTACTCCTTTGAGCCCGAGCAACTTCTTGCTGAACCTTCTTCAGTTGTAACCGAGGAAGAACCTATGCCTCCCTCGGTTACCCCGGAATACGAAGAGCCTGCTCCCGCTAATACTCCGCGCACCCTGCACGACTATCTAAGTGAGCAGTCCTCGTCCGATACTACCCTGACAAACATTCAGAAAAATCATAAAATAGCGAGTATTCGCGAATATATTGGAGTGAACCAACGCTACATGTTCATCCGCGAACTTTTCGGCAACAACCCGCAGGAGTACCAGAATGCCATCTATGAACTGGATAAAAAACAGTCTTACGTAGAAGCTTTTAACTTCCTCCGCCACGAGTTCGCCCAGAAATACCATTGGAAAATGGACTCGGAAGAAGTGGTAGAATTACTGGAGATTGTTTCCAAGCGGTACAACTAATGGGTAATGAAAGGATTAAGAATCTTTTTCGGATGGTAAAAGCATATTAATCCTTACTTCTCAAAAGAACTCCAATAAGAAGTTTGGAAGAAAGATTCTACGGGAACCCATCCTCGGTCTACTAGTTCCAGAGCAGCTTTCATAGAAATACGCCTCTTTTTGTTTAGTACCTGAGAGCGAGTAGACCGGTTGGGTAAAACTTCCTTTAGTTGATCCAGGCTTAATTCTCCGCTTTCCAGTTTGGAATTCAGTAGTGCGATTGGATTGGGGGGATCAATAGTATGGTGGCGTTGTTCGTAGGCCCAAACGAGTTCACTCAACAAATCTAGTTCTTCGCCTTCTGAAGTTCCGGGTTGAGCACTCATTAATTCGTCTATACGAGCAAAAGCGGCATCTAACTCTTCTTTGCTTCTAATGGGCTTCGGTATTGCTACGGTATTACTCATATTGTTGTCGCATCAATTTTATCGTACTGAGCGTGTGTTCCAACAAATCGGATGTAAACAATTTGGTGGGCAAAATTCACTTTTACAATCAGGCGATAATGATTTCCTTTAATTTTAAATAAAAACCTGTCATTGCCTAGATAACGAGCATTAGGTACACCATTGGTAATATCATTTGGATTTTGCCAATCAGCTTTTTCGGCAATTAGATGCCATTCTTCTAGAGCCGGTTGGGCATCAGTATGTTGCTCCCAAAATTCTCGCAACGTCCTCTTAGCAATAACTCTCATAGAGGTATACACCAAAGTAAAGAATTGTTTGCAAATTTACAAACAATCGGCAGAAGACATAAATAAAGGATTGAAAGTAATTTTGCAGAACGATTCCGACAGCTACGGCGTAGATACACCAAAGATTACCTCGACCTTTTATACAACAGTTGTGAACATTTATCAAACTAATAAGGAGACCCATCAGTCCACAGTTGAAAAGTTAGCCAGCAAACTGAGAGAGCTCTCGTGGTCTCGTTTGGTTGCCTTTGTATTCACAGTTTTCCTCATTGTGCTTTTCGCTCAGGCGGGCGTGATCATCCTAGTACTCATAGTTGCTCTAGTAGGCGGTTTTGGTTTTGCCATGCTAATGAAGCAGTACAATAGCGTGGCCTACCAAAAGAAACAGGCGGCTTTCTTAGCAGAAATTAACGAACAGGAGATCCAGCGGCTACATAATAATTTATCTCTATTTCCCGATGGGCAAACGTTCAATAAACCTACCCACCCGTACGTGGCGGACTTAGATGTATTTGGCACCCACTCGCTCTATCAATTAATTAACCGAGCTACTACCGAGTCGGGGCACGAGTATTTGGCTAAGTGGCTATCCGAACCGACAACGAAGGAAGCAATACTAGAAAGACAAGAAGCAGTGAAAGAGTTATCGCCTCAACTAGCGTGGCGGCAGGATTTTCAAGCATCAGGGATGCACTTCACGAACGCTAAGAGCGATTATCGTAAACTTATAGATTGGTTAGAAACGCCATCTCAGCTACTGCCCCAACGGAACAAATATTTGGTAATAAGTATCACCTTAGCAGTTCTGACTACATCCGCTTTATTGTATCATTTTCTGCACGCATACGCATCAGATTTTATTATCCATACCCTTCCTTTGATCGGCCTATTAATTATCAACTCCATATTTTTAAGACGGGTAAAAGATACTGCTGAGGAGATTATTAACAGTACACATGAGAACGTTAGAATATTGGGTGGGTACCAAGCCCTTATTCTTAAAATTGAAACCGGAAAATTTAATGCTAAGCATCTTCAGCAAATTCAATCAGTTTTCAATCAGCATAGCTATTCAGCAGCTCGGGAAATTAAAAAGCTAAAACGGATACTAGAATTAGCCCAGTTGAAAGGAACAAAAGGTACGACTGGCAATCAGTTTTATCCTGTAATTAATAATTTATGGCTCATCGATATCTATTGGATTCTCGCCGCTGAGAAGTGGAAGACCGCTAACGCTTCGCATTTAAAGGTATGGGCTGAGGCAGTGGGTGAGTTTGAGGCATTGAGCAGTCTGGCTGGGTTCTCTTACTCAAACCCCAGCTACACCTTTCCGAAGATCAAGGAGGGTGCCTGTACTATCCATTTTGAAACACTTGGGCACCCTCTACTAAAAACGGAAGGTAGAATCTGTAATGATTTTCACCTTACGTCATCGGATAACATTGTGATGATTACCGGTTCTAATATGGCGGGAAAAAGTACATTTCTAAGAACCGTTGGAGTGAACATCGTATTAGCGTTGACAGGAGCCCCGTGCTGTGCTAGTGCAGCCGAGTTAACCGTCATGCAATTATTCACCAGTATGCGTACTCAGGATAACTTAGAGGAGGGCATTTCTTCATTTAATGCTGAGTTGAGGAAAGTAGAGCAACTTTTGAAACTAATTCAGCGTGGGGAACCGGTCTTTTTTCTATTGGATGAAATGTTTAAAGGCACCAACTCTAAAGATCGCCACCGGGGAGGTTTCTCACTAATTAAGCAACTAGAGCAACTCAATGCCTTTGGTATGATATCAACCCACGACTTGGACTTAGCTGAGGTAGCTGGTAAGCATAATCTGGTGACTAACTACAGTTTTAATAGTGAGATTCGGGAAGGTGACATGACTTTTGATTACCACCTTACCCCAGGATTATGCAAAGATTTTAACGCTAGTGAACTAATGAAAAAAAGCGGGATCAAAGTACTAACTGAGTATAGTTTCTCATAGCAACCAAAGTTCTAGCGTTGCTCATAATGCCAATTGATCCTCAACATACTTCTTATATACTTTCCCGATCTTAAACTGCTGCTCGCCAATCTTTAAAAAATCTGGGTTGCGGGTGTGGATATGGGTAGTGTTGAGAATATGAGAGCGGCTTACCCGGATAAAGAGCGGACTGGGAAGCCGTTGCTCCGCTTCTTTTAGAGGCAGTCGGGCTAGATAAGTCTTTTCTCGGGTATGAATCCTCACGTAGTTTTCTAGGCTTTCGAGGTACAGGATATTCTCTAAGGGAAGTTGGTATGCTTGGCCTTCTGCTGTAAAGCTGAAGTACTCGATTTCCGTAGGTTTTGTTTCTACTTCCTTCAGTTCGGTTGGCTTTGGTGGTTTCTCTTTTAGGTAGCGGTAGGTCATGTATACTCCCAGGCCGAGCAGCGTATAAACCCAAAAGTTGAGAATATTCGGCAAAGTGCTTTCTAACTGAAATATGTAATGCAGAATGAAAAACATATTCACTGAGAAAGCAACCATTGCCAGAGCCGTCCAGCGAAAGTACGTCTGTTTCTTTCCCTTCAGATACAAGCCATCGAATAGCACCAAGTTGTGAAAAACAATCCAGCCGTAGAGCAGCAGCAAAAAGAAGTAGGGCGAGTACTTATTCACCCCGGTTCTTTGCTGCATAGGTTCATAGTCAGTGAGCAAATGAATTGCGAAAAGCACCAACAAAGCGAGCAGATGAAAGAAGAATCGATTGTTAAGCCACTTACCCATACCAATTTCTAAAATAGACATTATCCATATTCACTGCCAACCTTTTGGGACGAAATGCTCTCGTCACTCCCCAACGTTCCTCATCACTTTTTCCTTGCAAATAGCTCAAAATCAACCCATTCTTGTCTAATCGCCAAGATTTTCCAATCAAACTATTTCTCACAATGATTCATCAAATCAATATTATCATTCACGTAGTGGCGGGTACGCTAGCCTTGGTTATAGGTACATTTATCCTAATAGTGCCGAAGGCTACTTCAATCCACATCCGCTGGGGACGCTACTTTTTGTATTTGCTGTCCGTAGTGGTTATCACCGGATTTTTAGGATGGCTGTTTTTCCGATCGGATCCATTTCTGTTCCTTCTGACCCTGCTCGCGGGCTACAACGGTTATACCGGATGGCGAGCCGTTCGGCTCCGCGAGCGAAAGGTTACTACAATTGATTTTACAATAGCGGTACTGGCTCTTATTTTGGGACTAGCTTTTCTGGCATTTCTCCATGCAGCGGAAGCCAACTGGAATCCAAGCCTGGTGTATTCGGCCGTGGGTGCATTAGGGCTAGTTACGATTTACGATATTGCTAAGTATCTATGGCTTCACGCTTACCTAAAAAAGTGGTGGATTTACGAGCACATCTACAAAATGATTTCACCCTTTAGTGCGCTGCTGTCGGCATTCGCTGGCAATGTGCTGCGCGATTATCAACCTTACAGCCAAATGGTACCTAACATCTTTTGTGTTTTGCTAATCTTTATTATGATCTGGCGACAAGCTCTAAAGCAGGGTAGCCGCAAAGTGGCGTTAAGCGCGTGATAAATATCCCCCAAATGGGGTGACGCAGCTTCGTTAGTATTATTTTTACCTTTCAGGTATAAACCTTCCGTCGCTCATGCTTAGAAACTACCTAAAAATTGCCAGCCGTTACCTAGCGAAGTACCGCGTATTCACTTTTATTAATGTGGTTGGCTTAGGAGTAGGCATGACCTGCTGTATGTTTATCTTTCTGTTCGTGCAGCACGAATTGAGCTACGATCAGTTTCACCCAGAGAAGGATCGTATGTATCGGGTAGTGTATCAGTCTTCTCAGGGAAATAATTACGCTCAGATACCTCCACCTATTGCCCCGCTGATGCCGGACTTCTTTCCCGAAGTAGAAACCGCCGCTCGCATGTACAACCGCAGTATTAGTGTACAAGTACCCGAGGAGGCTAATAACTTTACTAACTTTGAAGAAGATCAGGCGTTCTTCGTCGACTCCACTTTTCTAGATATTTTCTTGTTGGATTTTGTAGCAGGTGATACTCAAACCCGTTTAGCTGAACCCAATACTGTGGTGCTTAGCCGGGAGATCGCCGAAAAATACTTCAGTGCTGAAGCCGTAGCCCAGGGTAGTGTGGTAGGAAAAACACTATTGCTAGATGGTAACCATCCCTACCAAGTGGTAGGAGTAGCCGAAGACTTTCCGGATAATGCTCATCTGCATTTTTCACTGCTAGTGCCCTATGAAAGTATGTTCACTTTAGCACCCGCCGAACGTGATTCCGTGATGCGAAAGAATCTGGCGCAGAACTGGGTCATTTCTCATTCTCACACCTACGTTCGTCTAAACGAAGGGGCGGAAGCTAACTCAGTTGATGCACGATTTGCTAGTTTACTCGATCAACACGCTCCCGAACAACTCAATATTGGGCAGAGCTTCTCGCTACAACCTATCACCGATATCCATCTGAGTCCAGATATACACTTAAGCCCAGAAGGTACTAACGATAAGCAATACATTTACATTTTTTCAGCCATTGCTTTACTGACGCTGCTGATTGCCTGCTTCAACTTCATCAATATTGCTACCGCTCAGTCGGTGCGACGAACCAAGGAGGTGGGAATGCGGAAGGTAATGGGAGCGCGCAGAATCCATCTGTTTGGGCAATTTATGAGCGAATCTTTGTGGGTGAGTTTCTTGGCGTTGCTACTAGCTTTACTACTAATTTTTATAAGCTTGCCAGAGTTCAACTCTCTTACCCAAAAGAGCTTCACCTGGGAAGATTTACTGGAGTGGCAAGTAGTGCTAACTTTCGTTGGGGTATTTCTGCTGACGGGTATACTGGGCGGAAGCTATCCGGCACTGTATATCAGCCGATGGCAGATTATGAAAACCCTTCGCAGTGCTGGATCGGTAGTGCGTCCGGGTCGGTACTGGTCGCTACGCCACGTACTGGTTATTCTCCAGTTTACAGCTTCCATTGCCCTAATTTCGGGTACAGTCATCATCTTCCGCCAGCTTGATTATCTAGAAAATCGTCCGGTGGGCTACGACCGGGAAGCTATTGTGACTGTCCCCCTATTCAGTCAGGATCTGAATAATATCTTCGGTGGGGTAGACGGCGCACTACGAAGCCGATTGAATGCGCTAGAGAATGAACTCACGGCTCATCCGGGCATTGAGTCTAGTACGCTGTCGGCAATGGTATTCGGGGTAGGCGTAGTATCCCGACGAGTAGAGCCCGAGGGTGTAGATACTGAAGGACGATTGTACGTCCCTTCCTTCTCAGTAGATTATGACTTTCTGGAAACCTACGGGCTGGAAGTAATTGCCGGACGCAGCTTCAGTCAGGAGGCAGGCACCGATCACTTGGAAGCATTTATTGTGAATGAAACGGCAGTAAAAGAATTTCAGTGGAATACTCCTGAGGAAGCACTAGGTAAAGAAATTGAACTGGAAGGCAAAGTGGGCAAAATAATTGGCGTCATTCGCGATGTGCATTACTCTTCACTTTATATGCCGATTGGCTCGATGGTGATGGATATTGGCGTACCGATGTTTACTACCCTCTCGCTGCGCTTGCAGGGACAACAGTTTAAAGAAGCCATTGCTTTTGCTGAAACCAAGTGGCAGGAGTACTTCCCGGAAAAGACATTTGAGTACTCATTCCTAGACGATAGTCAGCGCGAACTGTACCAAGATGATAACCGCATTGGGCAGATCATCGGCATTTTTGCAATCTTGGCGATACTGGTTTCTTGCCTGGGGTCTTATGGATTAGCCATGTTGTTGGCACGACAGAAGGAGAAAGAAATTGGTATTCGTAAGGTGTTGGGAGCTTCGCTATTCCAGATTATTACCATCCTCACCCGCAATTACTTTCTATTGATTCTGATTGCTAGCGTTCTGGCGGTACCGCTTGCCTATTGGGTGATGCAAAAGTGGCTCACGAACTTTGCTTACCAAATTCCACTGAGTGCCGGGCTGTTTATACTAGCCATTGGGGCAGTGCTGCTAATTGCCACTTTTACCATTAGCTACCAAACCCTAAAGGCAGCCTTTATTAATCCTGCTCATACCCTGAAGGATGAGTAGGTATTAACCCTGTTGCTACTTTATATAGAAACTTCTGAAACGTTGTTATGCACTTTATTGGAATGATTGATTGCCCCGAGGAAGGGGGCTCTTGCACCATGAAGCTGGAAGATACCTTCGCCATGTGCCTGGCGAGCAACTGCATTTTCTCTATTGAATACGATTTAGAAACTGATAGTATAGAGAAGTAGTATTTTTGGATTACGGTTAGGCTATGCGTAGTGCGATCGATAGGGAGCATGATCGTCATAGCCATTGTTAGCAACAGTTATTTTAATTCATTTACATATTGTTCCCATCCGCATTTTTGTGGTGCATGTATAACTTCAAATACATAAATATCTTTTCAGGTTATTTACTCCGTTTTTTCAACGTATTTTTATGTTGCCTTTTTGACAATAAACAACGAAATAGTTAATCCAACAACTATTAAAAACATAGCGATAAACAGGCTTAAATTGACAAGATGAATATTGGCACTTACCGGGAAAGCGAATGTTTTTTCAATGCCCGCTACTTTACCATCATGAAATTTTTTAAATTCGGGATTAGTAGACAATTCCAACATTACCCTACGGCTTTTGTATCTTACGAGAGAGCCTGTAGTCCATTCTCTTGCGTTTTCAATTCCCCATACCTCAGGAGCATCCATTAGTGCCGTTCCATTAAATATGGGATAACTACCTCTCTTGATTAAAAATGGTCCTACAAAACTTTCATAATCAGCAAGAGCCTCTTCAGAGGAACTAAACGTTTTGCCATTCACAGTTTTTGGAATATCATTTGTTTTGATAACATTAACCATGATGACAGGTTTGCCATCATCTTCTTCCATAAACGAACGCATTTGCTGAAACTCACTATCAGAATAATCTTGCTGTAAGATTTCAGTATACTTTTCTATTTCTTGCGCTGATAATCGACTGATAAATAAACCATTCCATATCAGAAATGAGAAATACAGTGCACCAATACAAACCCAAAGTATTATTAGTTTATTTTTCATTTCAGTTTTGTTTTTTATTTGAAAACCAGCAGGCCGTATTATCAGCCTACTGGTTGAATGTTATTAATTGGGGCAACTACGTGCTAGACCGTCAAAAGCACTATTTTCAGTCGTGCACCCACTAAATGTGTTAACATATTGAAACTGATCATTGGCATCGTAGCGCGTAACCGTATATGTTACCGGAGAATTGTTTAGATGTGGCTTTCTTAAATTATACTCACCATTATGAGCATTGGCAAGGTCTCCAACTTTCATCGTAACTCCGTCCTCTAGCATCATCGCTTCTACCCAGAGCCCTTCTCCATAATCTTTCATGGACTCTGCTTCCCAAACTAAAAAGCCTTCTCCGTCTAGTTCCCAAGTACGTTTTACCCACCATTCGCCGGTACCATCTCCTTGCATCAGTTCTTCACCACTTCCGTTGAGATAAACGGCATTGGGATGAAAACATACGGTGTCTCCATTAAACGATGTTGTACATTCCCCAGGCTCAACTTGTGGGGGGGTGATAACTTGCCCATTAACTTTCGTTTGTACATATATCGTAACCCTTCTGGTGGCGGCATCAATATGCATGTCATTAATAGCTGTAATTGGAAAAGGAATATTTGGGTCAACAATATTCTCGACCCAATATCCTTCATGGACATTGAGCTCAGAACACACTCTTATAATGGCATTTTCAACGATAGTAATGGCTTCCTGTGGATAGCCTTCTGCAATTAAATCATTCATAAAAGCATCGTTAGCACTTTCATTACACCTTGTTTCGGTATTAATCGCTAAGTCATTTAGAAAATTGGTAATGGTCGCTTCTTGTGTTTCTGCTAAGCTATTTAGTTCATTGGTTTCTTTGATACCATTGGCTAACCAACGTCCTCCTTTGTCTAAAGGGTCAAGTTGTGCTAAGGTGCTTTGATAGTTTACAATTTCTACTGTTAGCGAATCATCTTCATCGCAAGAGGTTAGTAGTATAACAGTACTAAGCGATAGTACTAAAGCAGTTCGAAAATTCATTTTGTTCATTTTTTACTGGTTTGAAATTTTGTTCCGTAATCCAGTGCAAATGAATAATCATTTTGAGTCTCTTCGTAGATGAAATAAAGTGAAATGAACATTTTTCGGTGTGAATTGCCCTTTCTCTCTGCTTTATATCTTTGCTGGGCAACAGTCTCGGCTAAGAAACGTAAGGTATTTAGGAGCTGTTTACTTACTCACCGAGACAAAGTTTGCTAAGTGCCGAAAACTTGCGGAAACCACTTTCTGCCCTATGTTTTATACCCATTGTTGCCCGCAGTTTTTTTATTTTTTCTTAATCAAATTTCACCGTTTCTCGTCCTTCCAATTTATTTAAGTCGATAGTTGGGTTTTGGAAAGTTCGTCTTAGATTATCTAAACGCTGGCTTGCTTCTCCAAGAGCAAAACCCATTTTATATCCGAGATTGTCCGAAGTCGTGAGATAAACGTTGTCATAGTCTTGGTCATCCTTTGGAATATATAGCATGACTTTTTTACCGACAAGCTCATCTTTCATCCAAGAGTCACCTTGGCTTGTTGTTGTCCAAGCTGTAATATTTGGCTTGTAAAAAATGTCGCTCGGATAGTGAAGGTAATTCACAAAATAGCAGAATGTTTCAAAGTCAATGTCGTTGGGAAATGTTATCACATATTCATTGTCCGAAACGATTGTTAGTTCTGGTAAGGCACGATAACTTTCTTGATTATAAATGTTGCAAAACTGTTGAATGGCTTGTTTTATTTCGTTAGGTGTCACATCATTCACAACTACCAATTTGTCATTTTCTATTGTCTTGGTAGGTTTTGCTGTCTTTGTTGGTCTGTCCGTGTTTTGGGTTTCTTTATTTGTTGTCGGTACGCAAGCTTTAATTACAAGACCTGTCGCTATTAGTCCAACTATGATTAGTATCGTTTTAATCTCCATTCGTGTCTTTTTTAAATTGCGGGCAACGATAAAGCTATGAGCTGTACGAAGCGATAGCGTAGTATGGCTGATAGCGACCGGCACAGCCTCTGGCCGACCTTTTTGGCGTTTTTTGTTCGTGCTTCAATATCGTTACTTGGCGCAACCAGCGTGCAAGTTCGTTTTCGCTAGACTTGGGCTGTGCTTTGTTAGGCGGTGTTTTCCATCAATTAAATATTGAGTCTTCACTTAAAGGTCGTAAGCTATTGTGGACAGCCAAGATGTCTATCTGATCTTCTGACACCACATGGTAAATGATCCGATAGTTTTTGTAAATTAATTCTCTGATCTCAGGCCTTTCTAATTCTGGAACCTCTCTGCCTATCTGGGGATATTGCTCCAGATTATCGGCCGTTTCAAAAATTTTATTAGTCAGTTGTTCAGCGTATTTTTCTGATCGTGGTCAGTAATATTCCTGGATCTCGTAGATGTCCTCAATTGCCTAGCGGGTCCAAATTACTTTGACCATTGTTTGAGCATTTCTTTGGCTTCCTGAGTAGAATAGATTTCTCCTGTTTTAGATTGTTCTAATCTGGTTTCTATTTTTTGCAGTAAGATCAGTTTATCCATAAGTTCATCAATGGAAAATTGATCCGGCATATCCTTTAAGCTATTAATTAATCCAAGTTGCTACTTACAAATCTATGTACTTGATTAGACCAAAGGCCATCACAGTGAGAAACACTTTGTATTGAAAGCCCTCGATCGTGACGGCATGGATTTTCTTCGGGAGCCGAGCGGTGATCTGGCTGAT
>JBCCTI010000088.1:0-26762 GCA_039198955.1 Bacteroidota bacterium | reverse complement strand
TTCAACCCTTCAACCCTTCAACCCTTCAACCCTTTCTCAAAGCGTAGTAATAGCCGACATAAGTTTTTTGCGATACGACTGGCTGACGGGGATGATTTTGTCGTTAATTTGCAGATTACCTTGATCAATGTTAGTAATTTGGTCGGTGCGGATAATGAACGATCGGTGCACCCGAAGAAACTGGTTTTGGGGTAGGGTATCTTCTACTGATTTGAGAGTAGCGTAGACAGTATGAAGCTTGTCCGGGGTTTTTACTCGAACATAGTCGCCAAATGCCTCAATCCAATGAATGTCTTTAAGAGCAAATTTTACCAGCAAGGAATCAATTTTTAGGTAGATATGCTCGGGGGTAACGGTAGGGATATGTTTTTGCTGGTGCTTGGCTTGAGCCCGCTGCACCGCCTGAAGGAATCGGGCGTAACTCGCCACGGGCTTGAGCAAGTAATCAGTTACTTCGTACTCAAATGCATCTAGTGCGTATTCTTTTTTGCTACTGATGATCACGATCTGAGGCTTGGACGAAAGCGTCTTGATAAGCTCTAAACCAGTCATATCGGGCATTTCTACGTCGACGAAGAGAAGATCAACCGGATGCTGCTGAAGGTAGTTGGTGGCTTCTATCGGGTCTTGAAACGAACCCAGCCAGTGCAGAGAATCGGTTTTTTGTACTAGTGACTCAATGATTTTTAAGGTCATGACATCGTCGTCTACTACTACGCAGCTTAGTTTAGATTCGGCACTCATAATTTCGGTTGGGTTGTTTTGCGACACTAATTAATATACATATTTTTTCGGATAGATAGATGACTTTTCTGACTTTATTCACCTAGCAATTGCCGAAGTTCTTGTTGTATTTGGTCTACCGCTTGCTGAGTTTTCTCCGCCAATTGACGAATGCTAACCTCAGCTCGCTGGTCGTGCGGTTGGGTTTCGTTTTCCAGATGATCGAGTATCTGTGTAATAGCCGTTGCCCCTATGTACTGAAAACCCGGTTTGGCTTTGTGGGCGGCTTTCCGAATTTCAGCCCAGTCCCGTTCCTGCCAGAGGTGCTGTATCCTAGCTACTACCTCGGGAGCCTGCTGTACAAAAGTACGCATCAGGTCAGCCATAACTTCGGGCTGATTATCGGTAATCTGACGAAGGTATGCCAAGTCTACCAAGGGAGCAGGAATTTGTTGGTCTAAGAAGGTGATCTTTTCCTGGAGAACATCGGGCAGGATGGGTTTAGACAGGAGATGAAACAAGTTATCGGGGCAGGAGGGTAGTATTGCGGGGTCGGCGTTACCCGATAGTACAATTACAGGCAAGGCAAGAGACTCCTGCTGTATAGTGGCGAGTACGGCAGCTCCGTCCATAATGGGCATCTGATAGTCGAGAATCAGCAAATCGTAGCCCCCCTGCCGAAGTTGCTCTACTGCCTGCTGGCCGTCAGAAACTGCTGTAGGGTGTAACCCCCACTGGAGCAATAACTGACTTACTACCTTCTGGTTTATTATATCATCTTCGGCAATGAGCACGGTACGAATGTGTTGAAAAGCTGGTACGTTTTGCTCAAATTCAACGGTGGGCATTGTGCCCTCTGGTAATGGCAGATCAATAGTAACCCGAGTGCCCCGCCCGGGATGACTACTAATTTGCCAGGTGCCATTCATCTGACTGACCAGCTTTTGAACAATACTCAGTCCCAGTCCGGTGCCACCGTATTGCTTATGAATTTCGGGATTGGCCTGGACATAGGGGGTGGCGATGCGCTTTTTCTCTTCGGGGGTCATGCCGATACCCGTATCAGCTACTGAGAGACGAAAGGGGACGAGTGGGGTGTCAGTATCATTTTCAGGTGAGGCTATTTTGGTAGCGATGGTAATTTCACCCTGATGGGTAAACTTGGTAGCATTACCAATCAGATTGTATAGTATCTGGGTTAACCGGGTAGCGTCGCCCACCAGACAATCGGGGACATCGGTGGCTATTTGAACGGATAGAATGATACCTTTCTCCTGACAGGCAGGACGAAAGGCCTCGGCGGTGTTCTGAACAAGTGGCCTTACTAGAAAAGGGGCAGGGTCAAGCTCAATAGAGTCATTTTCCAGCTTAGACCAATCCAGTACATCGTTGATGATAGTAGCTAGATGGCGGGCAGTGGCTTCCAGTGCATCTGCCGGGGGTTTAGTGGCGGGATTCGCCTGCTGGCTTAGCAAGTGGGCTAATCCCACAATGCTATTGAGCGGAGTTCGCATTTCGTGGCTCACTCGGGAAAAAAAAGCTGTTTTCATTTGCTCCATCCGGCGTAATTCTTCGTTACGGTACTTCAGTAGCTTCTTCTCTAGGGTAGCCGCTTTCTGCTGAATCCGAAGATATTCCCCGGCAATAGCCTGATCGTTTCGTTCCTGTTGCCAGGGCTGAAGATAAGAGTAAAATTCAGTGAGGTCGTAGATAAACCACTTTAGCTGGTCTTCAGATTGTCGTTTGATGTAGAAATTATAATAACCCTCTCGCCCCATTAGGTCAGTTTGGATACAAAGGAAACTGATATCCTCCCCTACAGGCAACTGCAAAAAAGTATCTTGCATAGCCTCCATAAACGGAATCTGTTCGTAAAGTGAACCCGAGACTGGAGCGGCAAACAGCGTATGACAGGAATCTTGCACCAGTCCCTCATTATTAAAAACCACGTATTGGGAGCGGTGGTGAAAATAAGCTAGCTTTTCCTGTATGATTAAGGTATTCATACCATTTCTTTCGCCAATTCAGTAAAGATCGCATCAACATTTTCTCCGGTTTTAGCACTCGATAATGCGAATGGTACTAAAGGTAGCTGTTTTACCAGATCGGTTCGTTCTTTTTCGGTGAACAGGTCTTTTTTGTTGCCAATTACCAATATCGGCACGTTAGGTAGGTGTTTTTGCAGGTTAAGTATCTCGGTACCTAAAGCCTGAAAAGTATTAGGGCGGGTGAGATCCACTACGTAAATTACCCCATGCGCTCCCAGTTTGTACGAATGAGGTACCTTCTGGTGGGATGTTTCCCCGGCAATATCCCAGATAATCATGGATACTTCGCACTCTGGCAGGGCTACCACTTTTTTTTCAATAGTTACTCCGATGGTAGTGCTGTACTGCTCAGAGAATTTTTGGTGAACAAATCGGCGGGTGAGCGAGCTTTTTCCTACTCCATAGTGCCCCAACAGTATCACTTTCTTGCTAACAGTCATGGATTGGTTTGGGAAAAATGTTGGCGGAGCGGCTCTGAAAGGTAATCTTCTTCATTGTCAATAGCTGAGTGGGTATTGACTACTTTATGAACAAAGTCTAGTATCAAATCATCGGCCTGTTGCTTAAATGCTTCGTTAATAATGCCTGATACGGTTACGGCTACATAAAATGTTTGAAAATTTTTGAGCAGTATCTTGTAGGTCTCATATTCAATAGTTTGCAAGTCTTGATGTTCTTTGGCGAAAGCATCCTTGGCAAATCCCTGAAGGGCGGTCATCATACCGGCAATCATATCGCGATCCATAATATTCTGGCGGGAGTAGCTACCCAGTAGTACACTGGAGTGCTGTTTGATTACAAAAACTTCTTGAATAGTAGGTTTCATAGACTGGACGATGATCTCCTTGCCTAACGACTGTCCAGTAGCCCAGGCTTTGAGTCGGCGTACCCACATTTCCCAGGAAAAAACCTGCTCTATCTGTTGGTCAATTTTTTCTGATAAGGTCGATAACTCTATAACGATATATTTTTTAATGAGCTTACCCATAATTGGGTAAAGGGCATCAATTACCTCGTTGCGGGACTCTCGGATCTGACGTTTGATAGCTCGAGTAAGAACTGGACCAAATAGTTCGGGAAAGTGCTCGCGCACGTAGCTAAGTTTATCGTCAATAATGGGGTCTACCTTCTGTTGAAGCCGCTGGCGGGTATTGATGTCTTCGCTCAGTTCTATTACCTGTCGCGATAGCTGCTCGTGGTCACGTTGTTCGTCCTCGAGTAGTAGCTTTCGCAATTGCTCAAAGGTTTTTTCTAATTTCACTGTTTCTTCAATCGGTTCCATCGGAGGCAGTTTTCGTAAAATGGTCTGAACAATAAGTTACAAGTTTTAACATTCAATTTCTGCCAAAAGGTCGTTATTTCTGGCTATGATTGGAGTTTCTTACCAATATCTTCCAGCATTTTTCCCAATAGGGAGCGGTCGGCTGAGTTGTGCTTTAATTCGCCAAATTTTTGTCCCATTTCTTCTTTGAGGGAATCGAGTTGCTTATCCATATCTTGGCGAAGTTCCTTAACCATCTCGTCCATCGTGCTTCGCAGTTGGCTCAGTTGCTGCTCAGTGGCTGTTTTATACTGATTAATCAGGGTTTGAACATCGCTAAACTCCTGTTCTATTTCCTGGATGGTATCCCCAAAAATAATGTCTTTAATGGCCTCAATCTTGGGATCATTGACCTTCGGCGGTTTTGCTGATTTTTTCTTCTCACTCATAATGTTGGTAGTTTATCACTTACATAAATGGATGATCTACAGGCCAATCAGCTTCCTCAATGAATTTTCGTCTACTTGACCCGAGGGGTATAAATTATGCGCTTGCTGAAAATCTTTTAGGGCTTGCTCGGTAATTTTATTAAAAATGCCATCAAGAGGAATATCGTGCCCACGCTGGCGCAGTAACTGCTGAAGCTCCCATACCTCGGCGTTTTCATCGCCTAACTTCAGTCCGACTAAAGACTGGCGATGAAGTAGCCGAAACGACTGAGGGCTGAGTCCTTCAGCTTCCATCGTTTTAATCTCCTGATTAGTAAATCCTTCCCCTTTAAGTTGTCGCGAATGAACTAACCGATCTTCTAAGTACGCAGTAGTTTGTAGTAACTGTTGGTAGTAGCGTAGGGCTTTAGTAGCTTGGGGGTTCTCCTGGTCGGGAAAGCGAACGTCTATCTGCTGGTTGTACCACATTTGGCGGGCAAATGATCCAACTTCATATATGTTTTTGTAGTAACTTTGAAGAACTTCAGGGTCATGGTAGTGCACATCGATACTATCGTTAGCGGGGTAATCATAGTTGGCCGGAGGATGAAAACGGCGGTACTTCTGATACTGAAAGTACGCAATGACGGGAAGGGTCACGATTAATATCAGAAGGGCTAATCGCTTCATAGGTCAGGTTGTAGTCTAAAATCACTCAACGAGGTTTTCCCCCCGCATATCTGGTACGAAGGCTTTTCTAACGAATAATCAGCCAAGAACCTATATTAATTTCTCAGATTCGTATCAAAGCTATTTTATGATTTGTAGCATAACAATAGCAAATAAAAAATTATTCTCTTAAAACTACCATGAGAACAAGTATTTTCGTCAGCATTTTTATAGTTCCCTCTATTTGGCTCTCATCTTTTTGGTTTATCATACCATACGAAAGCACGATTTTAGGAGTTGCCCAATATTCGTTCCCTAGTTTTGCTCTCCTTTTGCTATTGGTGGGCGTTGGCGGGGCAGTCGCATTACTTTGGCTTCGTTATTATTACTTACGTAAAGGAGTGGTGCATTGGGTACGTTCCTCGCGGCAAAAGAGAACGAACACATATCAGGAGACTCAGCCCGTTACTGTTCCACCAGCTGGGGAATCGGGTCAGGAAGAAGCCAGTCAGGCGGCTTCTATGGTTAAACTTTATCAGGAGCTGAAGATGGCTAACCAAGATATTGAAATTTTTCTCTATAAAGCTTATCATAATTTCTTAGGTCCGATTGCTACTATTCGGGGAGTGTGTAACGTAGCCGTGCTGAATGGACAGGAGAGCGAGGCTCCGACCCACTTTGCCCAAATTAGGCAGGTGGCCGAATCGATGCAGACGATGCTGGAAAAATTACTACAGATATCAGTAATTCATAACCACAACATCACCATGCGATCGGTGCGGCTCGATTCATTTTTTGAGGATTACCGAAATCAGCAGCCGCATTTTCCCGAAAGTATCCAGGCCTATTTTCGCACGTCTTCCTTAGATAAGGCTATGGTGTACACCGATACTTTCCTACTAACCACGATTATTGAGAGAATTGTGACGAACGCTCATCGGTTTCGGTACTCCAAGCCCCATACCTTAACCGAGGTTTTTGTAAAATATCAGCAGAACCCCGATTACGATACGATTTACTTGAAGGAGTTTGGTTTGGAGTTACCCGATGACACCTTAGAGCATTTGTTTAAAATGTTTCAGCGGAGTAGTGCTAAGCCCGACGATCACGGGCTAGGATTCTACGCTGCCCGTTATGCCGCCCGCCGGGTTGGGGGGGACATTAGCATTGAGTCAGGGGGAGGGTACATTACTTTTTGTATTCAGCTTCCTCGACAAACTAGTCGTATGGCAGACACTGATATACTCGAACAAGTATCAAAATAACTTTACTTTTTCCAGTTCCTCTAGTGTTACTTGAAAAAACTCTTTGTGGATATCAAAAAGGACATCATCTTTATCTTGAGTGACTAATTGATAACTGCCGTCTTCCTGCATGAGATAGGTGTTTACATTGTCACGTAAGTTGTACGATAGAATGTTCATTGCCTGTTTTTTTACCGTAGGATTTACTGCCAGAAATAGCGACTCCAACCGACGGTCGAAGCTCCGAACCATCACGTCGGCACTGCCGCTGTATATTTTTGGCTCACCATTATTATGAAAGTAATAAATGCGGGAGTGCTCGAGAAAATCGCCGACGATAGAGCGAACGGTTATATTTTCGCTTAAATCTTTACGGCCTGGTCGTAGACAGCAGATACCCCGCACAATAAGTTTAATGGGCACACCCTGCTGGGAAGCGGAGTATAATTCGCTGATCACTTCCCGGTCTTCCAACGAGTTAATTTTGATGGCAATACCGGAAGCCTCACCTTTATTAGCATTCTCTGCCTCACGACGGATCAGGGAAATCAACTGCTCGCGCATATCGCGGGGGGCGGTAATCAGGTACTGATAGTCGGTAGGCGATGAGTGTCCGGTAATTACATTGAAGAACTCGGAGACATCGTGGGCGTATACTTCGTTGGTACTAAGTAGGCCTAGGTCAGTATAAAGCTTGGCAGTTTGCTCATTGTAGTTTCCGCTTGACATATGTACGTAGCGGGTTACTTTCTTACCATCTTTCCGAACAATCAACAGTAGCTTGGTGTGGGTTTTAATACTGCTGATCCCGTAGATTACAAAACATCCGGCTTTATGCAATCGCTGGGCTTCCCGCATATTATTTTCTTCGTCGAAGCGGGCCTTTAGTTCAAATAGTACCGATACGTGCTTCCCGTTCTCGGCGGCTTTTAGTAAGGCTGCCGTAATACGCGATTCAGAAGCCAGGCGATAGATGGTTAGTTTGATTGCCAATACGTTGGGATCTTCGGCTGATTTCTCGATCAGATCCAGTAGAGGTTCAATATCATTATATGGATGGTGGAGTAGAATATCGCGGTGTTTGAGTACCTCAAAAATGTCTTCATTACCCATCTCAGGGTAGGTAACCGGCGGTACGGGCGGAGGGGGTTTGGGTACCCGATTACGAAAATCGGGGTGCTTTACGATTTGCCAGAGCGAGGTAAAGTCCAGCAGTCCGCCCGGTTCCACCTCAAACAGATTGTCCTTATCAAGATTCCAGCGGTTTACCAGTTGACGCATCATCCAACTGCTATAGCCACTTTCGGTCTCTACCCGTACTACCCGTCCGGTTTTGCGGGTTTTTAGTTTTCGTCGTACTTCTTCCACAAAAGAAGATTCCAGGTCATCGCTTTCATCTAGGGTAAAGTCCCCGTTGCGGGTAATTCGAAAGAGGTTGATAGACTGAATATCGATATTACGAAATAGGCGATGAATGTAGGTGCGGACAATTTCCTCGATAGGTACCAAGATTACATGGTCGTCTTCGTCAAAATCGTAAAAACGGGGCAGGTTCTGAGGGATTTGAACAAATGATAGCTTTTTATTGTCTTTCTTACCGTCGGGTTCTCGGGATACTACCCCAAAAACTAACAACTTATTCATCAGCGTCGGGAAAGCGTGGTAGCTATCGTAGGTCATGGGCGTAAGCATAGGGTAGATCGTTAGGTTGAAGTACTCTTCTAGATGCTTGCGCTGCTTCTCCGTTAACTTCGATACATCTTTTACAATACTGAAATGGTTTTTCTCAAACTGCGGTACTAATTTTTGGGTATAGTAGTGGTTTTGCTCCTGAAAAAATCGTTGGGTTTCCTGAAGTAATTTCTTCCGAAAAGGTTTTTCGCGCAGTCCCGAGTAATCCACCCGTTCTTTGCCATAATCAATGTAATTGTAGAGGCTGCCTACCCGGATCATAAAAAATTCATCGAGGTTCGACGAGGTGATGGCGAGAAACTTCAGTTTTTCAAAAATCTTCCGGGAAGGCTTTTTGATCTGATCGAGTACCCGATAGTTAAATTTAAGCCAGCTTAGGTCGCGACTGATAAAATCGCTGGTTGCAATAGAGGAGGAAACACGGTCTTTGGCTAACATAGTATCAGTTGAAAATTGATAGTGGGTAATGGACAGTTAACAAAATACTGTACGTCAGTGCAAAAAATATATACAACGTAAACTTACCGACTTGGTGGTGGGTTTGCAAAAATACAATGTCATGAAAATAAAAAAGCTACCTGCCGGATGACAAATAGCTTCTTTTTCAACTTCAGGGATAAGTTACCCTAAAAACACTCGGTCTTCAATACGCTTAATGCGTTCTTCTAACTTGTCGTGCTTGGTTTGTAAATAATCGAAGAGTTATTCATGTCCCCTCTCAGGCTCTTTATCTCAGTGCTAAGACCAGTTATTTCCGTCTTTACACCCTTCATATCATCCTGAAGGTTGACCACCTGTTTAGTTAGCAAAACTTGACCCTCTACCAGTTTTTCTAGTAGAGTGTTTTGATGTTCATCACTTTCTACCAGCTTCTCTAGCAGTTTACCGTGACTTTCTAGTATTCCACTTTGGCGATCTTGTTGTCGAAGACTTTCGGCTAACAATTCTTCTATCCTACTTTGGTTCTTCATACTTTTTTAGTTACCCTAAAAACACTCGGTCTTCTATGCGTTTGATGCGCTCCTCGAGTTTGTCATGCTTGGTTTGAAGATAATCGAACAGTTTGTTCATATCACCCCGTAGGCTTTTTATTTCTATCTGAAGATTACTTATTTGTCCAGTAAGCAAAACTTGCCCTTCTACTAATTTCTCCAGTAAGGTATTTTGGCGCTCGTCGCTTTCTACTAGCTTCTCTAACAATTTTCCGTGACCTTCTAGTATCTCGCTTTGACGATCCTGCTGCCGAAGACTTTCGGCTAGTAACTCCTCAATTCTAGTTTGATTCTTCATAATTGCTTTTAAATATCCAGATTGGCATACTTAGCATTTTTCTCAATGAACTCTCGACGGGGAGCTACATCGTCGCCCATGAGCATAGAGAACAAATGGTCAGCCTCGGCAGCAGATTCAATGGTCACTAGCTTTAAGCTGCGGGTTTCAGGGTTCATGGTGGTTTCCCAGAGTTGTTCGGGGTTCATCTCGCCCAAACCTTTGTAGCGTTGCACTGATACCGATTCCACTTTTCCGTCGCCAGCCAATTCTTTCACAGCAGCTTCCCGCTCGTCTTCCGTCCAGATGTATCGTTCTTCTTTGCCTTTCTTCACCAAATAGAGTGGAGGGAGGGCAATGTAGAGATAGCCTCGTTCAATAAGCTCACGCATGTAGCGGAAAAAGAAAGTGAGAATTAAGGTACGGATGTGGCTACCGTCCACATCGGCATCGGTCATGATAATGATCTTGTGGTAGCGAAGCTTCTCAAGGTTCAGGGCTTTTTCATCTTCCTCCGTTCCGAAGGACACTCCCAAGGCGGTAATCATATTTTTGATTTCCTCATTATCGTAAATCTTGTGTTCCTGGGCTTTTTCTACATTCAGGATTTTTCCACGTAGGGGCAATATAGCCTGGTACATACGCTCCCGGCCTTGTTTGGCACTTCCCCCCGCACTATCGCCTTCCACAAGGTACAATTCACAGTTTCCCGGGTCATTGTCCGAGCAGTCGGCCAGTTTACCGGGCAGTCCGGTTCCGGTGAGTACATTTTTGCGCTGTACCATATCACGGGCGCGCCGCGCCGCAATACGGGCTTGAGCCGCTAACACCACTTTAGATACGATCTGCTTAGCTTCTTTGGGATGCTCCTCTAGGTAAGTACCTAGAGCGTCGCCTACGATAGAAGCTACTGCTCCCATTACGTCAGAATTACCTAATTTGGTCTTAGTTTGACCCTCAAATTGAGGTTCGGCTACTTTCACCGAGATCACCGCAGTAAGCCCTTCTCGAAAATCATCGCTGCTAATTTCTACTTTGGCCCGCTCCAGAAGTCCCGATTTTTCAGCGTAAGATTTTAGCGTACGGGTTAATGCGCTTCGGAAACCAGATACGTGAGTTCCACCTTCAATGGTATTAATGTTGTTAACGTAAGAGACTACATTTTCGGCAAAAGAGGTATTATAGGTAAGAGCCACCTGTACGGGTACTCCGTTACGCTCATTGTCAATGTAGATAGCTTCGGGGATTAGTTTCTCCCGGTTGTTATCGAGATAACTCACAAACTCTAATAAACCACCCTCAAAGTAAAACTCATCTTTCTCCGGTTCACCGTCCTCATCCCTATCCCGTAGGTCAGTCAGGCTAATTCGGATACCCGCGTTTAGAAACGCCAGTTCACGGAGGCGGGAAGCAATGGTTTCGTATTTGTATTCGTGAACGTCGAAGATTTCATCGTCCGGTAAAAAGTGGACAGTAGTTCCAGTACGATCAGTTTCGCCGATGACCTTCACATCGTAGAGCGGTACCCCTCGGGAATATTTTTGTTCGTGGACTTTACCCTCGCGGTGTACAGTGGCAGTTAACTCTTGGGAGAGGGCATTTACACAGGATACCCCCACTCCGTGTAATCCACCTGATACTTTATAGGTATTTTTGTCGAATTTACCTCCGGCATGAAGTACAGTCATTACCACTTCCAGGGCGGAGCGATTTTCTTTAGTATGAATACCCGTGGGTATTCCCCTACCATCATCAGTGACAGTGATAGAGTTATCGGGGTGAATAGTAACGTCAATATTGTTGCAGTAGCCAGCCAATGCCTCGTCAATGGAGTTATCCACCACTTCGTACACCATGTGATGCAATCCTTTGGTATTCACGTCGCCAATGTACATGGCTGGACGTTTGCGTACCGCCTCTAGGCCCTCTAAAACCTGAATATTATTAGCGGAGTAGTCGCCTATTTTGGCATTTGCCAAAGAATTGGTATCTGTAGTTTCGCTCATATAATGAATAGTTGTTAACAGCCAAAATTACGATAATTTTACGGTTTTTCTACTGACCGCATTCGGTTAAAATTTTGGGTAGGACATTATTGCTTACACTTAAGTTTAAGTAACTGACTGTCAGTACAAAAACAGTTTTTACTCACTAGTAAGTTCCGGTGCGAAGCATCACCAAAGTGCAGGCATTTATAGGTTCAATATCCCGATCAAGACATAGCTGATATAGCGTAGGATTCTCAGTGCTGGGATTAAAAATCATCCGTCTGGGCTGAAGCCCGAGTAGGTAGTCATACCATTCGGGTTGATTCTGAGGGCCAAGGTACAAGGTAACGGTATCTATATCTTTTAAAGAAGGTTCTTTTCGTAAATCAACCATCTCTACTCCAGCAACTATCCCTTGTTTAATACTAAGCGGAACGATGGGGTGACCGTAATCAGTGAGCATATTAGCCGCCAAATAAGCGTAACGTGATGGATTGGGAGTAGCACCAATAATAGCAGTTTTCTTTTTCTCAGACATAATGTTGAAGGTTTGAATGATGGAATACGGAGACCGAAGTCTGGAGACCGAAAACCGAAAGACTAGCAGTACGTAATTTCTCATCGTCACTTCCCGTTCCAATTTCTATTAATTTCTAATTTCCAGATTTCAGACTCCCGTCTCCGGTATTCCAACTCTAGACCTCCCGCCCCTTGCACCAAGCCTCTCGCTCTAGAAAACATATCCAACGGTAGTGCCTACGTAAAACGGGATGTGAAAGCGCGATTGATCGATTTTATTCATGACATCATCGTACAGTAGCTGAGGCTGGTATTGAGGGTTCATTATCCGATAGGCGACTCCTAACCCCACGTACAGATCGAAAGTTAAACCTCGCCCGGCCTTATCTTTAGGGACACGAGGTTGAATTAGGTCGGGGTCTTTCATCAGCCGGGTTCCTAATAAAACGGAATAAGAAATAGACTGTTCTCTCGATAGTAACGTAGTCTGTGGGGACTCAAGTGGTTGCCCCTCCGCATCTAGTTCAGCTACGTTGGCGTAATGGTAGAGGTAATCTAAACCCAGCTGATGACCAAAGTAGAACATCCCCGAGCGGGTATCGTTGTGGTAAAATTTCTGTTTTACATTGACGAAAAACCCCCGTCGGTAGGGTACATTATGCTCAACATCTTCATCTAGGGAAAAAAATGGATCGCGAAATACTCCGACTTCTACTTCATAACCGAGTCGCTCCTGAATATGATATTCTAAACTGATTGGTAGTCGATGCACTAGCAGTGCTACCGGATTGATCCCTAAGATAAAATATCTCATTTCGTTGATCTTAGGGGTAAAGTACCGCAGGCTCTTCTTCTTACGGAACAAATAATCTGGATTGCGAACCGCCACGGCAGTAGTATCCTCGGAAGAAGCTTCACCAGAAGGGTTGAGGGCTTTAAAAGCCGGCTCATCGTTTTCGTACACACTTTGGTAGTAACCGGCTAGCTGACCATCGGATTGGAAGAGCTCCCAGACCCCAACCCGCTCTCCACCTTCCACGGTACCCTGCATTTTTTTAGTCCCATCGCGGTAGTAACCTACGTAGTTCCCTGTTCCATTGGTGAAGACCGCTTCTCCTTCTAGCGTACCATCTTCGTAAAAGTACTGCCACTTACCCTGTCGCACACCGTTGGTTAGTTTTCCTTCTACCTTGCGGGAGCCATCGGGATAAAACTCGCGATAATTTCCTTCGCCTCGATTGAAAACCGCTTCGCCCTTAAAATCGCCGTTGCTATGGTAAAGCTTCCAGTAGCCCTCTCGTACTCCGTCGCGTTCGGCCCCTTCGGCACTGATATTTCCGTTTTCGTAGTAGTAGGTCCACTTTCCCACCGAAGAATCATCCATAAAATCACCTACTGATGAGAGTTGCCCGTTAGGATAATAGAACTTCCAGACTCCTTGCCGTTTGCCTTGCTGGTAGTTTCCGGCTGCCTGGACTTGTCCGTTTTCGTAGTAGTGCTGCCAAGAGCCTTGCCGTAACCTGCTTACTTCTGCCCCTTCTAGCTTGAGTGCCCCAGAGGTGTAGAATTCTTGGTACTGAGTAGTGTCACCCTGGTAAGTAGCCTTTATTTTCACTGAGCCATCTTCGTAATAATCTTTCCATAACCCTACTTTTTGCCCCTCTGAAAACAACCCCTCCCGTTTCAGAGGGCCGTTTTCGTAGTAGAATTTCCAGACTCCTTCCCGACTACTGCCCTCCACGACTCCTACCATCTCTAACCGCCCATTTTCGTAGAAGTATTTCCACTCTCCTTGATTTTGCCCATTTTTTAACTCCCCCTGCATTTTAGGTTGCCCGTTTTCGTAAAAATATTCCCAGTACCCGTTGGGCTGATTTTGCTGATAAGTACCTTTGGTTTTTATGGAGCCATCGTAAAAATAAGCAGTATAACTACCGTCCAAAACAGCGGGGTCGTTATCCGCAATTTGAAAGGTTTCTTTAGGGATTTGCTGAGCCTGATCGTAATAGAGGGTTACTGTATCTTGACCCTGACCTGTCAGCGAAACTGCTAGATTAAGCAGGGTTATCATTAATCCGATAATAAACGCGTGTTGACTCACCATACGGCAGATAGAATCCAACAACTGACCATGATATTTGTTGGCACAAGTTTGCTAGCTTGTTTATAGAAACGCCAAAAATGACGAAAAAATTGGTGAGATAGAAGAGAAAAGTCGCGGCAACCCTACATCAGTGCATCCGATCAGGGCGTACTTCTAGATTTTGAATGATGTCGGCTTCGATTTCTAGAAATTCAGCCCAGCGGGCTTTCACCACCTCTCCGGGCATATATTCTTTAGCTAGTTTGATAAAAGTAACGTAGTGCCCCGCTTCTGAAGCCATCAGGTCGTAGTAAAAAGCTTTCAGTTCTTCATCAGCTAAGTTTTTCCAGAGGATCTTAAAGCGTTCGCAACTACGGGCTTCAATCATCGCGTTGATGAGCAGTTTGTCCATTAATTGGCGCTCAATCGATCCGCCCTTGCGCTCGTGCTTGGCAAGTTTCACCACGTATTCATCGGTTCGCGTTCTGCCTAGTGTGAAGCCTCGCTTGCGAATTTGCTCTAGTACCCGCTGAAAGTGCTCCCATTCTTCGGCTACAATAGGCGACAGCACGTCTACTAATTTTTGCCGATTAGAAAACTGAATAATTAGCGAAATACAGGAAGAAGCCGCTTTTTGCTCGCAGTAGGCATGATCCACCAAAATTTCTTCCAAGTTTTTATCTGCCATAACCACCCAACGAGGGTCGGTCGGTAGTTTTAAATTAAGAATGGTGTCTTTCCCGACGATCATGGTTCAAGCAACAATAGATTGAATGGGTGAACTTACGAAAAAATAATTCGCCCGCCAGCAACCGAACGATAATTGGTAGTACCGACGAAGAAAGATAGCCTATATTTGAAGAAAATTCTAAGGAACTAACCATGATATATTTAAAAGCACCTGGCTTATACCATTTTTCGTTAAAGCAGTGTCGGTCTTACTACTGGATTTGCTGCTTGGTGGAGTCCAGAAAAAAAATCCTATCATCCCTGATCCGTATTTTCCTGTTCATTGGTTTCGTCACTCAGGTTGGCTACGGGCAAAGCCAAGTACATTCATCGCTGCAAATGGCTGAACGTACCCGCTTCGATGCTATGATCAGTGCCGATACCATAGTATTACGAGAGGGGCTCCATCCCGATCTACTGTTCATCCACAGCAACGGACTGGAGGAATCATCCGATGGTATGGTCGCCAGTGTAGCATCAGGTACTATTGTTTATCAATCTTTTGAACCTCAGCAATCTCCGGGAGTGCAGGTCTTAGGCGAAACGGCTTTGGTTGATGGTTTGGTGCGGGTAAAAGGGCTTTACCGGGGAACAGAGTTCGCAGTAGACTTGCGTTACACCAGTGTATACTACAAAGTACGTCGGCGATGGCTGCTCATCAGATGGCAATCGACAAAAGTGTGAAGCTGCTATCAGGTCAAAAAGTAACGACCGCCGCTCTGCACCGTTACGTAGTACCCTTGGACTTTCCTTGCTCTTTAGTGATTATCGGTACAACTGCTGATAAACACTCTGGTTAGTTTTAGCAACCTGCTCGATTACAATTGAATACGGCTCTCCATCCATGTCGAGTAATCCTTGCTTCAGCAGCGTTCGTAACGGGTCGTAACGGCTGTGGTATTGGCACTTCAAATACCCCAGAATGTAGGGCTCACGAATTACTTGCTTTACGTATTGATCGTAGAAATCGGCAGCTTTTCCCTGCGAGTGAAATTGATGCCACAAGGTGCGCGGATACGCTGGCGTATGAAATGATGTGCCATGATCCATAATCATTACGGGTTTGCCCGTTAGTTCGTACAAGCCCTTCCAGTACGCTGGATCAAATACCGATTCGTCAGGGCCTTGCCCTACATCAGGGCCAGTGGTAGGACCGGGTTGAATAGAGATTACATCAAAGTATTTTCCAGCTAGTTTAAGAATTTCTTCAGGGTGGTCATGCATCTTAAATTTCTCACTCAACAGAAGAGCTTCTGGATCGTACTGATTGAAGTACTGACGGGTAAGCTGGTAGATTTTCTCAGCAATCACTGCCAAAAAAGCCTCATCGTCGCGCCGAATATCGGGACGGACTAGTTCTAGATTCTCAAAATTATAGCTTAATAGGTCGTCAAACGAATTAACGCCTTCCAGACGATAAGCCATTTTGAATTTACTAAAGTCATCACTATACCTTTCTTTTAGAAAAGCTACGTAGTGTTTTTTGCCCGCTGTTTCTGCGGGTAATTTTCGGATGGCGGATACCCAATCGTTTCCGCGTCGGGCGCGTACAATATCTAGATCGTAGCGAGGCGTATCCGTAAGCGAGTAGCCAATTACGCGGGTATTATCTTTGCCGGCCATGCATTTTTCCCGAATAATTTGCTCAGTCCTTTGAGCAAACTCCTTCCCAAACACATCGGCAAACCCGAATCGGTTGGCGGGTAGCCAGTGGGGGGCGTCATGGATACGGACGCTGATGAATCCCGGAAACTCTTCAATAATCGGAAGAGGCGCGCCGTAACCGCTAGAATTAAAATTCCACTCGGCTAAATTGGTCAATGTCTGCTGCCTTTCACCTTCATTTGTTGCCTCAATGTGGTTAATTCCTAATACGTACATAGCGTTGCCCGCTGGAGTGATGAACCACTCGCGCCCGTCAATATTTTCAGTATGCCATTTTCCTGTTTGAGCTCCTTTTAGGCCAGTATAGCCACCGTATTCATCAAGCGATTGAGCAGATAAAGTGCTAACGGTTAGACAAAAGCAAAGTAGATAAAGCGGTTTTCTCATACGAGAGTGTTCTAGATGTACTTTACAAAGTACCCCAGCAAAGTTAATAAGGCAAGCGAACGATAGTACGGATTGAACTATGAACTGAATAACCTTAACGTCCCAATTTCTGATGGGCCCTTGTGAAGTGTCCTTCGGCGATAGCTGCCCCAATGGAAAGTTCTCCTGCCAAGGCAACTGCGGTCATAATTTCGGCCAATTTATTTGCTTTTCCGGCTCCGTAGCAGTCCATCAACTCTAGGCACTCGCGCTGGGTGGGTAATCCGGTGCCACCCCCTACACTGCCAATGATCAGATTAGGTAAGGTAAGGGAGGCATACAGTTCGCCCTCTAGAGTTACTTCCGCCCGGTTGAAACCAGTGGCAGCTTCGGCGATGCAGGCCACATCTTGTCCGGTAGCTAGAAACATAGCCGCTAAACCATTAGCGATGTGTCCCTGATTTCCGGTACTGCCCGTCTTCATTTGCGACATAGTAGAGCTTTGCCAAAAGTTGACCAATCGTTCTGGGGTAGTTTTTAAAACGGTATTTACTGTCTCTTCAGGAATGGTTACTTCGGCAACAACCCGCTTGCCTCGGGTTCGTCCCAATGACTGAATTCCTACTTTCTTATCACCGGAAGCATTCCCTTCAACATACGCGACTTGGTGCGGAATTGGAGTATAATCACGGATAAAATCGCAGACTTTCTGGCTGCACAAGGTAACCATATTTTGCCCACTAGCGTCGCCGGTTTGGTACTCCAGACATACGATTACCTCATTACCTTCTAGTATGGTACGGATATTTTTCAGGATAGCGTAGCGGCTATTGCTTTCCGCCACTAGCTTAATAGTATCGTTCTGACTATCAATCCACTGGGTAAATAAGAACCCTTCTTGGGCATTGCGAAACTTGAAAAGCGGACAACGCTGAACGGCTTCCTCAGTCACTTTTGCCCAGAACCCGCCGCTCTTTCGCCCGGCTCGTAAGCCCCGGTTATATGATGCCACCAATGCCCCTTCAGTGGTAGCCATTGGAATACGAAAGTTGCCGTGGGCATGATCACCTCGAATGCACAGCGGTCCCGCTAAGCCAACCGGAAGCATACAGATTCCCGCAAAATTCTCGATATGTCCCTGGAAAGTCCTCTGGTTTAATTGATCGTTAAGTATAGTGAGATACGATATCTTTTCGTCATCAGCCACCGATTTTGGTACTGAGGCAAGCGAGGGCTCTATTCCTTGGTTCATGGTATTTTTATTCAGAGAAGGTCAGTTCTAGTAAATACTCAGTTACCACACTGATTGTTTACCGATATCCCTATCTTGCGACCTTATAATTAATTAAAAATTATAGATTGCAAATTGGAAAATTGTTTAGAGAACAATCTTCCAATTTGCAATCTTCCAATTTGCAATCCACCATGATTATTCATTTAAAAGAAACTGTTAGTGCTGATCAGGCGACTCAATTAGCCGAACGAGCCCAAGCCCAGCATTTTACCCGAAACGGACAAGCCGTCTTAATTACTTCGTCCAGCACCAAAGAAGTACCCAGTTTTTTGCAAGAATATGCCGCTGAGTACTTTGTGATGGCTTCGGATATTCAATTGGCAAGCCGAGCGTATCAGCCCGCTACTCGGGAAGTTACTATTAATCAGGTGAAAGTAGGTGGTAACACTAACCATACTTTGATGATCACCGGGCCGTGCTCCATAGAATCATGGGAACAGATTGTTACCTGTGCCAATACGCTGAAAGAATTAGGAATTACTACGCTACGCGCAGGTTGTTTTAAACCGCGCACTTCGCCTTATTCATTTCAAGGACTAGGAATGGAAGGACTCAAGATGTTGGCACAAATCCGGGAAGAATATGGCTTCAATATCATTACCGAAGTGCGGGATGCTACCCACATAGATGCAGTCATTGAATACGCTGACATTGTACAGATTGGTGCCAAAGCCATGTATGACCATGGAATTCTACGCACTAGCGGGGAAAGCTGTAAACCAGTTCTACTCAAGCGCCACTTTGGAGCAACGCTTCAAGAGTTTGTGCAAGCTGCCGAGTTTGTCCTTTCCGGGGGCAATGAACAAGTAATGCTCTGCGAACGGGGTATCCGCACCTTTGAGACCAAAACCAGGTTTACGCTAGATCTATGTGGAGTATCCTACTTGAAGGAACATATTAATCTTCCAGTAATCCTGGATACTAGCCACGCCATGGGCTATGCCTACGGAGTACCCGACCTCACCCGCGCCTGTGTAGCGATGGGAGTAGATGGCTTGCTCATAGAGTCGCACCCCAATCCCAAAGTAGCCAAATCCGATGCCGCTCAGCAGCTAAATCTGGACGAGTTCCGAAGTTTATACCACAGCGTACAGTCAGTGGCTAAAGCCGTTGGACGGGAGATAGTTTAAATACTATATGGTCTGTAGAAACCTGCTTTAGGTGCAGAGCAGACTCTCAGCATGATCTTTCTTGACCTAATACTAGCTCTCTACTTTGATCTACCATAAGTAAAGAGCTAGTGATTTCAAAACAAAAAATTAGTGGCTAATCAGTTTGAGATGGTGGTCTTTTGATCTTATACTTGGGCGGTGTAGCATTTTCAGGATCAACTAAATCAGATTCGCAGCTAGTCATAATTAATACTGGGACAGAGATAGCCAGGATAACGCGAGCAATTCTAGAAGTGAAATTTTTCATAGCACTTAACGATTAGGTATAAAATATATTTAATTCAGACGTTTTTCTTACATATGTAAGAATTTGAACCAAAATTATTTTAAAAAGTGCTGAGTAAAAAGTCAAGAAAAATTAAACCTTACACAAGTAAGATTAATGGTATTTAACAAGGAATTGTGAAAGGTTAATCAGATTAGTAAATATTTAGTTTTGTTAGTTACGAATAGTGTATTGGTTTCGAATAATAATAAGTAGTTTGCGGATACCTAACTAGACTAATTGCCAAGAAAATATAATTTTGTTTCAAAATATCTAAATTTATAGATAGATTGTTATCATCTCTATTTGGTAGATAAACTTGCACTCGTGGAAAACTCAATGGAAGTAATCAACAAACCGTCGTTTAGTATCTTACATCAGAATATAGCTTTCTTTAGAGCTGATAAACGCAAATGGTTATGTTTGGGACTTGTGCTGTTAGTGCCAATTATCTATAATAGCTGGCGATTTTTCCCCTCTGACTTGGAAATAGAGTTCTATGCTGATTTTGGTACCTTTTGGTGGACTTTGTCAATTCATTTGATCTGTCCTGTTACAGCAATAGCGTGGATGCTTACCGTACCTCGGAAAGACTACGTTATGCGAGTGATCGTATCTGGGCTTCTTATCTATGGCGTATACATATCCTACGGTGCGCTTCCTGTTGTAGTGAGCACTCCTTTGTTCGTTGACTTAATTGCTATCTTCGGAACCTATCTAATTCTGTACACTTGCATTACGCTCTTCCAAAAAAACTATCTTGAGAAACGCAAGTTTGACGAATCCCTTCATATCAACCTGTTGCATGATTTAAACCACCACCGATTTATGGGGGCAGTATGTCGGATAGAAGGTATGTTGAAGGTATCTGATATGGAAGACTACTATCGGGAAAGTTGTCTTCAAGAAATCGAAGAACTCAAGGAAACTTTTGCCTACATTACTGAAAAGTACGAAAATCTTCACTAACTATTTTTTATTTTTCTTAGCCCAACTATCCCGTAGCGTTACTGTCTGGTTAAAAATTAGTTTCCCTTCACTACTGTCCGGGTCAACACAAAAGTATCCCTTTCGCATAAACTGAAATCGCTCAAACGGCTGAGCTGCTTGTAAACTAGTCTCTACCTGTACCTTGTCGAGCATCACTAATGAATCGGGGTTGATAAACTGCCTGTAATCAATGGGCTCACTCTCTTTATCTTTATGGTCAGTAGGTTCAGGATCGAGAAACAGTCGGTCGTACAGACGCACCTCGGCAGTAACGGCGTGAGGCACCGATACCCAGTGAATCGTTCCTTTCACTTTCTTGCCACTAGTATCTTCCCCACTTTTGGTAGCTGGGTCGTAAGTAGCACAAATGGTTGTAACTTCCCCAGTTGCCTCATCTTTCTCAAACGACTCACAATGAATGATATAGGCTCCCTTCAGGCGGACTTCACGACCGGGGCCGAGACGGAAAAACTTCTTGGGCGGGTCTTCCATAAAATCATCCCGCTCAATATACAATTCCCGGCTAAATGGTACGGTTCGGCTTCCGCCATCCTCGTCCTCCGGGTTATTTTCTACGGATAATTCTTCCGTTTTTCCTTCAGGATAATTCGTAATAACGAGTTTTACCGGGTTCAGTACCGCCATCACGCGGGGAGCGGTCTTATTCAGATCTTCGCGAATACAGAATTCTAGTAGGCTAAAATCAATTACATTATCGCGTTTGGCTACGCCTACCCGCTCGGCAAAATTTCGCAAGCTGGCGGGCGTATACCCCCTTCGGCGTAAACCTTGAATCGTAGGCATGCGCGGATCATCCCAACCATTAACATAGCCTTCGTTCACCAACTCTAGCAGCTTGCGTTTGCTCATTACGGTGTAATTCACATTGAGGCGGGCAAATTCAATCTGTCGGGGCTGAGGGTTTACCATGTCTTGATCAAACTCACCGATCTGTTCTACAAACCAGTCGTAGAGCGGTCGGTGTACCTCAAATTCTAGCGTACAAACTGAGTGGGTAATATTTTCAATGGCGTCACTCTGACCGTGCGCCCAATCGTAGGTAGGGTAAATGTGCCATTTGTCGCCAGTACGGTGGTGGTGACGGTGCAGAATACGGTACATAATGGGGTCGCGCAGGTGCATATTGGGCGATGCCATATCTACCTTGGCCCGTAATACGCGCGATCCTTCCGGGAACTCTCCGGCTTTCATTCGCCTAAATAAATCCAGGTTTTCCTCGGCTGAGCGATTACGATACACACTCTCCTCACCTGGCTGAGTGGGAACACCCCGCATCCGCCGAATTTCATCTACCGGAGTATCATCTACGTAGGCTTTCTCCCGTTTGATGAGTTCCACAGCTAACTCGTACAGTTTATCAAAATAATCAGAAGCGTAGTGTTCTTCACCTTCCCACTCAAATCCTAGCCAACGCACATCCTCTTTGATGGCATCTACGTAAGAAGTGTCTTCGGTAACTGGGTTGGTATCGTCAAAGCGGAGGTTAGTCTTCCCACCGTATTTCTGGGCTAATCCAAAGTTAAGACAGATAGATTTGGCGTGACCTAGATGGAGAAAACCGTTGGGTTCGGGTGGAAAGCGAGTGTAGACTTCGCCCCCATTTTTGCCCTGTGCCCGGTCTTCTTCAATGATTTGCTCAATAAAATTAAGTGAGGTATTTTCTTCAGCGTTGTGCATAGTGAATCCAAACGTTCAAATATTTGGCGAAATTAGCCAAAGCCAACGTATTTTTCTACTTTTTGTATCAGGATTGCGGGGAGGCTGGAGGATAATCAGGATGTTAGGTTCCTAGTTTTAGGTATGATTTACGAGGTAATGCACCAAGGCAACCTAAAACGAAAATCCTATAAACTCTCAACTCTATTCCAGGCTCTTGAGGGCAGTTTCTATCCATTCGAGGATCGGATTGAATTGTTTAATCACCGCTCGGCGGTTTAGCCACCAAATGAACCATCCAACCCCAATCCCTAACACTAGATAGAATACATAAAAAACCCATGCGCCCCAGTGTGGAATGTATAGTAATGCTGACCCTAAAATCGCGTATCCGACAAGAATTGGTAGAATATACCAGTACAGAACGGTATCCAGTAGTCGTTTTTACTTATATAAATACTGGTATCTCTGTTCCAGATAGTTTTTGAACGAATAATTCAATGATGGCTGCTTTCTAAAACGTTTTACTGCTAGTAGTCTGTAAATAACAAGTAGAGCACCAAAAATAATGACTCCTGATCCTACTTGGGCTACAATAACTGACTCGTAGAATAATATCCTCCCGAAGGTTATCATAACTGCAATGGCTGCAACGATTTCGCCAACATCTCGCCAGAGCAGCGTTCGCTCAAATTTTCGTATATCGTGGTTTATATCAATCATTAGCTTTGATTGGTTAAATTTAACTTGCATATCCGAAGGGGCTTCCTGCCACAGTTCTTGTAATTCCTGATCTAACATGGGTTTTACCAGTTAATACACACTCTCAATTTTTCTCTAATTCGTTTCAGCTTTACCGCCACGTAGTTTTCGCTAATCCCAATGATCTTGGCAATCTGCTGATTTCCGATACCTTCCAGATGAAGTAGTACAATCGCGCGGTCACCCTCATCGAGTTGGGCGATGCATCGGTAAAGTTGATTTCTGAGTTCTTGTTTCTCCATATCTTCTTGAGCAGTAGTTTCGCTGTGAATAAAATCTATGCTATTTGTCTTCCTGCTTTTTATTGATTTTTGGGTTCGACGAAACCGCATCCCTACGTTGAGTGCTACTCGATAAAACCAAGTGTTGGTATAAGTTGGATCACGAATTGTATCAAATGATTTCCACAGCTCAATGACTATTTCCTGATATAAATCTTGCTGATTATCAATACTTTGAGCATAAGTGCGGCATAACCTAAGAATCCGGTATTTGTTCTTTTCTAGTAACTCCATAAAACGGTCTTCTTTACTTTGCAACATCTGATGCACAATAGCTTTTATGTATCTTAGTGATCCCCTAGGTAAAAATGTGACAGCAGAACCAATAAAAAACTAAATCACACTAGAGATGCCGACAAAAACTATTATCTGAATACTGGGTGCTACGGGTAAAGCCGACCCTGAAATTATTCAACTAGCTTATGAATTAGGCCAGCAAATTGCCCCGCAAGGCTGGGTTCTGCTAACCGGTGGGCGCAATATAGGAGTAATGGACGCTGCCAGCCGAGGGGCGAAGGAAGTCGGTGGGCTTACACTAGGGATTTTACCCGGCAATGATCGGCGTCAGGCTTCAGCGTATCTGGATATTGCAGTAGTTACCGATCTCGGAAATGCCCGAAATAATGTAAATGTTTTAACCTCCGATGTGGTGGTTTGCTGTGGCATGGGACTGGGGACTTTATCGGAAATAGCCCTTGCAACTAAGCAAAACAGACATGTAATGTTTTTAGAATATTTCGATAATAAATAAATATTTTTTAACAAAATGCATTAAAAAGGTACATGTAAAATAACAGACTCAGTTCTAGAAGTGATCAAAAAAACTAAAGATTACGGTGGTAAAAGGTAAGATTTAGGAATGATTCAGTAGTACTGAGTTTGGTTCTTGAGCGGATATATTCTACTCATTTGCTACTTTTCTAAAATAAGTAAGAAAAATTAATTTTTTGTATGAAAAATTAGATTAGTCGGGAAATGATGTAGATCTAACTAGTAGAAGAACAAGCGTGGGATAATAAATTTTCAATAGAAATGTAACGCAGCACTGCCTCGTGAGTGGCTTCTATCACTACCTGAGGAGCGACCCCGGCATCAAAAGCTTCTTTCCAGCGTAGGGCACATAGGCACCAACGGTCGCCCTCTTTCAAACCAGGAAAATCGTAGGCGGGTATCGGGGTAGTCAGATCATTGCCCCGCCCTCGGGTGAATTGTAGAAACTCATTAGTCATAATAGCACAAACCACATGGCGGCCGCTATCTTCAGGACCAGTCTCGCAGCAACCCGTCCGGTAAAATCCGGTTCGGGGCGATGTGCCACAAAGTTGGAGTGGCTCATTTAGTACATTTTTTGCCTCGTTTTCGCTCATATGCTATTTCCAACCTAGTGCATAACCGAATAGTTTAGGTGGGCGTGTAAAAGTTTCATTTTCTAGCTAAACTAAATACGTGATCCCCAATGTTACTACACCGACTATTATTGCTATTTTTAAACATTCAATCATCGGCGGTTTACGCCTTTTATTTGTTGGAGAACGAGACTTATGAAGGACATTCGAAACTTTTGCATCATTGCCCACATTGACCACGGAAAAAGTACGCTGGCTGATCGGCTGCTCCAACTTACCGGGTCGGTAGACGAGCGGGAGATGCAAGATCAACTGTTAGATAATATGGATCTGGAACGGGAGCGGGGCATTACCATCAAGAGCCACGCGATTCAGATGAATTACCATTACGGTAAGCAAGAGGATTTAGCTGGAGATTATATTCTTAACCTGATTGATACTCCCGGTCACGTAGACTTCTCCTACGAGGTATCCCGCTCTATTGCTGCTTGTGAAGGGGCATTATTAATCGTGGATGCCGCTCAGGGCGTAGAAGCACAAACGATCTCCAATTTATACTTGGCGATTGAGCATGACCTAGAGATCATTCCAGTGCTTAACAAGATTGATTTACCGGGAGCGATGGTAGAAGAAGTAAGCGATCAGATTATTGACCTAATCGGCTGCGACCGGGAAGATATTCTGCTCGCTAGTGCTAAAGAAGGACTAGGGGTAGCCGAAATCCTGGAAGCGGTGGTGGAGCGAATTCCACCGCCCAAAGGCGATCCCGATGCTCCGCTGCAAGCAATGATCTTCGACTCAGTATACAACCCATTTCGGGGGGTAGAAGTATACTTTCGGATCTTCAATGGAAAGCTTAACAAGGGCGATGAAGTAAAGTTTGTTAATACCAAGCGAACATATGGTGCTGACGAGATTGGAATATTGAAGCTGAAACAGCAGCCAGCCCAAACAATTGAAGCAGGTAATGTGGGCTATATTATTTCCGGTATTAAAACGGCTAGTGAAGTGAAAGTAGGGGACACCATCACCCACGTAAAAGATTCGGCCACCTCTTTGAGCGGATTTGAGGATGTAAAGCCTATGGTATTCGCCGGAATATACCCGGTAGAAACTTCTGATTTTGAAGAACTTCGGGCATCCATGGAGAAACTGCAATTGAATGATGCCGCCCTGATCTGGGAACCCGAAACCTCGGCGGCCCTAGGCTTCGGCTTTCGCTGCGGGTTTTTGGGTATGCTACATATGGAAATTGTGCAGGAACGGCTGGAACGGGAGTTCGATATGACCGTCATCACCACGGTTCCTTCGGTAGGGTTCCATGCCTATTTGTCGGATGTTGATAATACTATGCAACCCGTAAGTGCGCCTTCTGAGATGCCTGAACCTAATTACCTCGACCGCATAGAAGAGCCTTTCATTCGGGCGCAGATTATTACCAAATCTCAGTTTATCGGTGGCATTATAGAACTGTGTATTGATAAGCGGGGGATTATCAAAAATCAAGTGTTTCTTACCCAAGATCGGGTAGAACTGACGTTTGAACTGCCCCTAGCTGAAATTGTCTTTGACTTTTTCGATAAACTAAAAACCATTTCGCGGGGCTACGCTTCCTTAGATTATCACCCTATCGGTTACCAAGTGTCTAACATGGTGAAGCTGGATATTATGCTGAACGGCGATAAAGTAGATGCACTCTCAGCTATTGTGCACCGCGATAAGGCCTATGAGTGGGGCAAGCGGCTGTGTGAGAAGCTACGCGGATTATTACCCCGCCAGATGTTTGAGATCGCTATTCAAGCGGCCATTGGTCAAAAAGTCATCGCCCGCGAAACGGTGAAAGCCCTCCGTAAAAACGTGATTGCCAAGTGCTACGGTGGCGATATTTCCCGAAAGCGCAAACTACTAGAAAAGCAGAAGAAGGGAAAGAAACGCATGCGCCAAGTAGGTAATGTTGAAATCCCCCAGGAAGCCTTTATGGCGGTGTTGAAGCTAGACTAAAATCGTCTGATTATGGAAGAGTTGAACAATCTAAGAAAATCGGTTAACCTGATGAAAGCCCAAATGGGTTACCTACGGGATCATATAATAAAATTAGATGAAACCGTTCAACAAGTAGGTGATAACTTAGATTCTTTTATCGAAGTGTATACCTTAGAGCATGTTTGGGAAGAAATCTGGCTAAGATTGCAGAAATGTGAATCGGATAATTACTTTGGTTTTTGTCACAAAACTACAAGTATCTTATGCAAACTCCGTTTACAGAGTTATCCGATTCACAATGGGAAGTT
>JBCCTI010000087.1:0-27037 GCA_039198955.1 Bacteroidota bacterium | reverse complement strand
TGGGTTTGTAAGTACTGATAATAGGTCGTAATTTCATTTTTTGAAAAGTGTGCATGATAATCATGTTGTTTAGTTCACTTCAAAATTATCATTCTCCGCGCACTTTTCATTCTTTCCCTTTTTTATGAACAAGCCTTGTATCTAATATATAACTTAAAGACTCCATTAGGTCTATATAATCAGGACTTCGGGTATCGGGCTTAATTTCATGGATAGCTCTATCGGCAAATGCTTCTATCATTTGCTCCCACTCCCGGTTATAGATGTCTACTAAGGCAGTAGAATCTCGGTGAAGTTCGGTAACGTGCTCCCTACGCTTTAGGAACATACCGCTTAAAAATATTGCGCCGTAAAATGCCTCAACCTCGTTCCGTAAAAAATCTTTTATCTCTTTAGACTTACGGTCAGCCTGAGAATCTTCTACATCAACAGTGAGTAACAGAGTATCAATTTGTTGGTATTCCTGCTGAATTAGCGAATCAAGAATTGTGTTAACCTGCTCGGGGGTATCAGCCCGGTAGATTAGTTTAGAAAGACTACTTCCACTTACTGATCGGGTTGTGCTGTAATTTGTTCTCAGTTGTTGATTATAAAACTGGTTAACTGAGGCATAATCGCCACTTATTTCAATAGTAGCTCGCTGTTTAATGGCGTGACCTCGCTCATACCTTCCAATAGATTTGTTTTGCTTTTCTCTTCCCTCTAAAATTTTATTCTGATCTATTTCAAGGTAGATCTCGGAGTTATCATCGTGAAAGAGCCGATAGATTAGTCTTTGGAAAGAAAGTGTAGTTGTTCCGTAGCCTTCATTTTCAAACTTGATAGTAAAGGAGCCATTCGCTTTAGGCTGTATCTCTTTCCAGTACGGGGTGTAAATGCCTTCAATAGTAGGATGGTAATAGATAATTGTTTCACGATCATAGTTATTAATTTTGCCCTTTATGGTTACTTGACCTAAAGCAGATAGGTAGAGAAGTGTGGCAAGTAAAGCAAAAAAGTATTTCATAATTGGCAGCTTGATTTACTCTCATTGAAACATTTGTTATCTCAGTTTAAATGTAGTTTACGTAGAATGACAATCATTATAGAACTGTCCAATTACGCCAATATATCGTGCATTACGTGACCGTGAACGTCGGTGAGACGGATATCGCGACCACTAAAGTGGAAGGTGAGCTTTTCGTGGTGGATACCGAGCAAGTGCAGCATGGTAGCGTGTAGATCGTGAATGGTTACCTTGTTTTCTACTACCCGATAACCGTATTCATCAGTTTGCCCAAAGATAGTTCCGCCTTTAATGCCCGCTCCGGCCATCCACATGCTAAAGGCGGATGGATTATGATCTCTGCCGTTGTTTCCCTGGGCAAAAGGAGTTCGGCCAAACTCCCCCGTCCAGATAACCAATGTTTCGTCTAGTAACCCTCGGCTTTTCAAATCTTTTAATAGCCCAGCAATGGGTTGGTCTACGGCGTGAGCATTGCGCTCGTGCCCATCTTTTAAGTTATTGTGCTGATCCCAGCGGTCAGCTTCTACGCTAGGGCAAGTGAGTTCAATAAAGCGAACGCCCCGCTCTACCAATCGGCGGGCTAATAGGCATTGGGCAGCGTAGCCCCGGGTATGCGGATCGTCTGATTCAAAGCCGTAGAGCTTTTTAGTGGCTTTACTCTCAGTGTCAAACTCAGTTAGTTCGGGTACGGAGGCTTGCATGCGGTAGGCTAATTCATAATTAGCAATAGCGGACTCTACTGCGTCGGCGTGGCCTAACTTTCCAATCAAACTTTGATCCATTTGCTTAAGATAATCCAGCTTACTATCCTGAACGGCGGGATCATCCAGTGGTTGAATATTTGCCAGCGGTACAGCCTGCCCCTTCAGCACTGAAGCCTGATAGGAGGCTGGGAGAAAGCCACTATTAAAGTTATCTAGCCCTCCGGGAGGCACTAAGCCACCGTTTAATACTACGTAACCGGGTAAATCGTTATTCTCGCTGCCTAAGCCATAAGTGACCCAGGCTCCCATGCTGGGGCGACCCTGCAAGCCGCTGCCCGTGTGTAAAAAGTAGTTAGCATTGGTGTGCTCGGGAAATTCAGAAGTCATAGAGCGTACTAGCGCAATATCGTCTACGCAGGTAGCAATATGGGGGAATAATTCGCTAACCGATATGCCACATTCGCCGTACTGCTTAAACTCCCAAGGGCTTTTTAAAATTTTGCCAATATTATCAAACTGAGTGTTGTCTACCTTAAACTTTTTGTAAGGGTCTTCGCCGTTTTCCTGCGCTAACCGGGGCTTAGGGTCGAAGGAGTCTACCTGCGACACCCCACCGTCCATATACAGAAATATAACACTTTTAGCTTTTGGGATATAGTGCGGATTAGTGCCCGATGCTACCTCGGGTAAGGATAATTGTTCTACCTTCTGGCAAGCTGCCCCCAATCCGCCAAATAAACTAACAAAAGCTAACGAGCCAAAGCCACTGCGACAAGTCCCCAGCATTTGGCGACGACTGATTGGCTGGTGGATGATATGATTGGATCGGCTCATAGTAGATACAGTGTCTACTAAAATACCGTATTTAAATTAGACCTACAAGCGATGGTTCTAGAGTAAACTGTGGAGAAGATATAGATTGACGAAATAGTAAAGGAGGATACTAAGCAGGTGATGAGTTGCTACGGATGGGTCTGATTAATTCAATAGCGCAGGTAATTATCCGAATAATAAATAGCGACTCAATAGCTCGTTGAATCAGCCCAATATAATTTGAAGTTGGGTTGGACAAGAGAAGGATAACAAACGCACCGCTTACTATCCCATAAATAATTGCTTTCCGCGACAGTCCCTTGTAATTGGGTGATTGTTTTAAACCTAAACCAATGAGAATAGTGCTAATGGGAACAAGAGTATAAGTCAGTATTGCTACTAAATTATGAATTATTTGCGATACACTTGGATCGATAAAATTGGGGTTGCAATCACTATCGCAAGGAAAAATACCAATGATTATCGTAGCAATACCGTAAAAAACACTAAGTCCGTAGAACCCACTTCTAGTCAGCGAAGACGATGGAAACTTTTTATACGCTAGAAAGCAGAATAGGGTAATCAGAATGCCGCTGGGGATATAACCGAGTGTTCTTAGTACTATTCCGTATTGAGTATCAATGGCAAACGATTCGCTGATGTATTGGCTGATGAAGCTATAATTTTCTAGGAGTAAACCACCTACTACTGAGGTGATAGCAAATAGGCTAACTCCTGAAATGCCAATAAGAGAAATAGTTTTACGGTTCATTTTTAAAATAAGAAGTCGATATAAATCACTGCGCCCAAGCTGGTAAAGTACGCTGAAGACCCATTAGCGGAACTACAATCAGAAATAGTGTAATAGTTAGCAGTACTACGCAAAGCAAATTCAGCCACAAACCGCAGCGAGCCATTTGGGTAAGCGACACTCGCTCACTAGCAAAGATGACCGCATTAGTACCCGTACCTGATGGTAACATAAAGGCAAATGAGCAGGCAAAGGTAGCGGGTATCATCAGTAAAAGCGGATTAATCTGGCTGGCGATGGCTAGGGCGGCTAATACTGGTAAGAAGATATTAGCAGTAGCTGTATTAGAATTAATCTCGGTCAGGAAGATCATCAAACTTACTACTAAAAGTAAGATGATTAACATAGGGTACTGATTGATGAAAGCTAGCTGCTGTCCTACCCATTCGGCCAGCCCAGTTACCTGAAAGCTTTCAGCAATAGCGTAGCCGCCCCCTACAATCATCACCACTCCCCAAGGAATAGTAGCGGCTGATTTCCAGTTGAGTAGCGGGGCGGTATTCTTCCACTCGCCTGACGGAATCATAAACAGCAGCAGTGCTCCGACCATTGCCACGGTACTATCGTGAACGTAGGAAGCATAGTCGCCTAGCAAGGCACTCCAGCCTAAAATCACAAAATCGCCAATAGCAATGTTGCGACGAAAAACCCAACCGAGGGCTACCAAAACGAATATGACCAGCACCCGCCGTTCACCAGTACTCATCTTTCCCAGCGATTGCAATTCTTTTACAATCACATCTCTCCCGTTGGGAAAGTTACCGCTAATACGGAAGTAGCGGATGAGGTAGAGCCAGATAATTGGTAGAAAGATTAGTACCATAGGTACGCCCACCTGCATCCAGTTGAAAAAGCTAATTTCGGGTGCCTGCGGAAACAGTTTCTCAATAATTCCTACTAGCACCAGGTTAGGCGGGGTACCGATGAGCGTAGCGGTTCCGCCGATGCTTGCTGCGTAAGCGATGCCCAACATCAAGGCCAGACTGAATTTATCCGAAATGTCGGCATCCAAGCGCTCCTCGTTTTGCTTAATCAGAGCGAGTGCAATAGGTAACATTAGCAGTACCACGGCTACGTTGGTAATCCACATGGATAGCGCCGCGGTGGCAATCATAAAGCTGAGGATAATGCGCTGATAGCTGGTACCAAATACGTTGATAATTTGTAAGGCAATACGCCGATGCAGGTTTTGTAGCTCAATAGCTTTCGCAATAAAGAAACCCGCTAGCAGCATTAGCACATAGTTGTTACCGTAGTTATGCGCCGTTTGATCAGCCGGAAGAACACCTAGCAAGGGAAACAGGGCTACCGGGACAAACGCGGTGATATAAATCGGAATAGCCTCAGTTACCCACCATACTGCCATTAGTAAAGCTACCGCTGCCGCACTCTGAGCTGCGGTAGTCATGCCATTGGGCGTAGGCATCAGTAAGATCAGGAGAAACAAAAGAATTCCGCCGAATAGTCCGGCTGTTTTCTGGGTGGACATAGATTCAGGTAGGTCAGTTACCTAGCAATATAGATAATTTAGGTGGGGAAGTGCTTTTCACTAAAGTTTATCCCTTCCTAATTCTATTCTCAAAAAAAATCTGATAGTTTATATTACATTCCTTTCTTTTGCGTTTACTCAGGGTAAATAGCTACTGCTATAACACTTCTCTTTATTACTTCTCTTCTTCTACTTCTCTATTCTTCTCGGTGATTGGTAGGCTCAACGCTTAAGCGTATGGGTTGCAATCTCTCCTCTATCGGCGTAGCTATTGGTGTGTCTGATTTTCCAATTTTAACCTATATAATATTTGTATCTCATGAAAAATGTATTTGGAATTTTGTTATTTGTATTTGCTGCATTACTAGTCAGTTGCTCGGAAGAAGGTGATCCTACTCCCGAGCCGGAAGCTGAGGAGGTAACTGCCGAGTTTAGTGCGGCTATTACTGACATCCAAGCTGGACAAAGTGTAAGCTTCACTGATCAATCTGCGGGTCAACCTACTTCCTGGCAATGGACTTTTGAGGGGGGAGAACCCGCAACCTCTACCGAGCAGAATCCGGTGGTGGTGTATAATGCCCCGGGTATTTATGATGTAAAACTCATCGTTGCTAACGATGAGTCAGAGCATACCCAAACTAAAAGTGAATTAATCAAGGTTGAATCTACTACGGAAACTGATGCCGTAGAAGCCAAATTTGCGGCAAGTAAGGATTCGGTTACGGTGGGTGGCAGTGTGCAATTTACCGATGCTTCTACTGGAAATGTCACTAGCTGGAACTGGACGTTTGAAGGAGGCTCCCCGGCAACCTCTACTGAGCAAAATCCTATCGTAATTTATGATAGCCCTGGTAAATACGCGGTAAGCTTAACAGTTTCTAACGAAGATGCCGAACATACAATGTCTGTGGATAGCATAGTCGTGGTAGTTGAGAATACGGGTGAATTTACCCTAGCGGGACAATGGCTATTAGAAGATAATTCCACCGGAGTGCTGATGGGTTCTATCGTAGAGTATAATCCGGAAACTAATGAAGCTACACTGGTACATATTGAGACTAATACCCACTGCTTTGAGCTTGGTGATGCTTCGTGGATAGACATTGAAGCTACTGATGATGGATTTACTTTAAAAGAAATGTATCGTAATTGCATCACCCATATCTACGCAGAGTCTAGCATGACCATAGTTAATGAAAACGAACTGTACATGGAAGGTGAATTTCAGGGAGTACCCTTTAATCGTACCTGGGTGCGGTATGAAAGTGAAGCAATGTACGACCTAAACACCTATCTAGAAGGAACCTGGGAGGATGTAAGTGAAGAAAAAGTGTTTGCCGGAATAAAGATCAAGGCTGACCTAACCACTGGCAAAGGTGTAGTAGTAGATAAGGGTGATGAGAGTCTGTGCTGGCAAGTAGATGATCTAGCCTGGGATGAGATTCAACCGGCCGTTACGGGAAGTGGTTATTGGGTGAGTGGCTTGGTAAAAGACTGTACTTCTGAGGGACGCACTACCCTGTACATTCGGATTGTTGATGAGAACAATTTTCATTACGAAACTGAATTCGGGGATATACTGGCGGAATTTAAGCGAGTGGAGGAATAAGCGGGGTGATGTCTTAAAATATCTCCTGTCTAACCGTTTTACAGTTGGACAGGAGATGTTTTAAGCTAGAAAACCTGGAGTGAAACACATACGGTATAGTATCACTTGTTTTTCTTGCTTAGCCACCAGTCAAGTCGCGTTTCGGGTTTGTAATTGGTTGTCTTGGGTTTATTTTCCGCTCTTTCTATCTTCAATTTATGTAAATCGGCAACGACCGACCAGATTGTGCCGAATTTCTCTTTTTTCAGATCTAAGCAAACGCACTTATCCGATAGTATTTCTTTGGCTTGGGGCAAATCCATTTTTTGAATAGCCGCTAAACGATATTGTAAGCTACTGTATCTTTCCGCACTTTTACTCCATTCTACGCCACCTCGGTCAAAGGCTTGCATTTCAGGGGTAACAAACTGGTTGGTGATGTAAATGAACCGCTCGCCTTTCGTTGGTCGTCTAACTATTTTCTTCTGAGGTGCTGATTCTACCACAGCAATATTACCGGATTGGTCAGCCACTAGAAAATTATTGGCTGAAGATACTTTGGCCTGCTGGATGATTTCTATTGCCTGTTCGGTAGTGCTACAATTCTCCAATGCTTTTCTTACCACAAAATGAAATCCTACGCCGGGTTGTGCTTTCGTTCCGTTGACAAACGACATAGCTACGGAAAGTCCTTTTTCGTTTATTCCGTCGGAGCGACCAATGAAAACATCCGATTGGCTGATATAGGCATATTTGTCTTGGGGGGCGATGAGGCTGCTCTCCGTGAACTTTTTGAAATCAAAGAGCATATCGTAATTCCTTCCGACTATTGTGGTGTCATCGTTACTAAAAGCAAATACGCTGCATTGCCCAGTAGTATCAAAAATACCGAGACTTAGGAGAAAGGCTCCCAGATTTTCCGGTGTATCATTAATTCCTTTGGCAAACCCTTTAATTTCCTCAATTACTTGAGGATAGAATAATTGCAGCTCATGGTACGATTCTATTCCGAAGTCCTTTTGTTCTTTAGTTATTCCCGGGATTACAAAACCAGCTTTATCGTAGAGCAGTGTTCCGTACTTTAACCCCATTTCATAAAACTCTCCGTATAGTCTTGGGTGGTACATGCTAGGTTGCCTATTCTGTTTAAATATGTGGTTAAAAATTGATACCCAGTACTAACTCTACTCCTATATCTCTTCGGTATACTTCAGATGTCTCAAGTTGCTGAAAGAAGTCAGCCCCAAAAACAATACCGCGTCTCTCCCACGGAATAATTCGCAGTCCCTGACTAGCTCCAATTCCAATCACAAAGTTGAAAGAGTTACCCCCGTCAAGGTTTTCCAGTGTTTCATAACCCACAGGTACGTTAGCACTCAGCGATACATAAACGCCTTGGATTATCCTTCTGTAGACAAAGTATAATTCTGGTCGGAATACAAATGACTCCACATCTCGGTAGCCATTATCTTCGGCTACTCCTGGTCTGGCCCAAGTTACCTCAAATGAAGTTTCGTAAGGTCTGATAAAGCCTTTTTTGTTGTCGACAAAACCGGTATAGCTTATGGAGTATCCTTCAAAATAGGTGCTACGCATGCCTTTAACAGTCACTAGATTAAACCATTGTCCTAACCGGGGATTTATCCGGTAGCCTCCTTTTGGTATATCAAAATGCGTAGCTAAAGTGTCGGGCTTACTTTCTTGATAATTATCCAAAAAAGCCAACATGCAATACTCCAGAGCAGCTCTAATTCTTCTCTCGTGCGTGGCGTATAAGCCTATTTTATCATACAGTCCAAAAACCTGATCTTCGTTATGTTGAATACTAAATATTTCAACCAATTTGCCCCCGCGTTGCTCAAGAAAAGCTAGTTCCACATGTGCTCTAGCCACCCGGGTAATAAAACTATTCATCCTCCTTTTGGACTCCTGAACATTGAGTGCTTTAATCTCTATGCAGATCGGACGGTGACCCGTTTGCTGAGGTAACGAAATTTCATAGAAACTCTTCACTGCTTGATCAGCCCCTTTATCCAGATAAAGCTTTACTTTATCGCCCGTCAGATTTTTATGAGTCCCGAGTTGCTTATTTGGTCGCTCATCGCAAACATCGGCGATGTATATTCCTTCGGAAGGAACATCAAACGGTACAGAGCGTAGAGCAACAACCTCCTGACTAAAAGTTGGGGTGAAGGTCAAGAAGGAGAATATGAATACAGACAGAGAGAGTAGTTTCATCTTCAGCGGCTTAGTTACAGGATACGTAATGAACTTCCCAAATACGATACTCGTCAACATCATATGTAAATACCATCGACTGGGTCGATAGGAAATATAGATACAGCTTTTCAGCTTTCCCCTCTTGCCCTGGACTAGTTCCGGGGTCGCTCTTCAGTTCTAAGTAATTGCCATTAGTGTTAAGCATCCAGGTACCTGAATCTAATACCCCTTCTGATTTCACTTCATAGGTCATATCTTCTTTCAGCCTGATGTAGTCTCCTACCTCCTTTTTGGGTGGTTCGTAGTAGGTCTCTTCGTCCGAATATTTATCTAAGCACCAAGTTCGGTAAAGATCTTCTTTCTCAAATTTCTGGGCGTATAAGTGATTGGCCATCAAAAAGGTAGATAACACAAAAAGTCTTTTCATATTGTTATTTAAGTATGCTAGCTAATTATTTTGGTTATGCAATCTCGGGCTGACTCTACGGCGTTATGCACATTACCCCAGTCTTGGCCGGAGGTATAACAGTCACCGGCAAAGTAGATTTTACCATCTACCGACTTTTGTAGCTGTCGAACTGTTTTCACTTCAGAATGATCGCTGATGTACGCACTTTCTATGTACGGCTCTTTCGACCAGTTTTGAACAACGTGTCGCAGATAATTCGGAGTAGCCTGATTGGAAAAAATCTTGTCTAATTCGGTCAAGATGTAATTCTTCAACTCATCGTCATTTAATGTGCCATGTTCTTTGGCAGGCTTTCCTACTGAGAACATTCCGAGTACATTGCTTTTGGTGTTTTGCCCAAATGATGCGTCGTAGTATGATACCTGTCCGTCGGTTTCAGGATTAATAATTAAGTCGACGAAGGCGGGGTAAAACTTTTCTTTAAACTCAATGAATACTTTCAGGCCATCCCAAACCACTGCGCTATCAATCACTTCTAGTTTCTTACTCGGCAGTGCCGGATTAAACTGTATCTTCTTATCCTGAAGTATTTTTAATGGCACAGTTACAATCACTTGATCGGCAACAAACTCTTCGTCGGCAGTCTTGATTACCACTTTTTTACCCGAGTAGTCAATAGAACGTACTACATTTTGGTAGCTAATCTTATCAGCTACAGATGGAAGTATGAATTCCTCAAAGAAATCCAACCAAGAGCTATTAATAAACTTTCGGTAGAGTAGAGTTCCTAAATCGCCTCTTACCAACTTACCGTTGTACCATACTCCGTATCCATCATCTTGGGTATACCCAACGGTGTGGACTTTTTTAGAAGCAGAATTATTACCTGCTATTAGGTTGAAAGGCAGAGTACTAGCGGTAATCCACTCACCCCCTAGAGATATTGGGTAATCGACAAAATCATTAGTCGTTTTCATTCTTCCGCCGTAACCAGCACTGGCTTCCAGAATCTTGAAGTCAACTCCTTGTTGCTGTAACAAGTGTCCGGCTGAAAGCCCCGCTGCTCCCGCACCGATAATGAGGACTTTCTTAGAAGAATTACGTTTAGTGAAATTAGATCGGTATTTACTGTAAGCAGGAAAAGCAGATAGGTGAACTCCTAGAATAGAGGCTATCTTCAGAAATTCCTTTCTGTTCATATTGATGGACTGGTTTGTGGTTAGTCATTTCTTTCTAAAAACTACAATGATCACTCTGGGTGTACTTAACGCTGAGAAATGGTCGTAGTTTAGTATTGTGTCTCTTTAATTTGTGCAGTATAAACCGATAGAATATCCCATACTTCAGCAATCTTACCGTTGACTATACGCCACACAACCACCACATCAATTTCCATCGGTTGATCTTCCAAAACCAGTGTGTTTTTACTGTGCACAACGACGAGTTTATCGCCAATGGCAGTAGCACTAACCGGATTAACCTGAAAGGTACCGTCAGTACGTCCACCTATATTCTTAAAGAAGTCTTGAAAACCTTGTAAGCCAACGTAGTCTCCCTGGACGTCGGGTAGTAGAGGATTGAAAAAATGCCAGACAGCGTCTTCGGCAAGTATATCCGCTGTCCCAGCTACATTTGTTGGGTCAAATTTATTTAAGATGGTGATATTTGGATGCTCGTGGTTCATAATAGCAGTTTTATCTAATTAATATTTTGATATTTTCTGTCTTGAAACGTTTCGGTTGTTTCAGATAGAGTTTCATCCTAGTGGTATTTGTTTTTGCTAATTTGTGATGAGACTTTGATATACTGATCTGATACTCTCTAAAAAATTTCTGTAAATAAACGTATCCAGATCACTTAACAGGAACTTATTATCTTCCCAGACACCCCATTAATCATTTTGGTTGTAGTCAGTGGTATTAATTTCTCATAAGAAAGAGTAGAAGTTTTCATACTGACCCTTGCCCCCTTTAACGGTACATGTTATCGCTGGCATAAACTGGGGATATGAAGAAAAAATAGTTACAGCACTGGTTAGCTGTCTCTGCGTGCGGATAAATAATTAGATTAGATAAATAAATTCCTTCATATTGAAGATGGTATGGCAGTAATCCTTCCAAGCGGATACGGAGGTGCTGATGTTTTCAGATTGATGGGCTTTCGCTTGCTGCTCCAAAAAAGCCATTGCTTGATTTACCTCTTCTTCCCGAGCGGGGCGGGCAAAAGCCCATAGGTAAATCTGCTGAATGCGCTCGTGGGTGTTTAATTCAGTTTGAGCAATTACTCGCTCAGCCATACGTTCGGCTTGCGCTAAAACCATCGGGTCATTCATCAGCATGAGTGATTGCGCTGGAACATTGGTCGCGTTTCGCTTTCCGAAGGTAGAGAAGGGGATTGGTCGGTCGAAGGTTAGCATCATGGGAGATAGGAAATTCCGACGAACCTCCAGATAAATACTGCGTCGCCCATCACCATCTAAGGGGCCTGATTTTTGTGGTCGTCCGCGTCCCTGCATAAATTCGGTAAGGTGCACGGGAACCGATGGCCCAAACATGGTAGAGTCTAATTCTCCTGAAACGACTAACATTCCGTCGCGAATGGCTTCGGCCTCTAGTCGGCGCAAGGGGTAACCGGACAGGAGAAGGTTTTCTGGATCTTGAACTGATACTAAAGAATCAGTGACAACGGCTCGCCGAAATGTGTTGGACATGACGATAAACTTAATCATATCCTTGATAGAGCCACCTTCTTGCTGAAACTTCACGGCCAGATAATCTAGTAAAGCCGGATGTGTTGGTAATTTTCCTTGTAAGCCAAAATTATCAACGGTTTCTACAATCCCTCTACCGAACAGGTGATGCCAGAGGCGGTTCACCATTACCCGGAAGGTAAGCGGATTATTGGGGCTGATGATGGCCTCGGCTAAGTCTTTACGACTGCTACCTCCGGAAGTAAAAACAATCCCATCATCCGAAAGGCTAGTGAGAAAGCGGTGCGGTACCTTTTCTTCGCTCAGGGTTTTGGGGTTGCCCCGAATAAATACCGGACTATTAATCTGAAAGCCTTCGGTAATTCCGGTAAAGTACGCTGAGTCAGCTAACGATTGAGACAACTTAGTTTGCCGCTGGAGTAGCTCACTGATTTCTGAAGGCGGCACATCAATGGGGTGCTGTCGTAGGTGTTGATTAAGATACTGAACATCGGCAGCAGAACTGCTCCCTTCTACCCAGCGACCAATAGTAGCGTGCAGATTGTGGTCAGAGGGATCCGCTAATAGTGTAGGGGGAGGAAGTTCGCCGTTATACGCCTGGGCGTAAGCTACTTCTGCGTAAGCTTCGGGGGGTAGATGGTAGTGCTGGCCTTGAAAGTAACCGGGAATTACTTCCAGATAGGCAATATGCCCTTTCCAGGGCGAAACATCTACGGTATAGTTCTGCCATTCGGGTTGGTCTACCTCCATAGCCAACTCACCGTAAATAGGGTTTTGAATCAGTTGAAAATTATCAATAATTACCCGTACGGACGACTGCTTGCCTCGCGCGTGAACGTTAATAAAATCTTCGGTAATAGTGAAGTTGGGAGACCGTAAAGCACCAATGATCCCAGTGCTGATTTGACGGCTGGAAGCCCGGCCTTCAGAAAGATAAGTGAGCCGCTGGTTTTTAGCGTCAAAGTGTGGTTCGCCTAAAGTCGCTCGTTGGCCAAACGCTAGTCCATCGCTCTGCCATCCTGATAACTCACTGTTTCTAAAATCCCCTAACAAAGTATAATCTTTATCAGTGGGGTTATCTGTCTCCTGAAGACTTGCCGCCTGTACAGGGAGCGGAACCATTTCTAACCATGATTGAGCGGTTAGCTTGCGTATTTCTCGTTTGATATCATTCAGTTCAGCTAAATTCTCAACTTTTTCAAGGGTAAGATTGGCATCGGTCACGCTGAACCGACTGCTTTTCATCATGCCGTAGAGCGCGTAGTAATCCGTGGTGGGAATGGGGTCAAACTTATGATCGTGGCAGCGGGAGCAAGCGACAGTCAGTGCCTGGAAGGTTTTGGTGGTAACATCAATCATGTTATCAATCCGCTCCGACTCATCAATAACTAAATCTACTGGGCTGTGTTTTCCTTCTGTCATGGTGAGGAACAGTGTGCCCAATTGAGATTCATTACGTCCACTTTCTTCGTCCCAGCGAGGTGAGGCCAGTAGATCTCCAGCTAAGTGCTCCTTCACTAGTTGTGGGTAGGAAATATCTTGGTTAAACGCCCGAATCAGGTAATCGCGGTACTGCCAGGCACCAGCTACCGGATAATCAAATTCGTGCCCCTTGGTTTCAGCGTAACGGGCTAAGTCCATCCAATGCCGAGCCCAACGTTCACCAAATTGGGAGCTATTTAGGTATTGGTCAACCAGCTTTTCGTAAGCATTAAGGCTGGTGTCATTCATGAATTTTTTAATATCGCTAGGGTGAGGCGGCAGTCCGGTGAGTACGTAGGCCAATCGGCGAATCTGGGTATTCTTACTAGCAATAGTGGCAACAGGCAATTCTTGTTCCTCCAGCTTAGCCACCACGAAGGCATCAATTTCATTAGCCACCTCTTCTTGGGCTTTTACTGAAGGTATTCGTGGCTCAGTAGGTTGAATGAATGCCCAGTGCGGTTTCCACTTCGCTCCCTGGTCAATCCATCTCTCCAGAATAGCTTTTTCCCGCTCGCTTAATTTTAAGTTGCTGGCCGGAGGTGGCATTACCTCATTGGGGTCGTCACTATTAATGCGGTGAATGACTTCGCTAGTTTGGGGATGACCTGGTTTGATAGCAAATAGATTGCCTTTTCGTAAGGCGGTGGCATCTTCAAAAGTATCTAATCGTAAATCAGCTTCGCGGCTACTGGAATCAGGACCGTGGCAGAGGTAGCAATTCTTGACTAAAATGGGGCGAACATGAAAATTAAAATCGATCTTCGGGGGCAGAGCAGCCGTCGACTTTTCAGAAAGCTGGTTAAATAATGCTACTGAAAGAAATAAGGTAGTCGCTAGTATAAACCAAGCTATTCCGTTTAATTTCATGTAGGTAATACAGTATTAGTAGCGTGCTCCCTAATATAGTAATATTAAGAGTAGTCTACAAGCTAGGTATGGTGTGTGGCTGCCCGATGAAGCCTACTGCTTATCAGCGGGTTTTACGCTCTTTTCCCGTAAAAAAGCCAGTACTTTCTGAACCTGTCGGTCTATGTCTTTTACATTCTTTATGGAATAGATCAGGCTTCGCTTTTTGCCATCGGTTAAGCGATCAAACGTGGTTTTTGCTTCGCGATCTTGTTCTATCAGCACTTATAAAACCTCAGGCATTTCTACTCCGAGAGGGTTGGGGTCTTCAAAGGTTTTAAATGTTACCGGATCGCCTAACGCTTTCCTCAAAGATTTGAGGTGTTTAATTGCTACAATACTCACCGAATACTTGGCGGTTGGGTGCCCGGCGGAAAGCCAATAGATATTCTCCATTGGGCAATTTTACGACGGAAGGAAAGCTGGCATAGAAGAGACTATCCTGATAGATCAGAATATCTTTAACCTTGCGAACGCCGGGTATGCTATCGGTCTCAAGGGCAAATCCAACTTTTAACAGCGAGCAGCAAAGAGTGATTAGCAGTAATAAAAAGCGTAGCGCAATCGAGATAAAATTACGGGTAGTGTATTCAACATAAGGATGGATTTTTTGCTAATCTCTCAAGATTGTAGTGCGCTAAGAAGTACTTGATCGCTAAGTAGCGACCGACGCCCGGTGGTTCTCCCAGGTCTTAGAGAAAGATAACGTTTTCCGTACCAGTCGTGCACATCGCTGACGCAGCGTATTGTTGAACCGTTCTATAATAGTAGTCTGCCACTTACCTTCCGCTTGATGCTGGCCTTTAGCAAACACGGTAGCATAGGCATCCCAGTCATCAGTAAACACCAGTGCTTTTTTTCGGAGTTCGTTAGGAATACTAAGCCAAAGACCTAACGCTCCCTCTTGACCCCGCCCACCAATATGAAAACCTACAACGAGGCGGCTACGCCGCTCTATGGCGAGCCAGATCCATTCTGGACAGTCTTTTGCTCCCACAAATGACCATAGCTCGTCTGCTTCTAAACAGTAAAGGGCGAGTTCTGGTGCTTCTATTTTTCCTATCGGAAGCCGTTCAGAGACTGTCTGCCAATACTGTTTGGCTCGTTTGGCAACCCACCCTAGACTTACTCGTAAGATGCGGGCAATAGCTCGCAACGAAAGCCTCTCCAGCAATAGGGTTTCTAAAAGGTCTTCACGGCTAAACCGCTTAAGTGCGGTTCTTTCTACCGCTTGACGCTTACAGCAATGACAGCGGTAGTTTTGCTTTCCGTAGGAGGTAAATCCGTTTTTTACGATATTGCTGCTTTGGCAATGAGGACAAGTGAGCATATTATTGAAGTTTTGGTTAACCCAATAATACGATTTACCCCCTTGTTGCCAAATTTTTAATCTGTTCATCCTTATTTAGAATACACTACCAAATTACGGTAGTCTACCAATTATAGCTTTTTGTTAAGAAATCATTTCCAGACACTTATCTACCAAATTGGCTGAACCGATGTAAAGTGGGGTACGCTGGTGAAAATCCCGGGGAGAGATATCAAGAATACGTTGTTTGCCATCGCTAGCCTTTCCGCCAGATTGTTCTATAATCATGGCGAGGGCATTGGCTTCGTACATGAGCCGTAGTTTTCCGTCGGGGTACTTGGGGAGGGGTGGATAAATATAGATGCCGCCTTTCAGCAGATTGCGGTGCACATCGGCTACCAGCGATCCGATGTAACGGGCAGTTAGCTTCTTACTACGGCACGCTTCTACGAAGGAGTGAAGCTTCTCAGGCATATCATTCCAGTAGCCATCATTGATAGAGTAGATGGTTCCGTCGGGTATACATTTGATCTCGGGGTGGGAAAGGAAGAATTCGCCAATGGTAGGACCGTAGGTAAATCCATTTACCCCTCGTCCGGTTGCGTACACTAGCATAGTGGATGAGCCGTAAAGCACGTATCCAGCAACTACCTGATCTTTCCCCGGTTGCAAAATATCTTCCTCGGTTATCTGGCTTCCCCGCTCGCTTTTACGCCGATAGATGGAGAAGATCGTCCCAATGGATACATTGACATCAATATTACTACTACCGTCTAACGGATCCATCGCTACCAGGTAATTGGCGTCGGGGTTAATCGTAATCAATTCGGGTTCTTCTTCACTAACTAGGGCACAGACTTGCCCACCGTTGGTTAAGGCTCGTTTAAAGCGGATATTAGCCACTACATCGAGCTTCTGCTGAGCCTCGCCTTGTATATTTTGCGAGCCAAATGCCCCTTCCAGGTCTAATAAGCCCGAGCGGGTTATCTCCCGGTTGAGTATTTTGGCGGCTAAACCAATATCGCGGAGTAGTTGGGAAAGTTCGCCAGTAGCATAGGGGAAAGAATCCTGGTTTCGTTTAATAAAACGGTCGAGGGTGACCCCCACGGGCTTACCCAGGTCAGTTGCGGGAGAAGTTGACATAAAAGCCTATACGTAGTTGCTTAGCATAACCGGCATCACTAGCATTAGTACCTCTTCGCTTTCGTTAGTTTCACTAGGGACAATGAGGCCTGCCCGGTTGGGTTGGGAAAATTTAAAAGTCACTTCTTCCGACTCAATATTGTTAAGCATCTCAATCAGGAAGCGGGCGTTGAAGCCAATTTCCAAATCTTCACCACTGTGGTCGCAGTTTAATGTTTCATTGGCTTCGTTAGAGAAGTCGAGGTCTTCAGCTGAGACGTGTAACTTATTACCATCGAGTTTCAACCGAACCTGATGCGTGGTTTTATTGGCGTAAATAGCAATACGCTTGAGTGAACTTAGAAAATCCTGACGATTGATCGTCATCTCGTTCTGATTATCCTGCGGAATTACATTCTCGTAATCCGGATAGCGCTCATCGATCAGCCGACATACCATTTGGATATTGCCACCCGGCAATCCGGAAAATTGGAAGAAAGCGTTGGAGGCATTATAACGCATACTTACCGTGGTATTTTCCGAAGGTAAGACGGTCTTCAGTAGGTTTAATGCTTTGCGGGGGATAATGATGGACGATTTTCCGTCAATTCCTCCCGACACATCGGTGCGGCGGTAGCGTACCAGGCGGTGTCCGTCAGTAGCCACAAATGTACTGCCTTGCCCGTTCAGGTTAATAAAAACCCCGGTCATAGCTGGGCGAAGTTCGTCGGAGCTAGTAGCAAATAAAGTATTGCTTACGGCGTGAGCCAGCACATCAGCTGGCACTTCTACGGTGTTACCATCCTCCACGGCAGGTACTTTTGGAAAGTCAGTAGCATTCTCTCCGGAGAGGCGGTAGTGACCGTTTTCGGAATGAATTTCTATGTTGTAAGAAGCTTCATCAATTGTAAAGGTAACGGGCTGCTCAGGTAGGTTTTTAAGTGTTTCAATCAGAATCTTAGCCGGAACTGCAATACTACCGCGCTCCTGGGCATCTACATCAAGCTCAGTCATGATGGTTGTCTGTAAGTCTGAAGCTGTGATCTTTAGGCTTCCGTTCTGGATTTCGCACAGAAAATTTTCCAGAATAGGTACTACCGGATTGGACGCAATTACACCATTAATGGCAGAAAGTTGCTTGAGTAGAGTAGAGGAGGAAACAACAAATTTCATAGGACCGTTGTACTTAAGTAAGTTGTAAATCAGTACGCTGCGTATACTTATCGAGGTATATTATAGGATAAGTTTCGGAGAGAACCGGAGGGTAAATATAAAAATTTATCTGAGAACCTAATGGACTGAATCTTTATTTTATTCCTGATAAAAAGCGAAAAGCCCAACCTCTCTTGGTTAGGCTTTAAAAACAGAAAAACAAAAGTTCAGATAACTAGGCACTAACTGAGACCCGCTTGAATTGAGATACCTTCATACCTTTGTTTACGCTATCGAGATACTGAGAAACGTTCATGCTAGAATCTTTTACAAATGCCTGATGCACAAGTGTATTATCTTTGAAAAATTTCTTCAATTTACCTTGGGCAATTTTATCCAGAATATTCTCCGGTTTGCCTTCGGCTTTGGCCTGCTCGCGACCGATTTCTAATTCCCGATCAATGGTAGACTGGTCTACCTCGCTTTCGTCCAAGGCTACAGGGTTCATAGCCGCAATTTGCATCGCTACGTCCTTTCCGGCTTCTTCCCCTTTACCATCGGTATTCTCCAGGGCAACTAATACGCCTAATTTTTTATTAGCATGAATGTACGGAACGACAATCTCACCACTCATGGTTTCGTATGCTCCAATGTCAATTTTCTCCCCAATTTTACCTACCAATTCGGTCAGCTTCTCAGCTACGTTTACATCACCTAACTTCAGCGCTTTTAATTCTTCGGTGGAGGCAGGCTTCACCTGAAATGCCAAGCTGACGATTTCCTCCCCAGTGTTAAGGAATTCTTCATTTTTCGCTACAAAATCAGTTTCGCAGTTCAGGGAAACCAGCACGGCTTCGGTCTGGTCATCGCTGGTTTTAATGAAGACTACGCCCTCGCTAGTCTCGCGGTCAGAGCGGGACGCAGAAACTTTCTGACCTTTTTTTCGCAGTATTTCAATGGCTTTATCAAAATCGCCATCGGCTTCTACCAGTGCCTTTTTGCAGTCCATCATACCGGCTCCGGTCATCTGGCGAAGTTTATTAACTTCTTGTGCAGTAATTGCCATAGTTATATAGAATTTAATTGAAAATGGATAGGTGAAAACGGATAATGTCTGAGACTTTATTGATAATGTATTGCTATGTGCCAATGTTTCATCTCAATACATTGTAATACGTGAATTTAGAATAAACGAAAAGAACATTGACCATCCTAACCCATACAGAGCTGACAACGATCAATGTTCTGGACGTAATAGATATTGTTAGCTTATCGCTTATGAGGCGGATTCTTCGCTCTTGGCTTCTTTTGGTTGCTCATCAACTTCTTTCTTCTTCGCTTCTTCTTCCTTGAGCTTAGCTTCTTCTTTCTGTTGCTTACGTTCTAGCAAGCCTTCTTCGATAGCCTTGCCAACGTGTTTTACAATTAATGAGATAGACTTAAAAGCGTCGTCGTTAGCTGGAATCGGGTGTTCGACTTGGGTCGGGTCGGAGTTGGTATCTACCATCGCGATCACCGGAATATTCAGCTTTTGCGCTTCGCGAATCGCGATATGCTCCCGCTTAATATCTACCACGAACAATGCGGCGGGTAGACGGGACAGGTCAGCGATACCCCCGAGTACACGCTCCAACTTTTCTTTCTCTCGGGTCATCATCAATCGCTCGCGCTTAGCCAGGTTTTGGTAAGCTTCTTCCTTCATCATTTTATCAATAGAAGAAAGTTTGCGGAGTGACTTACGGATAGTAGAGAAATTAGTCAGCATACCACCCAGCCAGCGGTTAGTTACGTACGGCATTCGTAGCCGCTTAGCTTCTTCAGAAACTACTTCCTGCGCCTGCTTTTTGGTTGCTACGAACATGATCTTTCGCCCGGAGCGGACAATATTTCTTACTGCGTGAGTGGCCTCATCTAGTGAAGCCAGCGTCTTATTTAAGTCAATAATATGGATGCCGTTGCGCTCCATGAATACATAGGGTGCAATCTTGGGATTCCACTTGCGGGTAAGGTGACCAAAATGCACCCCTGCATCTAGTAAGTCTTTATATTCTATACTTGCCATAAATGTCGGTTTTTGAGGATGATGAAGAAATTATCGTTTACTGAACTGGAAGGCACGACGCGCTTTGCGGCGACCGTATTTTTTCCGCTCTACCATGCGAGGGTCGCGGGTTAAAAATCCTTCTTTCTTCAGCGGACTACGGTGCTCTTCGTTCACTTTTACCAGTGCCCGGGATACCGCCAGCCGGATTGCTTCAGCTTGTCCTTTGGGACCACCTCCGCCAACATTTACAGTAAGGTCATAATTACTAGCTTCCTCTATTAAAGTGAGAGGTTGCTTGACAATGGTTTGCAATATTTCGGACGGAAAGTAGCTAGCTAATTCCTTTTTATTGACAGTTACCGCACCGCTACCGGGTTTCATATAAATCCGGGCTACTGAGGTCTTACGTCGTCCGATGGTGTTAATTATATCCATGAGTTTATTCAATCAGTCAATGTTATTTTTTGATACTAAGCTTCTGGGGTTGCTGCGCTTCGTGCGGATGCTCGCTGCCCTCATAGACAAACAGGTTCTTGAAAATCTGTCGCCCCAAACGGTTTTTAGGCAACATACCCCGCACGGCTGATTCAATTACGCGGGTAGACGATTTCCGCATCTCATCGCGGGGGGTAGATACCCGCTGTCCGCCAGGATAACCTGTGTGACGGATGTACTGCTTCTGATCCATCTTTTTTCCGGTCAGGATTAGCTCATCCGCATTGATCACAATAACATTGTCTCCGCAGTCTACATGAGGCGTGAAGCTAGTTTTGTGTTTGCCACGTAAGATACGCGCCACTTCGCTGCACACCCGGCCTAACGGGGCTTCGCCCGCATCAACCACATACCACTGCTTCTCGATGGTCGATTTGTTGGCCGATTGAGTTTTGTAACTTAAAATATCCAATTGTATAATAATTAAAATAGGTAAAACACCCCTCTTGGGTGTATTGACATTCGAACCGCGCCGCGTAGGCTAACGAGAGATTTTGTAGTTGGTTTTGGTCTGATTTAGGTATCCGTCTCAGACGGAGGCGATGCCTAAGCATCGACCGCCGAAAACCACCGTGGCACGGTAACGAAAAACAGGCCGAAAACGGCTCAAAATCACCGTTCAAGTTTGAGTGTCACTACACCCTGTTCAAAGAGGCGACAAAATTAGAAACTATTTACTTGTAAAACAACCCCTACTAGTAACGATTTTTATTCAGTTGTTTGAGTAAAACGGCGAAGTCTTTCGGGTAAGGAGCTTCTACAAGAGTCCGGTTACCTGCCAAAAGCTCGATTTCCAGTGCCCGCGCGTGCAGAGCCACCCGTTTGATGAGTGGTAGTTCTTCGGTATCCTGCTTCAAATTATACCTTTTTTTAATGGAAGAAAGATAAAAAGGTGCACCACCGTATTGCTCGTCGCCCGCAATGGGAGCTTGCAAACTTGCCAGATGTACTCGGATTTGGTGCATTCTTCCGGTCACTGGACGGCACTCGACCAGCGTGTGACGTTTGTAAGCTTCCAGGGTGCGAATTTCGGTTTGGGCAGATTTCCCATCGCGGTGGCTGATGCGGACGGTACCCCGGCGGTTGGCGTAAATCGGTAAATCGACAGTCGTATCTTGAAAATTGTGGATGCCGTCGCATACCGCATGATAGATTTTTTTTACCGTGCGATGTTCAAACTGTAATGCTAGTGCCCGGTAGGCTTCAGGGTTTTTGGCAATGGCTAGTGCCCCAGAGGTTTCTTTATCCAGCCGATGACCAACCTGGGCATCTTCGGTATAGTTTCGGGCCATCTCAATAATACTGAACGGATCGTTGCGGTCCTCCAGCGTAGCTACGTGGGAGGGCTTATTGATGATGATGTAGTCCTCGTCTTCGTATAGAATCAGGTCGGTGAATTGAATTTTCGCCATAGCGACTTAACGCGAGTGAGGGGGAAATAGTTGGTGGTTGGGTATTATGGTGTTAGAGTGTTCATGTTTTGAGCGCCCGACGCCCGGTTCCGTAATTTTGAACACCGTGCAACGGTAGATGCCACACGATCGCCTGAATATGATCGATCCCACGACAGCCTGAACACGTGGACACCATAACACTTTAACACTAAAATTACTCTACCTCTTCTGATTCGGGCTGAGGTATCTCTAGTAATGGCTTAGTTGGTTGTTTGCCGTGGGGTAGTCTGAACGAAAAAGTAGAGCCTTCGCCTACTTTAGTTTTTACTTGTACTTCTGATTTATGCGCTTCTACGATATGCTTTACAATAGCTAAACCTAATCCGGTACCGCCTTTATTCCGAGCTCGGCTCTTTTCTACCCGATAGAAACGCTCGAAAATACGGTTGATGTCTTCGGGGGGAATACCCCGGCCTTCATCTTTTACGGCTACGTCAATGCCCTCGGCACTTTTGGCAAAATATACCCTTACGGTCTTGCCGCCTTGCTTAGTGTACTTGATGGCGTTTCCTACCAGATTAATGAGTACTTGGTAAATACGCTGGCGGTCGGCGTATACGTAGGTAACCAATTGAGTTCTCTCTAGCTTGAGTTGAATTCCTTTCTTATCGGCTTCTGACTCTAACTGATCGAAAACCTCCTGTACTGTTTCCTGAATGTTGAAGTGTTCGTAATGCATCTTGATGCCCCCGGTTTCCATCTGCGATAGAGTGAGCAAATCTTGAACTAATAAATCCAGACCATCGAGACTACGAGCAGCTTTCTTCAAAAACTTTTTGCGGGTCTTAGGTTGTTCGGCTGCGCCATCCAATAATGTGTAAACAAAACCTTGGGCCGCAAAAATAGGGGTTTTTAGCTCGTGAGAGACATTGGCCACAAACTCCCGCCGAAACTCCTCCATCTTTTTCAGATCGTTAATTTCTTTCTGCTTGTGGGCGGCGTAGTCTAGAATCTCCCGATTAATACGGCGTAGTGGGTTGACTGAACTGTTGGGTTCCTGCTCTTCCACAAAAGAGAGGTCTTTACGGCGTAGTTTATTAATCATCACGTAGATCTTATTGATCTCCTTGAAGACTAGAAAGTCTAAAGTAACCTGAATGAGAATATAAGAAGAGGAAAAAGCCAATAACCATGTGACCAACAAGGCCTGGGCAGACACGTCATCCACCAACGACAGAAAAGCAGTGGTAACTAGTGCCACCGAAAAACCCAATAGTAGCGCAACTCCTTTAGAACTAAAAAACATCTTTAGTTTCTACGTTATTTCTCCTCGCCAAACTTATAACCTACGCCCTTTACGGTGACAATGTAGCTGCTCCCAACCTTTTCTCGCACTTTGCGAATGTGAACGTCTACTGTTCGGGCTAGTACATACACATCGGAACCCCAGATATTCTGGAGGAGTTCGTCGCGGCTATGTACTTTATCAGGGTTTTGGGCTAAGTAGTAGAGTAGTTCGAACTCCTTTTTGGGCAAACTGATTTGCTCACCCTTAACCGCTACGGTATAACTAGATCGGTCAATAGTCAGTCCGTTAATATTAATTTTGTTATTCTTTTTGCGTTTCTTTTCCTCCCGGCGAAACATGGCACCGATCCGGCTCATCAGGGCGCGAGGCTTAATTGGTTTGGTAATATAATCGTCAGCCCCGGTATCAAAGGCAGCCACCTCAGAGTACTCTTCGGAGCGGGCGGTAAGAAATACGATAAAAGTATTGTATAAATCAGGGTTTTCCCGAAGCTGCCGACAGGTTTCTACCCCATCTTGGTGAGGCATCATAATATCCAGTAAAATCAGATCAGGAATAAACTTTTCCGCGATATTAAGGGCTCTTTTACCGTCCAGGGCCGTTTTTACTTTATAGCCTTCCTTAGACAAATTATACTCCAGCAGATCGAGAATATCAGGCTCATCATCTACCACCAGTATTTTATGTTGTTTGGCTGCCATGAGTTCACCGAGTAGTTTACTCAAAGATACAACAAAATTACAGAATGAAAATGCAGTTGTTTCGTTCAAAAACACAAATAGTTTTATATCAAACTAATTAGATAGAATGTATTCCTCACCCAAGATGTAGAAAGCAGTAGCTAGTATTTGCAATTTTATCCGGTTTATCTTACAAATTTCTATCTTTGCGCTTCCTATGGCGATAGTAGAGCGATACATTGATGGCCCGGCCACCCGGCCCTTCACGGATTTTGGCTTCAAGAAGTTATTTGGTTCTGAACCAAACAAGGAGTTGCTCATTGATTTTCCGAATGAACTGCTTCGAGGTAAAAAGAAAGTTAAGAACTTAACTTATGCAAAGAATGAGCAATTAGGGCATACTTCAGATGACCGAAAAGCTCTCTTTGACCTTTATTGTGAAGGCGAACAAGGTGAGAAATTTATCATCGAACTTCAGCGGATTAATCAGCTTTTCTTTAAAGACCGTAGTGTTTACTACTCGACATTTCCAATTCAAGAGCAAGGTCCAAAAGGGCAGGACTGGAACTATCGGTTGCCAGAAATATTTATGATAGGAATTATGGATTTTGCTCTTAATGATACTCTACCTGAGCAGTTTCACCATGAAGTGAAACTCATTGAAACCAGCACTAAGCGAGTTTTCTACGATAAGCTGACGTTTGTCTATCTAGAAATGCCAAAATTTGAGAAAGACGAGCAGGCAGTACAAACTCACTACGAAAAATGGTTGTTCTTACTGAAGAATCTGCATCGATTTACTGAAATTCCTGCTATACTTCAAGAGAGAATATTTAGAAAGGTGTTCAATATTGCCGAAGTAGCTAACTTAAACGAGGAAGATATGAAAACTTACGAAGCAAGTCTAAAACAACGTCGTGATTGGCAAAATGCAGTAGAGTATGCCACTCAGGAGGCTGAGGAAAAAGGAATGAAAAGGGGAATGGAAAAAGGAATGGAAAAAATGAGACAAAAACAGCGAGAGATTGCTCTCAATCTGAAAAAAGGAGGAGTATCAGTAGATATAATTGCTGAATCTACTGGATTGAGTGCTGACGAGATAGATCAACTGTAACACAACGTATAATTAGCTGAGGTAATTCTATGGCGCTGTCCAGCAAATACAACCCTCGTGAAGTAGAAGATAAATGGTACCAGCAGTGGCTGGACAAAAAGTTTTTCCACTCAGAGCCTCAGCCTGATAAAAAGGCATATACCATTGTAATTCCGCCACCTAACGTAACGGGGGTTCTACATATGGGACACATGCTGAATAACACCATTCAGGATGTGCTAATCCGTAAGGCTCGGATGGAAGGGAAAGCAGCCTGCTGGGTGCCGGGCTACGACCATGCTTCCATTGCTACCGAAGCTAAGGTAGTAGCCATGCTGAAAGAACGCGGTATCAATAAGTATGATCTAACCCGCGAAGAATTTTTAGAGCACGCCTGGGAGTGGAAAGAGAAGTACGGTGGAATCATTCTGGAGCAGCTAAAAAAACTAGGGGCTTCTTGCGATTGGGATCGGACCCGCTTCACGATGGAAGATCATATGACGGAATCGGTCATTAAGGTATTTGTGGACTTATACAACAAGGGACACATCTACCGGGGCTACCGCATGATTAACTGGGACCCTGAGGCTAAGACATCGCTATCCGATGAGGAAGTTTTGTACAAGGAAGTACAGTCTAAGCTTTACTACGTTAATTATCCCATTGAAGGCGAAGATGGGTACGTGACCATTGCTACTACCCGTCCTGAAACCATTCTGGGTGATACTGCCATTTGCGTAAATCCCAACGATGAGCGTTATCAACATTTAAAAGGTAAGCGAGTGCGGGTTCCTCTGATTGACCGTTCTATTCCAATTATTGAGGATGAATACGTGACGATGGAGTTCGGTACTGGATGCCTAAAGGTAACTCCGGCTCACGACGTAAATGACTACGAACTAGGAAAGAGACATGAACTGGAAACGATAGATGTCATTGCCGATGATGGTACGATGAGTGAAGCGGCGCAACTCTTCGTGGGTGAAGACCGCTTTGTGGTTCGAGAGAAGATTGGCGAGCAACTGCAAGCCGAAGGGTTTATCCACAAGATTGAAGATTATCAAAATAAGGTTGGTTTTTCAGAACGAACCAGTGCAGTGATTGAGCCGAAGCTTTCGGTACAGTGGTTTGTCCGAATGGATGAACTGGTAAAACCTGCCTTAGAGAACGTGCTGAATAATAACGTTCAGTTTTATCCGGCTAAGTTCAAGAATATGTACCGCACCTGGATGGAAAATATCCAGAATTGGAATATTTCCCGCCAGCTCTGGTGGGGGCAGCGCATTCCGGCCTACTACTTGCCCGACGGTGAGATTGTGGTAGCTGAAACGGATGAGGAGGCTCTGAAATTAGCCCAGGAAAAATCGGGTAACGCTTCGCTGACGATGGATGATTTGAGGCAGGACGAGGACGTGTTGGATACCTGGTTTTCATCGGGACTATGGCCCATCACGGTTTTTGACGGAATTCGGCATCCTGACAATGCAGAGATTAATTTTTATTACCCGACCAATGTGCTGGTGACCGCTCCCGAGATTATCTTTTTCTGGGTAGCCCGGATGATTTTGTACGGTTACGAATATCGACAGGAAAAGCCCTTCCACGATGTGTACTTCACCGGAATTGTACGCGATCAGCAGCGGCGGAAAATGTCCAAGTCGCTTGGGAACTCGCCCGACCCATTAAAGCTGATTGAAGAGTACGGAGCGGACGGAGTACGAACCGGAATGCTGTTTAGTTCTCCGGCGGGTAATGATTTGTTGTTCGATATTAAACTGTGCGAACAAGGCCGAAATTTCAATAACAAAATCTGGAACGCCTTCCGGCTGGTGAAAAACTGGCAGGTAGATGAGCGGAAAAAAGATCAATCTAACACTACTGCTATTGCTTGGTTTGAGGCTAGTTTCAATCAATCCCTAGTAGAACTAGAAGATCACTTCGCTAAGTATCGTATTTCCGATGCCTTGCAAACGGTTTACAAACTGACCTGGACTGATTTCTGCTCTTGGTATCTAGAAATGGTAAAACCTGCTTATGGTGAAGCGATTGATGCGACGACTTACCGGGCAACAATTGGTTTCTTTGAGAAGATTATCAAAGTACTGCATCCGTTTATGCCTTTCATCACCGAAGAGCTTTGGCATCAATTATCTGACCGGGATGAGGACGACTACGTAATTGTGGCGGAATGGCCGAAGGCCGATACGCAAAAAGATCGTCAGCAAGCCGACCAGACTTTGCTACAGGGTGGCGTAGCCGTGTTTGACGTAGTGGGCAACGTGCGTAATACGCGCAATA
>JBCCTI010000086.1:0-28117 GCA_039198955.1 Bacteroidota bacterium | reverse complement strand
CTACTGCCTTGTTGGTACCCCTTTTTCAACGCTGACCGATCTTGTTCACCTAATGTTATTCTTCGTATATTCATCACCCTTTGATTTAACCATATCAACACAAAGAAACAAAATTTATACTAATTGTGTCTAGGTACTTAGTAATAGTAGTTAAAAGTACGTCAGTTAGGTGAAACTACTGGTTCTAGTTGATAAATTCGCCCATCAAAAGCACAGAGAAAAAGTTCCTGCTCAGCATTTATCCCAAAAGAAGAAATGGCTAGGTTAGAATCGATAAGTTCGCTAACGGTCACATTACTTAAATCATCAGTAGTGGCGGTCCACACTCGCCCTGAGACAAAATCAGCAAATATATACTGACCTACCAAATTGGAAAGCTCAGTGCCCCGATACACTCCTCCTCCGGTCACCGATCGGTCGCCTTGGGTGTGGCCGTAGTCTAGGACAGGTAAAGTGATTTCGGCAGTATTGCAATTGTTGGCTGGTTCAAAACAGGCATTACCTTCGGTAATATTCCAGCCGTAGTTGCCTCCGTTTTCAATAATGTTTACTTCCTCGCGGGCGTTTTGCCCCACATCTCCTGTCCATAACTGTCCGGTTTCGGAGTCAAAGCTAAACCGCCAGGGGTTTCGCAGTCCGTAGGCATAAATCTCGGGTCGTTCGCCAGCGGTAGCACCAACGAATGGATTGTCATCTGGAATAACGTAAGGGTTTTGTTCAGAAGATTGGCTTACGTCAATCCGTAGAATTGAGCCTAATAAAGTAGTAAGGTTTTGTCCGTGCCCCTGCGGATCACCGCCCGAACCGCCATCGCCTACCGCAATGTACAGATAGCCATCGGGCCCAAAGGCTAGCTGTCCACCGTTGTGGTTACCGAAAGGCTGCTCAAATTCCAGAATAATTAATTCGCTATTGGGGTCAGCTTGACTGGGATTGGCGGCTGAGGCAGTAAAGCGAGAAATTCGGGTACGCGCCGGGTTACTGATTGTGTAGTTCACGAAGAAATGACCGTTCGTAGAATAATCGGGATCAAACGCTAGCCCCAGCAACCCTTCTTCGTTACTACGGTCGTCTACCGCTCCCGAAATATCTAAAAAAATAGACTTATTCTGAACGGAAATATCATCGTCAAACACCGAAATGACTCCTTCCTGTTCTACAACAAACACCCGATTAGAGCCATCACCCGCGTGCTGAAAATCCACCGGACGATTAAACGAAAGCTCAGGATAGGCTACTACCAAATTATAGCCGTCGGGATTAGAAGAACCGCTAGTATCAGGGGTAGGAGCGGGTTCATCGTTGCTACCACAACTGGCTACCGCAATAAGACTGCCTAAGATGATTGAACTAAGTATTTGCCAAATAACTATCCGTGATCCCATATCGATTATCGTATAATTGGTATGCAGTTAACGAAGCCAGGTGAAGGAAATTTTACGGGCGGCAGACAATTACTCGTACAGCCATTATTGAGAGAACCCTAATATCCCGTAATTTCCTTTAGCTTATTAAAAAACGCTCGCTTGCGAGGCGAGTTAATTCCCCAATCAACCGGAATACTTTGGTAACCATCTTCAAAACCCTCGCTATCCATTCGGTAATCAAAGTAGCCCCAAGAAGCGTAAGATTCTACGGCGGTAACTAAGTTATTGGTATCTTTTTCAAAGTCGAAGTGGTCATCTTCATTAAAGACAATCGGCATAGGCGAGTAGCCTTCAACTTCTTTGGTTTGGGCGACCATTTCGGCAATCCGAGCCGGATCATGTACTCCATTACCGTGAATTAAAATAAAATCAGCCGATTGCACTACGTTAGGGCGGGGAATACTTCCGCCATTGTAACTGGTACTCACCAAATATCGAAAGCCATCTTGTTCCTTAGACTTGACCAGCTCGATAAGTTCGTGAATGCGGTTAGCTTTAATAATATCCCGATCGTAGGCATTATTATCGCACTCATTAGCCACTTCAATCAGTACGTTACGATAGCCCTTTTCGTGGAGCCAGTCAATCACGCTTGCGGTAGCGTTCTTTACCGCCACATCGTCTTTCAGGTTCTGGTCTTGCCCGAAATAAAATAACCCGAGAATGGGAACCATCCCCAACTGATCAGCTTTATCCAGAACCTTAGTCAGCCGAGCGAAGTAGGCCGGACGAAGAGTGCCATCTTCTTTATACGCTGAATTGTACCAGTTTTTATTACCGTAGCCCATTGGGCTGCCACCTTGTAAGTTTATAGTAAAAGCCAGTAGGCCATGAGCTAACCAATCGTCCATAGCGGCAACAAACTCATTGGTATTACGATCAGCATCCCACTCGCCAGTATCCGGGTACTTCCAGCGTACAGCAGTTTCCGGGTTCAGATCATCAAAAACTCCCTGCACCATGCGGGAATTAAATAACAAGCCTTCTATTTTATGACCATTCCAATCCCGGTCTGAATAGGTTAACTCTCCGTTAATCAGAAATTTTTCGCCATCAATAGACACGGTCGTCTGGTTTTGACTAACGGCTGAGAAAGGTAGCGAAAGTAGCAGTGCGAGTAAAAAGAAGGTTGATATGATATAAAAGGAATTACTATTTAGCATTATCGTTAGGTTGTGATGAATAATATCGTACTAAAGAATCAAATTAAACAGCGAAAAGCAACCGCTTAACAGAGCGCAGCCAGTTAGTTAATCTAGCTTTTTGGTAATCCGCACTAGCGTATTCCAGTTGCGGGTTGTTATGTTTTTGCCAAACAACTGCTCTAAAGCTTCCATACCTTTGGGGGTTTGGGTAACAGACAGATCTAACACACTGCAAACTGCTCTATCTTTTACTTCAAGAATACGGTACGAACTATCCTCAGTAGACCAGGGTAATGTGATAGGAGTAAAAGGCTCTTCTTTCAGGAAAGATACATACAGCCGAATATCCTTGGTAACTTCAATATTTTGAAATGGATCAGCCTCCAGCAAATGACTAATAACCTCAGCTCTTCTGACCAATACTGGAACTGGAAAACCAAAGAATCGCTCTAAATCCTTGGCAATGGCCGCTTCCAAAGTAACTTTTTCACCCTCAGGAGCAGAGAAGATAACGTTACCGGAGTTAAGAATGGTGGTTACTTGTGTAAAACCCAAGGTTTCTATTCGCTTCCTTAGGTCAGCCATCGGTACTTTCTTATGACCTCCAACGTTGATTCCCCTTAGAAAGGCAATATATTGGTTAGTGTTGTTCATTTATGTCGGTAGCATGTAGACTAAATAATTCAATCAGGAATACGAGCTTACTACTTTCGGACGAAAAACGGTATTTGCGTATCGATTGCCAATTTATTATCTGATAACTTAATCATCCAATTATTCGCTAACTAAATTGCCATCAATCATTATCAATTATCCCTTATCCATTTTCAACCAGTATGTCTTTACTATTCTTATTGGCAAGCCTAGGTGCGATAAACGGTAGCCTGGTAGGACTGTATCTCATTATCAAAAGACCGAGAGCGGTAGTGGATAGCTATTTCGGAGGACTGTTGCTAGCACTAAGTATCCGTATTGGCAAGTCAGTGTTTTTCTATTTCAGCCCCGAGGCAGATCGGCTAATTCTGCAAATTGGTCTTTCGGCCTGCGTGTTCATCGGCCCCTTTTTCTATCTCTATTCCAAAGCCTTGCAACGGCAGGAGCAAGACTTCAAACGAAAAGATGTATTGCTACTATTGATGCTTTTAGTAAGTATTTTGGTGATAGGGCTGATTTATCCTTACCGGGTTTATCCTAAAATCTGGAATGAATATATCATCTACGGAATTTACACAATCTGGCTGTCTTTTACTTTGTTAGGTCTATACTACAACGGAAAGGTGCTAGATAGAGTGATTTTCCAGCCTCAGACGATGAGCCAGAACCAGCAGTATATGACGGCTATCGCCCTGGCGATGCTGTTCATTACAGCTACTTACCAAGCGGCTCTGTTTGTAGGATTCACCTACATTTGGGGTGCTCTGATTTTTTCATTCACCTTTTATTATCTGATGGGGCGGGCTTTCCTAACCCGTGAATCGGTGACACCCCAAGCCCCAGCTCGTCCGCTGGAGAACGGCTCAGCACTATTGAGTCAGGTAGATAAGCTGATGGAGTCAGAGAAGCCGTACACGAATCAGAAACTAAAGTTGGATGAACTGGCTGCTCGGGTCGCTATTCCCAAACACACGCTCTCACGGGTGCTTAATGAAGTATACACCCGTGGCTTTTCTCACTACATTAAGGAATATAGAGTAAAAGAAGCTCAGCGATTAATTGCCACTCGTCATGATCTATCCCTAGAAGGAATTGGATACGAAGCCGGGTTTAATTCTAAGTCAGCATTCTTTGAAGCTTTTAAGAAATTGACAAATTGCACCCCCGCCGAGTACAAAAAATCAAGATAGTGGCTTCCTCTAATCGGAAAAGTTGTCCAGAATGATCGCTCAGGACTTCTTGACTGCCTAAACGCACGCTCTAATCAGTTACCGCTCGTATTCTTGGGTAAATTTTAAATCATAAAAACACGCATGAAACGAGCAATCTTTCCTAGTATCGTACTTTTATCATTCAGTCTATCAGCCTTCGGGCAAACCGATCAGGATTTAATAAAAGAAGTCCTGAACAAATTTATTGACGGAACTACCTATAACTATCCGGATACGATTACTTCAGCATTTTATCCAGGCACTTCTATGTTTTTGCACAATGGTAGTGACACGGTTTGGTCAGTTACTTTGGAGGAGTATGCCTCCTGGTATTCCCGAAAAGCTCCTGGCACCAAAAACGACCGAATGGGTAGTATCGTGAGTATAGATGTTGTGCTCGACGTAGCTTTCGCCAAAGTACAGTTCATCATTCCTTCCTTCGGTAATCGTTACTACGACTTACTATTGCTGAAGAAAATCCAGGGAGACTGGAAGATCGTAGCTAAATGCACCTCGGCAGAACCCATTCCACAGACTCCGCAGGAGATGATGGCTGCCCCCGTCAAGGAAGTAGTAATGGATAGTTTGAACCGACCCTGGAGTATGGCTTTTCTGTCCGAAGAGGAAGTAATTATTGCTGAAAAGGATGGCGATTTACTAAAGGTAAACTTAACTACCAAAGAGCGACAAAAGATTACAGGACTGCCTAACGACGTAGGGCGGGAAATACTAATTGATACTACTAAGTACGAGCTAGGAGTGTTCCCGGCTCGGGCGCACGGACAGACCCACAGTTTTAATGTAGGCTGGTTTCAGGTACTGCTTGACCCTGATTTTGCAGAAAATAGCTACATCTACCTATCCTACGCTGCCGAAAACCAGGAACGAGCCAGTACTACTAAAGTAATCAGAGGTAAGTTGTTGGGAACGCAACTTACGGAAGTAGAAACGCTATTTCTCGCCGAGCCGTATTCCCACGGATTGTTTCACTACGGGGGTGGAATGATCTTCGGGCCAGATAAAAAGCTATATATTACCATTGGTGAGCGCAATTTCTACGAGCACCTCAACCCAGTGCCCCCGCTCTCGCAAGATGTGACTGACAAACGGGGTAAGATTATCCGAATCAATCCCGACGGAAGCATTCCCGATGATAACCCTGATTTTGGGCTCGATGCCATTCCTGGACTCTATGCTACCGGAATACGGGCTTCGCAGGGGTTAGCCATTGATCCGGTTACGGAGAAAATATGGTTCAGCGAACACGGTACTATTCAGGGCGACGAACTCAATATACTGACTGCCGGAGCCAATTACGGCTGGCCGCATCATACCACCGGGAGCTACCGAACCGAAGATTATAACCCCCCAATTATTCCCGGCACCGAATTTACCGATCCGGTACACTTTTGGGAGCAGACCGTCGCTCCTACCGGACTTACTTTTTATACGGGACGGGAGTTCCCTCAGTGGGAGGGCAATCTGATTGTACCCGGGTTAAGCAAGGGCAGCCTGTGGCGGTTCACGGTCGAGGATGATACTATCATCAGTGCGGAGGAACTGTTTGTTGATGATCGGGTACGCCTCAGAAAAGCGGTAGTAAGCCCCCGAGGACAACTCTATCTACTAACCGACGAAGAAAATGGAAAGCTAATCCGAGTGAGGAATATCAGAGAATAATATTCAGAATAGCTGCTAATCAACCTGGTTTTGTTTTACTGCTTATTAACCCTAGAAAAAAAGTGTGTTATTTTCCGGCAATTGCCCCGTATAGAACTGAGCAGCAGCACTATCTGCTCTTATCAGTTGAAGTGATGTAGGGGGCGGGGTATGAGGGAACGCCGCAAAGAACGTTGAAAACTTCTCTATGATACTTTGCACTGAACGAATTAGCCATTCTTCGCGGTAGAGGCTGCTATTCATTCGGGTAAGCAAATCGCCCAGCACTTTTTCCAGATTGATAGTTACTACCCGATGGGGCGGTAAATAACGCATATGCCAAGTAGCAAACCGCCGATCAGAAGTAGGGGGCAACTGCACAGTCCGGAGGATAGTATGCCGGGTATCAGCACAAATGGTATCCATTAAGTTACTTAGCTTTTCTTTTTCTCCTTCCAGATACTGTAGAAATTGCCCATCGTAGTAACTAAGAAATCCAGTAATTAACAGTTGCTCATTACGCTGATAAGCCTGATTGGCCAGTTCTCGAGTAGAGAGTTCGTCAAAATGCTGGGTAGCCTGACTAACGTATACTAAGGAATGCATGAAAAGATGGTTAAGCCCAAGGGCACGTCCAAGTAAGGAAAATTTTCTAAGAAATGCATACTAAAAGAGAACAAAATACGCTCGTCGATAGTTGCTGCATCCTAATATGCTCTAAGGTTGATCAGAAGGTGGTAGGGGAATATGAGGAAATGTAGCGTAGTAATTAGATATTTTATCTAGAATGCTACAAATAATACTAATAACTTCCCCTTTATTATAAATATCACTGTTCATCTTCAGTAGTACATCGGCTAACAAGTCTCCTAATCCTATGTCCTTTCTTTCTTGAGGTAGCCAGTGGCGCATATGCCAGATCGTGAACCGCCGGTTTTGGATAGCGGGTAAATGTATTATGCTACTAACGGTATGCCTAAAGTCTGCATGAATTAAGCTCATCAGTTTAGTTATTGCACCTTTTTCTCCCTCCAAATACTGTAAGAACTGCCCATTACTGTAGATAAGAAATCCGGTAACTGCAAGCTGCTTATTTTGCTGGTATGCCTGGTGGGCGAGTGTAATAATTGATGAAGGGTCAAAGCTCGGGGCAGCCCGGCTCACGTAAATGAGAGAATCCATAGATAAAAAAATAGGAATATGATAAACAGGCTAAAAAATATAAGCGACCTTCCCGAAAAACAAGAAGCACTGTTACTGTAGAGAACCGTTATTCCAGCATTTTGTTCAAAGTTGAGCGAGATACCCGAAATACTGTTCCGTGCCGCATCCCCTCGGGGTATACTAGCTGTTCTGATTGGTCAGTCCATTTCACTAAGTCGGGTGAGGTCATCATTCCGTATTCCTGCTTACGGTAGCGGTCAAAGTATAGGTGCCAGAGCGTGTCTACCTGAATTACGGTAGGACCTTCTACCCAGTCTCGCCCGCTGATGGGGCTAGTGGGGTGAGAGTAGGGCCCAACCACTGAGGTACTAAAAGCCAGTCGGATATTTTTCTGTACCTGATACGGCTGGGTAGTCTCATCTTTTAAGAACATAACGTACTGTCCCCGATTTTCAATAACCGAAGCATCAATCACATTAAAGCCCCGTTCGTAAAAGAGTTGGGTATCGGAGAAAGTCTTAAAATCAGTAGTAGTAGTGTAGTACATACGGTGGTTATAACCGGCACCATCGGGGCTCTGGTCAATCTGATCGTCAGTTTCGGGGAACCGTCCAGGAATAGTAGTAGCCCAGAAGATCAGATATTGTTGGGTAGCTTTGTCGTAGAAGAGCTCCGGTGCCCAGCAGTTCAGGGCCTCGGGTTCGTGCTCCATCACCGGAATATATTTTTGTTCCGACCAGTTGATTAAATCAGAAGAGTGGGAGTAGCCAATGCCTTTTTCATTCCAGCTTACCGTCCACACCATATGAAACTTCCCATCGGCCCCAACAATAATGCAGGGGTCGCGCATCAGTTTATCTTTCCCTACCTCAGGTTGCAAAAAGGATTTGCCTTCGTTCAGGCTCGTCCAAGTAAAACCATCTTCACTGTACGCCAGGTGCAGGCCATCCTCTCCGTTTCCGGTGAAGTAAGAGAACAAATACACTTCATTTGAAGTGGGGGTAGTCTGGGCGGAAGCTACTGGGACAACTATCGGGGTAAGTAGGAAAAGCAAAGTAGTAAAGCAGTACAGGTGCATTTAGTGAGTGGGTTATGTCCGTAATTAGCCGAGAGGCGGTGCAGATTCATCCTAAACCTTACGTTCTTAGGAAGAAAGCATCAAATTTGATTGCTGGAAATAGAAATTCACACGTTAAATTCGTATTATTTACTGCCAATTCTAAGTATTACGTAATTCTATTCCGACTATTTTAACAACTTTTATGTCGCGAAGTATCCGGGGACTTGCTGTACTCCTGCTGTTGCTGCCCACCCTTACCAGTGCATTTAATGATGAGCACTTTACTATTGTAGAGAAGAATCATAAGAAAGGCTTATTCGACGAAAACGGTCAAGTGATTATCCCCGTAGCTTACGATGACCTGGGATGGACGAAAGGGATGCCCCAGGTATTTGAAAAAGTGATTGGTTACCGCGAGGACGGTTTGTGGGGCATTATTAATACTAAGAATAAAAGACTTACCCAGCCTCGTTACACCGCTCTTATTCCTTTTCAAGACAAACTGCTGATCGCTGCTGCTGCTGTTCCCGAGGCCAAAGGCAAAATTCGCTATGGCCTTATTGATACCAAAGGCGAGACTGAGCTATCGTTCCGCTATTACTCCTTGGTTAAGCATCAGCAGCAGCTGATTGCCTCTATTCTTCGCAATCACAAACCCTACTACGGCCTGCTGGGCCACCAAGGCGAGGCGGTAATCGGGTTTGACTACCACAAGATTATTCCCCGGGCCGACGACCGCTACCAAGTAACTGACTTCACAGGTAAGGCGGCCTTATTTTCTGCGGAAGGGCAGGCTCTCTCAGAATTTGAGTACGATAGTATATCTGACTTTTCTCACCAGCTAGCTATTATTTACCGCGATGGAAAGCAGGGAATTATTCGTCAGGATGGCAGTGAAGTGATTGCCCCACAGTACTATCGGATCAATATTGACGATCCGCAGCAGGTAAGTGTATTGCCGTTTAACACCTGGCACGTATACTCGGCCGAGAACCGATGGGTACGGGACTATACATTCGAGCAAATCCAGCCCGTAGGAACTAACCTCTACCAAGTATCATTGGGCGAAACCCGCACCTTTGTGAACCAAGATGGCAGGCCGATTATACCTCCGCACTGGCGGGTAACCGAACTGGTTGGGGAGTTTGCGGTGCTATCGGAAGGAAGTAAATACGGTGTACTTCACAGCGAAAAAGAGCCCGAGCCCCAGCAAACAGTCATTCTCAAGCCGGAGTTTGATTCGTTGCAGGTAGACGGTAATTTTATTCTGGCGGCTCGTCGGGTGGGGGGGCAAGACGGAAGTTTTGCCTGGACACTGTACGATCGGCGGGGTGTAAGCCTTACTTCGTTTACCTACCAGGCTATGTTTCCGCAGAGTGAAGGTCGGTTTCTGGTAAAACGAAAGGAACACTGGGGTTACTTAGACACTACTGGGCTAGAGGTCATCCCCTGTCGTTTCCTGAAAGCTACCTCATTTAGTGGTGGGGTTGCCAGCGTAGATTTCATTGAAGGCCAAGGCGTTATTGACCGGGAAGGTCGGTGGAAGATTCGTCCATTCAGTTACAAGGGAGCCAAGCTGTCGCTGGAGCGCATTCACGATGACCTATATATTTTTGAGACGGAGGCACACCACTACGAACCTGTTCGCTATGGCCTGATGAACAGCCAAGGCGAAACCCTGTTTACGTCGTTTAATGGGCTTATTAACAATGGTAATAGTATCTGGGAGCGAAGTGAAGAAGGAAAATACGGGCTGGTAAACTTCAGTGGGGAACGGATGATGGAAGTACGGTACGATACTATTTCTGCCCTTCAGGAAGAAATGGTGTACGTATTTCAGAAAGAGGGAAAGTATGGTATTCTCAACCGAGCGGGTGAGAAACTGGTGGATGCCGACAATGAGTTTGAGGAACTGCACCCCATAAGTGATGGCTTTCTGGGAGTGAAGATTCACGGTAAGTATGGCTTTGTAGATGAACTGGGACGATTGCGGATTGCGAACCGCTACGATTCCATTACGCACTTCCAGGATAATATGGCAGCTGTTAAACTGCTGGGTCGCTGGGGCTACATCAACAAAAGCGAACGCCTAATTGTGCAACCCCGCTTCGACCACGCCAGCCCATTTGAGGGAAAGCTGGCGGTAGTGAAAAAAAATGATTTACTGGGGATGGTTAACCGTCGGGGTGAAGAAATAATTCCGGTAGAATACAACCGGATTATGCCTGCCCAGCAGTCACGATTCAAGTTAGAAAAGCCCCGGGAGATACGGGGAGAGAAAATCCCCCAAGTGGGGCTGGTTAGTGAAAACGGTAAAATACTGATCCACCCCAAGTACGACGCCCTGGAAGATTTGGGCAACGGCTACGTCATCATCCGCCGGGGCAAACGCTACGGTCTGGTAGCTATAAACGGGCGCAGCACCATTCCCCTCAAGCACGATGATCTCATTTACGATTCCTTCAATGATGTATATCTGGCCCTGGAGAAGCCGAGTTGGCAGACGTTAGATATTCCTTAGCTAAAACAAGTTTATGGCCGAATCAAATAGGGATTATGGCGATTCGGCCTTATTTTACTTTACCTTGTTTTGTTCTTTTCTATACTCCAAAGGTGGCATCATATCACCAATCAGCGGTTCATAAACCAAGCTTCCTAATCTTTCCTGAAATTCTACTTGGGCTTCTTGTATCAACGATGGATTTAGAATGAGGTCTTTACCTGTTAGGGCCATAGTCTTGGAAGCGGCCATCATCCCCTTAAATCCTATTGACATTCCATCAGCCGCTACTGCTTGCCAAGTGTGTGCTGCTGTACCCGGTATCCAGGTGGCCGTACCTAAGCCTACCGTTGGTACTACGTAGCTCACATCACCTACATCGGTTGAGGCAGGGAAGTGGCTTAGTTGATAAGGCTGAATTTCCTGAGCATTGTTCAAAGGAGGAACCCTAGGAGAATCAAAGGTCTGTTGAATCTTCTGGGCAAATTCTAATTCATTTGCATCGTACTCAACACCACCGACAATGGTTAGATTCTCGTGCATGACTTTCGATAAGGTCTCATTGGGTAAAAGGCCATACATTCCTGAAACGATCTCTATTTCTACCTCTGTGCTTGTTCCCATGGCAGCACCTCTTGCAGCTTTGACCACTCTATCCCACATCTGTTGAACTTCCGTCACATCCGGATGACGTACCATATATTCCACCACGGCATAGTCAGGAACGACATTGGCGGCAAGACCTCCATTTGTAATGACATAGTGTATTCTACTTCCTTGATCCACATGCTCGCGCATCATGTTGACCATATGATTCATTGCCTCGACACCATCCAATGCCGATCTGCCCCGTTGCGGAGAACCTGCCGCATGGGAACTCTGGCCACTAAATTTGAAATAGCCATGCATTACCGCATTGCATGTAAGAGCATTGGCAACATTACGATCAGCGGGGTGCCAGTTGATTACAGCATCTACATCTTCGAATAGGCCAGCACGGACCATGTAGACCTTTCCGGCCCCACCTTCTTCAGCTGGCGTACCAAATATCTTGATGGTAGCCTTCACATCGCTGTTATCAATCCATTCCTTGAGAGCGATACCAGAGGCAATGACAGCTGTGCCAAATAGGTTGTGCCCGCACCCATGACCGTTTCCCCCTTCTACCAAGACCGATCGGTATGGAACAGCATCCTGTGACAAGCCCGGTAGGGCATCAAATTCGGCCAAAAATCCAAGTACCGGGCCACCGTCGCCGTAGGTAGCCACAAATGAAGTGGGCATATCTGCGACTCCTGTTTCGACATTGAATCCAGCGTCTTTGAGCTCATCGGCTAATAATTTTGAACTGGTAAATTCCAAATACCCTAATTCAGGGTTTTCCCAAATTTCCCGGGCTACTTTAGTAAATCGGGCAGTCTTGGCATCCAAAGACTTGATGATAAATTCGTCATTGCCATATTCTTCGATTTTTATTTCTTGAAATGGCTTGATTGAATTTTTGTCATTTTCGACTTTTTGGCCTACGACTGAATAACACCACAGTGCTAAACAAATGCTAACTAGAGTTCTTTTCATTTCTTATAGTTTAAAAGTTTGATCGTGTAGGAAAATCCCAATTAACGGTTATTAAAGCAGAAAATCTATTGATTTTCGTGATTTATCTTGTTGTGGAGTAATAGGGAATATAACAAACTTATGACGGCAATATCTCCATTATCCAGTAACATCAGCTGTATAATGAGGATATTGCCGCTATTTCTCTTTCACCAGTATTTTATTACTTACTCGATTTACCACCATCATCTTGCCCGGAGATGGCCTGGCGCATGTCAGTGTCGGCTTGGATGTTCTGCATTTTGTAGTAATCCATAATGCCCAGGTTACCACTGCGGAAGGCATCCGCTAGGGCTTTGGGTACTTCCGATTCGGCGAGAATAACTTTGGCGCGGGCTTCCTGCGATTTGGCGCGCATTTCCTGCTCTTCGGCTACCGCCATCGCCCGTCTTTCCTCGGCTTTGGCTTCGGCTACTTTTAGGTCGGCATTGGCTTGATCAATTTGTAGCTTGGCTCCGATATTCTCGCCTACGTTTACGTCGGCAATATCAATTGAGAGAATTTCGAAGGCAGTTCCGGCATCCAGACCGCGCTGAAGTACTAGTTTGGAGATTTTATCGGGGTTTTCCAGTACATCGGTATGCATAGCGGCGGAACCGATGGAGGTAACGATGCCTTCTCCCACGCGGGCTAGGATGGTATCTTCCCCGGCTCCCCCCACAAGCTGGGCAATATTCGCTCGAACGGTGACCCGGGCTTTCGCCATTAGCTGAATTCCATCGGCGGCCACAGCAGCTACTTCCGGGGTGTTAATCACTTTGGGATTTACTGAGATCTGCACAGCCTCAAATACATCGCGTCCGGCTAAATCAATAGCGGTAGCTTGCTTGAACGTCAGGCGAATATTGGCTTTATCCGCCGAAATGAGGGCTTTAATCACTGAAGGAACATTTCCTCCCGCCAGGTAGTGGGTTTCCAGATCGGAGGTGGTAATGTCCAGCCCGGCTTTCGTAGCTGTAATAAGCGAATTCACGACAATGCTGGGTGGTACTTTGCGAAGACGCATAAACATCAGTTCAAATAAACCGACCCGCACCCCAGAAAACTGGGCAGTAATCCACAGGTTAACGGGAATAAAATAAAGAATAGTGAAGAACAGGATAATTCCTGCAATGATGATAGTAATAAGCGCAATTCCTTCCATAGGTGTTTTTAAAGTGTAATGATAATGAATACCGGATTCCGAAAACTGGAAACCGGAATGTTGAATGGTAAATGAGAATATTCTCTAGTTTCCTGACTCCTTTCTCCGGTATCCTTAGCCTTCGGCTGCTGGTTCTACTAAAATTTTGTTGGGTTGTACATCGATAACTCTTACTTCGGTTCCGGCATCGACGTACTGACCTAGGGTGCTGACTTCCAGAGTCATTTCTTTGAACTCTACTTTTCCCGAGGGACGTAGGGCGGACAAAGTCGTTCCTCGGTCACCTTTCCAGACATTATGCTTCACTTCTTCATTGACCCGGCTCTGATTAGAGGTTTTGAGTGATAGTCTTTCCCAGGCTTCGGTTCTAAGACTGAAAAATAGCGTAATACCTAGTAAAACAAAAGCCGCTACCATCACTCCCAAACCTAGTGCATTGCCGTAGTTGACAAAGCTCAGTACAACTCCCGCAATAGTTAGTAACAAGCCAGCGGTGCCGAAAATGGTTGTCCCCGGAATGAAAATTAATTCTACCACAATCAGTACGATACCAACCGCCAGTAAAATCACAATAGAAAGCCAGTCAAGCATAATGAATTAAGCTGGATTAGTCTGCTACTGCGAAAGGTAGGAATAATCTGATAATTAGTGTTATAGTGCGAGGTGTTAATGTGTTAAAGTTTGATTTATTGAGTTTAAAGTCCTGAGTTTATATCAATAAATGAATATTTGAACCCGCTAACACTGTAACACCATCGTACTGTAGTACCTTAATACGCTTTCGCAAACAATACCCGGCGTCTGGATGGTTTGCCCGAATAAATACACTCGCCCTGCTCTTCCTCAGCATTGAGCGGAATACAGCGGATGGTAGCCTTAGTTTCTTCTTTGATCTTGGCTTCAGTTTCGTCGGTACCGTCCCAGTGGGCGTATACAAACCCGCCTTCCTGTTCTATTATCTGCTTAAATTCTTCGTAGGTGTTTACCTTTTGAGAGCTTTCTCGCTGCAAATTCAGGGCTTTCTGGTAGATGTTTTCCTGAATGTCGTTCAGCAAGTCCCGGATGTTCTGTGGAAACAGATCGTCCATCGCCATTGATTGCTTTTCTAGTGTATCGCGCCGGGCGACTTCTACGGTGTTATTTTCTAGGTCGCGGGGACCGAGAGCAAGACGTACCGGGACTCCCTTGAGTTCGTATTCGGCAAACTTCCAGCCCGGTTTGTGCGTATCGCGGTCGTCGAATTTCACTGAGATACCCAGATGCTGCAACTCCGTTTTCAGTAAATTGACCTTCTCAGAAATAGCATTAAACTGCTCCTGGGTCTTGAAGATCGGAATGATGACCACTTGCATCGGGGCGAGTTTGGGAGGTAGTACCAGCCCGTTATCATCGCTGTGTGCCATAATCAGGGCACCCATCAATCGGGTACTTACTCCCCAAGAGGTTCCCCATACGTGGTCTAATCCCCCCTCTTTGGTGGCAAACTTTACATCGAAGGCTTTCGCGAAGTTTTGTCCTAAAAAGTGGGAGGTTCCGGCCTGAAGGGCTTTTCCATCCTGCATCAGGGCTTCAATACAGTAGGTTTCTACCGCTCCCGCAAAGCGTTCGCTCGGGGTTTTGAGTCCGCGGATAACCGGAACCGCCATAAACTGCTCCACAAAAGTAGCGTAGACCTCTAGCATTTGTTCAGTTTCTTTTACAGCTTCTGGTTCAGTGGCGTGGGCAGTATGCCCTTCCTGCCAAAGAAACTCGGATGTCCGTAGAAACAATCGGGTCCGCATTTCCCAGCGTACCACATTGGCCCACTGATTGATTAGGAGCGGTAAATCGCGGTATGATTGAATCCAGTTGCGGTAGGAGTTCCAGATGACGGTTTCGGAAGTAGGGCGGACGATCAGCTCCTCCTCCAGCTTAGCGGTGGGGTCAACGACTACACCACTGCCGTCTTCGGCATTTTTGAGCCGATGGTGGGTTACCACCGCACACTCTTTGGCAAAACCGTCTACGTGCTGGGCTTCTTTGCTAAGGTAGGATTTTGGAATGAAGAGCGGGAAGTAGGCATTGGTATGCCCCGTTTCCTTAAACATGCGGTCGAGCTCGGCCTGCATCTTTTCCCAAATAGAGAAACCGTAAGGTTTAATCACCATACAACCCCGCACTGCCGAAGGTTCGGCCAGGTCGGCTTTTTTCACTAATTCGTTGTACCAGGCCGAATAGTCCGCCTGACGCGATGGAATTCCTTTACCCATATATTTGTTCTATTGGTATAATAATTGCTATTTTTTACGTAGATTTAGCTGATTTCTTACGTGTAAAGATATTGATAACAAATCTTTATCGGTCGTTTTACCGTATAAAAATAGACACACTACCAGAAATTGAAGGAGGATATTTATGAAAAACTTACTTGCGACATTAACTCTCGGCCTCAGTGGGGCAGTATTATTCACCGCCTGTGCGCCCGACCAGTACGCTCAAAAGGGAGAGTACGATGATGTATACTTTAACTCTAGCGACCGCACCACGGTGGCAGTTACTAAGCTGAATAATCCTAATAAGGCGGCTTACGATAGAGAAGGTTCCTATATTTACCAAGAAGAGGTAGCTTCTAAGAACTTTAATCCGGATGCGGTAGACGTAAATCGCTACACCAGCGATAATAACGCTGAAGAGACGCAGGCTGAATATTACGTAGCCGAGGAAGATCGGCAGTTTAATAATCAGTTTAACGGAGCGCGTCCTAACTACGCATCGTTTGGAAATCCGGCATTTGCCCGGGCTAGAATGTGGAATGATCCCTTCTTTAACCCCATGTGGGGAGCTGGCTGGGGCGGTGGATTCGGAAACCCCTACTGGAACAGTATGGCGTTTTACGATCCCTTTTTCTATGACCCGTTCTTTGATCCTTTCTTTCCCGGAGCAGGCTTCGGCTTTCGTCCTGGATTTAATGTCAACGTAGGTTTTGGGTTTGGCTTTGGTAATGCCTTTGCGTTTGGTAGTCCTTGGGGCTTTAATCGTTTTGGGTTTGGCAGACCTTTCGGTTTTGGTGGATTCGGATACGCCGCTGGTTTCCGCAATGGTTTCTTCGCCAATCCATATAATCGGTTTGGTTTCTGTCCTACACCACTGGTGGTAGTCAACAATGACTTTGTGGGGAATCGCCGAACTGTAGTGGCAGGCACTAGAGGTGCTAGAAGTACTGGTTTTGATCGCCGGGTAACTACCGACAGGGCTCGGGGTGCTGCTACCACCGCTACTCGTTCCCGACTAGCTACCAACCGAGGCCGAAGCCCATTTGATGGTACGAGGAGTAGAAATGCACTAACTAATAGCCAAAGTAGCCGTTCATCGTATACTAATGCGAGACAGTCCTATAGTAGCCCAACGCGCTCATCAGCTACTCGTACCAACAGAAGTTACAGTCCAGCAGCTCGGAATAGAGGTAGTTCTTCACCAAACTATACCCCTAACCGCAGAAGTTCGGCACCAAGTCGGTATAACAATAATAGTTCAGGATATAACCGCTCTTATAGTAGTGGAAGTACTGGTACCCGTTCTCGTTCCTACAGTAGTAGTGGCACTCGCAGCCGCAGCAACTACGGAAATAGCAACAGGTCGTGGGGTGGCTCATCCCGTAGTAGTGGTTACTCTTCAGGTGGCTCAAGAGGAGGTAGTTATGGCGGAACTCGCTCTAGTGGCAGCAGCTCAAGAGGAACAAGAGGGAGAGGCGGAAGATAACAATAGCATTCAAACAAGCTTGGCTTGATTTTAGTACTAAGAGTGTAGTGAGAACGTTTTCTTACTACACTCTTTTTTTTACCTATCCTTTACATTATGCATACATTAATCCATAGATCGCTTATCATAATTGGGCTGCTAACAATGGTTAGTCCGGCCTTCTCGCAGATTGCCGAAGATGCCCTGCTCTTCGGTCAGTTTACTCCCACCGGAACTGCCCGTTTTCAGGCAATTGGTGGTACCGGTTACTCGTTGGGGGGAGACGTAAGTGCGGCTGCGCTAAACCCGGCTGGGTTAGGGTTTTACAATCGTTCTTCCGTAGTTCTTTCACCTGGTTTGGGGGTAACTAACTCGACCACAAATTACCTGGGGGCTGCAACCGATGCCTTCGGGGGTAGACTTAATATTGCTAACTTTGGTATCGTTATTAACAATACCAAAGATGACCTAATGCCCGCTGATTGGCGAGGGGGTTCTTTTGCCATTACCTACAATCAGCTGAACGCCCTAAATCTTGAGTCTGAATATGGTCTGGTTAATAGTGATATTTCTATTCTAGATGAGTTTGCGTTACAGTCAAATGGTATTCCAATTGGAGACCTAGAGGCAAACATAGATAACGGTCAGATTATTGGGTATCCTGAAGCAGCGTACCTCAATTTTTTGATTAATCCTGACGCGACTGGTCAGAATTATATTGCATCTATTCCGGCTGACGCTACTACGGTGCAGTCAGGCGCTCTATCTACTTCGGGAAATCTATCCCAGTGGAACTTTGCCTACGGTGGAAACTATAAAGATAAGCTCTACTTAGGGGTCAGTATTGGCTTCCGGGGCTTTAACTACCAACGGGAAAGTGTGTATGACGAAGAAGTAGTTTACACCCAGCAATACGTAGATTTTGTGAACAGTGGTGGCGAGTTTTTTCCTGTAGAAGGTGGAAATGTTTCTATTGGTTTTGTCAACCGAAATATACTTACCGAAGAGCTGAACATCAGTGGAACAGGCATTAATGCCAACCTAGGAGTGATTTATCGGCCAATCAATGAACTGACCGTAGGGTTCTCGTACCAAAGCCCTACCTACTTTAGTATTCGTACTGAAGAGACATTTACACTGGCTTCTGATGTTCAAAGAATCCGAGAAACAGACGATCCGGCAGATGCATTTAATATCGAACTTACTGACCCGGTCTTGGGTAACCGCTTTATCAATGAATATAATCTATCTACCCCTTCCCGTACTGGTTTGGGGCTGACCTATTTCTTTGAGAAGTATGGGTTTTTCTCAGTTGATGCTGAGTATGTGAATTACCAGGCTAACCGATTCTCCAACAGTGAAGCGACTTCGCTAGGCCAGGTGAACGCGGATGTAGAAACTTTATTTGAACCTGTGATTAACTATCGGGTGGGAGGAGAGTTTCGCTATAATATTTTCCGGTTTCGGGCAGGGTACGCCTTCTATGATGACCCTACCCAGTTTACTAATGATACTTTAGACCGGGATCGGGCAGTAATTTCCGGTGGATTTGGTATCAATGTTTCATCCTTCTTTGCTGATATATCCGTTAGCCGAACCAGTTTTGAGTCAGATTTTGTGCCTTATCTGAACGGACCATTTATTTCTCAGTCCAATGGGCAAACCCGTGCATTACTTACATTGGGGTTTAACTTTTGAGTTGGACTAGAATAGTATCCAAGCTATCTTCTGAAGTTACTGTGATTTTGGCTTGTTGGTAGTAAGGTAGCCGATGGGCAAACTTCTGATAGAAAGCCTCGGCGAAATTGTCAGTATTCAACTCATGTAAGAGAGGGCGAACCGCCACGCCCTCTTTCTTCATCCTTTCGGTAATGATTACCACCGGAGTATCTACGAAGATAGTCGTTCCTGCCTGGTTCATCTTTTGCATATTATCAAAAAAGCAGGGCGCACCGCCACCCGTAGCCATCACAAATTCTAAGTTCTGAGCGATAGTGTCTAGCAAGGATTTTTGCTCCAGCCTGCGGAAGTAATCTTCTCCCTGCTGAGCAAAAATCTCTCGGATGGGTTGTTGGGCTGCAGCCTCAATAACATCATCCAGGTCAATAAACGGTAACTCAAGTTGCCCAGCTAGTTGCTTCCCCAGTGTACTTTTTCCCGACCCGGGCAGACCGACTAGAAAGAGTTTCATGCCAATATAAATTGCTTCATCAAAAGCTCGGTGTTATTTGAGCATTGTGTTGTAGTGTCGCTTATTCTGAACAGCTTCATCAGACATATGGACAATGCCTTAGTTACTGTTAAGAAATTCAAATTACTCCCTCTATGAACTTTTTGTGTACAGTTACTAGCTTATGAGATAGAATCATATCTTCCACATTCTGCCAACACTCACTAATGATGCGATAAAACTCCTTCATACTTGTGTTTCCGGTTCGAATATGAATCACCTTAGGTGGCGGTTCGGATACTAAAATTCGATTAGAAAAGTCACTATCTTTGGTAATAATGATGAGATTATTCTTGCGAGCGTATTGCCATATATCTTTATCTTTTGCTCGAGGTTCAATGTCTATCTGATGAACATATGTTTCGTTGTTCCAAAAGATAAAATAATAAGGTAAGTTAACATCAATCAAGTACTTGGACATGTCATGCAGCGTGATCCCGTACAGAAAAACGCTGACTCATTAGGCGAGCAGCAAACTGTCGGCAAGCTTCAATGTCTTCCTTTTCTAGTATTGGATACTGATGTAATAGTTCTTCTTCACTAGTACCAGCTAACAGAAATTCTACAACGGTTTGTACTGTAATTCTCATGCCTCGAATCGTTGGTTTTCCGTTGCAAATTTCGTCGTCAATTGTGATTCTGCTTAAGAGAGTATTCATATTGCTAATCGTTTAATCAGAATTCTGTTGGAGTTGGCATATCATTATAATGCCACTTATTCTGAATAGTTCCATCAGACATATAGACAATCCCCGGATTGGCACGAATGATGGCTTTGAGCACGGTGGCATCGGCGTAGTAATGGGGAATGGTGAAGTTGGGGTGGGAAACCTGAAATTTGTCGTAAGCTTCAGCTCCCGAGGCAGTGAGAACAATCGGCTCTACATCACTAGGTAAACTGGAAACTAACTGCTGGATTTCGCCAATTGCCTCTTGATTGGCCTTGTTTACGTCATACATCACAATGGCTAGCTTATTTCCTTCAAAGGTACCTTGAGTGAATTCGCCCTCATCATTCCACACACTGTAATCGGTAATTTTGGGCTGGGCCTCGGGGTTGAGCAGTACCATCTCTTTAAACTCGTAACCGCCCTCGGTGGGGTACTCGGTAAACTCAGCGGTCTCCCCGTCCTTTTCCATAATATATTTATAGCGTAAAGCCTCTGAAGGTTGCATCAGTTGCGGAATATTTGCTCCGACGTAGTACGCCCTAAAGTCGAGGTAAGGGAGGTGCTGAATGGCGTAGATTCCTAGCCAGGTACAGATTGCTGTGGTAATGGCTACGGTAAGATGACTTGCTTTCAGGGAGAAGACTTCGTTAAAACGGTTACGGTTGACAAACAGAATAAGAATCAGCGCTAGCAGAACAATATCTTTGGTAAACGATTCCCAGGGGGTAAGCTTGATAAAATCACCAAAGCAGCCGCAGTCGGTCACTTTATTGAAGTACGCTGAATAAAAGGTCAGGAAGGTAAAAAATACAATCAGCCCCAGTAACACCCAATTGGTGATCTTCATTCGGTAATTAATCAGTACGGCTACGCCTAGGGCTACTTCTAGTACGCTCAGAAAGACCGACAGCCCCAGTGCTAGCGGAACAAACGCACTGAAAACCGGGGCAAAGTCTACCGCGAATACCTCAAAATACTCTTCCAGCTTAATAGCTGTTCCCACTGGGTCATTTAGCTTTACCAAACCAGAGAATATAAATAACCCTCCGACCAATATTCTTGCAATGTGCTTGATCATAATGATTAATGAATAGTGAGTAATGATTAATGAGATAACTCGGGAAAGTCTGTTTTCCATTAGTCATCCGCGCTACGCGGTGGGCGCGGCGGCCGCAGTCATTAATCATCATTCATCCAATTGTATTAACGAAAAAACTGAATAATTGATCATATCCTGGTAGTTGGCTTTTACGCCTTCGGAAATTAGCGTCTTACCGTCGTTGTCCTCAATCTGTTTGGTGCGGAGGAGCTTCATTAGAATAATATCGGTCATGGAGCTTACCCGCATGTCGCGCCAGGCTTCGTCGTAATCATGGTTTTTGCTTTTCAATAAGTTGAGCGTTTCCTCAGCCATCCGGTTGTACAGAGGCTCCAGTTCTTCAACTGATTTATTCAGCTCCAGATCATCAACAAGCTCCAGTTGCATTAGAGCCATAATACAGTAGTTAATAATACCGATAAATTCATCATTAATAGAGTCTTGAACCTGTTGTGTACCTTTTTCCTGAATAGAACGGATACGCTGAGCTTTGATGAAAATCTGATCGGTGAGCGACGGTAACCGCAGAATTCGCCAGGCAGTACCATAATCTTGGGTTTTCTTTAAAAAAACCTCTTTACAACGGTCAATTACTTGACTATATTCGCGATAAGTTTGGTCTTTCAAGATTTTTTTCTGTTAATTCTTACTTGGGTACGGTAATTGAATTGGAAGTAGAAAGTAACATCTTTTTTAAGAAATTTACACTCAATCTGCGGGGAAAGTTAATTGACCTGCGCCGTCCTCACGTGATGGGGATCCTCAATATCACTCCCGATTCGTTTTATGACGGCGGGAAATACCACCAAGCTGACCGAGCGCTACTGAGTCAGGCCGAAAAAATGCTACGGGACGGGGCAACCCTACTCGATTTGGGTGGCTACTCTTCCCGTCCGGGGGCGTCGCACATTTCAGTAGAAGAAGAAAAGTTGAGGGTAGTTACGGCTATTGAGCACGTCGCTAAAAATTTTCCGGAGGCCAATCTGTCGGTCGATACGTTTCGGGCAGAAGTAGCCCAAGAGGCACTTGCTGCTGGGGCTTGCATGGTGAATGATATTTCGGGGGGTGAGCTTGACCCGCGTATGTTTGAGGTAGTAGCTCGCTATCAGGTGCCTTATGTGTTAATGCACATGCGCGGAACACCGCAAACTATGAAGCAACTGACCGATTATGACCACATTGTTGTTGAGTTATTAGGGTACTTTCAGCAAAAGATTGCCCGATTGCGGGAGTTGAATGTAGCTGATATTATTCTCGATCCGGGCTTTGGGTTTGCCAAAACTATCGATCAGAATTATCATTTGCTGAACCATCTGCAGGCGTTTCAGGAGCTAGGGCTTCCGGTGCTGGCGGGGCTGTCGCGTAAGTCGATGATTTACAAAAGATTAGGGGGTACTCCAGGCAACGCACTGAACGGTACTACCGTACTTAATACTGTGGCCTTGTTGCAAGGAGTGGCTATTTTGCGGGTGCACGATGTGAAGGAAGCCCAAGAAGCCATTCATTTAGTTCAGTATACGAAGAGTGAATATAAAGAAGATAACAATTAACATTGATCTATAATTTTTACATAGGGTTTTTAGAAGTTAACTGGAACGATATTTTTGATATACTGCTGGTAGCGGTACTGCTCTATCAGGTATACAAACTGATGCGGGGTAGTGTGGCTCTCAGTATCTTCTTTGGCTTTCTTACCTTGTATCTTTTTTATCTGGTAGTGCGGGCGGCGCAGATGGAGTTACTGTCTACCATTTTGGGGCAGTTTATGGAAGTAGGAGTGCTAGCAGCTATCGTTCTCTTTCAGCAGGAGATCCGGAAATTCTTATTGCTGCTGGGAAAAACGACTACCATCAACCGGGATAACTTCTTTAATACATTCTGGCGTAAAAATGAGGAGAAAGAGAAACTGAACCTTACGCCCATTATTGACGCCTCCAAGAGCCTAAGCGGTTCTAATACCGGGGCACTTATGGTCTTTTCAAAAAATTCACCCTTGAAGTTCTACGCCGAATCGGGTGATGAAATTGATGCGATGGTATCTAAACGGTTATTGTTGTCTATTTTTAATAAGTACAGTCCTCTGCACGACGGTGCGGTTATCATCTATGAGGGGAAGATCAAAGCAGCTCGCTGTATTTTGCCCGTGACTGAGCAAGAAAACCTACCTGCTGAATTAGGGTTACGCCACCGGGCTGCCATTGGAATGACTGAAATTACGGATACGCTAGTGCTGGTTGTATCCGAAGAAACCGGGCAGATGTCGGTGGTGGTCGACGGGGAAATTTATCGTAACTTGTCTACCAAAGAGCTGCGGCAGCGCATCAACCAGTACATACTGGAAGAGCGGGAAGAGGAAGAGTTTATTATCAACCAGGCCAAAGCTGAGGAAGAGGCCTTCATACAGAAGAAGGAAAAAGAGCTCGAGAAAAAAGAAAAGGAGTCAAAAAAGAAGAGCAAGAAGCCAAAGCCTGAGACTTCTTTAGAAGTAGACGATGAAGCTCCGGCTGAAACCGCTAATCCTTCCTGATTTCCTGCGGAAACTGTCGCCGGATTTTGTTAATAAGAAACAAAAACAAATTCTGAGCGGTGAATCTATCGGGGTGAACTTGCTGAAATGAGGATGTTCACCCTTTCCTAAGCTATTCTTGCTTAGCCCGAAATGCCTCACTGTCAATGGTCTTTTCACTCAGATATTCTCCAAAAGTTTTTATGATACCCCGCACCACACGGCGGTCGCTATAATACTAAACTCACTGTGTTCTTCATCCTCTCCAAAACGCTGTATTTTCTGGTGATGCCCATCACCCTAGTAGTGCTAGTATTTCTGCTGTATGTTTTCTGGAAGCGATATCGGAAGCTACTTTTTATCACTGGGTTGGGGTTGCTGCTATTGTTTACCAATACTTTTCTCAGCAATTTGTTATTGCTGACCTGGGAAGTTCCTCCCCGCCCGATTGCATCCCTGCCTCAGTATCCAGTTGGGGTAGTGCTAGGGGGAGTTACAGTTGATAAAGAGCCCCGTGACCGTAGTCATGTGGTCGGCGATGCTGATCGTATTCTTCATGCCGTCCAACTCTACCGAGAGGGTAAGATCAAAAAGATTCTGCTAACCGGTGGTTCGGGCAAATTATTAGTAGATAGTATCCCTGAAGCTGTTTCTTTGCAGCGAATTTTGCGTAATGCTCAGGTTCCCGAAGCTGATATTTTGGTAGAAGCTGCTTCTCGAAATACTCGCGAAAACGCCCTGAATAGCTGGAAGGTGTTGCAGGAAAATGGTATTACTTCTAAGGTATTGCTAATCACTTCGGCTTATCATATGCGCCGAGCTAAAGCCTGTTTCGAGAAAGTAGGAGTACCCATTGATATTTTCCCAGTAAGTATGCGAAGCCAGGAAATCCAATTTACTCCTGATTGGCTGATTATTCCAAACTCGGGGGCGATTGGCAACTTTGAAGTAGTGATTCGGGAAATAGTTGGGACGGTAGCCTACTGGGTAGTAGGGTATGTTTAAAGGTTGCAATTCACTACGCTTACTGCTACATTGAGCCAAGGAAACAACTTTACTTTTTATGATCTACACCCTCGATTTACAATTTTTAGGTATTTCTCAAGCCATTGCTAGCTTCTTAATTGAAACATCAGAGGGGCCGATCCTCATTGAAACGGGACCGTATTCTACTTATCCCATGCTCCAACAAGCAATTAATAAAGCAGGTTTTGATCCGGCTGATATTCAGCACGTTTTGCTAACCCATATTCACTTTGACCACGCCGGGGCGGCTTGGGCATTGGCGGAGCAGGGAGCCACTATCTATGTTCACCCGTTCGGGGTTCGGCATCTGGCTAACCCGCAAAAGCTCTGGGATTCAGCCAAGCGTATTTATCAAGATGAGATGGAGCGACTGTGGGGCAAAATGCAACCCATCTCTGAAGGTCAATTGCGAGCAGTAGAAGATGGAACTGAACTTACTTTTGGTGATACCAAAATTACAGCGCATCATACTCCGGGGCACGCAGTTCACCATATTGCTTATCAGTTAGATGACGTAATATTTACGGGAGACGTAGGTGGAGTTCAGATTAATGGTGGATTAGTAGAACCACCTTGCCCACCCCCCGATATTAATTTAGAAGATTGGCAACGCTCCATTCAGCTGCTGAGAGGCCTAAACCCGCAGGCCTTGTATCTGACTCATTTTGGTCGGGTTGAAAATGTGGATACTCATCTAAGCCAACTGGAAATACAATTATTGGACTGGGCCAGCTGGGTTAAAGAGAAAATGAATACTGGGCGACCGTCTGAGGAACTAGCTCCTCAATTCCAGGCCTACGTAGCTAGTCAACTTCGTGCAAAAGGCGCCAACGAAGAAACGATTAAACAGTATGAAGCGGCTAACCCTTCTTGGATGAGCGTAGCTGGACTGATGCGATATTGGAAGAAAAAGGAAACTAGTTGATAAGGAAAAGTTGACAGTGAATTGGTGATGCAAAGTATTTCAATTATCACCTGCCAATAGCTGCTTCTAGCACTTTTTCGTCAGTTACTGCTGGGCTTCATTACGTTGAGCCGTAGAGTTGATTAAAAGTTAGTTACGGTCGTATTCTCCGCTTTGTAGCAGTTTCACAAATTGATCTGCTGATGGACTATCCGAGTTATATTACTCTTCCTGGCAGGCAATCAGTATCAGCAGTAGAAAAAATAGCTTTTTCATAAAAAATAGTGAAGGCTCGCCATAGATAGAACCAAAGTACTACTGATATTCACTAGTATCATTTGGGGTTAACGGGCTGAAGGAACGAATCTCATCAGTGCTATACGTAGATATTCCAATCTCGTTAAACACTTCGCTGCTACCATTAACAATTTTTTTTTAAGGCCGCTTTTATCCTTAAAAAGTTGGAAATTATGCTCAGAATTGGCCTTTTGTCGGATACCCACGGCTACCTCGATCCGCAGATCTTTACCTACTTTGCCAACTGTGATGAGATTTGGCACGCCGGGGATATTGGCTCTGAAAAGATACTGGACGAACTACAAGAGTTTAAACCTACTCAGGCAGTTTTTGGAAATATTGACGGTGGGGTTTTGCGGCAACGTTTGCCAGAAGACCTATGGTTAGAGCAGGAAGGTATAACTATCTGGATGACCCACATCGGTGGTTATCCACCCAAGTATAATCCGAGGGTAAGAAAAATACTGGCAGAGCAACGAGCTGATCTGTTCGTCTGTGGCCATTCTCATATCCTAAAAATTATAAAAGATACTGAGCGAGATAATATGCTCTGTCTGAATCCGGGGGCAGCGGGACGGCAAGGTTTTCACCGGGTGCGGACGATTTTACGTTTTCAACTAAACAATGGCAAGGTTAGTGAGTTAGAAGCGATTGAACTCGGTTCAAAGTCAAACTAACCAAACATGGCACTTTACGTACTTTCCCTGGGCGGCTCTATTGTGGTTCCGGACGCAATAGATACGGATTATCTAACCCAATTTAAAAAGTTTATTAACCAGCGTGTTACCCAAGGTGACCGCTTTATTCTGACCGTGGGGGGAGGGAGAACGGCTCGGAATTATCAAGCTGCTGCCGAGACGGTGAGTGGGGTAGATGATGAAGAGCGCGACTGGTTGGGAATTCACGCCACTCGATTAAACGCCCACCTGCTACGGACTATTTTCAAAGAGCAAGCTCATCCCATCATTGCGAAAGATTTCGATATCGCTTTACCTAACTTTACCGCGCCTATTTTGGTAGGGGCAGGTTGGAAACCTGGTTGGAGTACTGACTATATTGCCGTGCTACTCGCTCAACGGTACCAGGCAAGAACAGTGCTGAACCTATCAAATATAGACTACGTGTATGCCGAAGATCCGCGAGAGAACCCGAATGCTCAGCGCTTTGAGCAAATCAACTGGGCCGACTTCCGGAAGATCGTGGGCAATGAATGGACTCCAGGTCTGTCAGCTCCGTTTGACCCAATTGCCAGCAAGAAGGCGGAGGAACTGGATCTAACAGTAGTGATCTTGAACGGGAAGAAGATTGAGAATATGAAGGCTTTCTTATCAGGAGGTAGTTTTCAGGGAACGGTGATTCGGAGCACCTAGCACAAATGAAAAAAGCATACCGATTAGGGTATGCTTCTCAAGATGTATTTTACAATGAGTTTAAGCTTTTTTCTCCGCATCTTCATCCTCAACCTTCCCTTCTACCGCATCTGTTTCTTCACTAGCAGCTTCCATTACTTCTTCTGATTCGGCCTGAGGTTCACTGGTCTGAGGTACCCCTTCTTCTTTATCAGTAGCAGTTGCAGATTCTTCAGCAGGTGCTACCTCAGCTTGAGGTAATTTCTCTTCCTTTACCTCATCAACTTCAACTGGAGCTGACTCAGCTTTAACTTCTTCAACCTTAGGAGCTTCCTCCTTTTTTGTTTCTTTCTGAGCTTTCTTCTTAGCAGTAGGCTTTCCTGCTTTTTTGGCAAACTCTTCTTTGATAGACTCAATGTCTATGTTTTTAATAGGAGGTTGTTTACTTAGCTGCTTAATGCGCTGCTTGCGGGCTTTAGCGCGGGCTTTATTGCGTAATCCTTTGCGTTCTAATCGGGTAACGGCCATAATATCTTTATTTCTTAAGTTCTCAAAACATGCTGCGAAATTACTAAAAACTCTAGAAAATAAAAAAGTGGGTAGTGTATTTAAAATAAGGATGGCATTTTTGCCATTCTTTCAAGATTGTAATGAACTAAGAAGTACTTGATAGCCAGGTAGTGGTTTTCCCAAGTTTTGGAAAAAGATAGCGTTTTGCGCACCAATCGGGCACACCG
>JBCCTI010000085.1:0-28629 GCA_039198955.1 Bacteroidota bacterium | reverse complement strand
CAAACTGGCTATCCGTATCATTCAGGAAGATGGGCAAATGAAGGGTAGTGTTAAGACCAAGCGTAAGATTGCTGGTTGGAATGATGAATATATGAAGAGCATCCTACAAAAAGTTGTAGGCCTATAATGAAATCACCCTACTTCCCTTCGAGAAAAATAGCAGGTTGGGATATTTTGGGGTAGCTTCCGCGCTAATTCCATACGAAAATACCAGGGCCAGTAATGAGATTGTCATTTCAAACTCATTGACTTACAATTTTTTTCAAAAGCTGTATGCCACAGCAGGGTTACAATTTCATTATGCCAAAGGGGCTGTCCCATCTACGGGTATACAATTTTTTTCGGCCGATCCTACTTGGCTGTTTTTGTTCAGCCCTATTTTACAGCTAGCTCCAACCATTAATTTTGAAGGCGTTGGAATAGTTGAATATAAACCTATGCTATCAAAGAATTTACGATTGTACTCTCGATTACAAAGTATATACAATCAAAACCTGGATGACGGGGCCCATGAAAGGAGTTTACTCTATTTGAGGGCAGGAATTTCATCGCGCAGGACAAGCTTTGGTATTGGACTCAATGTTGATTTCTATGGCCCAGATAGAAATCAAGAAGAGAATTATGGTATTTTCGTTAATCACATTTTTTGACGATGAAAAAGGTATTTGTTATTGGTGGAACTACCTTTGACCAGGTGATTTCACTTAAAAGCTTTCCAGAAATAATTCATGAAACCCTCTCTTATGAAAAATCCGAACCATACCGTCACCTCTTTCTCAACTGGAACGTAAAATAACCGAGTGCAGCCGGAAGTGATTAACGCAAATTCTCGGCAGGTTTCACTCGTTCGTAAGAGATACTCACCCCGCTTGGCCCGTTTGGGTTTGGTTAAGCGAGAAATTTCCGTGAGTAAGTCATCCGAGGCATCGGTATAATCTGAGATAAATTTCTTAAAGTGCTCAATCATCTCTCTCAAAAAGCTTATCTGAAATGAGAAGCGGCAAAGCAAGGATTAAAAAGGAGTATCAGAATAAGTAGATACGCCACATATTCTACTCCCATCGCCAGATACTTGGTTTTGCTAGTCATATAGCTAAAAGTCTCTACCACACAAACTAATGCCATAATTCCGTAGGCTACTGTCATCAACTGCGGAGTTTTACCCCATCGCGTGAAATAGCCGGACAAAAAACCGATAGCAGCAAATAGAACCGAACTCCAATGGATGACCAACAGCCAATTGGGAAATTCAGGATTCGCAAAGGGCTTCCAGGGGATTTTCTGCAGTATCATCTCCAGAAAGCCACAAAAGAGATGTACTCCTATCAGTAAGTATCCTAAAGCTTTAAACATGCTTTATCCATCTTGTTCTTGCTGATAATTCCTTTCAGAGAATCATAGCAAGTGCAACTAACACAATTCCTGCCAATGACACCATCGCTCTCACTATGTTTCCTGTATTAAGCTTTATTCTAATACCCACTATTTTTTCTTGAGCACTGCCGTCCGCCTGTAATAGCTTGGTATAAGCAGGTTCATTAAGTGCTCTTGACGCAATAAACGAACCCAAAATATACAACAATGATCCAGTGATAAAGTACCAATTGAAGAACCCTAAGCCAAACTATAATAGTCGCTGTTTTCCAGGGTGATTTAGTATTTTGGCTTGATTTATCTGATGTCATTTTCGCCATTCTAGCGCATAGTTAGGTCAAAATCTCAGAGGTTGGGCTGGGAAAATTTAAGGTTTATCAAGCTGCATACGTTCGGCGAAACTATTCAGGAAAGTGCGATCAGGGTTAAAACGGAGCATCACCTTGCGCCAAGTCCCAAGCTTATCGTACCACTTCTTAATCAGTTCAGTATGCCCTTCCAACCGATTAGTAATTTTACCCCAGTGAGGTTTACCACCCGCTTCCAAGTGAATATCTTGATATTCGTTTAATATCAAACTAGCACCTTTTTGCTTGACTAGTACCGGATTGCCAATATAGCATACATCCATCTCGTGCTCGGGGGTTAGGTACATCGGCGAAGCTTTTACAAAGCGTAGCGTAGGAGCTGAGCTAGGGTATAGTTTATACTTCTCCGAGAGCTGCTTAACCTTAGCAAAAATGATATTCATTACATCCAGGTACGTATTATCGTGTCGATCATAGGCAAACTCTGATCCGTGTCCTTGGCTAGCTACGTACTCAAATCCCTGAAAAAGTACTTTGTGTGATTTATTGACGTAAGTATCGTCCTTCAGGGCAGTCATGGATCGTTCTAATGCCGCCGGAATAAAGCGAGGCAAATAGTTTACTACCAATAGCGTTATCCAGTAAGCCACCGGAATATTACTGACGATGGTAGCCAATATATTTCGAGTACGGTCGCGGATGGTACGGAAATGAAATTTCTCCACCTCAAAGGTGCGGGCTACCATGCAGGTATGATCTCCGTTCTGTTCATAAGGGTTCACCACAATAAACAGACTACGGATAGGACGCTTCACCTGTTGACCGTTGATGGTTATCGGGTAATCGTTAAATATAGAGCCATCAGCTAGCTGCCGGCGTACCTCCGACCACTTAGCGGGCTGACGGTTTTCATACAGCCAGTAACGCGGACGTACTTCTAAAATGTAAGAGTATACAATTCCCGTACACCCCAAACTAACCACTACGCTATTGAAGATATCATCATCCTGAATTAGCTCAGTATCGGGCTCATTGTGCTGAGCTGGATTAGTAAACCCTGCTTCAGGTTCAATACGGTATATTTTGCCTCCTGCTGCCACCAATATCAATGATCGCACCATTCCTGACAGAGCAGGTAGGTTACGTCCTGCTCCATGAGTTCCGGTAGCAATTGCCCCCGAAATGGTCTGCTCATCTATCGCCCCCATATTAATTAGGGCTAATTTCTGGCGATCGAGCTTTCGGTTGAGGGCTTCTACTGTAATGCCGCCTTCTACCTCCACCAGAAACTTTTCCTGCTTTTCTCGTAGTAGTTTGTTTTTATCCAAATCTAACTGACGGCACAGCCGGGACATATCTACTAGATGCCCATCGGTAATAGCGACATCCGAATATGAGTGCCCGGAACCAACTGCTCGAATACGGTGACCACACGCTTCAGCTTCACGCACGGCGGATACTATATCTTGCAAGCTACCCGGAATCAGATACTTGAAAGGCTCTACCTTATGCTTTTTGATGACATTGCTCCAAGTAACTCGGGTACGGGTTCTCATGATAAGCGATCATAGAGGTTGATGGTATAATCCAGTATTTACGGAATAGTAAGTATCCCAATCGTTGGATATTGGTAATTTTGGAATCTAAAGCGTAACCTCAATTTATGGAAAAATCGGCTAGGATAAAACCGAGGAATATCCCATCTTATTGATAATTTTTTTAAGTTCAGGGAAACAACCTACTGATATGCACCGACGAGATTTCCTAAAGCAGGCGACTGCTGCCAGTACTGGCGCTACCTTATTTACTCCTCAACCCTTTTCCATCCTCCCAGAAGGTTCGCCTAACGAAAAAATCGTAGTTGCCATTATGGGCGCCAACAGTCGGGGAGCTGCGCTCGCTCGTGGGTTTGCTAATTTACCTCAGGCTGAAGTAGCCTATATTTGCGATGTAGACGATGCTGCTATAACAAAAGGGATAGAAGTAGCTACGGCAGCGGGACAAAAAAGTGCGCCTAAGGGAAGTAAAGACTTCCGTCAGGCATTGGACGACCCGGCCCTAGATGCCTTAGTGATTGCCTCGCCCGACCACTGGCACGCCCCAGCAGCGATAATGGCCCTGCAAGCGGGTAAGCACGTGTATGTGGAAAAGCCGTGTAGCCATAACCCTCGCGAAGGTGAAATGCTGGTGGAAGCAGCTAAACGCTACGGCAAAACCGTGCAAATGGGAAACCAGCGTCGATCGTGGCCGTTGGTGGTAGAAGGCATTCAGGCGGTGAAGGATGGGGTCATTGGGCGACCTTACTACGCCCGGGCTTGGTACGCTAATACCCGGGGTTCTATTGGCAAAGGTAAACCTGCCCCGGTTCCCGCTGGGTTGGATTACGAGCTATGGCAAGGACCCGCGCCCCGCCGCCCGTACCAGGATAATCTGATTCACTATAACTGGCACTGGTTCTGGCACTGGGGCACTGGTGAAATTCTCAACAACGGTACCCACTTTGTTGATCTCTGTCGCTGGGGATTAGAGGTAGATTATCCTACCCAAGTAAGTTCCAGCGGTGGTCGCTATGCTTACGACGATGATTGGGAAACCCCTGATACTCAGATTACCACCTTCGATTTTGAGGACGGTAAAACTATTGCCTGGGAGGGCCGTAGTTGCAACGGGCAGCCGATTGAGGGTATATCAGCCAGTGCCTCATTTCACGGTGAGGAAGGCAGCTTGGTAATCTTGGGTAATGGCTACGCTACTTTTGATAACAAGGGTAAAGAGATAAAACGGATTACTTACGAGTCAGCCCAGGCCCTAGATACTACTGGTCCTGGCTTTGACCTGGATGTAGATCATCTCACGAATTTTTATCGGGGCATTCGTGACGGGGCAGAACTGCACTCGGAGATTAAAGACGGAAACAAGAGCGTGCTACTGTGCCAGTTGGGGAATATCGCTCACCGAACCAAACGTACTCTTACCTGTGATCCTAGCAATGGAAAAATTTTGGACGATCCCGAGGCGATGAAACTCTGGGGCCGGGAGTACGAACCCGGCTGGGAGCCCAGTGTTTAAATGTAATGACTGCCTTAGGAATATATTCCCCGGATGAGCGGATGCGAATTCCGGGGTCTCCCGACTGAGATACCGGAACAAGTCCGGTAAGAGTATTTTCAAGATTTTCTACATATTATTTTACCAGTATGATACATTAACTCATGCAACTACTCAATCGACGTAATTTTATCAGGTCTACAGTATTGTCAAGCGTGGCACTATCTAATGGTTCTTTTAGTCTCGCTAAGTCATCGCCTTCTGCTTCACTCACTAATCAAGAGATAGCTGGAAAGGTCGGGATTATCGGGTTAGACACCTCCCACAGTGTAGCCTTTACTAAAGTGCTAAATGATGCTAATGCCGAAGCCAAAGTAGCTGGTTATCCGGTAGTCGCCGCGTACCCGCACGGTAGTAAAGACATTGAATCCAGTGTGAGTCGCATACCTAAGTATACCGAAGAAATTCAGCAACTAGGCGTGAAGATCGTAGATTCTATTGATGCCCTGCTGGATGAAGTAGACTTTGTGCTACTAGAAACCAACGACGGACGTCGGCACCTAGAACAAGCTTTACCAGTATTTGAAGCCGGAAAACCCGTATTCATCGACAAACCTATCGCGGCTTCTTTACCAGATGTGGTTGCTCTTTTTAACGCTGCTGAGAAATATAATGTGCCGATGTTCTCGTCTTCTTCGTTGCGCTACATGAAGTCGGCGCAAGAAGTCGTGAACGGCAGTATCGGCAAAGTTCTCGGTGCCGATGCTTACAGCCCGGCTCATCTAGAATCTACCCACCCCGATTTGTACTGGTACGGTATCCACGGAGTGGAAGCTCTATTCACCGTAATGGGTACTGGCTGCCAAAGTGTAACCCGTCAGTATTCCGAAAACGCCGATGTAGTAGGAAGTGGCGAACTGGGCTACGGCGGCACCGCCTTTGGTGAAACTGGAATTGCCCCGCTTGGTCCTTACGACGGCTATCGTCCGCTGCTAGTGGAGATTGTCAATTTTTTCAAAACTGGTAAGCCTCCGGTAAGCGCGGAAGAAACCTTAGAGATTTTTACTTTTATGACCGCTGCCGATGTCAGCAAGCAGCGGGGTGGCGAATCAGTAACATTGGAAGAAGTGATGACGAAAGCCAAAGGGAAAGCCGAGCTATAGCCTTAAACCATGAAGTTAAACTCATTTGATCTATTGGTCGTTATTCTCTTCTTTCTCACGCTAGTTGTTATCGGAATTTGGTCGTACTTCAAAAATCAGGACTCGGAAGATTACTTTGTAGCCGGGGGTAATTTGCCTTGGTGGTTATCGGGCATCTCGCACCATGTGTCGGGCTATAGTGGAGCGGTATTCGTAGCTTACGCTGGGCTGGCCTACACTCACGGCTTTTCGCTCTACGTCTGGTGGGCATTCACCATTGGACTGACCATCATCGCTAGTGCCAGAGTATTTCCAGTACGGTGGGTTCGGTTGCGACAGCAATTCCGTATTCAATCGCCACTGGAGTACCTGAAAACTCGCTACAATCTACTCACCCAACAACTAATGGCCTGGAGTGGAGTGTTACTAAAACTATTTGACGTAGGAGCTAAATGGGCGGCTATCGCTATTTTGTTGGAAGTATTTACTGGGCTTTCTATCCCTATCGGAATTCTGATTGCGGGAGGGGTTTCGCTGATCTACATTACTTTCGGTGGACTGTGGGCGGTGATTATTACTGACTTTGCTCAATTTATTGTGCAGATCGTGGCGGGAACAGTGATGTTTATAGTCGTAGTGATGCGCTTGGGCGGCTGGAGATCCATCTTTGGTATGTGGGATCAACTTCCTGAAGGAAACAGCAGTTTGTTCAACCAGCCCTACACCGTTGGTTTTGCTCTGGCTTTTTTGTTTATCAACTTTTTGAGTTATAACGGCGGTACCTGGAATCTGGCTACCCGCTACATTTCGTCGGCAAGTGAGAGTGAGGCGACGAAAGCAGCTCGTCTTTCGGGTATTCTCTACCTGGTCTGGCCACTTATTTTGCTCTTCCCGCTTTGGGCGGCTCCGCTGTTGCTGCCTAATCTAGAAGATCCCACCCAATCGTATGGTTTGCTCACGTTGGAATTACTACCCGTAGGTTTAATCGGCTTAGTGGTGGCATCACTCTTTGCCAATACGCTATCCATGACTTCTTCGGATGTCAATACTATTGCGGCAGTTATTACCCGCGATATCCTTCCGGCAGTATCCGAAAAAATACAGCCTGCCCGCACCTCACTGCGGATAGCGCGGATTACTACGTTTGGGTTTACACTACTTACCATCGTGATAGCATTACAGTACGAAAAATTCGGTGGAGTATTTGGCCTGATTGTCACTTGGTTCGGAGCTTTGATTGGCCCGATTGCCGTACCCGTGTTATTCGGACTGCTACCTACTTTTCGTCGTTGCGGTTCAGCGGCGGCTATTGCTTCCATTACCGCTGGACTGATTACATTTATCATCACCAAGAATATTGAGCTGAATAATCTGGCACTAGAAGTAAGTTTGCCTTTGTTGGTTTCTACCTTAGTGTATGTATCTTTTGGCTTTCTACCTAATCAAACTGCTTCCCAACCCGTCAATAAAATGATCAATACCCTTAATCAATAATCGCCATGCATACTCATGTGTTCAGTACTCGGAAAAAAATGGGGCAAGCCGCTGGACAAGCAATACAAGAAAGAATAAATACTTTGCTGAGCGAGCAAGATGAACTTCGAATGGTTTTCGCCGCAGCTCCTTCTCAGAATGAAGTGCTGGAGTATCTGGCGCAATCCGAACAGATTGACTGGTCAAAAATTACTGCCTTTCATATGGATGAGTATATTGGCCTTCCGGCGGATGCTCCCCAACGGTTTACTAATTTTCTTCGGGAAAAACTGTTTGATCGAGTACCATTCAGAGCCATTCACCTGATTGAAGGTAATGATAACCCTGAGCAGGAATGCCGCCGCTACGCCGACTTACTAATGGAAAAACCCATTGATATCGTTTGCCTAGGCATTGGCGAAAACGGGCATATCGCTTTTAACGATCCACCTGTCGCCGATTTTAATGATCTCGAACTGGTAAAAGTAGTGGAATTGGATACTCGCTGTCGGCAGCAGCAGGTGAACGACGGCTGTTTTTCTTCGCTAGAAAAAGTACCCAAGCAAGCCATTACCTTGACTATTCCTACGCTGATGAGTGGAAAGTATCTGCACTGCGTGGTGCCCGGTTCCACCAAACGGGAAGCAGTATCTAATACGCTAAACAGCTCGATTTCTACCGACTGCCCCGCCTCTATCCTCCGAACACATCAGAACTGCCAGTTGTACCTAGACGCTGAATCTGCCCAAACTGAGCAGCAGGAAGGATTCCTGAAATCATGACCAATATTTGTGGCATCAATTGCCTGACTGGACAGGCCGAAGAATATCTGATTGATAATGGTATTATTCGTCAGATCAATCAATTGGACGAGTTGTCCAAAGACTTACCTTACCTCGGCCCAGGCTTGATTGACTTGCAGATTAACGGAATCCAAGGTGTTGATTTTAACGATCTTTCCCTTACTCCTCCTGATTTACTAGATATTACATACCTATTGCTAAAGCAGGGCACCACTACCTTCTTTCCTACCCTAATTACCAATGCTGACGAAAATCTACTTTATCTGCTAGATACGATCCAGCAAGCCTGCAAAGCTTATCCATTGGTTGACGATTGCATTGGCGGAATCCACTTAGAAGGCCCCTTTATCTCTAAGGAAGATGGTGCCCGAGGTGCTCACCCACGTAAATATGTCCAAGCTCCTGACTGGGGTTTACTCAAACGCTTTCAGCAGGCTTCCGGTAACCGGATAAAACTGATTACGCTAGCTCCTGAATGGGACGGCTCGGTTACCTTTATTCAACAATGCCGGGCAGCGGGCATCCGAGTGGCTCTGGGGCATACCCTGGCTGATTCAGAACAAATAGAATTAGCTGTGAAAGCCGGAGCTACCCTTGCTACCCATCTGGGGAACGCGGTTCCAACCGTTTTGCCCCGCCACCCTAACTTACTGTGGGATCAATTAGCCCAAGATGATCTGTACGCTAGCATCATTGCCGATGGCTTTCATCTGCCGAATAATTTTATAAAAGTAGTAATGAAGGTGAAACAGGAAAGGACCCTACTGATCAGTGATGCCACCCAATTCTGCGGAATGCCCCCCGGTGAATACACTACTCACATCGGTGGAAGAGTAGTGTTGGAAAGTCACGGACGATTAGCGATTAATGACGGTTCAGGCTTGCTAGCCGGAGCTACTAAATCGCTATTAGAAAATGTTCAATTTCTACTCAATGAGCAATTAACCTCGCTCAGTCAGGCCTGGAGTATGGCTTCGGTATATCCCGCTCAGTTTCTAGGTAAAAACGTACCGTTAGCGGTTGGGCAATTAGCTGATTTAGTACAGTTTAGCTTCAATCGAGAAGAAGTTAAGATTGAAAACGTAATGAAAGGGGGCGAATGGGTAGAGAATTAATTATTTTTCTTAACGAGCAGCGTGGATTCTGCTTCGCTGCTAACTTGATCTTTTAAAACACTAAACTTCTTCTAGCTGACTTTTTTGTATTGATGGGTACAACGGTTAGTATAAACCACGTTTTGATGCGGTTTACACAGCGTTATGCTTAGTTTTGTATTTCTTCTCTTCGATCAAATTGACCATTCTCGTCATAGTATTCAAATTCTATGAGATTTCCACTTTCATCATAGTTCTTCCATTTCCCCCACCATTTTCCATTTTTAAATTGTCCTATTGTTTTCACACGTCCGTCAGGGTAGTAGTAAGTTGCTGGACCATCAAGTCGCCCGCTCTCCAGGAAGTTAACATCCCCAATGATTTGTCCGTTTGGATAATACTCTGCTACTGAGGTGTCAATTCCATTAGTCCTAAAGACAATAGCTATAAGTGTGTCAGAACGATAAGATGCAAAGGCTACAGAAGATGAGTCAAGTCTGTAGGTTTCATATTTTACGGTAGAGTCTTCACTAAATCGATTATATATCGAATCTGAAATAGCTTGAATTCTTTCGAGCTTTTCGTGATAAGTGACTTTTTTAATTTCAGATTTCTCTGAGTTATCAGAGCATCCTATTACCAGAAAAAGGAATATGAATGGTAGTTTTCGTTTCATTTTCAAATTAAGCACAACAAATGTATAACCGCAATTGCGTCTATCTTCTATATACCTGTTATCATCTTCTCCGATTTCTTTCTCCTCCTTTAACTACATTGTAGAGATGTATCTCTAGTAAGATAAGGTTTTTCTAACTCGTGCAACCTTTCTAGATAATCTGCATCTAATAAATAAATAGCGGCATAAGGTGTAGGATTCTACCTCCCTGCACCACCTACCTTTTATCCTGTACCTTAGACTACCGTACTATGTTTAAAAACTATCTGAAAATTACGCTCCGCAACCTGGCTAACCAAAAGCTGTACACCTTTCTTAACGTAGTTGGTCTGAGCATTGGTATCGCTAGTTGTTTGCTCATTCTGCTGTATATCCATCATGAGCTTAGCTACGATACTTTCCACGAAAAAGCCGATCGTATTTACCGGGTGGGGCTGAATGGAAAGATTGCTGACCAAGAGATTTTTACTACTAACACTACCCCACCTTTGGCATTTACCGCAGTGGAAGAGTTTCCCGAGGTAAAAAGTGCAGTTCGTCTCTACACTCATTGGGGCAGTCCGGTGGTTCGCTACGGTGAAACGGTCATTTCTGAGGAAGATGTCTATCTGGCCGACTCTACCTTTTTTGACGTATTTAGCTTCCCACTGCTAGCCGGTGACCCAAAAACGGCTCTGGTAGAACCCAACAGTATTGTTATTCCTGAGGATGAGGCTCAGAAATACTTTGGTGACGAACCGCCCCTAGGTAAAACATTGCTACTAGATAATGACAAAACCCCCAATACGGTCACTGGGGTGCTAGCCAAGTTGCCCGATAACTCCCACTTTCATTTTTCTATGCTGCGCTCCATGAGTGTACTGGATTATAGCCGTAGCGAAGGCTGGTTCAACAATAGTTTCCAGACGTATTTACTCCTCCACGAAGAGGCTTCTGCTGAAGCTTTAGAAGCAAAGTTGCCGGGATTGATTACCAAATACATTGGACCAGAAGTGCAGCAGTTTCTAGGAGTTTCACTGGAAGACTTCTTCGAGCAGGGCAATAAGTACGGATATTTCCTACAACCTATGCTCGATATTCACCTCTACTCTGATTTAGAAGATGAACTAGAGCCGAACGGGGATATCACTTATATCTATATTTTAGCTGCGATCGGTTTCTTCATCATCCTACTGGCGTGCATCAATTTTATGAATCTGGCAACAGCCCGCTCAAGCAACCGAGCGAAAGAAGTAGGCGTTCGCAAAACATTAGGTTCCCTACGTACTCACTTAGTCCGGCAGTTTTTAAGTGAATCAGTATTACTCAGCCTGATTGCTACCGTACTAGCATTAGTAGCCGCTCGGCTATTGCTTCTTCCCTTCAATAGCCTCGCGGGAAAAGAAATCTCATCAGCACTCTTTACCAGTCCCTGGTTTCTGCTCAGCCTACTTGGGTTAATGCTACTGGTCGGAGTACTAGCGGGGAGCTATCCGGCACTGTATCTATCGTCTTTCCGTCCGGCAGAAGTACTCAAGGGAAAGCTAAAGGCGGGTATGAAGAGCAGCGGTATACGTAATGGGCTAGTGGTATTTCAATTCTTTATTTCGATCACCCTTATTATTTGCACATTGTTGGTCTATCAGCAGTTAGAGTATACCCGTACCAAAAATTTAGGCTTCGAGAAAGAAAACGTAGTGATTGTTGATGGTCTCTGGCGGTTAGATGCGGGCAAGCAAGAAGTTCTACGGCAGGATTTAACCAGTCAATCTTCAGTTGTGAATGCCTCCATTTCCAACAACGTTCCTCCCGGGGTAAACAATACTACGATTTTCCGTAAAAAAGCCGATGAGCAAGATATTCTCGTTTCCACCTACCACATAGACTACTATCACCTGCCTACGATGCAAATTGAGATACTGGCCGGAAGAAACTTCTCCCGAGACTTCCCTACCGATACCGCCGCGTTACTTCTCAACGAGGCTGCAGTGCGGGAGTTTGGCTTTGATGATCCACTGAATGAAGAAATCCAATACTTTGGCGGGGAATACGGACAGTCCGAAATTTATAAAGTAGTAGGGGTCTTCAAGGATTTCAACTTTGAAACATTGCGTAACAATATCCGTCCCCTGGCTCTGATGCTAACTACCCAGGGAAGTCAAATCTCGGTGCGAACAGCTCAGGGTGATGTCGCGGCTTCGCTGACGACTGTTGAAGAGCTTTGGAAAAAATACGCTGCCGATCAGCCATTCCAATACAGTTTTCTGGATGAAGATTTTGACGCCCTTTTTCGGGCTGAACAGCGGTTAGGGCAAGTTTTTTCAGTATTTACCGGACTGGCCATTTTGGTAGCTTGTCTGGGGCTACTTGGGCTGGCGGCTTTTATGGCTGAGCAGCGCACCAAGGAGATTGGTATTCGCAAGGTGCTGGGGGCTTCGGTAACCAGCGTCGTCGTACTGCTCTCTAAAGACTTCACCAAACTGGTGCTTATTTCCTTTGGTTTAGCCATTCCATTGGCCTACTTCGTTATGCACTCCTGGCTCAAGGGCTTTGCGTTTCGTATTAGCATTGGTCCCGGCACTTTTGTTTTGGCAGGAGTATCGGCTTTAGTCATTGCCTGGCTTACCGTAAGCTGGCAATCAGTTAAAGCTGCATCAGCCAATCCAGTGAAATCACTCCGCAGCGAATAATGGCTCCAAGTATTGGGTTGTGGAGTGCGATGCCTAAATTGATCTGGGTCAACTAACATACGGTCAACGATTTTTATTTATCTTGCCAGCCTACCTATGATCGACCGATATGTTACGAATACTTTGTTACCTAACCATCTCGGGATTAGTGGCTGTTGCTTGTCAGACTGCTCCTTCCGAAACTGAAGCCCCCCGCCCGAATATTCTGTTTGCCATTGCCGACGATGCTTCTTTCCCGCACATGGGAGCGTATGGCTGCACCTGGGTAAATACACCCGGTTTTGACCGCGTAGCTGAGAACGGTTTGCTATTCATAAATGCCTACACTCCCAATGCCAAATGCGCTCCTTCCCGTTCCTGTATCCTGACGGGACGTAACTCCTGGCAGTTAGAGGAGGCGGCCAATCATGTTCCCTTTTTTCCGGATAAGTTTACCACGTTTATGGAAAGCTTAGATGAAAACGGCTACTTTGTCGGGCATACAGCCAAGGGATGGGCTCCTGGCAAGGTAGGAGAAAGGAACGGGAAGAGACGACAATTGACCGGGCCCGCGTTCAACGACAAGAAAACCGATCCACCCGCTGAACATATTAGTAATAATGATTACGCCGAAAACTTCCGGGATTTTCTGACAGCCAAACCCGACTCACTGCCGTTCTGCTTTTGGTACGGTTCCACTGAACCGCACCGCCGCTACGAGTACGGTGTGGGAATTGAAAAAGGAGGCAAACAACTATCGGATCTTGACGATGTACCTGAATTTTGGCCTCAGAACGATACCGTGCGTACCGATATGCTGGATTATGCCTTTGAGATTGAGTACTTTGATCAACACTTGACTAAGATGCTGGATATGCTGGAAGAGGCAGGAGAGTTAGCGAATACCATCGTCATTGTCACGGCTGATAATGGAATGCCTTTTCCCCGGGTGAAGGGTCAGGCCTACGAACTCTCCAATCATCTGCCCTTTGCTATCATGTGGCCCGATGGCATTCAGCAACCTGGTAAAAAAATAGACGATTACGTCAGCTTTATTGATATTGCCCCTACGCTGATGGAACTGGCTCAAGTAGCGCCCGAAGTGAGCGATATGGAAACCATGCAAGGACGCAGCCTTTCTTACTTCTTCGGCGGGCAATCGGCTGATACTGCCGCTTGGGATCATGTGCTAATCGGGAAAGAGCGTCACGATGTGGGGCGTCCCCACGACCAGGGCTATCCGATCCGGGGGATTGTCAAGAACAACTATCTGTACATCCAGAACTACGACCCCGACCGTTGGCCCGCCGGAAATCCCGAAACCGGATATTTAAATACGGACGGTAGCCCCACCAAAACCTGGATTCTCAACCACCGCCAAGTATCCGATGCAGAACGGTACTGGGCAATGAACTTTGGTAAGCGACCCATTGAAGAGTTTTATAACATTAGCGACGATCCAGATTGTGTGCGAAACCTGGCTTACGACCCGGAAGTGGCTCCCATCATGGAAGCTATGAAGAACCAGATGCTAGCCGAACTCAAGGCGCAGGGCGACCCTCGCATGTTCGGGCGGGGTGAAATCTTTGACGAGTACGTGTATGCCAATGAAGACTCCCGAGGCTTTTACGAACGCTATATGGAAGGAGAAGAGCTCAACGCTGGCTGGGTTAATCCTAATGACTTTGAAGAGGAGAAGCTAGATTGAGCAAATATCCAAAGTTTATAACCTCTAATTACTTCTTGGATTTTACACAACCAAATTTCAGATATTTTGATAAGTACTGAGATCTACTGAACTGATCCATCCTGACCACTAACCTTCTTGTAAACCAGCCCTGGACCGTCACATGCCCACCAGGTGCCAATCAGTCGGATTTCTGATTCTACCATTAGCAGCTCTTTAGGCTCGCCCGTACAGTTACCGATTAACTTACTTTCTGACGAATAGGTCAGCTCCAAATATTCTCCATCCGATAAAGTTATGTACTCATAAGTGCCGTTCACTTCGTTGGTGTCACCATTCTGTTTACGGATTTTGGTGAAAGCATTATCGGCAAATAAGGTGTAGGTTTCTTGCCAATCCATATCGCCACCAGTGGTCGGTGGGGTTCCGGCAAAGCTTCCGGACATTTGTACTAGTTTCCACTTCTCAAGGTACAATTCTGGGTCGTCAGCATTCTCCGGGTCAATATCTTGGTGTTCTTCACAAGCTGCTAACAGTAGAGTTAGGCAAAAGATCAGGTATTTCATATCAGGGATAGTCATGGAGTTCGTCTTAAAGACCCGTTATTCACTGTATCGGTTGGATACAGTGATTAAAAAGTAATTGTCTCTGCGTTATTTTTTGTACAGATACCGCACTCTATCAGTAAAACCTACTCGAAATCAGAGCGGGGAGTATCGCCAATTGCGGTCATTGTAAGTAGAAATAGGTGATTTTTCACATCAGTATACAGTTTTGTAAGCGGCGAATTACGAGATGTACTCGCTTTCTTGAGAAATAAGGTTCTGCTATCTAAAATCTGAGAATAAGATCAGATAGTAGAGATTTCTAACGCAATCCTGTCTCACTTTTTCTTTCTCAACAGACATACTAGAAAACTTTTAACGCTCATTAGTATGAATCCACCTGTTGAAGTATCTACCAGTCAAGGTATCACTACGCTGACTTCCACCGTTGAAATTCCAGTGGCGAAACAAGACGTCTGGGAAGTGCTGAGATTTCCCGGTAAGGTAGAGGAACTTCATCCGCTTATCAGAAAATCCTTTATGACTACCAATGCTCAAAATGGCGTAGGTGCAAAACGGCACTGCGACCTGTTGCCGATGGGAGCCATGGACGAAGTGATTACCGAATGGGATGAGGGAAACGGCTTTACTATTAAAGTAACTGGAGGCAAAATGCTACCTCCTCACCGCTCTATTCAAGGGCGGTTTGCACTGAAGGCTTTGGATGAGGAGCGAACCTTGGTCACGTTTTCTTTTTCTTACCAACTCAAGTACGGTCTTCTCGGTCTCCTAATGGACGTGGGGCTGGTTCGTCCTCAGTTCAGGAAGGCTCCACCGCAGTATGTGCAGGGCTTGAAGAACTACATTATCAAAAGAAAGGCTACGTCTCCATCTTTTTCCTAATGAGTTGTTGCTCACTCTTGGAGGTAGAGTACGACAGTGCCAACATAAAATGATGAGTAACTGGCTCGTGTTGCCCTAATTCTGCCTGAAATACTGCCAGGGCGGTATGATAAAGAGCGTTCTCCCGCACTTCTGGCTCGTTTTGCAACGATAGTAAATCGGTCAGGGCTTCTCTTTGCTCGCCCGTATAGAAGCGGGCAATTGCCTGGTTCATCCGAAGTAGAGTACTATCATTCATCTTGATCAGGAGTGAGTACTGCTGATAAATACTTACCCAATTAGTAGATCGGAAGTCTTGAGCTAAACAATGTTCGGCTATAATACCTGCCTGTAAGTGATACTGACCGAGCTGATTGCCGCTCATCGACTGGTAGAGATAATCCACTCCTTCGGCAATCAGCGACTGATCCCAAGTATCCCGATCCTGTTCGGCCAATACAATAAGTGAACTATGGTGGTCCATTCGGCTCTCGAATCGGGCTACGTTGAGTAACATAAGGGCGAGCAATGCTTTCGCCTCCGCAAAACCTGGAAAAGCTATGATAATTTCCTTCAGCAATCGGATAGCTTCAAAACACAAATCCATTCGGATCATTTTCTCCGAATGCCGCGAATAGTAACCTTCATTGAATAGTAGGTACAACGTAGTAAAAACATTCTCTAGCCTTTCGTGAAGTTTAGCGTTATAAGGTATCTCAAATTGGATACTACCGTTCCTAAATTTCTGTTTAGCTCGGTACAGTCGCTTATTCACGGTTGCCTCATTGGTCAGCAGGGCATGGGCAATTTCTGCTATATTCAACCCACACAATGTTTTCAGCGCTAGGGCTACCTGTGACTCGTTAGGTAGTAATGGATGACAGCAGGCAAAAATCATCCGTAGCGTGCTATCGGTTTCTACCTCTGCATTAAATGAATCAGGTAACAAGTTGGGAGCAACCTTTGACTGAAATAACTGGTCGCGCTTCAGCCGATTAATAGTTTTCTTCTTCGCCACATCCATCAGCCAGCCGCCAGGGTTATGGGGTACTTCGCCCACACTCCATTTCTCCATCGCCTCTAACAGCGTATCCTGCACAATATCTTCGGCAATCTCCACTTGATCTAGTCCAAAATAACGCACCAGCACCGCTACCATTTTGGCGTAATTGTGCCGAAAGAAATGTTCGGTTAGTTGTTTGGCATCGGGCAGTAGGCTCATGCTAATCAGCGGAAATTAGTGGTCGCAAAAATGCTTCAAAATGGTCGATGAGTGGTAGGGTCTTGGTAATTCCTATCGCTTCTTCCAAGTTGTCTGCTTTAAAAATAACGTACCCAGCAATAATTTCCTTAGCTTCCAGAAATGGTCCATCGGTTTTGATGGTTTCTTTATCAACAAAGTGCGCTCCTTCCCGTTCCAGTCGTTGACTGATTACGTACTTCTCGCCCAAATCAAAGGTCCACTCCCGGTAGGCCTCCAGTCGTTTTTGCAGCTCCTCAGGAGAGTAGTTTAGTTCTTTTTTACCCTTGAGTAAAATTAAATACTGTTTCATTTTGCTGTAGTATTTAGGCGATCTGTATCATCGAGCAGGGCCTTTTTCAAAAACCGGTTCAACGGATTTACTTCTTTAAAATACTGGATAACCACTTCTCTCAAGTTATCTGAATTAAGGAAAGGCTGCAAATCCATCTGTTGCATCACGTAAAATTGCTTATTTGCCACGTAGGGTGTCTCATTCAACGTATCCTGAAACGCTAGATCGAGGCGTTTTGCCCGTTCACCCTGCAATTCCCCAAAAATATTCTTAAAGGAAGGAAAGTTAATAATTGCCAGAAACTCATCAGTCTTTTCGGTAATCAGACGGCGGATTATTTTGAGCTGAGGCGATTGTATGTTAAACAAGCCCCCGCCTACGTGAATTTTATCGGCACTGATGCCCAGATAGAACCCCGGCAGTTCGGACTTTTTACCGCCTGGCGAAAAGCCCGCTTTCATCAAAGTACGGTAAGGCGATTTATCTTTGGCAAAGCGGATGTCTCGATTAATCCGAAATAGCGCATCTTTAGGGTTAGGTGAAATAGCGGGCTCTAACTTTTCAACTTCCGGAATGAGTTCTTCCAATAACTCTAAAAACGGTTTCTTTACATCGGCTTCGTAAGCTGATTTGTGCTCATGAAACCATTCCTTGTTATTATTCTCTTCCAGGACAGAAAAAAAGGTAGTGTATTTTTCGGTAATCATAGTTCAGACTTTAATTGGTGAAGGGCTTTCTGGGTGAGTGATTCCCACTGTTCTTTCTCCTCAAACGGTACTTCAAACCAGCCGTAGAGAGGTTGCCGCTTAGTAAATGGATTGAATACAGAAATCTCCAGCCCGTACTCGTCAGGACTAAAATCTTTACCCAGCTTAAACACCATTTTTTGCTTACGGGAGAAAAAAGCAAATACTTTTCCTTGGTAGGTGATGGCTTCTGAACTCATCATTTTCCCAGGGCTGATTTGGGAATCTCGTAAGCAGAACCGTTGCCGAATCTCATTAAAAAGCTGTTCTTCCATGATTGTTTTCAATCATGTCAAATGAGAATAAAGAATTAGGACAGCTTTTTAGTAAATATTTTCCCCCGATATGGTGTTCTATTGATCTGACAGATTTTCTATTTTTGCGCTCATGTTAGCAATTAACAATTTATCGTATCATATCGGGGGAAGGGCGTTATACGAGGGCGCCAATCTGCATATAAAACCTAAAGATAAAATCGGTTTGATTGGCCTGAACGGTACCGGTAAATCTACTTTATTACGCCTTATTGACGGTGAGTACCAACCCGATGGGGGTGAGATTACCAAAGCCAACGACTGTACCATCGGTTTCCTCAATCAGGATTTACTATCATTTCAGTCGGACGATAGTATTTTGAATGTAGCTATGCAGGCGTTTGAGGAGGCATTGGAGATTGAGCACAAGATAGAAAAGGTGCTCAAAAAGATGGAAACTGACTACGAAGACAAACTAGTCGAGCAACTCACTCGCTTGCAGGAGCAGTTTGAAGTGCTAGAAGGCTATACGCTTCAAGCTCGAGCCGAAGAAATTCTGGAAGGAATTGGTTTTAGTACCGACGATTTGAAACGACCACTGCGGGAGTTTTCAGGAGGCTGGCGGATGCGGGTGATGCTAGCAAAGCTACTGTTAGAAAAACCTTCGCTACTGATGCTGGATGAGCCGACTAACCACCTGGATTTACCGTCTATTCAGTGGGTAGAAAACTATCTGCGTTCTTATGACGGCGCGTTTATTATCGTCTCTCACGATCAGCAATTTCTGGATAATACAATAGAAACTACGGTAGAAGTTGCCAATGCCCAACTCACTTCTTACGCAGGCAACTATTCGTTTTACCTGGAGGAACGCGAACTACGACGGGAGATTCAGAAAAACGCTTTTGAAAACCAGCAACAAAAGATCAAGCAGACCGAGCGTTTTATTGAACGCTTTCGTTCCAAAGCAACTAAAGCCCGACAAGTACAATCACGAGTGAAGATGCTCGACCGCATGGATAAGGTAGATGATGTAATTGACGAAAACGCTACCGTTAACTTCAAATTTACTTTCCAGAAACCCTCAGGCCGACAGGTAATCGCCATCAAATATGCTACCAAACGCTATGGTGATCTGACTATCTTCCGAAATAGCCATTGCAGCATTGAGCGGGGTGATAAAATTGCTTTGATTGGTGCCAACGGAAAGGGAAAATCAACTTTGTTGCGAATGGTAGCTGGCACTGAGGGCTTTGAGGGTGAACGCGACTGGGGCTACAACGTAGATATGGCTTTCTACGCCCAACACCAGTTAGAATCGCTAACGCTAGATAACGAAATCCTGGAAGAACTCAAGCAAGCTGGCAGCGAAAAGACTGAACAGGAGCTGCGCGGCGTACTAGGTTGCTTTCTGTTTCTGGATGAGGATGTTTTTAAAAAGATCAAAGTATTGTCGGGAGGGGAAAAATCACGGGTTGCCCTCGCCCGCACCCTGATTAGTGAGTCTAATTTTCTGCTACTGGATGAACCCACCAACCACCTCGATATTCAGTCAGTGAATATTCTGGTACAGGCACTCCAGCAGTACCAAGGAACTTTCTTGATCGTCTCCCACGACCGCCACTTTATCTCGCGGGTTGCCAACAAAATTTGGTATATTGAGAATAAAGAAATTAAAGAATATCCCGGCACTTACGATGAGTACGCTTACTGGCAAGCCCAACGGGAAGTGCATTCTAATGGGGTGAGTGAGCCGAAAAAAACAGCCCCTAAACCCAAAAAGCAGCCTAAAGCTCATTCCTCCGATGAGCAGCGTAAACTTCAACGTGATTTAAAAAATCTGCAGCAGCAACTAGAAGCTACCGAAGAAACGATCTCGAGGCTGGAGGTTGATAAAAAATCAGTAGAACAGCAACTAGCCAGCCCAGCGGTTTTTAGCAATGTGGAACGACTGGCTGAGGAAACTGAAAAGTTTGAGAAAATTGAGCAGAAGCTAGAGGAGGCCAATCAGCATTGGGAAACCCTGGCGGTACAAATTGAGGAAATAGAATCGGACCTTAACACATAATCAGTGAGATATACGATCCTACTACAAATCACGTATTGTAATTTTATAAAAATCTGATTTTCAGAGTTTTGAATTGGTGTAACGCAAATATTCTGCGATATTAAATAGTTTATGAGCCATATAGTTGATACTATCAAGAAAATTACCCCTCTTAAGAAGTACGAGGGAGATTTGATTGCCAAACACTTTGTAGCCGAGGAGAAAGCGGCTGATGAAATATTTGTGGAGGTAGGTGATATTCCGAGATACGTATATTTTCTGTCCTCAGGCATTGTAAAGGGTTTTCAATACGGTGAAAACGGGAAACTGATTGTAGAGCATCTTTTGGGACCAGGGTATTTTTTTACGTCACACGAAAGTTTTATCAATCAGACGGCTTCTCCTGAAACCTACCAGGCGGTGACGGATTGCCGGGTATTTAAAATCTCCTGGTTCAACGCTGAAATCCTATCAGAACAAACCGAATTTTGGCAATTGTTAGTAAATAAAGTGATGAACGATATTTTAGTGTGTAAAATGGAGCGAATCCAAGATTTTCAGTTTCTGACCGCTACCGAACGGTACCTGAAATTATTAGAAAATCAGCCAGATCTAGCAGCAAGGGTTTCAGTAAACGATTTAGCTTCTTACCTCGGCATCGAGCCCCCATCCCTAAGCCGGATTCGTAAGCAAGTCGCTATCTAACAAATGTTATTTTTTATCGGGCAGTAGTACTAGATTTTTGTGACTAAACCAAAATAGATTTAGATCATGCAAAAATCACTAGTCACCGGAGCCAACGGGCACCTTGGGTATAATTTGTCCCAGCTATTAATCGATAAGGGCGAGTCGGTAGTAGCTACTTATCGAAGTCCGAAGAACCGCCATGTTTTAGACGATCTGGCCTGCCCAACCCGTCAGGTTGATATTACCAATAAGACATCCATGTTAGAGGCTTTTCAAGATATTACCCACCTTTACGCGGTGGGGGCCGCCTTTAAAATGTGGTCTAAAAACCCCAAAGAAGAAATCTACGAAAATAATGTAGAGGGAACCCGGAAGCTGTTTGAGGCAGCCAATGAGTGCAACGTGAAGAATATTGTATACGTTAGCTCGGTAGCCGCATTAGATTTTACTAAGTTACCGGCTAAGGAAGCAAATGGGTATAACCAAGATCGACGAAACTGGTACTATAACTCCAAGAACGACTCTGATAAACTTGCCCTGGAATTAGGGAAAAAATACGGAATCAGAACCATACTTATCTTGCCCTCGGCAATGGTGGGCAGTAAGGCTCACAAGCTCAGCTATTCCAATAGTTTACTGTTACAAATACTGAATGGTAAGATGGTCGCTGATACTGGCATTACCATCAATTGGATTGATGTAAAAGACGTTGCTTTGGGTGCCTATCAGGCTATGAAAATAGGTCGGGATGGTGAACGATATATTCTAGCCAATGAGAAGCACACAACCATTCAGGATAGTGTTAAGATAGCTAGTAAAATATACCCGGAACTGAAACTTAAAATCCCGAAAAAAATCCCAAAAGTCATTTTATATTTGATCGCTAGCCTGATGGAGGCCAACAGCCGATGGAGCGGTAAGGAGCCTTTGCTCCAGAGGCACTATCTCGATATGTTCTACGGTTTAAAGCAAGACTACGATATAGGTAAATCCCGGGCAGAGTTAAACTTTAATCCTAGTCCTTCTAATTTAGCTCTAAGAGAGGCACTGGCTTACCTGAAAAACGACTGGAAAGGCGAAGCACTGACTAATTCATAAGGAGATAAGTATCAAAGTAGGTGGGTTACTGCAATTTCTTACTACATTCTAACGTGGAACTAATTACTGGTATTTACTCACTCACAATGACCGTGATACGCTATCTCACATTGCTTTTTATCATCCTACTGGGCGCACTTGTTTTCTCCACCTGTGTGCCCATGGCTTCTACTGGAAATACATCCCGAAATTCGCTGAGTAGTTCAGTATCGACCGAAGTACTCTACGATCAGGCATTTCGGCAGAATGTTCGTTCCATTCGCCTGTTGCTGCCCGACGGGGTTTTATGGTCATCGGCCTACCGTATTGGCGATCCTACTCCGGTTATCCTGGCCTTCGATGTATTAGAACTGGGAAATACTGAGGTGGCCAACGACTTCCAGGTTAAGATTATCCACTGCAACGCCGATTGGCGCAAGTCTAATCTCTCCAACATTGACTTTCTGTACGATTACAATGAATTTCGGGTCACCAACGAGGCGTTTTCCTATAATACCCAGGTAGATTTTACCCAGTACCGAATGCCACTGCCCCAGGTCAAGCTACCCGGTAATTACATTATCTGGGTGTACGAAGGGCGCGATGAATCCAACGTCGTATTCACCAAACGACTCATGGTTTACGATCAGATTATGGGTGTGGGGGCAGAGGTAGTACGTTCCAACGGGGCTGCCGAACGAATGACTAGCCATCAGATTGAGTTTTTTGTAGACTTTAGTAGTGTTAATGTTCTTAATCCGCTAGAGGATATTTACGTAGTGATCCGGCAAAACTACCAATGGTTTAACGCTATTGAAGGGTTAAAGCCAACCTTCGTACGGCAGGAACGGCAGCAGTTGGAGTACCAGCACTTCGATTTACAAAACAACTTTTACGCCGGCAACGAGTACCGCTTTTTCGACTTACGGACCCTCAACGCATTAGGGCAAAATGTAGGTGATATTCGCCGCGATCAGGTGCCAATCCAGGCTTTTTTACTACCCGACCGCAACCGGGGGCGGGAAGTGTACAGCCAATACGAGGACTTGAACGGAGCTTATGTAGTAAATAATCTCGATAATCGAGGAGATGAACTGAATGCCGACTATGTAAAGACCCACTTTTTTCTGGAAGCCGATCAAAAGGTTACGGGCAATGTGTACGTAGTGGGGGCTTTTAATAATCAGACATTGACTCCGGAGAACCGTATGGTTTACGATCCTACTTTAAAAGGCTACACTGCCGATCTTTTGTTGAAGCAAGGGTTTTATAACTATCAATACTACGTATCTGATGACCAGCCTAATAATCCTTACGTATTTGATGGAAGTTTATTTGAAGTAGAGAATGAATACGATATTTTAGTCTACACCCGACCTATAGGTACCCGGGGAGATATTTTAGCAGGTTACACTCAGATTACCTCCCAGCTAGGCGGACGATGATCTTCTAATTGTCGGAAGGCTGCTGGGTGAGTGAAGTATCGAACTCGTATTTCCGGGTTTGTTTACCTGGATCATTCCCAGCAATGTCTAACATACCAAAACCTTTGTGGGTATACAACCCTAAGCCATTGGTAAAGATAAACTTCTGTACCTCCGGCACAGCGTACAGCTTAAAAGGGAAAGTGTAACCCCGTACTTCGTACTTTACGTCCTGATCATAGAGCGGGTAAATCCGGGCAAACTTCTTCTGCTGATCGCGAATACGAATTAGATATTCTTTATCAGGCACTAGCTGAAATTTGTAATATTGCTCCAGTTCTTCGGAAGTAAATTGCCCTGACTTTTCCATCCGGATCATTAGTGACTCGTACAGCAAGTCAGAAAATGTATCGGTAGTGGGCAATATGAACCGCTTACCCCGGTCGTCGTTAAAAGAAGGTTTAACCAGTACTAATGGCGAGATACAGACGAATTTCATGACATCGCCCAGCTCAGGCTCGCCCTCTGCCTCTACACTCTCAGGAATCAGCATCATGGTACCTACGTCAATTTGGGGAAACGAGAACAAGTGCTTTAGAAAGTAATCTATCAGTTCCCGATCAGTCGCAGAAAACACTAATGTTACCCGGCTAGAGTAAAAATGTAGACCGTTGCGACTAATCTTGGTTTGTCCCTTCAGCCCCGAAAAATTGTAGACGCTAGCGTTGATAAACCGTTCTTCGCCTCCCCGAACCAGGATACCCTTGATTAGTTGTGCTAACAGGTACTGATGGTGGAAAGGAACAAAAGAACCTTTATTCTTCAATATGAAAACGATACGAACCCTCAAAAATACCTCGGTTTTGGTTTGTCAAAAAAGTTTAATGTACTACGTGTAGTACTATCCACTACAAGAAAATGGATAAGTGGTCGAAATGTTTAGAAATAACTAAAAAAATATGTATTTATACTCAATTTTCTTCCAAAATATAAAAAATAGAGGAATAATGCAGGCTTGGATCGTGTTTTTGTACAACTTTTCTTAAACATTAAAGCGAAAATGCATAATGTCGCCATCTTGCACAGTATATTCTTTACCCTCAATGGCCATTTTTCCCGCTTCCTTTACCGCTACCTCAGAACCATACTGTCGATAGTCACCTAGCTTAATTACCTCCGCTTTTATGAAGCCTTTTTCAAAATCAGTGTGAATGACCCCAGCAGCCTTGGGGGCTTTCCAGCCATTTACTACCGTCCAGGCCCGCACCTCCTTCTCACCCGCTGTAAAGTACGTAATAAGGTTGAGTAAGCGGTACGATGCCCGGATCAGCTTATCTAGCCCCGATTCTTCCAAACCGTATTCTTCCAAGAACATACTTCGCTCTTCGGGGTCTAGTTCGGCTATCTGAGACTCAATGGCCGCACTAATCAGCAGTACCTCGGCTTTTTCTTGTGTAATTGATTCTTTTAGAGCCTCAACATACGGATTACCCGATGTGACCGAAGCTTCATCTACATTGGCTACGTAGATTACGGGTTTAGCGGTCAGAAGAAAAAGATCGGCTACGGCCTCCTTATCTTCCTCGGCTACCTCAATTGATCGGGCGTTTTTACCACCTTCCAGATGAGACTTGTACGTTTGCAGGGTGACCAACTGCTTCTTAGCTTTAGCATCACCCGATTTAGCAATTTTTTCCAGCCGGGTTATCTTCTTCTCTACTGACCCCAGGTCTTTTAACTGAAGTTCGGTATCAATCACTTCTTTATCGAACACTGGATCGACACTGCCTGCTACGTGCACCACGTTTTCATCTTCAAAACAGCGAACCACGTGAAGAATGGCATCTACTTCCCGAATATTCGCCAGGAACTTATTGCCGAGCCCCTCGCCTTTACTTGCCCCTTTCACTAAGCCCGCAATATCTACAAATTCAATGGTGGTAGGAATTACTTTTTGTGGGTTCACTAACCCTTCTAGTACCTTCAAGCGGGAGTCTGGCACAGTAACTACTCCTACGTTAGGCTCGATGGTGCAAAACGGAAAGTTGGCCGCCTCGGCCTTGGCACTCGATAAGGCATTAAATAAGGTAGACTTTCCCACATTGGGTAGTCCGACAATTCCACACTGTAAGCTCATATATCAAATGCTATATTATTGATTGCTGATTAATACTGGAGAACGGAAAACGGAGGAAGGAGAATGGAAAGATGAATAACATCGTCAATTTTTAGCTTCCACCTGCTGTACCCTTCACCCTCTTCTGTCCTCCATTCTCCCTTGTCCATTTTCAACTTTTAAACACTCGATATTGCTTGTAGCCGGTGTACAGCTCCATGGTAACTACTCGTAAAATGGTGTAGACCGGAATGGCGACAATCATACCAATCACTCCCGCTACCGTAGCACCCACAAAAATAATAATAAAAATCTCCAAAGGATGGGCTTTCACGCTTTTTGAGAAAATAAGAGGTTGTAGCAACAGATTATCGGCGAACTGTACTATAGTAAACACCGAAAGTATTTTGACGATTAGCAGTATAATCTGCTGGGTATTTCCATCAGCTACTATGGTAGACAGGCCTACGATAATACCAAATATGGCCCCCAAAACTGGCCCGGCGTAGGGAATTAGGTTGGCTAGAGCCGCAAAAATAGCGATGGTGAACGCGTATTTTATCCCCAAAATACTGAGTCCTAGCGAAGCAATACAAAAGATGGCAAACACTTGAAACGACAGGCCAATCAAGTAGTTAGAGAGTAGAGTTTCAATTTTATAGATCGCTGCAATAAACACCTCGAAGTACTGGTTCGGGATGAGTTTGATTACCTGACGGCGTACCAACCCTTTTTCGTACATGAAGATAAATGTAATAAATACTACCGCCAGTGTGCCCACAAAGAAATTACCGGTAAATGAAATCAGGCTATTGATAATATCTTGAAACTCTACTTTGGTAATAAACCCCAGCACGCTTTCGCGAAAATCATTTACCAAGAAACCCGTCGGTTTTTCTATAATATTTTTATTACGCAAAAAGTCCTCCATCTGCTGGAGAGGCACACTCGCCCGCGCGTACAAATTCTCGTAGTTGATATTGGCAATAATCTCGGACTGGTCACGAATAAGCGGAATAAATAGCAGTATGAACGAGGTGATTACCCCGGTAATGATTACGAAAGAAAGGACAACCGCCAGTAACCGGGGCAGATGGAGCCCGTAAAACTGAAACCGATGAATGTAATTGGTTAAGGGCGAAAATATGGTGGATAGCACCAGGCTGATAACCAGATATGAGAATATATCGGAGAATATCCAGGCCAGCAGAATGGCTAATACAAGAGCTAACAAAAAATATAGTATCCGCCGATTTAGCATTCTGGCAAGATATGCTTGGAATACCCAATTGGGTGTAAGAAGGGTAAACAATAAAAAGAAGCCCCAACGGAGTAGTTGGGGCTTCAAAATGAGAGCACTAGGAACTTAATCCCATTTCAGTTCCTCGTCTACGCTGCTGGTTACCGGGGCTTTCTCTACGTGTTCTTGCTCCCGGTTGTTTTCATACTGATCAAAATCGTAGTCCGGCATGAGTTCTTCTTTCACGTGGCCTACGGTTTCTTGCAGGGCAGTCATAAACTTATTGAAATCTTCTTTATACAGAAAGATCTTATGCTTTTCGTAAAAATACCCATCGTCTTTGTAACGTCTTCGGCTTTCAGTAATGGTTAAATAATAATCATTAGAGCGCGTTGACTTTACGTCGAAAAAGTACGTTCGTTTACCAGCCCGCACCCGCTGAGAGTAGATTTCTGCTCGATCTTTTCCTTGATTGTCTTCCACAACGTCCAAATTTTAAGAGGTAAAGTAATTGGTTTTTAGGTGTTCATTAAATTTAGTGTCACTAAACTGTCCTAAATTTAGCATAAATGCAAGAAATATTACAAGGAAAAAAGCGTAAATAAAACTTTCTCCTTCAACTTTAGTTTATGGGTGCTACCTTAATAACCAGAGAATTCTGCTTTTTGCAAGTAAAAGTGCTTACTCAATTTTACTGCACGTTCTTTCGTTGTACCTTACAAACCTACATTTGTAAAGCCTCATTTGCTTATGTTTAATCTGTCCGAGATCAGGGAGTTCGGCAATATTGAGCTACTTGCCAAACAGTTAGTGGAAGGGTTTATCACCGGTCTACACAAATCGCCCTACCATGGGTTTTCAGTAGAGTTTGCTGAACACCGCCTGTACAATACGGGCGAAAGCACCCGGCATATCGATTGGAAAGTATATGCTAAAACCGGACGACTGTACACCAAACGCTACGAAGAAGAAACCAATTTACGCTGTCAGTTGGTAATAGACAATTCGTCTTCTATGTATTACCCGCAGAAAAACAAGGGTAAAATCACTTTCAGTGTAATGGCTACCGCCGCCTTAGCGTACTTACTACAAAAGCAACGCGATGCGGTGGGGCTCTGCGTATTCTCCGAAGATATTGATCAGCAGACCCAAGTAAAATCTGCTTCCTCACATCTGCATAAACTGTTTTTAATCTTGGAAAATCTGCTCAAGGAAGAGTCCTCCTCCCGCCAAACTTCAGTAGCCAGTGTATTGCACCAAGTGGCTGAAAAGATTCATAAACGCTCGCTGGTGATCATTTTTAGCGATATGTTTGAGAACCAGGAAGAAACTGATCAAATATTCGGGGCGTTGCAGCACCTGAAACACAACCGGCACGAAGTGCTACTCTTCCACGTAACTGATCATAAAACTGAGTTAGATTTTGATTTTGAAGAACGACCCTACGAATTTATCGATATGGAACGGGGCGAACGCTTGAAACTCCAGCCTTCCCAGGTGCGGGAAGCCTACCAGAAATATGTCTCCGAGTATTTTCACGAACTGGAAATTCGCTGCGGACAGGCAAAGATTGACTTTGTAACTGCTGATATTAACCAGGGGTTCGACCAAGTGCTACGAAGCTACCTTATTAAGCGGGCTAGTATGAAGTAAAACACCCGGTATTATATCTGTAGCAAGGTGAATAACCTAAAGAGTGATATAAAACAACTATTATGATACGTATGTAGTCTCCAATGATATTTTAAGAAATTCATGCTATTCGTCTCACTTAATAAAGCATTATTACATATTTATTACATTATTTATAAAATTATTATTTT
>JBCCTI010000084.1:0-29795 GCA_039198955.1 Bacteroidota bacterium | reverse complement strand
GAAACTTTTCTATAACTTCCCATTGTGAATCGGATAACTCTGTAAACGGAGTTTGCATAAGATACTTGTAGTTTTGTGACAAAAACCAAAGTAATTATCCGATTCACATTTCTGCAATCTTAGCCAGATTTCTTCCCAAATATGCTCTAAGTTAGCAAGAATAGCTTCTCTTTTGCATTATAAACCCAGTTCTTTCTTTCGTTCTCTTAAAAGCTCAGGTACATTTATGACATCACTATCTTCTATTGATTCATCTACCGTTAGCAGTACAAACCTTTTGCCTTTCTCTTTGAAAAGAATTTCCTGACCCATCTTCAAATCTACTCCGCTCTTAGAAAAAGGTGACAAGTTCGGGTTCATGACGGTAGGGATAATGAGTGGGATGGATTTAGCGCTGGTATTTTGCAAAGTAAAGCTTATGTACTCGCCTTCTTTTTCAAATACTGATCGGTCTTTTTCATTCACAGTCACGCCCAACTTAATATTGGCATTGCTGCTATTTGAGAAAACCAGTTTATTTTCTCTTTCCACCAATACGTCAACCTTCCCCTTTGTTCCTAACCCGAAGCCTCTCACCTGCTCGTCGGTCTCTTTGGCTAGTACGGCTACTTCAAGTCCAGTCAGCGATTTATTTTTCAGACCTACATTATAGACATCGTACATGGGATAGTCTAACTCCATAGTTCCATTGGCTGGTACGTTGATTACCATTTGGGTAGTTGAACAAGCGGTTAGTAAAATTCCAACTAACCCGACTGTGAGGTATTTCATTTTCTATTTTTTAGGCAAGTGAGACATCTTAACATCATCGTTTCCGATAGGGCAGGCACATGCATCTCGTGTAATTTGTAGTGTCCACTATCACTCAAGTAATTTTCCCCCTCTATTGTTTTTCTGAATAGCCGATAGCGATGAAATTCGGGGGATTATCTACGAAAGCGGTAGGTTAGTTTGACTAGCAGAGTATTATCAGCCATTTGGTCAATGACTTGTTCTCGGAAACCATCGATAATATTGTTTCTTAGCACTCCACTATCCGACATTGCCTGTGACCAGACGAGGTAAACTTCCGAACCAGGAATGTATTCGTACCTCACCACGAGGTTAGAACGGAATCGGGCTAAAGAGAAATTAGGGTTCTTAACAGTATAGTCTACTACTCCATCCAAATTCTCATCAATACGATACGTTTTATCTGCCTCTACTTCTGTTATCTGTGCTGATAAAAAAGTACTTAACTGTCCCTCCTTAACAGAAACTAACGGATTGGCAACGTAACTGAAGTTGCGGTACTTGCCCGTGCTGATAAATGGCTCGCCGTAGTACTGAACGGCTAGATTAGGATTGATAACAAAATTAAGTCTTAGTTGAAAACTTAGCGTATGCTGATCTAACCAGGAAGTAATATAGCGATTGTTACCATCGTACTGCTGACGCTCGTTGTACTGAAGCCGATTCATTACGGTGGTGTACTTAGGTGCGAAAGAAGTACTGAGTCGGTCAAACGGTTGATAGGTTATATCAAAGGCATTTTCTAGTAGGTAATAACTACCTAATCCTCCGGTCTTCGTCCAGCCATTGTAGCTTACGACCAGTTTTTTGCGAGTATCAGAATTGGCTGCCCACCATGCACCGTACTGATCTGAAAGAAAGACCCGAGGGCCACCCTGAAGTAGCGATTTTGAGTAAATATGAGGCTGAGAAAATACCCCGAAGGTTCCTGACCAATTGTTACGAAACGTTCCGTTTAGTTCAATATCCCAATCGATATAGTTGAGATTTCCTGCAAAATCCCAGTTGATCCAATGCTTATAGCCAACGCTAGCACTTCGGAAGATGCCAAACGAATTGGCCGAGACGTAGGCGACGTGCAAATGGTTTTGAATAACATCAGCCTCGCGCATAAAGCCCAGATCGTTAAGCTCTAGTTCAGGTAAACGCCAGCTTAATCCTGATTCAAACTGAATACGCCCATTACCCGCTCTCCCCAATTTAATTTGCCCTCCTGTTCCAGTCAGCGATGTTCTGGTGGTATCTAACGCTACGTGATCGGCACCTTCCCGATGAAATAAGTGAGGAATTGATTGTTGAGTGCGCTGAATAGCTTCGCGACTACCGTTTACGTGACTCATTACCAGGCTACCTCCTACGTACCAAGCCCGATTCTTCCACTGATGCAAAACATCCAACCCTCCGGTATGCGCCGCCCGATGAAGGAAACTAGTCGCCTCCTGATTGTCTCGCTGAACGGAAGTAATCATTCCTCCGACGAAGGTATTTCTGTTGTTAAAATCCTGCTGTACCCGCCCCATGAAATAGTTAGTCATAGGTTCAATAAGCTGATGTCGAGTGTCATTATTTCCCGCTATCTTGGCGTATTCTGGTGCAGTAATACTTTCCAGCACTCCTACTGAAAGTCCTTTTTTTGTTTTTCCACTTAATTTAATCGCCCCAAGTATAGTAGTTTGTTGGGCTGCTTTTACGTACTCACCTTCCGCCAGTGAAACTTGACCTTGGGGGCTTCGGCCTATTCTTCTGGAGTAGAATAAATTATCGCTGCTGTATGACCCACCCATGTTGGGAGCAGAAAAGCGATAGTCAAAAATATTTTTATTCTCAATAAAGAACGGACGTTGCTCTTCGAAAAACAGTTGGAACCCATCTAGGGCAATGGCTGCCGGATCAGCTTCTACCTGACCAAAATCAGGGTTCACAGTGAAGTCGAGAGTGAGATCATTAGTGATACCCACTTTCCCATCCAATCCGAAGTTTACGTTTTTACTATTGCTGTTTCGATAGGGATTGGCTGGGTCTTTCTCAAAGGTATTGAGCGAACCCACTGCAAAGGGTTGAATCTCCAGTTGACGCTGTTGTTTCAAATGATTAAGGCCGTGTAATTCACCAAACTCGCTCACCCAACCCGCAGCACTCTGGGGCACTCGCTGCCATACCGAAAGTTCTTCGTTAGCGAGTAAGCGTCGTTGTAGTTGCAGTCCCCAGACCTGCTTTTCCTGATTGCCAAACCGTAGCTGACTTAGCGGAATTTTCATTTCAGCCGTCCAACCATCGCTTTGAACACTGCTTTTGGCGTACCAGATAGGATTCCAAGCCAAGTCTTCTTCAGTGCCATTGAGGGAGATACTCTTATCGCTTTTCACCCCCGCGGCACTTACCGAAAATGAGAAGGCCGAACGTAAATCGTGATAACTGTCAAAAATCACTTCTACCCAATCACCATTGTAACCATCCCTCCTTGACATACGCTGGTTGATCTCACTGGCATTGTAATTATGGCATTGGATTCCTAGGTATAGGTAATTCGCATCGTACACGAGTTTGAATGAAGTTTGCTCCGACGGCGCGGCATTTTCGTCTGGCAACCTTTGCACAAAACCAGATTCCCAATGAGTTTTATCCTGCCAGATAGCATCATCCAATCTACCGTCAATTTCGGGTGACTGATCTTTACTGATCGAGTACGTCCGGTAGACTTTTTTAGTCTGCGCAGTAGCTGTATTCTGGGCTATCACTTGGGAAAAGAGTAAAGAAGCTGCAATCAAGAATAGTAGTGTTAATCGGTACATTATGCTTATTTGGTTAGATACTCTTACTGAGTACGACCGATGGAAACCTACTGGCTGACGTTATAATTGAAGTGTTTTGCTGCGCTTAGTTGAAAAAATTTCAACTATAACCCATCGCTTTAATTCTTAAATTGCTGCTATGGAACTGAAGTACTTTCGACTGATAAAGACCATTGCCGAGCAGGGTAATATTGCCAACTCTTCGGAACAATTATTCCTAACCCAATCGGCACTGAGCCACCAACTGCGGGAAATGGAAGATCGGCTGGGATGGGATTCAAAGTTTTTCACCGAAGCCGAAATCACTGGCAACTCACCAAAGAGGGGGAAGAGCTATACGAGCTTGCCAATCAACTGCTAGAAACACTGGAGACGGGCTTTAAGAATATTCAGCGCATTAAGGAGGGCACCACCGGAAAACTGAAAGTGAGTGCTGAGTGCCAGTCGTTTTTTCACGGCTTACCAACCTTTGTGCAAAAAATGGCAATTCTGTATCCTGAGATCACGATTGACCTGAGTCTGGGAGCTACCAATCAGACAATTTCGCAAATTTTATCCAACGAGCTGGATGTAGCTATCGTCACTTCCCAACCGGCTTCCGAAGCATTGTTCAGCAAGGCGGTATTTCGAGATGAGATCAAGATGGTTCTGCACAAGGAGCATCGCTTGAACGAAGTGGATTTTTTGGATGCCAGCCACTTTGCTGATGTACATCTGCTGATCAATTCTTTTCCGATGGAGGATGTATCGGTATACGAGCATTTCCTGAAACCCAATCGGATCGTTCCCACCAAAATTTCCGCTATTCCATTTACCGAAGTTTCCCTGAAAATGATTGAAGCCAATATGGGAGTAATGTGCGTTCCCAAATGGACGCTCAAGCCATTCAAACTATCGGAAGATCTGGTTTTTAAACGAATCAGTAAAAATGGCCTGAAAAGAACCCATTATCTAGTAGTGAAAGAAGAGCAAAGAAAGCTAGAGTACTTCAACAGCTTCATTTCTAATTTTGTAGAGGACTTTTCTAATATTCCAGATTAACAATTGCTGGAGTCCAAACGAAAGCTATTTTTGTCTGTAAAAAGTTTGTCGGATATGAAAACAAGGCTACCAACTTCCTTGCTACTTCTAATTCTATTTAGTTGTACTGCTTTAGCCCAAAGTGAAGCCTACCAAAAACAAAAAGAGGAAAAGCTACGCCAAGGTTCAGTGTTTACCAAGATTATCAACCGGGAACTACCGGCTAATATTGTTTACGAAGACGAGGAGGTAATCGCCTTTGTGCCTCTCAGGCTGCAAGCTCCCGTTCACTTGCTAATTGTTCCAAAAAAAGAAATTCCGACCATCAACGATGTTACTGAAGCGGATACACAATTGTTGGGTAAACTATTTTTAGTAGCCAAGAAGCTAGCTGCCGAAAGAGGCATTGCAGAAACGGGCTATCGGCTTTCCATGAATATTAACGAAGATGCCGGACAATCAGTATTTCATTTACATATGCATCTGCTCGGTGGCCGTAAGCTAGGGCCTATGGTTACCCAAGTACCTGATTCTATTCGTTAAATGGCTTTGATTTAGACTCCATACCTGGGCATTGTGCATCACTGGAAAATCTCAGCAAATTGAGGGATAATGACCAGAGACAGTAGTAGCACAAAAACCCACATGAAAGAAATAGTTATTACCGAGTGCCTTCTAACTCTAGCAACAAAATTACTTTTCTACTTTCTTAGCAATGTTACCTTCTAAGAATCCATCTAGCAACATGACGCCAGTCACTGAATCGCTGGCGTCTTTTAGAAATCGCATGGCAGCATCGTTCTGCTCCATATAAAGCTGATTATCCGCTTGAGGAATTATAGGTATTCGGCTCGGCCCCATTAATACAAATAGGCTGTCGTTCTCATTGATGACCGTGAAACTCATATTTTCATTCATCGCGTAGGTACCCGCGTAACTTTTCAATACTTCAGGATCGACAGCTACTGGTTCTCTCGATAGAGGGAGACGGTAATCTTTACCTTGTAAAATAGCTCGGATGCTGGTAGTGATTTCTCGTGCCACCGGGTGTCGGCGGTTGCTCAGAATCACGATAGTGGTATCAGATACAGAGCTTCGGTTAACAGCATAGCTAAAACCATCATTCGGCAGATAGCCATCAAGTTCAACTGCCTTTTCTGGGGTATCATCGATAATTTTTACTACATCCTGCGCGGTTGATTTTATTCCGCCGCTACTAAACGCAATATCAAGATTGTAGTCGGGCGATTTGTGCAACTCCATTCCATTGCCCCGATAGTTATTGTAGAGATAACCTGTTGCTACCGTAGAATCTTCCGCTTGAAAATAGGTATTTTCTAAACCCAATTCTTGGGTGTACTGCGCTACGTTTGTTTGAAAGCTCTGTCCGCTTACTTCTTCAATAAGTAGTCCCAAAATATTGTATTCCAAATTGCTACGCTCAGAGGCCTCAGCAGAATTGAGAGCTAAATTGGCGTAAGTGACCGTAGAGTATTCCACCTCCGGATTTTTTTCCTGAATGCTTTGTATGCTCGGTAAGTTGGCCTGGTGATTTAATAAGTCGCCTACCGTGAAGCTAGCGTTGATGGCTGGAACATGGGTAGATATACTGTCCATTAAATTGACCTTTCCACCATCTACCAACCGCCGAATAATATTAGCCGTAACCAACTCTGATACTGCTTCAACCTTGAAGGCAGTACGATCAGAAAAGGACTGGTTGTTTTCGTAGTCAGCTAAGCCAAAGTAGTTTTGATAGAATACTGACTCACCTTTAGCTGCGACAATAGCCCCACTAAATCGGCCTAGTTCTAGGTAACGATTCGCCAGGCTATCTATCTTGGCCACTTTTGCCTCACTCAGATTATCAGTCTTTTCTGGTGGATTGTTTTGACAAACAAAAACGCTAAAAGCTGTTACTAAAAAAATAATGCCCTTATTTATCATGCTTGCTTGGTTCAGGTTCTTTGCAGATAGCTCCTAACCCCAAATTCGGGGCTGGCGTAAATTTCCTTAGTAAAATTGTCTAGATACTTCTTGGCGTTTTCCATAGAAGCTTGCGCGAGGAAGATTACGTCTACTTCCTGCTCGTAGGTTTTTATCTGTTCAGCCGTAAACTGGGCATATTGATCAAAATCTCCATTTTCGTAGTGTACCCAGGCCGAAGAGCAGTCACAGTCCACAATACCTACTTGCTTGCCTTGCTTCTGAGCAGTCTTAATAATTAAATCCTGGCTAACTCGCTTGGTTGATTGGGCAGTGTAGGCTAACCCGATTTTTTTGTAATTAGCTACCAAATGTTCTACTATCGGCTGGTCTATTCGCTCAATGTCGTCTCTTTGGTCACAGGCTTCTCCGTAGGTAGAACAGGTGCAAATAATCAAATCTGGCTCCTCATCTTTTATGGACTGTACTACACTGGTAAAGCCTCGGCTATCAGTTGTGCCCTCGCTCATGGCATAGTCTAGCAGGTCTTCGTTCACAAAGTGTTTTACTTCTACTTCTTGGTCAAACTTCCTCACTAGATTTTCAAATCGCTCAATATGGATACTGGAGGTGTGTAGAAATGCTATCATGGCGTTTTTCTTAAAGTGACTATTCTCTAGAAAATTCAAACTCACCACCGCCTTGCCGAAGAATCATTTTATCTTTATCGGGCATAAACTCCAACTTTAGCTGGGCGGGGTCAAACTTGAACTTATGGGCTTCGTACGCTTTCAAACGGAACGATGGTTGACCAGTGGCTTGCCCCATCAGTGCCGCGCCTTCTTTCGTGATAGTTACTTTCAGTGGAAAGGTCGGGCAGCTATACACTCCCAAATAAGCGTCTAATTCTTCGCTACTGAGTTCCAGTTCGGGCTTGAACTCGGGAAGTTCGTAGTCTCTACCGTAGTAGATACTGAGCACTCCAATCAAAATATCATTCATGCCCATACCTACTCCGTTGGTGGTGTAAGCAATCGCTACACTGTCACTCGGGAAGTAACCAGCACTAGATTGAAACCCATCAATTCCTCCGTTGTGACCGAACGCCCGCTTATCATAGAAAGGTATCTGAAATAAACCCAATCCAAAGTTATCAACCAGCTTCGTCATCTCTTTCAATGAGCTTTCGGAAACTACTTTACCCGTAAATAGCGCATTAAAGAAAGTGGTTAAATCAGTTGGGTTAGAAACAATGGCTCCAGCCCCAGCAGGAACGCTCATATCGGTTTCGGTAGCCAGTTGCCAGTCATCCAGCAAGGTATACGAGCGGGCTTCGTTTTCTTCAGGATTGATTTCACCGCCGTAATAAGTGTGCTCCAGTCTTAAGGGTTTCGTAATACGGTCGTTCAAAATATCAGCAAACGCTGCATCGTCTATTTTTTCGGCTATGTAGGAGAGCAACAAATAGTTGGTATTAGAATATTCAGCTTTTTCGTCGGGTTCAAACACGGCTCCGTTATCTATTATCTTCTGAATGAGTTCGTCCCTACTTTTGGGTTCTTCCATCCACTTGGTATAATCTTCAGCTGAAGTAAAATTAAAGAGACCACTGCGGTGCCTCAGCATTTGCTCAATCGTAATATGATCTGCATTCGGAACCTCAAGAAAGTATTCGCTCAACTTAGTATCTAACGTAAGCTTATCTTCCTCCACCAACTGCATGATGATGGATGAAGTGAAAGTCTTAGAAATTGAGCCGATCCGGTAAGTAGTAGTAGTGTTGGCGAGAATATTCTCAGCTACATCGGCGTAACCAAAGGAACGCTGGTATACTTGCTCGCCGTTTTTAGTGATAGAGATGCTTCCCATGCCCTGTTTTTCGGCATCAATCTTGGCAAACAGGCTATCCATTTTCGCCCGATTGAACTCCGCATTTGGCTGGTTTTGCGAACAGGCACTGTAGGCTACTAAAAAAGTGGCTAATACGATGTTGATTACTCTCATAGGTTGGGATGTGTTAATACGGTTTCCAGATGAAGGTTACTGCTTTAGTTAGTGACACTTCACTGCAAATTATTACAAACCACTCGACTATTTTTTAGCAATTAGTATCTTTTCCTTCTCGCCACAAATGTATCACTCTGGAGATGAACTCATTAAGATTAGTCTTCTCTAGCTCCTGATTCTTTTTGATTCGGATACATCCTTTACCCAAATCGAGATTTTGTAGCAGTTCACGAGCATCTGCTACTTTATCAATATTACCTATATACAAACTCACGTAAGCCCGTTGAGCGTTTAGGTGGAATAGGTGTTTCTCACTGTCCCCGTAACTCAGCATTTTGTACTCTATACCTTCCACTAGTTCAGGGGCATTCGCTTTGATCATTTCCCGCACCGCTTCTAGCTTTTCTTTTCTCCAATCGTCCTCAAGTTGATTTATGTATTCTTCGGGTGTGTTAGCTTTGTATTGCATATTTGGTTGGTAAAGGTTGATTTAATAAGTTATGAATGTGGGCTAGGCTGTTTAAAGATACTACTGTCATTCAGTGTCAAGCAGCTTGCATTTCATATTTTCCGTTTCCAAGATAGTTGCCAGCAGTATATCACTTTAATCTGTTTTTTAGTCGTTCTAGGTTTTTACTTGTGTGCCATATCGCCAGCACTACAACTTCCTGTTTTTGCTCATCAATCTGGTAGTAAATAGCGTACGGATACTTCTTCATCAATACCCGTCGGTACGTCTTGTAAACTTCCTGATATAAGTAAGGGGATTCCGTCAGATAAGCAACCCGATTGAAGAAGTGGTTTAGAAAGGCAACACCTAATCCTGATTTTTCTTCTTCATACCACTCCATCGCTTCGTCTAACTCGTCTTCCGCTAGTTGCGTAACTTTAATTTGATACGCCATACTTCTTTGCCAATCGATCCTTTACGTCCTCTAGCTTACTGGTTGGTGAGGTAGCCTGTTGATAATCCTGCCAACGTTTATCTAACTCGCCCTTTTCTTCATCAGTCAGTATTAACTGATTATCACCGTATTGGTAAAGTAAAAAATCGACATAATCTGACACTCGTTGTTTCAGATTATCAGGTAAACTATCTATTTTCTCCCCGAGTGCTAGTTCTTTCATGTTTCATACGTTTACTCTAATGTACGCATATTTTGCTGTACTGATGCACATCCCTGCAAATATAGAATCAAAATCATTGCTGCCCCACTCCTATGATCTTTGTCTGACTCGAGTACGTACTGATCGCTGAGGTATCGCTGACAATAACCATGAACTACAGGCTTATTCCTAGATTTTGTAAATCCTTGTTTAGATCTTCTTGAGTGTAGTGAATGTCTATCTCTCGTTTGGCAAGCCCTTTCTGGAAGTCAAGCAGATTGAGACCAGCCAATTCCCGGGCTTTTCCCATACTTAACCTTTGCTTATCGTACAGGTAGCAAGCAAGGTCAATCAGTAGCTCCTGCTCAGTTATTCGTGCTTTTGCCAAAGTTTCATCCGAAATAATAAGTGCCATAAACTACTTTTTACTTGTGAAAACGAATTCGTGCTCTAGTCACTATTTCTTTCTACTAACTCTTGAATTTTACTCGTATACTCGTCTTTCTGATGAGGATATTTCTCAAATGCATAGTGTAAATCGGATAGAGGTGTTTTCAATATGCATTCGTAGTAAATTTTCAGCTTTTCTAAGAAGAGACTCTTCATATCTTCAGATAACTCTGCCTTCTCAATCCTATTCTCAATTAAATTGTACGATTCCACTAGCAACACAACCTGTCCAGATTCATACCAAATTTTGAAAGTAGAGCTGTCCTTATTTTCAAATTGAGTAAGATTGTACTCATGCCTGTATTTGCGACAAAAATCATTAAGACCCTCAATACCTGTATATCTTTTTTCTTCTTTTTTATTCACAGAATATTTGTAATAAAAATTTGCTGTCTCATTATGAAGCTGATTCAATAGTAGGAAGATAACATCACTTTCATTCTTAAGCCTCTGATCGATATTTGACTGCGTCTGTTTTGTCAATGCTAAGTATAAAAGAATAGAGGAAATTACGCCAATAACAGGTGCTGTTATTCCTCCAATTGAACTGCCGATATTACTTTTGGTCGTTAAATCTAATTGCTCAATAAATGTGGGTAGAGTAAAAATGAAAACGGAAACAAAGCAGATTGTGATAATTATGATGGTGAAAGCTACTAATTGCTTGTTTATATCCTTCATTTGTGCTTCTATTATAAAAGTTACTTCTACTCAATTATCAATACGGATCAACATCAATCACCACCTGAGTTTTTTTGAAGGCTTTTTCTTTGGTGAGTTTGACGGATTCGTCGCGTAGGGCGGCTTTAATGGCTCGGAGATTGAGGTTCTTTTCCAGTTTGATGACGAGTTGCATCAAATACTGATTACGAAGACGGCTGATGAGTGGTTCTTCGGGGCCGAGTACGCGGGAGCTACCGATACGATCTTTCAGAATATGGGCTAGATGCACTGCCGCTAAATCTACTACTTTCTTATCGGGGTTCTTCACCGTAAGCCGAATAACGCGGACGAAGGGTGGATAATGATATACCTCCCGTTCGTGAATCTCCTCCTCAAACAGTCCGAAGTAATCATTTTCTACGATTTTGTACAAGATGGGCTGCTTGAGGTTGGTGGTTTGAATGATGACCCGCCCTACCTTATCACGCCGCCCGGAACGACCACTTACTTGCGTAATCAATTGAAAAGTACGTTCGTGCGAGCGGAAATCAGGGAAGTGGATCATGCGGTCAGCATCCAGAATTCCTACTAAGCTCACTCCATCAAAATCCAGCCCTTTACTCACCATCTGGGTACCGACCAGAAAGTCCATCTCCCGGTTGGCAAAGCTATCAATAATCTGCTCGTAGCTATGCTTCTTGCGGGTAGTGTCTAAGTCCATCCGTTGCACCCGTGAACTGGGTAGCAACGACTGAATTTCTTCTTCCAATTTTTCCGTGCCAAAGCCCACGGATCTCACCTTCGTAGAACCACAGGCTTCGCACTCCTGGGGAACCGCCTCGTGATGACCGCAGTAGTGGCAGCGTAGCTCCTGGGCGTACTGATGGTAAGTCAAACTCACGTCGCAGTTTTGGCACTTGGGAATATGGGCGCAGTCTTCGCAGTGCAAAAAAGGAGCATAACCGCGACGGTTCTGAAAGATAATCGCTTGTTCTTTATTGTCTAGCACCTCCTGCATGGCATCTAGCAAAACTGACGAGAAATCTTCCCGCATGGTCTTTTGCTTACGCTCCAGCTTAATATCTACCAGTTCAATTTTAGGTAACTGAGCGTTGCCGTAACGCTGGTTCAAGGTGACCAGACCGTATTTAGCGTGGCTAGCGTGGTAGTAGGATTCAATAGAAGGAGTAGCCGAACCGAGCAGCGTTTTAGAGTGATGCAAGCGGGCGAGCATTAACGCCACATCACGGGCGTGATAGCGAGGCGCGGGATCAAATTGTTTGTAAGAAGTTTCATGCTCTTCGTCTACGATAATCAGACTCAAATTATCAAACGGTAGCAGCACTGCCGAACGAACGCCGACCACTAGTGGATACTCTCTGGCTAGAATACCCTGCCAGACTTCCACCCGCTCGTTATCCGAAAAGCGGGAGTGATAGATACCCATTCGGTCACCAAAGATTTTCTTCAAGCGCAACACAATCTGGGTCGTCAGGGCAATTTCAGGTAACAAGTACAGTACTTGCCCGCCGGAGTTGAGTACGTCCTGAATCAGATCAATGTAAATTTCGGTTTTCCCACTACCAGTGATTCCGTGCAGTAGCACTGCATCTTTGTGTTGAAACTGCTCTAGTATTTGCTGCTTGGCTTGTAACTGATAATCGGTAAGAAAAACCTGATCCTGGGTAGGAGCCGTGGTTTCAAAGCGAGATACAATCTCTTCAAACTCCTCCAGCACCCCGTTTTTCACTATCGTGTTTACCGATGAAGCAGACAGGTTCCGATCCATCAGTTGGCTTTTAGTTATCCCTGCTTGATTTGCTTCAACGTCTCGGTACTGCGGAACCGCGTGCAGATAAGCCAGCAGCACATCCAGTTGCTTAGGTCGCTTTTCCAGCGATCCGAACAGGATTTCTAGCTGGTCGGGATTGCGGGCGTAGGATGCCGCCAGCCGAATTTTCTTAACAATTTTCGGTTTATACTTCTCTTTTACCTCCTCGTAGATTAAGATTGCCTCTTTGGCAATCAGGGATTTAATGGTATTGTAGAAGCTCTTTTCCTGAAGTAGCTCGCCAATTTCATTGTAGGTCAAACTAGACTTTTCATTCAGTGCCTCCAGCACAATTTTCTCTTTTTCTGAGAACTCAACCTTTGCCAAATAAGGCTGGTTCTCTTCCGAGAAAAAATCAGGATTCAACTGGGCTTTAGACTCGCTGCTAAGCTTTAACCCCGAAGGCAAGGCAATATTCAGCACCTCGCCTACGGTACAAACGTAGTAATCGGCAATCCACTCAAATAGTCTAATTTGTACTGGTTCTACAATTGGGTTGTTATCCAACACTTCCAGAATGTAGCGGGCGTTATATTTTTTGGGTGGGTCGTTATGCAGCTTGCCCACTACTCCGGTGAGCACCCGCTTACTACCAAACTGCACAATCACCCGGCTACCGATTTGCACCATTTCTTCCATCACCCGCGGAATACGGTAGGTAAACATCCGGGGAATGGGCACGGGCAAAATAATGTCGGCAAACCAGGTCAGCCGCTCGTCGGGAGCTTCTACATTTAGGACAACAAATTGCGATTCGGACATAATTCTGGGCAGCAATCTATAAAGGTAAAAATTAAGGAGCTTAGGGCAAGGAGTAGGGAGATTTAGTGCTTAGCTCAGTTATAGATTTCTGTCCGCTATTGAACAGACTACTGTGCCAGAATGAAACACTTAATCAGGTCAGAATGCCGCTGAGCTCTTTCAGACTACTTGGCACAGTGTTTTCACTTAACAGTTGGAAATGAGCAATTAGCAATACAATCTTTTAAACGAGGAAGTATGTATACCTAATTGCACATTGCCGCTTATACATTGCTAATTGAACAAATTATGCTAAAAAGCTACCTCAAAATCGCCTACCGCAACCTACTGAAGAATAAAACCTTTAGCCTAATTAACATTCTAGGACTCGCCATTGGTATGGCGGCTTTCTTATTAATCTTTCAATACGTACGCTTTGAATTGAGCTACGAGGATTTTCACAAACAGTCGGAAAATATCGTCAGAGTAACCATCGATCTATACAATGGAGAAGAGGTAGTTGACACAGACGCTGGGAGCTACGGAGCCGTGGGCCCTACGTTGAAGGATCGTCTTCCAGAAGTGCTGGATTTTGCGCGTATCTACCCTGTAAGTACTGTGGAAGTAGCAGTGGGCGACCGACGGTTTTACGAACGTAGATTGTACTACGCCGATGCTTCCTTTCCGAACATCTTCACCCTCCAGGCAGTGGAGGGAAATCTGGCTACCGCCTTGACCGAACCTTTTCAGACTGTTATTACTGACTCTATCGCCCGGAAATATTTTGGGCGAACCGATGTGGTAGGGGAATCCCTGGATATCGATAAGCGCCCTTACCGGATTTCGGCGGTCATACGGAATATCCCCGCTAATACACACTTAAAATTTGATGCTCTACTATCGCGTCCGACGCTCAACAGCGTAAAACCCTGGTACATAGAGCAGCCCTGGAATGCCTCCAATGAATATACCTACTTGTTGCTGGCTCCAGAGACGAGTCTAGCTGGCTTTAATCAGAAGCTAAGCGAGCTTTCCCATTCGCTAAAAGAGCACTTTACCGACGAGCAGCTAGTGGCTCAGCCCGTGCAGGATATTCACCTCTACTCTCATAAAATGTTTGAGTTGGAAGCTAACGGAGATGCAGAAACTATTTATTTCCTGCTTATCATCGATATTTTCATCCTCGTTATTGCCTGGATCAACTATATCAACCTGTCAACGGCTCGCGCGGTAGACAGAGCCCGGGAGGTGGGTATCCGTAAGGTGCTGGGATCGGGAAAACGACTACTGATTCAGCAGTTCGTACTGGAGGCGGTGCTCACGAATGCTTTGGCCATCGTAGTGGCGGTTACATTCGTGCAACTATGCATGCCTTTCTTTCACACCCTTACCGGATTACCTGTTGCCCATATTCTTACCGATGGGGTGTTCTGGAGTATTTGCGGGGCTTTGTTGGTGGTTGGTATCATTTTGTCGGGTACCTATCCTGCTTTTGTGCTGTCTTCTTTCCAGCCAGTGACGGTATTGAAAGGAAAATTGCGAAGTGCCTCCCACGGATATCATCTCCAGAAGGGATTGGTGGTCTTTCAGTTTGCGGCTACCGTTGTGCTGATTACCGGTACATTAGGAGTATACCTTCAGATTGATCATCTGCGAAACCAGAACCTGGGGTTAGACCTGGAGCAGAAACTGGTTGTACAGGCTCCGGTGCTGAAAGGAGTTTCAGATTCCATCTACCAATCCACAATTAATAATGTAAGAACTGCCCTACTTCGTGAGCCGAATATACAAGAGTTCGCTCGCTCCTGGTCGGTACCGGGGATAGGGCTGGATCAGTCGAGAGATGGGGTCAGGCCAGTGGGGCAGGATGAGCAAGCGGGAAGCTATACCCATTATATTCTCGGAATAGATGCTCAGTATATACCTACTTTCGGTATGGAGATGCTGGCCGGGAGAGCGTTTTCCGAAGACGGGTTTCACCGTAATGAAGTGATCATCAACGAGGAGGCGCTGGAGAAGCTGGGGTTTAAGAATACGGAGCAGGCGGTAGGTGAACAGATTACGTACTACACGCGTAACGGGAATGAGTACCCTACCATCATTGGGGTAGTGAAAAACTTTGCTCACCGTTCTCCGAAGGAGCCTGATCTTCCGACTATCCTAGAGTACAGTACTTACGCTGATTACCTAACGTTAGATCTAAGTACCGAGGAAGTTCAGGCCACTATTCAGTCGGTAGAAAAGATCTGGAGGCAGCTACTACCGGAAAGTCCTTTATCGTATTTCTTTCTCAATGACCAATACAACCGACAGTATCAAGCGGATGTACAATTTGGACAGGTTGCCACCCTCTTCGCTGTCTTGGCTATCCTGGTGGCTTGTCTGGGGCTATTTGGTTTGTCATCGTTTACCATTCTACAGCGGACTAAGGAGATTGGGGTTCGGAAGGTGCTTGGTGCCTCCCTGACGGAGATTGTCAAATTGCTATCGAAGAGCTTTATCAAACTGGTGCTAATCGCCTGCTTGCTGGCCTATCCCTTATCATACTTGGCTTTGCAGAAATGGTTGTTGCAGTACGCTACCCGCATTGAACTGGGCTGGTGGATGTTTCTAACTCCCCTAGGAATCATTTTGGGGATCACCTTTCTGACCATTAGTTTCCAAACTATTAAAGCAGCCCTAGCCAACCCTGCCGACTCACTCCGCTACGAATAAAATCTAAAGTTATGCTTAGAAACTACCTCAAAATCGCTTACCGAAACCTGCTGAAGAATAAAATTTTCAGCTTCATAAGTATCCTCGGTTTAGCTGTTGGCATGGCGGCATTTTTACTTATTTTACAATACGCTCGTTTTGAGCTTAGCTACGAAGATTTTCACGAGCATGCAGAATATATCTACCGAATTAGCTTAAAACTGTACGATGGGTCTCAGTTGGTTGGTACCGATGCAGCCACCTATTGGCCGGTTGGTCCTCTACTGAAAGAACAGATGCCCGAAGTAAGAGATTACGTCAGAATCACCGATTATGACGTGCAAGAAGTCACCGCAAAAGATCAGCAATTCTACGAAAACCGAATCTATTTTGCTGACCCGTCCATCTTCACTGTCTTCTCACTCAACGTGCTTCACGGTGATCCAAAAAAGGGTCTTACAGATCCATTCCAAGCAGTGATTACTTCTTCTTTAGCCCAAAAGTACTTCGGTCAAACTGATGTAGTAGGGGAAGCCATACAAATCAGTGAAGACCCCTTCCAGATTGTAGCAGTCATTGACGACCCTCCACATAACACGCATTTAAAGTTTGATATGCTTCTGTCTCATACGACCATTTATAACGTATGGGATTGGTACGAAACCTACGCTTGGAATAGTAATAACGACTATACCTACTTGTTAATGGATTCTCGAACCGATCCAGCTGCTTTTAACGAAAAGCTGGTTCAGCTATCGAGCCGTCTAAAAGACGAGCTTCGTAATGAGCAATTAGCGTCGGAACCCATTAAAAATATTCATCTTTATTCAAATAAATCGTATGAACCAGAAGTAAACGGTAACGCCAAAGTCGTTTACACACTATTAGCGATTGCCGTTCTTATCATCGTGATTGCCTGGGTCAATTACGTTAGTCTTTTTACCTCTCAGGCGGTGGAACGCGCCCGAGAAGTAGGTATCCGAAAGGTCATGGGGTCGGTTCGTAGGCAACTGGTCGTACAGTTTCTGCTAGAGTCATTGTTGGTAAGTGTACTAGCCATTGTTTTAGCGATTACTTTTCTTCAACTCGGACTTCCCATTTTTAGGGACATCACTGGTCAACCTTTGTCATCAAGCGCATTAGCTGATCCGGTCGTATGGTACTGGATACTCGCTTTGCTAGGAGCTGGAGTTGTACTAGCCGGACTATACCCCTCATTGATATTATCTTCCTTCGAACCCACTGCTGTACTAAAAGGTAAACTCCGTACTGCTTCTCATGGACGTTGGCTACGGAGAGGATTGGTCATCTTTCAGTTTGCTGCTGCTGTTGTATTGATCGTCAGCACTGTTACTGTGTACCTACAGATTCAGCATCTTCGAAACCAAGACTTGGGGATGGATCTTTCTCGGACAGTGGCTCTACGAGCCCCCTCGCTAGATCTACCCGATTCTCTATATAAGGAACGGTTTCAAAGCTTCAAAACTGAAGTGACTAATCATTTGTCCGTCATACAAGCCACCCAATCGGAGTCCCTACCTGGATTAGACATTCGTGAGCTTAGTACATCAACAGGTATTACAGTAGTGGGGAAAGGCGAACAAGGGAAAGGGTATATGTATTATGTTAATAGAATAGATGCTGACTTCCTGCCTACCATTGATATTGCTCTAGTTGCTGGGAACAATTTTACCCCTCAAACGGTACGTCAAGACCAAATACTAGTCAATGAAGAGGCTCTACAGTGGTTAGGGCTTCAAAGTCCCCAAGAGGCCATCGGATCGCAAATTACGGAAGGAGGTGCTCCTTTAACGATTATCGGAGTAGTTCAAAATTATCACCAACGCTCGCCAAAGGAGCCCCATCTTCCAATGATCTTTCCCTACACCTCTGTGGGGGACTATTTTACCCTCAAAATAAACACATCGCAACTCAGCGAAGCTATGACCATTATTGAAGATGCTTGGGGAGAGGTATTTCCCACCAGCACTTTTGATTATTTTTTTCTAGATGAAACCTACGACCAACAGTATCGAGCAGATTCACGATTTGGCCAAGTAGTCGCTATTTTTTGCGGTCTAGCCATCTTTATTTCCTGTCTAGGCTTATTCGGATTATCCTCCTACAGTGCGCTCCAGCGTATGAAAGAAATTGGTATTCGGAAAGTACTGGGCGCTACCGTAGGGCAAATGGTTCTATTACTTTCTGGCGACTTCATTCGTTTGGTCTTATTATCAGGCGTACTAGCCCTACCAATTAGCTACTTCGTGATGAAGTATTGGCTAGAAAGCTATGCTGTCCGCGTTAGTTTATCCTGGTGGGTATTTCTATTGCCTCTTGTACTAATCGTGGTCATCGCTCTACTGACCATCAGCTTTCAAACCATTAAAGCGGCACTGGCTAATCCGGTTGATTCACTACGCTACGAATAAACAATCTAGATCATGCTAAGAAACTATCTAAAAATTGCTTACCGTAATTTGTTAAAAAACAAAGTCTTCAGCCTAATCAATATTCTAGGTTTAGCCATTGGAATGGCGGCTTGCTTGCTGATTTTGCAGTACGTTACTTTTGAGTTAAGCTATGATAACTTTCATAAGAAAGGAGATCAGATTTATCGAGTAGTTAACGACCGCTATCAAAATGGCGAGCTTATCCAACATGGCACTATCACCTATTCTCCCGTAGGAAACGCCATGAACGAAGACTTTGCGGAGGTAGTACGTAGTACTGAGGTATTTCCTACGGGAGAGATGGTAGTCGATTATCAGAATAAGAAGATAGTTGCTGAAAATACTTTGGCTACTGACTCTTCTTTTCTAAATCTGTTCTCTTTTCCTGTACAAGCCGGGAATACCACCACCGCCTTACAAGATATACATGCCGCTGTACTGACCACTTCTTTAGCTCGCCGACTCTTTGATGAGAAGAATGAGAACTGGGAAGAATACATTGGGGAAACGATCATGCTGGATGATCTGTCTGACCCATTTGTAGTAACTGCTATCATAGATGTCCCGAAAAATTCTCACTTACGCTTCAGCCTACTTATTTCTATCCCAGCCGTAATCGAATGGACTGAAAACGAAGACTCGAGGTGGAACTGGTCTGATTTCTACCATTATGTTCAACTTAAGCCGGATGTGAATCAGCAAGATTTTGAAGGAAGGCTAGTCGATTTCAGTGAACGATATTTCAAAGGAGATCAAGTATCGGGTAGTGTTGAGAAGTTCAGCTTACAACCGTTAGAAAAAGCCCATTTGTATTCTGACTTTGAATATGAGATAGGCATTACCGGAAACAGTACGGTCGTATGGGGATTGCTGATCATTGCCATCGCAATTCTGACGATCGCCTGGATCAATTATATCAACTTAGCTACTGCCAAGTCGCTGGAACGGGCTAAAGAAGTGGGTATTCGTAAAGTGTCCGGGGCTAAACGACGGCAACTTATCGGACAGTATATGATGGAGTCGTTGTTAATCAACGTACTGGGGACTCTAGTTGCATTTACTATTACCCAAACTGTTCAAACTGGCTTCAACCGTTTGCTTCAACAAGACTTATCGCTAGCTTACCTATTGAGTACCGGAGGGAATGCCCGCTTCATCATTGCATTGTTAGGCACAATGACGCTGCTGGGCATCTTGGCATCCGGCTTTTACCCCGCCTTTGTTCTTTCTTCTTACCAGCCTACCAAAGTGCTGAGTGGCAAGTTTTCTCAGAATAAAAGTAGTAGTTTTCTGAGACGGAGTCTTACCGTAACCCAGTTCGCCGCTTCTGTGACGCTGATGGTTGGCTCATTGATTGTCTACCAGCAAATTCTGTTCATTCAGCAACAGCAATTAGGAGTTACCATCGACCAGATATTAGTGATTCGCTCACCCGATCAAACCCAGTGGGATTCCACCTACATTGATCGGGTGAATAGTTTTAAAGATGCCATTAAGCAGGAAGCATCCATTAGCCGAGCGGCTAGTTCTAACCGGGTACCCGGTCAGCGGATGGGGCGGCTCTTCAACGTGCGGAGTGACCGTACACAAGAAGGCACCCGCCTCGCCAGTAGTTTTATGGGCATAGATGCCGATTTTGTGAAACTATACGACGTTCAATTACTGGCCGGAAGAAATTTCAGGCGGGGTGATTATCATCCTGAATGGGATCAGTTGCACACAATTCTACTGAACGAATCTGCGGTTAAGCTACTAGGTTTTACAACTAACGAAGCGGCTCTGGGCGAAACGGTGTGGACCTATGACAAACCTTGGGAGGTAGTGGGTGTGGTAGCTGATTTTCACCAACAGTCGCTACGCTATCCGATTGAGCCAATATTATTTCAGCCCACCTATTCTACGTATAACCCCATTTCGGTGAAGCTATTGACGCAGCAATTGCCCGCTACCCTTGAGCTACTAGAAGAAAAATATACCGCATTTTTCCCGAATAACCCCTTTGACTACTATTTTCTGGATGAAAGCTTTCAGCAGCAGTATCAACAGGATTTTTTATTCGGAAGGGTCTTTGGGCTTTTTACTGCACTGGCACTTCTGGTTTCCTGCATAGGGTTATTTGGTTTGTCATCGTATACCATCTTCCGGCGCACTAAAGAGATTGGAGTTCGTAAAGTATTAGGTGCTTCCATAGGCAGTATCGTTACCCTGCTTTCCAGAGAATTTGTTAAGCTTATCCTGATAGCTAGTTTACTGGCGTTACCACTGGCTTATTTTATCATGCAAAAGTGGTTAGAAAGCTATGCCTTCCGTATCGCCATCAGTTGGTGGTTGTTTTTACTACCGTTAGCAGCCGTTTTAGCTATTGCGTTGCTGACTATTAGCTTTCAAACCATTCGAGCAGCTCTAGCCAATCCGGCTAACTCGTTGCGTTATGAATAAACACCTAAAGCTATGCTCAAAAGCTATCTCAAAACTACCTATCGTAATTTACTGAAGAATAAAACCTTCAGCCTAGTTAAAATATCTAGTTGGGTGATTTATGTAAGCTATAAACCTACGTGTTTTTCTATGCGCTCAAAACGCTGGTTTACATCTTCCCGATACTGTACGAATACTTCAATAAAAGCATCCAAATCGGTAGTCAGTTCTTTTACTGACTTTTCTAAGTCTACTACACTCTCCCGTAAAAAGCCCACTTTGGCATTTACCACGTTGATGCTCTGTTTTAGTTTTTTGATTTCCTCATCCATATTTTGCACATTATCTTCAGCCTTAAATATAGCTAAACTAAACCTATAATGCTCAGAAGCTATCTCAAAATCGCCTACCGCAACCTACTGAAAAACAAGCTATTCAGCCTCATTAATATTCTGGGACTAGCGATTGGACTCATCGCCTGTTTGCTTATTATTCATTACGTAGGCTTTGAGCTGAGTTATGATACATTTCATCTGAATTCAGATAGGGTTTACCGAGTTGCTCTTGAGAAGTATCAACCTACCGGAGAGAGTATTTCGCTGGCGACAAACTTCAATGCCTTACCTAAAGCTATTAAAGAGTATGTACCCGAAGCAGAGGTAGCTTCCATGTCGCACCGTTCCATAGGCATCTGGATATTCACTCGGCAGCAGGGTGGTGAAACCGTACAATTTCAGGAAGATCATCTTTTGCATGCTGATGAGCATTTTCTAGATATTTTCACCTTTGACTGGCTAGCAGGTGATCCATCGCAAGCATTGACCGCACCTTATTCTTTAGTACTCACTAAGTCAATGGCAGCTAAATATTTTGGGCAAGATGCAGAAGCAGAGGATATTATAGGTCAAAGCTTACGGGTCAGCTTTTTCTCTCATGATATAGACCACACTATTACCGGGATTATTAAAGATGTTCCTAACAATACTCATCTATCATTCAATGCCCTATTAAGCTCTAGTTCTTTTGAAGCCCTGTATCCCGAAGAAAATTTTGAGGAAAACTGGCAGTGGTACGATACCTTCGTTTACATTCGCAGCCAACCCAGTGTTGGTACCGACCAGTTAACTACCCAATTGCAATCTCTGCTAGAAGTAAATAGTGAAGCTATTGGCGAGGGAACGAAAGCCAAAAGTAAAATTATTCTTCAACCGCTTACCGATATTCACTTGCACTCACACTTGCAACAGGAAGCCGAAGTGAATGGTAACTATCAGCGAGTAGTGTTTCTCATCATAATCGCGTTTGCTTTGATTATTGTCGCTAGTCTCAACTACGTGAACATGCACACTGCTCAGTCATTGAGACGAATGCGGGAGGTTGGTATTCGCAAATACGTAGGTGCTGGAAAGTATCAATTGAGCATACAGGTGTTAGTTGAAACCGGACTGATTCTGTCAATTTCGCTACTGCTTACGTTTACGGCAATTCAGTTGCTGCTGCCTCAGTTACAAGCCTGGCTGGGTTTTACCAGTCAACAGTTTACTCCATATACACTGTCACTCTCTTTGCTAGGCGTTAGCGTGGTACTGGTGCTAATTGGTAGTTTCCCTACCTACTTTATGGCAGGCTTTGAACCGATAAAGGCTATTCAGGGGAAGTATACGGGTAAGAAAGGTTTTCATCGCGTACAACGAGGGTTGGTCGGTTTTCAGTTGTTCATTGCTCTGCTGGCTATCATGTTCACGTTTGTACTTCATCGGCAGTATCAATTCATGCGAGATCAGTTTCTAGGTTTTGATGATCAGGTACTAGTTTTTTCAGCTCCAACCGTGCAAGTAGAACGCGGGTCAGATGCCTACGCTCAGCAGGTAAAGACATTCAAAAGTGCACTTTTACAGTCCAGTAATATTCTTCAAGTAACTGCTTCCACCCACGTACCGGGCGTTCCGGTGGAGTACAGTATCAGCCGGATATACGCTGAAGGGCAAGATGTTAGCGAGGCCATCGATATGAACTTCATCGGTATTGACTCTGACTATATTGAAACATTTGGTTTAGAGATATTAGCCGGAGAGAACTTCTTACCAGAACGACCACCCGGTGAAGATCCTTACATCCTAAACGAATCTGCCACTCGCGCTTTGGGCTTTACGAATTTTGAAGAAGCTATTGGGCAGTATGTCCTTCATCATAATAAAAAACATAAGATACAGGCCGTAGTTAATGACTATCACCAGAAATCCCTGCGAGAGCCTATCACTCCCCTAGCATTTATCAATCGGCCCGCCCACCACGAATATTTCGCAGTGAAGATTGCTGCTAACAATACTACCAAAGCTGTTGAATACTTGTCAGGATCATTGAATGAATACTTCCCCGGAAATCCGTTTACCTACTATTTTCTGGATGATGCATTTGAGCAACTGTATAAGGCAGATCGACAGTATTCGCTCTTCTTCAATATTCTTTCTTTACTCATTGTACTTATTGCTTGCCTAGGATTATTCAGTGTTGCTACCTTTTCAGCCCAGCAGCGCACCAAGGAAGTGGGTATTCGGAAAGTATTAGGTGCTCCCGTTCAAAGCATTGTTGCCTTACTGTCCTGGAACTTTGTTAAGCTCGTGCTCATCACCAGTGGATTAGCTTTGCCAATCGCCTACTGGGTTGCTCAACAATGGCTAGCGCATTACGCCTATCGGATTGAAATCAGCGGATGGCTTCTGCTATTGCCCGTTGGAATTATTCTGCTGATTGCCTTACTGACCATTAGCTTTCAGACTATTCGCACTGCTTTAGCGAACCCAACCGATTCGTTGCGGTATGAGTAGCCTATAAAAACACACTATTTTCTTTTTTTCTTTCCCAGCAGGTCAATGTCTTCGTAAATGTCAGATAGCTTCAGTGTTATATCTAATGAAGCTAAGTATAATTGCTCGTCAGAACCCCGCACGTTGGTTCGGCGCCACAGTTCTTCTTCCTCCCTGTAGAATGTACTTACATAGGGCTGGTCTTGGCTTACTAGTACGTACTGCCGAAAAGACGGAATGGTACAGTATTCCTCAAATTTGAGTTGATTATCATACTTGGCAGTGCGGGGAGAAAGGACTTCTACCACTAACAAAGGATTGGTAATGGTATCCGTACGCTGCTGGTAGAAAGCCGGAAGTTTGGACACTACTACCGCATCAGGATAAACAAAGCTTTCTAAAAAGGGTACATGAATCTTAGTATCACTATTACTTACGTAATATTTGCCTTGCTTTTTTTTGAGAGTATTTTTTAGGCACGTGAGAATGTTGACAGCTATGATGTTGTGAATAAATGATGCTCCTGACACTGGTACTATATTTCCGTTATAAAATTCGTTCTTGGTGAGTGATTGATCTTCTGCTTCCAGATATTCGGAGATGTTGTACAGCTTTTCTGTAGTAAGTATTTCCATCGGCTTAGTAACTTTTGTCTATTCAATTTACCAAAAAGACACCACATTGTCAGGGCAAATCCCGTTGCAGTTGATCCAGGGCATCGGATACTGCGTGTACGGGTAACTGGCAGGTTTTATTGTAACAAACGTACAGCGTCGTTTGGTTGTCTTCGGTATGACGTTCCTTCAGTAGTGGCAAATCACTTTTACTCTCGGTGCCTAGCACCACTTTGTTGGGATGGTAGTGCTGCATTAACTCCAAGGCGGCCTCCTGATAATCGCTTCCCACAATAGCTACTTCGGCTACGGGCAATGCCATTTCGGTAGCGAGTACTGCCCAGTTGGAAGTGTCTGATGGGTATTTTTTAATTAGTGGTAGCATTCGGCTGAGCATATTCTCAGCTAGTTCGGTATAATCAGCTTTTTCAAGTAAAATACCCAGCTTGTGCAGGTTACGCGCCATCGTGGAGTTTGAAGAAGGAATCACATTGTCAAACAGTTCTTTCTTACGGGCAATTAGCTCGGAGGAGGAGGAAGTGTAAAAAAAGAACTTCTCTTTTTGGTCGTAAAAATGACGCAGAGCGTATTGGGTCAGTTGATCGGCCAGATATAGCCACTGTTCTTCAAAAGTAACTTGATAGAGAGCAATCAGCCCATCGGCTACAAAGGCGTAATCGTCCAAAAAACCTTCAATCTGTTTTTCACCGGACTGATAGGTATGCTGTAATTTAGCACCAGCTGAGTCGGAAATAATCATCTGTTCCTGCAAAAAGTGGGCGTTCTGCTGCGCCAGTTGTAGTATGGTTTCTTCGCCTAAAGCAGCGTAGGTATCAACTAGTCCGCGTAGCATCATGCCGTTCCAACCCGCCACAATCTTGTTATCCAAGCCAGGACGCTCCCGCTGCTGCCGTTGTTTTAGCAAGTCTTGCACAGCTTTACCAAGTAGTTCGCTAAAGTCAGGAAGGTTCAGTTCATACTTTTGGGCAAACTCACCCTCTGACTGGCGTAGGTGCAGTATGTTCACTCCATTTTCCCAATTTCCTTCGGGAGTGGCGTTAAAGTAATCCGCCAGCATTTCGGTTGAATCACCTAATACTGACTGAAGTTCTTCGTACGTCCATACGTAGTATTTTCCTTCTTCCCCTTCGCTATCAGCGTCCAGTGCGCTGTAAAAACCACCCTCAGGACTAGTCATCTCGCGTTTCACAAAGGTGACTGTATCAGTAAGTACTTGTCGGTATAAATCGCTTTTGGTCAAACTGAAGGCTTCAGCGTAGAGACTGAGCAGTTGCCCGTTGTCGTATAACATTTTCTCAAAGTGGGGGGCAAACCACCGACCGTCTACTGAATAACGAGCAAAGCCACCACCTATCTGATCATAAATGCCACCCTCCGCCATACGATTGAGGGTAAGTAAGGCATGGTCTAGCGAAGCCTGATCTTCTAGTAGGAAGTGATGGCGTAGCAGAAACAGCCACTGACTGGGCATAGGAAACTTGGGAGCTTTGTTCAAACCACCCCAATCAGGATCAAACCGCTCGGCAAATCCTTTAAACACCTCCCGAAGCTCGTGCTGCACAGTAACTGGGTACAGTTCTGATGAGGTATTCGAAATACTGTAACGTAACATCTCACTAGCTTGCAATCCTTCAGCAAATTTGTCAGCGGCTTCGGTTACCTGATCACGTTGCTTTTCATAGGCTAGCGCTACGTTCTGGAGAATTTGCATCCAGTTTTGTTTAGGAAAGTACGTTCCGCCGTAGAAAGGCTTTTGGTCGGGTGTCAGAAATACATTCAGTGGCCACCCTCCTTGCAAACCCATCGTCTGCACTGCTTCCATATAAACCTGATCCACATCGGGCCGTTCTTCCCGATCCACTTTAATGTTGATGAAATGCTTATTCATCAGTTGAGCTACTTCAGCATCTTCAAAGCTCTCTCGCTCCATCACGTGACACCAATGGCAAGCCGAGTAGCCAATGCTAACAATAATGGGTTTATCTTCCTGTTTGGCTTTCTGCAATGATTCTACCGACCAAGGATACCACTCGACCGGATTATAGGCGTGTTGGAGCAAGTACGGACTACTCTCGTGAATGAGTGCATTAGAAGTTTTGGCAGTCATATTATTTGTCGTTCGAGTTCTTGAATTTCAGCAGTTACGTCTATCTGCTGGCTTAACTGTTTAAGGCGGCTAATCGTTTTACGTAAAAATTGCTGGTGAGCTTCGGAGGTCGGGCGAAACGCTCGGTGCTGCAGTGCCTGGTACAATGGTTTCCAGGTTTTTAAGAAATTCTGCGACTTAGCGTCTAGGCAGTTCTCTACGAATGTCTGCCAGATGTAATCTTCAGCCATTTCTGACGGGTGCAGCATATCGTCTCGGTAAAAACGATAATCCCGCAGTTCATCCATCATAATTTCGTAGCTAGGGAAGTAGTAAATATTATCGGGGTACTTCTGCTGAAGCGTATGCACAACCCACCGGAGTACTGACTTACTCAGTGAGTTTTGTATCAGTGTATCGCGCAGGTGTCGCACCGGGCTAACGGTAAAAATGTACTGGATTTCAGGGTTCCAAGCCTGCAATATTTGTTCAAGCCGATCAAACTGAGTGATAATTTCTTCAGTATTGAAAAGCCGCTTTCGAAAGAGTTGAGCGGGCATTTTATGACAATTGCTGACTAGCTGTCCGTTATCCAGTCGCTCGTAAGCAAAGGCAGAACCCAGCGTCAAGATAAGCCACTGGCAGTCTTTCAGATACTGACGAGTGTTGCTTAAAGTCTGCTCAATCTGAGTCTGCAAACCCACTCGGGAATCGCCACTAAAATCAGAATGAAACTGATAGTTGAAGTGAATGTCTTGGTTGACTAGATAAGTGTCATCGGCAGGCATGGTTTGGCAGACCGCATCATCGAGCAAGCGAAATAATGAAACCGGATTGTAGAGCGTACCAAAAGGGTTCACTCGCACCTCAAACTTATTCCGCTGAAAACGTTCCCCCATCGCTTCAGTAAAACAGGAACCTACCAACAGCAATGGCTGATGCAGAGCGATGTGATGAATGGGTGGGGTAATTTCAACCGGAGTACGAAACATAAAAAATCTGACCTTGTCCCCTACAACGAAAAAAGCCCTAAAATGATTAGGGCTTTTGGTGTCAAATGAGCAGAAGGATTAGGCTTCTACCACCTGAATAGTGATGTTCTGCTTTACTTCTTTGTGTAGGTCAACCTCAGCCGAGTATTCACCCAAAGTTTTCACATCCTGATTCAGCGAGATACGACGACGGTCAATCTCAAAACCTTTTTCTTTGAGTACGTCAGCAATCTGAAGAACAGTAACTGCTCCGAAGATTTTTCCACTCTCACCCGCCTTGGCAGGAATTTCCAATACTACTCCTTCCATCTTGGCAGCCAAATCTTCGGCATCCTTTTTCACCTTTTCAGCCTTGTGAGAAGCTTGCCGGATGTTCTCCTCAATCATTTTTTTATTAGACGGACTCGCAATAATCGCCAGCCCCTGCGGGATCAGGTAGTTACGACCGTAGCCACCCTTCACGGTGACGATATCGTCTTTGTAACCTAACCCTTTTATATCTTCTCTTAGTATAATTTCCATGTTTGTATTGGGTTTGGGGGGTAGGTATTGGGTATTAGGGACAGACATGTGTCTAAACCTTAATTCCAAAAACCCAATCCCTAAAATCTATTTCAATGAATCGGCTACGTAGGGTAGTAAAGCGAGGTGACGGGCGCGTTTTACAGCTTGGGTCACTTTGCGTTGAAACTTCTGGCTGGTTCCGGTAATCCGGCGGGGCAAGATTTTACCCTGATCGTTCACAAACTTCAGCAAGAAGTCAGGATCTTTGTAATCGATGTAGTTAATACCCGCTTTCTTGAAGCGGCAGTACTTCTCGCGACGTTCTTTGCGGTCGCTGTTGATGGGTTCGTTTTGTAGGCTCATGCTTTTGCTTCCTCCTTAGCTTTTTTGTTTTTATCTTTTCTAAAATCTCCTCGGCGACGACGCTCGTTGTAATCAACGGCGTGTTTGTCGAGCGCAACAGTTAAGAAGCGCATTACCCGTTCGTCGCGACGATACTCAGTTTCCAGCGTATCAATTAGCGATGGTTCCGCGACAAACTCAGCCAAGTGGTAAAACCCGGTGGTTTTGTGGTTGATAGGATAAGCAAGCTTTTTTAGCCCCCAGCTTTCTTCGTTAATGACGTCAGCGCCATGTTCTTTCAAGAAAGTAGAAAACTTAGCTGCAGTATCCTTCATCTGATCATCAGACAAAACGGGAGTCAAAATGAATACTGTCTCGTAATTTTTCTTAAATTCCATGTCTATTTTATTAAAAGGATTGCAAATTTAGAACATTTGCGGTAGATGTCAAATTAAAGTTGATTGTTTTGTAGCAGGGAGCTGGGGGCTAGGCGCAGGGAGTAAAATTTCCTAAGTTCTGTGCTAAGTTTAGGTCTTTAACTCTTGACTTCATTCTTGAAATTTCTGCGAAGTAATTTCTATTAATTTCCAGCCCCCAATTTCTTCAAACTCCGACTTCCTCACTATAATTTTCATCAATTTCCAACCCCTAACTTCCATCTCCCCGCCCCAAGCCCCTCGCTCCCTGCTAAGGATATTTACCTTTTTTTCTCTAAATTAATGCCTAAATATACCTGATCTATGTGTGGCCGATACAGTATTGGACCCGAAATTGAAAGCCTGGTGGAAAGACTAAATATAGCTTTACCGCCTGACTTTGCGCCTCACTACAATGCTGCTCCATCGCAACACCTACCGGTGGTGAGTAGCCAGCAGCCGGACAAGATTTCCCGCTACCAGTGGGGTATGATTCCATTTTGGGCAAAAAGTCCTGGGCAGAGGTTGATTAATGCCCGGGCAGAAACCGTAAATGAGAAAAGTACGTTCAAGCGCGCTTTTCGTTCGCAGCGTTGTTTGGTGCCAGCGAGTGGTTACTACGAATGGAAGAAAACCCCGCAGGGAAAAGAACCCTATCGGATTGTACTTTCAGATAAGTCGCCCTTTGTTTTTGCCGGAATCTGGCAACGACCAAGTGAACTATCTACTACTGAAGCCTCGGGTAGCGATCTACCTGAGTATTGTATCATTACTACTGCTACACCTTCTTCTATCAAAAATATTCACGACCGTATGCCCGTAGTTTTGGATGAAGCGGCATGGGACTTCTGGCTGAGCGATACCGAAGACGACGAAGGGCTACAAGATGTGCTCCGACCATTGAAAGATGACCAAATAAAAGCGTACCCCGTTTCCAAGCGAGTAAATAATGTACGAAATGACGATAAAGAACTGATTGAGGTAGTGTATTTAAAATAAGGATGGCATTTTTGCCATTCTTTCAAGATTGTAATGAACTAAGAAGTACTTGATAGCCAGGTAGTGGTTTTCCCAAGTTTTGGAAAAAGATAGCGTTTTGCGCACCAATCGGGCACACCG
>JBCCTI010000083.1:0-30425 GCA_039198955.1 Bacteroidota bacterium | reverse complement strand
TCAAACAGCAAGCTTTCCCTTAAAATAATGCCTGTAACGTATACTGATCCACAGTTTACGTTAATTAAGTAGTTCACTATTAATTTCTTATTTACTCAGCATTCAACTTGGCTACCAATAGCGGCTTTCTTACTTGACTGATGGGTAAGGTCTCACCCGAGTGCAGAATGACTTGATAGTGTCTGAATTCATCTTGTTGAATTGCCTTTATGGAAGATAAACATACAATAACTGAGCGGTGAATTCGGATGAAAACATCGGGAGACAATTGTTTCTCCAGATGATCTAGGCTTTGCCTGATCAGATATTTCCGATCCTTTACATAAGCCTCAACATACTGGTTAGCCGATTTTATGAACAGCAATTGATTAACGTCTATGTATTCAGTGACATTACGGTGTTTGTAGGGTAATCGTTGTAGATAGGTATTTTCTTTTAATCTTAATTGACCGATGAGTTGGTGCACAACTTCCTGAGTAATGGGCGTGGCTAGTCGGCTGGTAGCTCGCGATACTGCTTGGTCGAATCGCTGGGCCGTAAACGGTTTCAGTAGATAATCTACCGCATTCAATTCAAAGGCTTTGACCGCAAAATCATCGTAGGCGGTTATAAAAATGACGTGGGGAATATCGACGATCCGTTTTAGGACTTCTATTCCGTTGTAACCGGGCATTTGTATATCCAGAAAAACCAAATCAGGCTGAAGGTCTTTCAACAACTTTTGGGCAGCTATTCCATCTTCTGCTTCTCCAATTAATTCTAAGTGGCTATGCCGTTCTAGGTGAAGTTTCACCAGCGAACGGGCGTCCGATTCGTCATCAATGATTGCCACTGAAATAATATCTTTCATGAAGCTGGAAGATTCATTTGGGTATTTACCCCCTTGTTCAGATTGTACAACTTTAGCTCAGCCGTATCACCGTAGTGGGAATATAACCTTTGCCTGACGTTTTGAAGCCCGATTCCACCATCTTTTTGGGCGAGAGCAGGGCCTTCATTATAAATATCAATTTGTAGTTGATCAGTAGGCACGATTCGAGCACTAATCTTTAATAATTGAGTGCCTATATTTTTAGCGATACCATGCTTCACGGCATTCTCAACGATAGGCTGTAAAAAGAAATTAGGCACCTCAACTTGAAGTGCCTCCTCCTGTATATCGTAAACCACTTTTGAATTTTTAAACCGACGCTGTTCTATCTGCAAATACTTTTGAACGTAGTGCAACTCTTCCTCTAAAGATACAATAGGTCGTCCGTTCTCTTTTAATGAAATGCGTAATAACTCACTCAAGCCCGTGGTCATTTCGCTAGCCACCTCAGTTTTTTGCTGGTGAATGGCACTAACAATACTGTTCAATGTATTGAAAAGAAAGTGAGGCTGTAGTTGCATTTTCAGCACTCGAAGCTGATTGCTAATCAAATCTTTTTCCAACTGTACGCCCCTAATTCTCTCCGTTTCCGAATCTTTGTAATAAGTGTAGGCGTGAACCACCGCGACGATGGCCATGCATATAAAAAAGTGCCAATGGAAAAGATTGACAAAAAGAACTTGGTACAAACTTTCAAAGCTTTCCCAGCTTACTGCTCCTCGTGTTGCTAATAACCAGATGGCGGTATAGACACTTAAATACGCCAATACTAACCCGACCGACACAGGAAGTAACACGAGTGAATTGGTGTAATTTTCCTTCCCAATTCTGAATTTCCCGGCAAGCATAAAAATGATGGGTGTGATTAATGCCCACACCCACCATACGGCTAATTGTATCCAAAAAATGCTTAACCAACTACTGACCTGACCTGATTGTAGAGATTTAAGATGCAGTTGCGTAGCCGTAAAAACGGAAACCACTGACCAGACCAATAAATTATAAAGCCAGAATTTTTGGTTAAACTTCACCATATTATTCTACATTGAATACAACTTTTTCGTGTTTCCTCATTCTGGAATGATGCTCAAATTCATCGTGGGTTGAGTAGGCTAATATAAGCCAAAATGGCTCTCCATTTTTCAATGGGTAATCATATACATCTGCTCCCTTCCACGGGCGACGGAATTTAATGTAAGTCTCTTGGTTGGTCTCACTAAAATCAATGACTTCAATATCATGACTACCCCCCAATGATTCATCTGTTTTAGGATTTCCAAATCCTTTAACGTACATGTCGGTACTTTCTTCTTTACCATCAACCACATGAAACAACAGCAAATCGCTCTGTACAATATCGTTCTTTTGATTGAACCCAACTCCCACCCAGCCTTGGGTGGGAGCACGTAGTTCCATCACTAGATAATCGTCCTCCTTGTTACATTTCCAACTCATGCCACCCAGAGAAGATTCCATTTGAGCTTGAGCCGAACAGGTAATGCAAGAGATTGCCAAGAGCATCAATGTTCTCATTCTTTGATTGGTTTGATGTCAGACAGCACGGTTACCACCAACCATTTCCCAGAGTCCTTCGCCAGGGAAATTTGATACATAAAATCATACTCGTGACTAACCGCTTGCAGTTTAACATCCACCGTCTCACCTCGTATTACTTGGGCATCTTTTACATTAATTTCCCGGGGAGTGCCACCCAGTTTTTTATCGGCAACCATCTGGATGAAATCGCTTCTTTTGAAGGGCATGAGCTTATCGCCAATTTTAGCAAACTGCATCATTTCAGGATGCAGAACTTGTTCCAAACTACTTGCATTATTCTCATCTACAAGCGTTACAAATTCCTTGGCAGCTTCTACTGCATCCTTTGGTGCCTTCTCGTTGGGTGCTTTGTAACTGGTCATCATTGCCACCAAAACCATTAACATCGTTTTCATAATACTAGAAATTTAAAAATTAAATAATTGATTTACGGGGGCAAAATGGAGGTTATTTCTGAGGCAAATCAGGTCATTGTTGTGGAACCAACATTATTTGTTGTGAGATTGGCAAAAACTCTAGTAAAGTGAATCTATTCTGTTACTTGCCGTTGAGTTCAAGATATTAGTAGCTTTTCTTCTGTTTCAATTTAGGCATAATTACAATCCCAACCTCTAGAAATGGAATGGTCTGAAAAACTAGATTTCTATCGGGATATAGCCAACTAATATTTGTTCGAGCGTAGGTAATTAAAGATAAATCAAGCTTACGATTAAAATCATACCCAATGCCCAGTGTAATGTTCGGTTTTACGCCCCATTTACTGCTTTTGGTGACTGATGAATCACCCGTAGTAGTAGTAAAATCTATGGTTGGGCTGGAATACGTGGTGTGGGCTACTCCTAGTCCAATATAACTTTCCAGTAGAACTCCATAATTTGCCGTAAATCTCTGCCCAAATCTAAAGTTAAGGTCAATTCCGCTTTGTACTTCTTTTTGAGTATAAAATTGCAGAGAGCTAATGCCAATGATTTGAAAATTGCGCGCTGTTGCCAAGTAATTCTCAGCGCCAATTTGAAGCCCAAAGTTCCCAAACCTAAATCCATTGTAACCTGCAAAGAATCCCCACTTGCGGTTAGTAAGCGTTTCGTTTTCTTGGGCAATGCTCTCAGTAGAAAAAAGGAATAATAAGAGAAAGATAACTCGCCTTAGCATATTAATCACTGATTTGATTGAACCACGATTGTATATGGGGCAAGGCTTTTACTATGCTCTGATCATGATTGTAATTTCCCAAATTATACAGCTCAACATTCCCACCTTGACTACTCATGTACTCAAATGCGTTTTTTGAATCATCTGGCGAAACATCTTTGTCTTCTGATCCAAAATAGAATCGCATCGGTGACTTAGGCACCCACTGGTAAGTTTGGTTTTGATGGGCATAACTTAGAAATGGGTTGAGCACGCCATTTTGTACATCCGAGATGAAAGACGGTTGTAAGAAGTCTTGAAGGTTGCTAGGTAAATTACTTTCTAAAAATGAACCGTCTTTGGTGCCATCAAAATATTCCGGGATTTTTGAAGCATAGGGTTCCTGGATTATATCTTCTATATCGACATTGTAGATATGTGAATATGAATTGGCTAAGTATCCCATATAAATAACTCCGTTTACGAGGTTTTGCTCTATGGTGTACGGGATACTTACTTCCGCTAAATCATACGCGCCGGATATGGCCGCTGTCCCTTTAATCTGAAGCCCCGTTGTATTGAATTGTTCTAGCCTTCTATGCGTTGCCACAGAAGCACCAGCTCCCTGCGAAAAACCACTCAAATAAAGATTGGAGTTATCAGGGGTAAGTTCCTTGAGGATAACCGCACCAATCTTGATCAAATCTTCAATACTATTCACCGTACTTTCCGTGTGGTAGTAAGGATGAACTGAAGTTGATACCCCTAAACCAATATAATCGGCTGCTACGAATAAATAACCATTCCCGGCAAAACCTGCCGCAAGACCAATGCCCTCATCCGTGGAAGGGGTAGATATCGAGCCGGGTCGGTAGGTGTTGGTGCCGTGTTGCCAACTGAAAACACCTTTGATGTTAGACGATTTTGGTACTCCCACCAGGCCAGAAACAATTTCTTCCTTATTTTCAAAATCACGAGTTTTATAATGAAATCGGTAAAGGCTAAAGCCACAGGTGGTTTCCAAGGGTGCATCTAGTCCAGCTAATTGCAGAAATTGAATAGCTTCTAATGAAGTATATTCTCCTAAGAACTCGATTTTTGTTACCTGATTATCGTAGTCTAGTGCATAGATGCTTGTAGGTTCTATCTTCTCCTTGGTGCAAGAACTCAATAGTCCCATCAGAATCGTAACTAAAAAAAGGGTGCTTCTCATTTGACTGCTAACTACTGTTTAGGTGTAATAACATAATAACTTGAGGCAAAAAGTAAATACTCTTGCCGGATGAGGCTTTGCGCTCGGCGCCCGACGAATTCCGGCATCTCCCGCTTAAATACTAGTAGAGACCCCGGAATTCGTTTTCACTCATCCGGGGATAATGTCCCTAAGTTAGCTTGTCATTACACTTAGCCACTATTTTCACTTCATTTTATAATGGAGTTGAACGAGTCCGCTGTCATAATTTTTTGACGAAACAAGTTTAAGTTCCTGCTCAGGTCTGCCGTTTTTGAACAGTTTGGTTCCATCACCCACTAAAATGGGAATTACTGAAAGAATTAGCTCGTCAAATAGTTTTTCGACCAGAAGTTGATTTACGATTTCTGAACCACCATCACAAAAAATATTTTTTCCTCTGCTAGCTTTAAGTTCTTTCACCAAAGTCTTCAAGTTGCCTTGGTAAAAAGTCAAATTACCTTGTTTTGGTCGTTTCTGTCTGGTGATAATATATGATTCTTTGTCGGCGTGAGGAAAATCGTAACCTTGTGCAACTACCCAATCATACGTTTTACGTCCAACAATTACTGTGTCCACTGTAGCCATAAAGTCATTGTATCCGTAATCTTCACCTTCTTTTTGCACGATGCTCAAAAACCCAAGGTCATCATTCGGTTTGGCGATATACCCATCCAAAGAGCAAGAAATGTAAAGAATCAGTTTTCTGTTGTTCATCGTCATTTTTTGCGGATCATCTGGTTGCAAACTAAACTGAGCTAAATAGAGTCATGGTATGCTTCAGTGCTCAGTTGCTGGAAATACCCGTACATTTCACTTTATTGTTTGATTGCTTCTCTTTACCAGTCTCTGATCCTGATTTGGTATCATAAAGAAGCCTAGTTTATGCCTTTACGTCAACTACATAAAGATGTAGATTTTCGGGATGAAAATCTATCTTTTGCATCTTATCAACATATCAAATTTTGCTATCTATTTATAATCTTGAAATTACCTATTAACCATATCTGCCTTTACCTTGAACAAATACATACGTACTACTGCCCGGAATTATTAGCTACATCTGCACTATACGCCCGTTTGTGAGCAAAGTTCCAACTAAAAATGAGCGTACCTATATTTTGAACCACACTAACTAGCTTAGCCCCGAATCTTCTGAGAAACGATGGTAAATATGTGTTCCTTTCTCACTCAAATAGGGTTTTAATAGTTTATTGACGGTTTGAGAGTATTCGTTCTTATCGTATACTGCTTGCTCTTTCATCTGGAAGTAGGCAGCTCTCACACTTACACTCAGCAACATGATGTAATTCAAGTCTTGTTCCTTTAGATTGCTTTGCAGATATCCTTGTTGTCTTAGAAGTAACAGTAGCTGAAGCCATTTCAACCGCCTTTCCTCATTCAGTTTATCCACTGTTTTAATGAAATTCGGATAACTCCTTTTAAGATTCATGTAGTCTACGGTGAAGAAAAGATACTTAATGGTAATATCGTAGCTGTGAGTTGGCAGCACGAGGAAATACGTGAGAAGATCAGTATCAGGCGCAGGTTTTTGAAGTGATAAAAGCTCCCGATTCATGTCCTCAAAAAGTGCTTCAATGAGAACAACTTTCCTGGTGTAATGGTAGGTAATATTCCCGTAGCTCTTATTAAGATTATCAGCCACTTCCCGCAGAGTGACATTCATCACGCCATTAGTATTGAATAACTCTCTGCCAGCCTCTTTTATTAGGTCCTTAGTCTTCATAGCACAAAATTAGTCCAAATAGACTAATTCATTAGTATTTATTTTTGTTTTTAGTCCAAATGGACTAATTTTGAAAAAGTCGTTTAAACAACATAGACCAATGAAAAAAAGTATTTATAAAACTCTTGCTGCGAAACAGAGCATACAGTCACTTTACAAAAACAAGTTAAAGTCACTCGATTTCCCTTATGAGGAAATAGATGTGCCGACCGCTTACGGGCGCACAAGAGTGATTATAACAGGAAATAAACATGGTAAAAAGGTGGTGCTTTTTCATGGGGTTCATGCCGGTGCCCCCTTGACTTTAGAAACGGTAAAAGTGTTGAGAGAGCAATATTTATTGATTGCCATTGACACCATAGGGCAAGCCACTATGAGTGATGAAACAGTCTTAAACCTAAAAGATGATTCTTTTGCAAAATGGGCGGACGATGTTTTAGCAGAGTTATCCATTGAAAAAGCTGATTTTATCGGCATTTCTTATGGTGCCTTTATTTTACAAAAGCTAATGACCGATCGACCCAATAGAGTAGAGAAGTGTATTTTTGTAGTACCTAGTGGGCTAGCCAACGGTGCTTTTTGGCCTTCTTTTACCAAGCTCTCCATTCCATTGATACGCTGGAATATCACCAAAAAAGACCAGGACCTCCGAAAGTTTGTCAGTGCCTTTGCCCATCCCAATGACACGTATATGTTCCAATTTCAAAAAGCCATCCTATCAGGGCTGTACATGGACTATAGAAGACCTTCCATTCTGAAACAGAAAGATGTGCGCCACTTCAAAAAACCTGTGTACCTCTTGGCTGCCGAACATGATATTTTTTTTCCTGCCGGCAAAACAATAAAACAAGCCTATAAAGTCTTTGAAAATCTACAGGAAACCCACCTGCTGAAAGGTGGTAAGCACATTCCTTATGGTGAACATATCACGGAAATCAGGGAAAAAGTTGCGGTCTGGCTCGCTGATGAGAATACCTACCAAGAAAACGTGACTCACAGTTTTAAGCTTACGGATATGGTAGCTAAGGAGTAGTAAATCTAAGCCCTGAAACCTTTTATTTACTACTTGCAACGTAGTGATCTGCGCTTAAGAAAACTGTCATGTTTGAAATAGAGCACAATATCGGCGGAATAACCTTGAGGCCAGAATGATAATTGGTTCAGGAAAGACCGTAGCGCACCGACAACATCAGTTTACCTATACATATCCGACTAAGAGTACTCTATTACCACATATTAACTTTTATAGAACCAGTGTTTATGGAAAGGCAATTTCCATTTTTTAAAGATTAATCTGATTGATGTAACCATCCAGGGTTCGTCTATACAAATAGGCGGTACCTGAAATCACAACGGGATGCCCCCTTAGCTATAGTTCCGGTACGTATCATTTCCAGGCCAGCTAGACTAGTAGTAATTTTATCAACTTCACAAAGAATGGATGTATATTCCTGAGCATGATGCTTATTAAATAACTTACAAATACCACATTCATGGATGTCTATTCCATAGCCTAATCCCAGGGTTTTTCCCTTATCAGTAATAATGTGAGCTTTGAATCCATCGGGGTGTCCCTTGGTTTTTATTTTCCGGTTCAAGAGTGCAAAGACAACGCCAGCCAATCGGGTGTTGATCAGTTTAACGGGTAGCTTTTTTAGGTAAGCCTGTAACTTATTTTTAGGTTTCACATAATCAGTAGCTACCTCGATAGATATTTCTTTTATCCGTTGGTAGGATTCACCATATCGGTTTAAAATCCTAACTAAACTGAGAAAATAAGCCGAGAAGTCCAGCCGCTTATCCAAAGGGTTTTTGGATTTTGATGCAAAGGCAATGTCTCTCGAGGTAATGGCAAAGTCCTGCTCAACTTCATTCAGTAGCTTTTTATAGGTTTCAGGATAGTGCGATTTCAGTATTTTGAAAAACGATTTTCTGTAACCGAATAAAAAGCTGCGCTTAAAGAAAATAACACGGATTATCTTGAAAATGAAAAATCCGATGATAGGTATAAGAAGAAAATACCAATGGCTCCATTGCCCAGTTTTGTAAAGGTACGCTCCAACTGTTCCAATAAGTAGCCACTTAAGAGTCAGGTAGCCTATGCCAAGCCATATAAAATTTCGGAGTTTGGTTTTCATGTTTGTCTTACTTTTGAAGAATTTTCCAATCTAGAAAGACTTTTCAGTGGATAATCAGGGTACGCTCACAACAATTTTCCCTTTAGCGCGCCGAGTACCCAAGTAGTTGAATGCTTGGGGTATCTCGGCAAAAGCATACCGCCGATCTATTACCGGTCTGATCTTCTTCTCGCTCATGAACTGACTGATGCTGGCTAGGTCTTCCGTTTTAGTTTGAGCGTTCATCACCATAAAGCTTTTAGTAGTGGTTTTAGAAAGCCAGCTTCCTTTGAGAATAAAACCGAGCATTCGACGGAAATTAGAATATCCCACCAGCACACAGCGTCCGCCAGGCTTTACAATCCGGTTCAAATCGTTTACCGAGCGGTTGCCAATTAGATCAATCACCAGGTCGTAGGTTTGTCCAATTTGGGTAAAGTCCTGCCGGGTATAGTCTATGGTATGGGTGGCTCCCAATGAACGAACCAGCTCAATATTAGAGGAGCTACATACGGCCGTTATTCGGGCTCCGAATAGCCGGGCCAGTTGTACCGCAAATGTGCCAATACCTCCGGAAGCTCCGTTAATCAATACCTTTTCCCCTGCTAGCAATTGTCCTTTATCACGTAAGGCGGTAAGTGCAGTGATAGAAGCCAAAGGCGTGGCGGCGGCTTCTTCGGGAGTTATCCAAGGGGGGAGAAGCGTAGCTTGGTTTTCTGACAAGCAAGTGTATTCAGCCAGTCCACCCGATTGCGCCCGCCCCATTACCAGATCACCTGGTTGGAAGGAGGTCACCTGATCGCCAACAGCTACCACAGTTCCGGCAATGTCAGCTCCCAGTACGGTATTTCGGGGATTTCTCAGTCCAGAAGCTAGGCGTATTAGCCAGATGTTAGCCCATAGGCTATGCCATTCGGCCGGGTTGATAGAAATGGACTTGACCAGCACCAATATCTCGCGATCTTTTGGCGCAGGCGGGCAAACTTCTTCTTGGCTCAACACTTCCGGTGAACCATATTCCTTATTTACAAATGCTTTCATGGTTAATAACTTAATCGGGTAGGGTTTCGCCCTGGACACCCGCCTGTTGCAGTAGCCGGAGCACTTTCTGTTCAGATAGGTGAGAAGATGCTTCAATGCGTAGTACCTTATCTATGTCTTGGGTATCTACGTTCCAGCGAGCGATGCCAGGTTGGTGATCGAGCGTGGGGGCGATCAGCTTCACCTTCTTTTTGGTGGTAAGATCAGTTTTTAGAATAATCAGGTTCATCGTGGATTGTGTTTGGTTCATATGGTGATAATCATTAACAGTGCATAGAATATACCAAAGGCAATATTGAGTTAGTAGTTAGTAGCTGGCTTTAACAGTAGTGACAGACCTATTATTAGATAGAAGGAATCATGATCAGAGATAAGGTAACCAAATTTATTTAACTCTCTCTGAAACTATTAATTTTTGACTAAAGCACCATCAGATGTAATAGTAGTTCCTGTCTTTAATTGTTGCTGTAAAGACGCCCACATTTCATTGCCTCTTTGATCCGCTTCCTGCTCCCAAGGACGATTGGAATAAGGTATACGGCTTATCTTACGACATTTTCCACTTTCCCAGCGATAGTAGTTCCTGCTACATTTAACAAGCTTTTCGGTGAAAAATTGCTCCACATGGATCATCTCATGCGCTAGTGTTTTAGCTTGTTGATAGAATGATAATCGCTTGTTGATAATGATGTGTGCTTGTTGTGCTCCACCGTTTTTACGATCATCTTGGTACATCGTATATCCGAGTATTCCCTGAGGTAGCCAGGGCCGAAAACTGATTCGGATAAAAATTTGTTGGTTGAGTCCCAAAATCTGGGTGTAGTACTTCGCCTGCTCAACAAGTTCAATCGGAACATCTTTACCGCCTGCTACTGCTGTATTACCCAAAGTATTACAAGACCAGACTGGTTCAGCATTGAAACATATACCTATTTGGATTAGAAAAACTAAGTGATAAGGTATAAGCTTAACTTTCTCTCTGAAGACTGTAAAGAGCAGAAAAAAGACCTCCATTTGGTATTCACCAGAAGCTTTTCTGCGAAAATCAGTTTCACCTTCGGTAGTCTCAGCAATGAAGTTCGGAGCTTCATCGCCTAATCGGATACTTTTCATACGTATTCTGATTTAAGGGTTAATAAAAAGGGTTCTTAAAGATGCACCAAGTCTATAAGTCTTCGGTATCGCATGTACTTAGCATTGTCGATCCGGTAAAATAAAGTTCGCTCACCTTCTGATCGGTAATCATACACTTCCATCCCTAATCGCTCGGCTACTTTCTGGGAAGCCCGGTTTGGCTCGTCCATCGCAGCGGTTAATTCACCAAATTGTAGGTGATTAAAAGCATAGCTCACAATCTGCCAGGCTGCTTCTGTAGCCAGGCCTTGCCCAGTGTAAGTAGGTAAAAGGGCGTAAAGCAATTGAGGTCGCTCTTCTCCGAAGAATCGCCATAGCCCTACTAGGCCGATCACTTCCTCATCACCCTGTCTTTGGATTTTCCATAACCCCCAACCATGCTGCTGAAAGAGCACTGCATTCTGGTCTAGTATATCTTCTGTTTGAGCTCGAGGAATTATTTCATTATCCCAAAGATATTTTCGGACATACGGATGGATAAACAGGGTATGAAGCAGTTCAACATCTTTCTTCTCAAAAGGTACCAACGTTAATCGGCTGGTTGACAAAATAGTATTCGCTACAGGTAACATAATTGATGATATTATGATGATAAAGGTATTGGTGGTTATACTGGCCATTGTGCACCCAAGGAAGCATTCCTAGGTATACCCCTTTGGAGTACTGTCATGGCGTTTTGTAAGCTGTTATTCTGATTATTCACTGGTGCAAGTCAACAGTCATGACCACACTTTAATTTTTCTCATTTTAACTAGGGCGTGTTGACATTCAGGCTAATGAGAGATTTTGAGGGTGATTTTTGTCTGATTTAGGCACTTGAGAAGGGCGATGTCGCGCCACGATGGCCTAAGCATCGGCTGCCGAAATTAACGCCAAGCAGGCGAAAATTTACCCAAAATCGCCATTTAAGTGTGGATGTCAACACGCTCTAGTAAGTTCTATATTTTCCCATTGGAGAAATCTCTCCAACAGGCAATTGACTGGGTACCTCAAGAGGTGTCAGTTTAGTAAGATTTACCGCGCTGGAATCTGTCAATGAATAGAGGAAAGAAATTAAGAACTGAACTTCTTTTTCACTTAAATCAGTAGGCGTGCTAACTAAAGAGTCCAAATTGCCCAATACTCTCGTTATCACTGTTTCGTCTCCTTTGTATGTCGACCTTAATTCAGGACTTAATTGGTTCACATCGTAGTTTACAAGAGCTGTTTTTGGATCGAGATGGTGCTTTATGACATCTTCTAAGTCATTATAAGCACCATTGTGCATCCAGGGCCCGGTAATGGCTACATTACGAAGTGGGGGTGTTCTGAATGCAAACCTGTGTTTAGGATTTCCGGTTTCTGCAAACCTACCAGCATCTAAAGGAGCAGCATTTTCTTTACCTGGCCCAAACTGTGGAATGCCAATATTATAAAATTGTTGATCGGTAAGGAGATTTCCAGCATGGCAACTCGCACAATTTGCTTTACCGTAGAATAATAGTGCGCCTTGTTTGGCCGTATGGTCGAGCGCATCTAATTCTCCCTTTAAATACCGATCCCACGGACTTTCTACAAATGTAAATTCTTTTATCTCAAAGGCGGCTATAGCATTAGCGGCATGTTGAAACCCTAATTCATCTAAGGGAATAGTTGGATAAGCCTCTCTGAAAAGATCTCGATACTCAGCAATAGAGAGCAATCTTTTCATTATTGCCCGCCAAACAGACTGAGGGGCGGCATTGCTGATGAGTGCAAGCTCATTTTGATTACCAAAGATATCTTTGTCGCCGATTTCCCCCCGCATTTCATCTCTTGATGTAACAGGAAACATAGCCTGAGCCGCTAGTACATTTTCAAGTCCATCAGGCAGTTTTTCGTCGGCTGGGGAAAGAAATCCGGTCTTAGCTGTACCCGATACTCTGCCGTCCCAGAACATGGTATGCCACTCTTTGGCCCCTCGATTGAAAATTTCTGGTGAATTTCGCGGAATTCGTTCTCGATCTTCGCCCATAACCCTGGTTTCTCCTAGTCCAAAGCCACCTACTCCAATAGCCAGTTCTAAGTTATCGCCTGATTTTAAGCTAGGGTGGTGACAGGTTGCGCAGGATATATCCCGATTCCCACTCAGAATCTTATCAAAAAACAATGCTTTACCCAATTTGATTTTTGCAGAATCCATAGTTGGAACATCGGAGTAAGGCTTTAGATCATTGTTTTCAATGACCTCGCTTAGCTGATCATCTAGATTGTAGTTATTTACCCCCTGTACAAAAAGGATAACCCCCATGATTAAATAGCTTAGCTTCTTCATGTTCTTGTTTTGATCAGGGCGTGTTGACATTCAAACTTGAACGGCAATTTTGGCCTCTTTTCAAGCCACTATGCGTTACCGGACCCCGGCGGCTTTCGGCGGCCGATGCTAGGCATCGCCCTTCTTCCCGGCGGGGACCGCAAGTGTCTTTATTGGCTTAAAATTAGCCTCAAAATTCCTCATTAGCCCAAATGTCAACACACCCTAGAAAGTAGGCGGGGCAACACCTACTTTCTATATGATATACTTGTTTTAATTTATGTCATCTTCTGTAGGCAACATGGCAAAAAGATGTACGTGAGTGTCTCTTCCGAAAGCACCTGGCGCAGAGCCATACGTTTTGCCATCAGTATGCAGGGCAACGGCTAACCCACCCATCAATTGATCTCCGGTCATTTGAAGGCAATGCTCGAATCTCACATCTAAGGTTGCATTTCCATTGTTATCGGTCTTGAAAACTGACTGAACCCCTTTCCTATCTCCTAGTGGCACATCTAGAGTTCCTGTAAACGGTACTGTTGGAGGGGCAGGCATGAAGAAATGCCACATAGTATAGGTTGCATTTGGAACCAGGTTTTTGAATTCGGCCTCGATGACTCCCCAACCTTCTTCGCAGGTGTAGCTAGCAGTGCCACTTGCACTTAGCCAATCTCTCAGAGTCATATCGAGAGAGTTACCTTTTTGGTAAGGCCCAGCGTTGTCAGGATCAAAAGGGTCGTGATGTAAGGGATCTTTTGTCGTATATATCTCTGAGTCTAAGTATTGCTCTTTTTCTGAGATTAAGACTCTAAATACTTCGCCAGAACCTGGCCTTTTTTCAACAAATACATCTTGCTCGATAAGACCTGCCGTTAAATGGTCGACAAAAGTAAGCTCGAGTTTAACGGGAGCTGGTTTGTCGCCAGTGAAACTACTATTAACAAAAATACTTGCTAATAAAATGGTTACAGTCATTACATGTTTAATCGTTTTCATAATTGTCATTGGTTATTTATGGACTTGATAAAGAAATTAATAATAGTCTTTTGGGGTAAGGTTCTATCGATGTAGCGGGCTATTATGTATTCTTACCTTAATGATTCATTAGTTAGCTATACTGTAGTTTCTTTGAACCAAGCATCACTGATTAGTTTCATATGTGAATGGTCCGTACCACAGCAACCTCCTATCACGTGAAGATTGGGGAGAAGTGGTCTGAGCTCATGATATTTTCTTGCCAACTCATTTTTATCTCCTGCATCCAGTGTTTCTGATTCGTCTAATTCTGCATGACTTTTACACGATGCATTTGCTCTTATTCCTTGAATCCTCTTTGTCCACTTACTATCGGGCTCCAAAGCATCGGCAAAATGGTCTGGATGAGCACAGTTGATCATAAAATATGATACGTAGTTATCAGTCATTTTGTCAACTAAGGTAATTGTCTCTTCTAGTGTTTCACCACTGGGAAGTTTTCCATCGGTTTCAACGGTAAAGGAAATTACTACTGGGATGTTGTTTCTTTTCGCTGCATAGACTATTCCAATAGCTTCTTCGCTATAATTCATGGTTAATGCTGTTACCAAATCAGCATTCGTTTCAGCAGCAGCCTGAATTTGAGCCGCATGATATGATTCCGCTATTTCTACCGTCATCGGATTATCAGGAGAATAGCCATCTCCTCGTGGCCCTACACAAACACTTATAGGTATCTTAAAGTCATCTCGTTCATAGGTATCTCTGAGCTTTTCAAGTTCTTGAACAGCCGTTGCTATTATATCTATCAGCGACTCCGGTGGATATCCAATTTTTAGTATCCAGTCTGGGTTAGTCCGGTAAGTGGGTGATTCTAGAATAAATCCATTACAATGCACCTTTGATATTTCAAGATAATCCATGAAATACCTTCTAAGTATTTCTCTCCCCTCTTCATTCTTGAGTAAGTCGAATGCAGCGAATTCTGGTAGATCTATACCGTGATTGAATATCAAGTCTGTTTCTATTCCTCCATCTGTCATGTAGGTAGAGTCCGTCAATTGAGGCAAATCTATTCTATATTTCGGCATTATTTTTTGGTTGAATTGTTGTCTTATTTATTCTGTCTTAGCAGTTGTTTGATCCAGTAGTATCACTCGATGTTTTGCCACTTGTGATAGGGAGACAAAATGGTCGATCTAATTTTTAGCATTGAACCGCTTCCGTTATAGTTGGTAGACAGTGGCTGTAAAGGCTAACTTATTGAAGGGATAGGTTTCGTTGGAAACTGGTTTCTAGCTCCACCTTTTCAATCTGCTCAGTGACGCCATCCGTAATCTTTACCTGGTATACTCCATCTTTTAGATTAGAAATATCAATGCGCACGCCCTTGATCGTGTTGTTCATTCTCTTGGTTTCCATCAATCTTCCTTTGGCGTCCAGGAAGCTAACTTTTAAATTGTTACCCTCTGCTCCCTCTACGAATACATCTATTTTCATAGTTTGGGGTCGCAGGAATATTTTGACTTGGAACGTGGGATCTTCCGCTGAAGTTTTGAACGTATGACTACCGAAACTTAGAGAAGACATACCTATAAAAAGGGCTAAGAACTGAGCAAATATTATCTTTTTCATGATTTTGTTGAGTGGTTTTTTAAGATTGTTTTACCGCTAAGGCCGTAGTTTAAAGTACACTGCAAAAGCGATATACAAGAAGAGAAGAGGGTGGACTAGTATGATACACCCTCCTCACGCTAAACCTAGTTGGTGAATACAAAGCCGAACTGTTCAACAACTGTCCCATCCGGTCCCAGATCAGGCCCCCAGGTCTTGCCATCCAAATGATAAGAGCCCACAATATGCCATTCTTCCTCATTAGTCAAGGGGCAGTCCTTGATGTCACCAATCATGGATAAGTTCCTTGGAGTGGGACTCATTGCCGAAATCTCAGCTGTTCCATCAGGAGAGGCAATAAAGAAATTATCTGATCCATCGCCAGATCCTACTGCCCCGATACCCCGGATGTTCAGAAGCTCTTGGCTAGGATCCATGCCTCCCTCGTTAAAGGTGACATGCCAGAGGGTGTATACCCCATTTGGAATCAACCCCTTTAACGAAACATCAATTGAAACGGCGTTTTCCTCACACATTACGTCTATACTTCCATTCACGGTGCTGAACTCTCCGAATGTCATGTGGTTTCCATCAACATCAACGATGGGTTCGTTCATCCGAATATCATAAATCAGTTCATTCGTTTCGGACGGCATTTCTCCTGCCTCATTCTGTATGAAAAAGGGTACAGTAATTACCTCTTCTAAAGTTTCGGTTACCAAATCAGGTTCTTCATCTTCGGAGCACCCTGTAACCATCAATCCACTGCATAGCAATGTCAAAATCAATTTTTGAAAATTATTTAATGAAATCATCTTTTACTTTGAGTTTTGTTGGTTAATAAATTGTGTGTTTTATTCACTGGCGAGTTCAATACTCACGGGAACTTTGTTGGTGACAACATCGAATACGGGCGATTTATAGGCAAAATCTACTAGTTCCTGTTTCTGCTCATTAGTCAGGTCTCCCTTGATATCAAAGCTTACTCTAATCTGTTGGTAGCCGTTTCGAATCTGCTCATTAAGACCCAAGAAGCCTTGTACATCGAGATCTCCTTCAAATTTTGACTCGATACTCTGAATTTGTATTCCACGAGCAGCAGCATGCAGCGCGATGGTAGTAGTCATACATCCAGATAACGCCGAAAGCAGATATTCTACCGGGTTAGCTCCCTCATTATCACCCAATAAGATGGGAGGCTCACCATTGTCAAATACCCATTCTTTTTCTCGGGAAGTGTCCTCTTGGCACCCACCGTAAAAATCTTTGACTGTAGCCTGATTATGACCTCCTGATATCCATTTATTTCTCACTCGAAACTCAAATTTAGCAATCTCAGGGTTTGCCTGAATAGCCTCAATTGTAGAGCTGATATCCTTACTGACGAATCCGTTTACTTCTGTTAAATTTTCCATTTTATGAATATTATGTGGTTATGATTTTTCCATTCTTCCATTCCTGGATAGATACTTGCGAATAGTTGCGTATGCCCCAACCTTTGTGGGTGTAATCGTAATGCCACTCTACTACAGTAGTGTTTTCCCTAATGGTTACTTTGAGGGCTTTAACAACCCTGAAATCGGTGATATTCTTGAAGAATTCTATCCCTCTTGGCCTGTTAACAAGGTTACCTGCCGTAGGGGCTGTTTCACTTTCTTGCATCACCACGTTTTCATCATAGTACTTCTCGAGGGCTTCCTTCGCCTTACCTCGCAGCACCAGATCATTCAGGTCGGTGATTTTTTCTAATAAATTTGACATAGGTCTTGGGTTTACATTGAACAAAAAAGATATCGCTTAACCGCGTTAGCTATACCCTTGAGGAATCGCTTTTCTCAGATTTTTTACTGGCCAGTTTACTTTTGAGGCGTAATGTCCCCTCGGATTATTGAAAGCAAATATCCTAGAATTGAGCTTGCTGGTCAACTACATAAAAATGTAGATTTTGGGAGGCTTATAACTTTCCTTTCAATGCCCGGGCAATTACCTCGGCTTTGCTGTTTACATGAAGCTTGCGGTAAATTTTTTTGATATGAAACCGAACGGTATCCACCGAAATGCACATTTTATCGGCAATCAGTTTGTAGCTAAGCCCTTCTACTAAGCCATCCACTACTTCTTGTTCGCGCTCGCTCAACGAGGCTTCCAAGGGCTTTTTAGGGGTAGACTTCTCAAAATAGTTAATCACCTTACGGGCGATCTGCGGCGACATAGGCGAGCCGCCTTTGTGTAACTCTAGTATTCCGGATCTTACCTCCTGGAAGGGAGTGTTTTTAAGCAAATAACCTGTAGCTCCGGCGCAGAGTGAGTCAAATATCCGATGGGCATCGTTATAGATAGTCAGCATAATAATGTCTATCTCGGCGTATCTTTCTTTGAGCAACCGAATACCCTCAATACCCGATTTACCCGGCAGATTAATATCCATCAGTACTACGTCCGGCTTCAAACCTTCATCTACTTCGCTAATAATATCTTCTACGGAGCCAAATTCTTTTACTGCTGTAAACTCAGGGCAGGTTTGGAGAAAGGAGACAATAGCAGTACGGATATCGGTATCATCTTCTACAAAGGCTATGGTGAGGTCGGAAGGCATTCAATAACAAATAAGTAGTATTCCAAGAAATAACAAGTTTAGTAATACAAGCCGAAAAGTCAACTACATAAAGATGTAGGTCTAAAAATAGAATCAGGCTTAGGTAAGCTTAAGCCCTTGAATCATCAAAGACAATCCGTTTTCATTAATAATTTCCAGGCTTCCACCCAAGCTAGTAGCCCGCTGCTTCATATTTCGCAATCCATTTCCTTGTCCATTCAGAGGAATCTCAGTTAGCCCTTTCCCGTTATCTTTGATGACAATCTCATAAGCATCTTTATGCTTAATGAAGGATATTTCCACTTCGGTAGCCTGAGCGTGCTTTACAATGTTATGAATAGCTTCTTTACAGATAAGGTAGAGATGTTGCCGCTTTTCGGCGCCAATCGGAGTATCCGGTTTGATTCCTTCAGTTTGAAAAGCAACATCTATGTTCTTAGGGGAAAGCAGGCTCAACGCAATATCCTGAACTTTATTAATCAGATTGCCGAGTGTATCATTTCGAGCGTCAATTGCCCAAACGATGTCCGAGAAGCTTTTCAGGGTATCTCGACCCATAGACGCTATTTTATGTAGCATCTGATTATTCTCCGTTGGCCTTGCTCCTTGATTCATCAAATCTGCGTACAGAGAAATTTTGGTCAGAGTAGCCCCAATATCATCGTGCAGATCGCGGGCAATTCGTACCCGTAGGCGTTCTACCTCCAAAGCTCGTTCCAGGCGATAACGATGCAAAAGGTATAATAAAAGGCTTATTGCAAGGATCATCAACAGAATGAACCACCAGGTTTGCCAAAAAGGTGGAGTAACCCTAAGCAATAGCGAAGTAGCCGCATCGCCCCAAACTCCGTCGGCATTCGCTGCCTTCACCCGTAACTGATAATCTCCGGGAGAAAGATTGGTGAAGGAAGCAAAACGATTCTTACCGGTATACACCCAATCATCGTCAAAACCTTCCAGTTGGTAGGCATACTCAATATTTTCAGGATTTTCAAAATCTATAGCGGTGAATTCAAACGATAAAAAGCGCGCCTTATAAGGAAGCACCACCTTCTCAGCGTAAGAAATAGTATTTCCTTGAGGATAGAGGGCCGCGGCCGCCAATGAGGTATCGTCATTCGGACTCACTGATTCGTTAAATACTTTGAAATCAGTGATAAATACCGATGGTTGACGACTGTTTACCGAAACACTGTCGGGATGGAAAATAACGAACACGTTTGCGTTGGAAAACACTAACTTTCCACTTTGCTGTAAAGCCACTCCCCCCGGAAAGGAATAACTTTCCAGCCGCCTGTCGAGCTTAACATATTGTATTTCAAGAGTTTCAGGATTGATATTAGCAATACCATTACCAGTAGCCATCCAAACTTTTCCATCAAATCCATTGACTAAACTCATAACTAATTCACTTTGCAGGCCATCACGACGATCAAACCTGAGGAATTGATAGCCCTCGCCTGATTCTTTCAACATATTTAGCCCTTGTTGGGTACCTATCCATAAGTGCCCCAGGTTATCTTCGATGATACTATTGATATGATTATCACTGAGACTGGAAGAATCGTTTTTATCAGCCAGAAAAACCTCGAACTCTCCTCGCTGCTCCTGGTATAGGTGCAGCCCCCCTTGGGTACCCACCCAAATTCTACTACCACTATCCTCAAAGATATGAGTAACAGTACCGTGGTGTAGTTGACCTTGTGCATCCGATTCTACTGTAAATACCTGAAAATCGTCAGTTTGGGGTTGGAATAGATTTAACCCTCTACTGGTTCCTACCCACATACGCCCTTGGCTGTCGTGAAATAAAGCCGAAACGTAAGGGTGGGGTAAGCTACCTCCTTCCTGTACGCTTTTGTAGTGTAGATTTTTTTTCTCTGATAATTTCAATCGCAATACACCATTGCGTACGGTCCCGATCCAGAGTTCACCTGACGCCCCCCAGGTAATCCGATTAAACTCGTATGTGTCGGTTAGTTGGTTAACTAAATCCAGGTACGGAACCTCTATAGGTTCTAAATTAATTGGGTCAACAGCCAGTATTTCTGATTGCAAAAAAGTGAGCAAAAGTTCTCCCTGCCTTCCTTCAAACTTTATATCCGGAATTCTACTGACCTTATCACCGGGAAAAAAATACTTTGACGAAAGCAGTTGAAATTGCTCTTGGCCTATATCTGCTTTGTACAACCCTTTACCCAGACTGCCTAACCAAATACCATTATCATCTATCAGCAAATCAAAAAACAGATGGGTATTAAGATTCGCTGTATTCTGCTGGGTATTGTAGTGGGTAAATTTATCCGTTTCTGGATGATAGTGCGCGATTCCGCCCTGGTCGGTAGCTATCCAAAAACCATGGCCATGGCTATCGGGCTTAATTGCATGTAGTATATTGTCCGGTAGGCTATTCGGTTCATCGGGATTATGCAAAAAGTAACGATGGAACTGGTTTTCAAGATCAAATTGGTGCATTCCCCGGTAAGTAGCTAGCCAAAGCTGTCCCTCTTCATCTTCGTAGAGATCATGTATCCTATTAGCCAGATAGGTCTTCTCAGTGATACTATCACCAAAAAAATAGTTAGAAAACTTGTCAGTTTTAGTGTCATAATATGCCAGCCCTTCACCATCAAGTCCTATCCAAAGATTTCCGTTTTTTCCTTCTAGTACACTGAGTGACGTATCTTGTGCAATGGAAGTAAAATCTTCGGCATCATGACGAAAAATGTGAAATACGCCCGTTTTTGGATCCAATTTGTTAAGGCCATTATAAGTTGTCACCCAAATATTACCCTGAGAATCTTCAATAACATCGGTAACCCGATTGTGGCTAATACTATTTGTGTCATCCGGCTTGTGTAGGTAGCGGGTAAAGCAGCCCGTTCTCGGATCAAAGCAGTTCAGCCCCTCATGCGTGCCTACCCAGATCCTTCCATTTTGGTCTTCGGCTAAAGCACTGACTAAATTATTGCTAAGGGAGCAACTATCTTCTGGATAATAAGTGAATACTTCAAATTCGTAGCCATCAAAACGATTTAGCCCTTCAAAAGTAGCCAGCCAGATATAGCCCCGGCTATCTTTTAAGATACTTCGTATCGTATTACTAGATAGCCCCTGCCGTTCCGTAAAATTTTCAAAATACAATTCACTTGGCTGCGCTAACGTCAGGGACGCTATACATGTACTGAGTAGCATCGTTTCAAGGCAGATCTTGCTATTGATATACTGATACCAATTTCTCATTGTCCGATAACCAGAAAGAACCGTTGATTAGATTATGAAGTAGTACAAAGTTAAGGCTTTATTTGCGAACCAGTATATTCTTTCCTGAGCCTTGTCAAGTTCAGTTTGCCTTAATCACAAACCCCTAAAAATGAGTGGTTTGCCCATAATTATTCCTGACTGATAAGGGTATAAAAAAAGCCGCTCTTGAAAGCGGCTTAAATAATACTCAACAAAGTTTGTTTTACAGCGACTGATTCTCAATAGATGCTAGCTGTACTAATATCTCGTACTCTTCAGCGGTAATATCTTGGTAGAAATAGTAGATCGGATTTACCCGCTCACCATCTTTAAATACTTCGTAGTGAAGGTGAGGAGCGGTAGATGTTCCGGTATTGCCTACGGTACCTATACTCTGCCCCCGCTCTACCGTCTGCCCGACTTTCACATTAAAATCTTGCAAGTGGGCGTAGCGCGTCAGATAGCCGTAGCCGTGGTCAATGATGACTTGTTTGCCATATCCGGTAAACGAACTTCGCACCTCTTTCACTTTTCCTCCACCCGTGGCGTACACCGGAGTGCCTTGCGGAGCCGAGAAGTCGACGCCCGGGTGCATCATTTTCACTTTGTAAATCGGGTGAACCCGCATACCAAAACCCGAAGCCAATCGGCGTAATTCTTTGTTAGAAACAGGCTGAATGGCTGGAATAGTCGCCAAAATTTCCGACTTGTTCTCCGCCATCCCTAGCAAATCATCGTATGATTTAGTCTGAATATATAGCTGACGCTTAAGCTGGTCGATCCGTTGAAAGGTATTGACTATAATATCTTCCCGCTCTAGTCCGTTTTCTAGCAACTTCTGATAACGGTCTACTCCACCTACCCCGGCATTTCTTACCGAAAGAGGAATTGGTTCTGCTTCAAAAATAGTGCGGTACACATTATTATCACGCTCCTGTAAGGATTCCAGCATTTTATTAGCTCGTTCCATATCCTTACTAAGCATATCGTAGTAAAAAGTCAGTTCCTCGTTTTCCTTCTTCAGGCGAGCTGCCTTGGGGGACTCAAAATAGGTATCGAAAATGATAACCAAGCTAATACCAGCTACCAATACTAATACCACGAAGCCGGAAATATTCAGCAACACGTCCCAACGGCTAACTTGCACCCGTTCGTACTTGCAGGTTTCTGTATCGTAGTAATATTTAATTTTTGACATAAGAAGTTCTTATGAATCGCTTTTCGTTATACTTTTGCAGCTTACTTTATATTAAACATCGTTTTGTGCTAAAAAATTTACAGAAAGGCCATAAAATATTGTACTATTTCAATAAAACCTTCTCTGTGAACGATTAATCCGGTTTTTTATGACTTCTCAGGAAATACGTTCGGCTTTTATTGATTTTTTTAAACAAAAACAGCACCAGTTCGTCCCATCGGCACCAATTGTGAACAAAGATGACCCTTCTTTGATGTTCACCAATGCTGGAATGAACCAGTTTAAGGACTATTTTCTAGGAAATAAGCCTGCACCTTACTCCCGAGCTGCTAATAGTCAAAAATGTTTACGGGTCTCCGGTAAACATAACGATTTAGAAGAGGTAGGGTTAGATACCTACCATCATACTATGTTTGAAATGCTGGGCAATTGGTCGTTTGGCGATTATTTCAAGAAAGAAGCCATCGCCTGGGGTTGGGAACTGCTTACTGAGGTATATAAACTGCCCAAAGAACGTCTGTACGCTTCGGTTTTTGGGGGCGATGAGCAGGATCAGCTAGAAGTAGACCAGGAAGCTTATGACTACTGGAAAGAGATTATCGACGAAGACCGGATTATTCTCGGTTCAAAGAAGGATAATTTCTGGGAAATGGGTGATACTGGGCCCTGCGGACCCTGTTCCGAAATTCACATCGATTTACGCTCTCAAGAAGAAATTGATAAAAAACCCGGAAAAGAACTGGTAAATCAGGATCATCCGCTGGTGGTAGAAGTCTGGAACCTGGTTTTTATGCAGTTCAACCGTATGGCTTCCGGTGAATTACACGCCTTGTCGGCCAAGCACATTGATACTGGTATGGGTTTTGAACGGCTGGCGATGGCGATTCAGAACAAGGAATCTAATTATGATACCGACGTTTTTTCGCCTCTGATTGAGCAGGTTAGTCAAAAGGCTGGGGTTCGCTACGGTGACAATCAGGAAACCGACATTGCTATCCGGGTGATCGTGGATCACATTCGGGCTATTTCCTTTACGATTGCCGACGGACAGTTACCCTCTAATAACAAAGCTGGTTACGTCATCCGGCGGATTTTGCGGCGGGCAGTGCGCTACGGCTACACCTTCTTGGGGTTAAAAGAGCCGTTTTTGTACCAGCTAGTTCCAGTTTTGAGCCAGCAGTTTGAAGGTATTTTTCCTGAGCTAAACAAGCAGCAGGATTTTGTAAGCAAAGTAGTCCAAGAAGAAGAAAGCTCATTTTTACGAACACTAGACATCGGTTTACGCAAGCTCGATCAGATTAAAGAAGAGCATCAAAGTGAAAAGGAAATTCCGGGAGCAGTTGCTTTTGAATTGTACGATACCTACGGATTCCCCTTTGATTTAACGGCTTTAATTGCCCGGGAGAGCAGTTATTCGGTAGACGAGGCTGGATTTGAGCAAGAAATGGCGAAGCAGAAGAACCGATCCAAAGCGGCTACTTCTACCGATACAGGTGATTGGACAGTTCTATTGAAAGATACCGAGACCACTTTTGTCGGCTACGACACGCTCACGGCTGAGTCAAGAATTGTGAAATATCGGCAGGTTCAGGAGAAAAAATCTTCGTACTATCAACTGGTACTAGACCAAACTCCATTTTATGCTGAGGGCGGTGGTCAAGTGGGTGATACCGGGATTCTAGAATCAGACAACGAACAGGTCTTTATTTTTGATACCAAGAGAGAAAATGATCTGATTGTCCATTTCGCCAAAAAATTACCAACGAATGTAGCAGCTACTTTTACGTGCCAGGTAAATGCTGACAAGCGAAAATCTACCGAAAATAACCACAGTGCCACTCATCTGCTTCACGCTGCTTTGCGTCAAGTTCTGGGCGATCATGTGCAGCAGCGCGGCTCGTTGGTCAACGACCAACTACTTCGCTTTGACTTTTCGCACTTTGCTAAGATGACCGATGAGGAAATTCAGCAGGTGGAACACATTGTTAACCAACGCATTAGGGAAAATATTCCGCTGGAAGAAATGCAAAAAGTACCGATTGATGAGGCTAAATCAATGGGAGCTATGGCGCTATTTGGCGAAAAATACGGCGATGAGGTTCGGGTAATCGTTTTTGATCGCGATTATTCGGTTGAGCTTTGTGGAGGCACTCACGTTCCGGCTACAGGTCATTTGGGCTTTCTCAAAATCACCTCCGAAGGCTCAATAGCCGCTGGTATTCGCCGTATTGAAGCAATTACTGGGCAAGCCGCAGAAACACACGTGCGTGAGCAAGAAGAGCTGCTCACTAGTATTAAAGAAACCTTAAAAAATCCGCGTGACCTGCAAAAAGCAGTTATTTCCCTGGTAGAAGAAAAAAATCAGTTACAGAAGCAGATTGATGCTCTTCAGCAAGAAAAGGCCAGTGGAGTACAGCAGGAGCTTGCCGATAAGGCTCAAACAATAGGCAGTACACAAGTAATTATTGAAAAAGTTTCTTTGCCTCAAGCTGATATGCTCAAGCAACTTTCGTTTAACCTGAAAAACCAAGTTGAGAACTTGGTGATGGTTCTCGCTGCCGATATTCAGGGAAAACCTCAGATTTCGGTGGTGATTGATGAGAAGCTCACCAAAACCCACGATTTACACGCCGGACAACTAGTAAAACAACTCGCCAGGCACATTAAAGGTGGCGGAGGAGGACAGTCTTTCTTTGCTACCGCAGGAGGAAAAGATATTTCTGGTTTGGATAAAGCATTGGAAGAAGCGAAAGAAGTTATTCAAGAAGCACTGGACAAATGAGAGAAAGGTTGCAGGTTAAAAAGTTACAAATTCAAATACGAAAAACTTGTGACTTGTAACCTTTAACCAACTTGCTTTTTACTCCCGATTAAAATCGATTTGATCAACCAGGTAGTTTCCATTGAACTGCTTAATGAGCATCACCACTCGGAACTCGCCCCGTTCGTGAACGAATGTCCCAATTGTGTATTTTACTCCCTCTTTGGAAGAACCCTGGTGTACGTACCGGAAATCCTGGGGGGGGTACTTTGCAAAGAAATCTTTAAGAACAAATTCGGCTTGGTTTCGACTGTAGCTAGATTTTTCACCATTGATGCTAATTTCAACGGTATTATTTAAATACTTGCTTAACTCTCGCGAACTCCCCGACTTCAAAGCATCGCGTATATTATTGATTACATCAGCCTGTGCCTGAAGCGGTTGTACCCCGCTAGCTAGCAAGCTGACGATCATCCATAAACATGCTTTTCTGCACAAATAAATCATAGAATGATGCGACTTTCCCAACTATTTGCCAAAACTGTGCCAACCCCAGAACACCGATATAATTCTTGATAAACTAGCGGATGTGTAGGAGTGGAACATATTTTTTTTCATAAAACAAGGGCTATTATACGTTTATTTTTTCAAGATTTTTAGCAGAATCAAGAATAGTTTAAGAACCTGTAAAATTGTCTCAAGGAAGACATGTCTATAATTACGCTCATCTATTTGGGTTACTGTACTATTTTTTGACCTGATTAGTCAACTGCCCCCAACTTTTTAGCTAGGAAATATCCAGAAATCTACGGATGTAGTTACTTTAGCTCCCAGATTCGGGTTGCCTTCAATTATCTATGTTGAAAAAGTTCTGGAAACCACGCCTGGGCTGGACTAAAGAGTTGATTATTAACCGCTTGAGCTTTGGCTTATTCCTATTACTTTTTAGTGTGGTAATTGGTCAGTTGGGCTACACTATTATTGAGAACTACTCAATGGTAGATGCCTTCTACATGACGGTTATTACCCTCTCTACAGTAGGGTTTACCGAGGTGCAGGAACTCTCCAATGCTGGGCGGATTTTCACCAGTTTTTATATTATCATTAATTTAGGAATATTTGCCTACGCCATTGGTACGATTACTTCTTACTTTGTAGAGGGAGAGTTTGCCGAATTATACAAACGTTACACTATCGGGCGCAAAGTGGATAGATTACAAAATCATGTTATCGTATGTGGAATGGGGCGCAATGGCTCCCGCACCTGCGAAGAGTTGCAGAACAGCCAGCACCCTTTCGTCGTTGTCGAGCTACAGTCAGACCTGGTAGAACAATATGCTGTGAACCACGAGTTACAGTACATTATTGGTGACGCTACTGCCGATGAGGTGCTGCTATCCGCTGGAATAAAACGGGCAGAAGCTTTGATTACTACTCTGCCCCGTGATGCCGACAACGTGTTTATTACCCTGACTGCCCGGGAGCTGAACCCTGAAGTAAGAATTATTTCTCGCGCTTCGGAAGAAACTGCCGAGAAGAAGCTCTACCGGGCTGGTGCCAATCAGGTAGTGATGCCCGATGCTATTGGTGGGGTTCACATGGCCCGGCTGATTACCCAACCCTCGGTCATTGAGTTTCTCAATATCTTATCGGGAACCGGTACAAACAGCCTTAAACTTGAGGATATTATGTACGAAGAACTTCAGGAGCCTTATCGGAACAAAACCCTGCGAGAACTCAATATTCGGCAGCATACTGGGGCTACAGTGATTGGCTTTCGGCATCAAACCGAACGGTTCACATTTAACCCACCGGGCGACCTTAAATTTGAATCAGGAGATACCATGATTATTGTAGGAGCCGATCAAAATATCCAGGCATTTCGGGATTATTATACTTGAGAAGTGGATAATTGATAAGGGAAAGTTGATAATGAAAAGTGAAGAAGAAAGATTGGAAAAAGGCTAAAGTTAGAGGCAATTTTAATAAATAAGCAGTAACTGATTTTTACCCCAATTCCTAACACCCATTCCCTAATCCCTAATGACAATCTAACAATCTAACAACAGAGCAATTGAGTAATCAGCTAAATTTGGGATTTATGACCAACGAGGAAGCAAAACGTGAAATTGATCTGCTCAGTACTAAAATCAATTATTATAACGACTTATACTACCAGCAAAACACCTCAGAAATTTCTGATTATGAGTTCGATCAATTGCTAGAAAAACTCATTCAGTTTGAAGAGCAATTTCCCGAATTTCGTTATCCAGATTCGCCCAGCCAGCGAGTGGGTGGCACGGTGACCAAAGAATTTACCACGGTTTCCCACAACTATCCCATGCTCTCGCTAGGCAATACGTACTCTGAAGAAGATCTCACCGAGTTTGACCAACGGGTTGCCAAAGCCTTGCCTGACCAAGATTACGAATACTTTTGTGAGCTAAAATTTGATGGGGTTGCTATCAGCCTTCGCTACGAAAGCGGACTACTAACGCTGGCTGCTACCCGAGGCGATGGGGTACAGGGCGACGATATTACCGCTAACGCTAAAACCATTCGTTCGCTTCCCCTGCGGGTCAATGCCGATGGCATGCCACCCACCTTTGAGGTTCGGGGTGAAGTGTTTATGCCTCGGCCAGTTTTTGACCAGCTAAACCAGGAACGGGAGACCGCCGGAGAGGCTTTGCTGGCTAACCCCCGCAATACTGCCTCCGGCACGCTAAAAATGCAGGACTCATCAGTGGTTGCCCAACGTAAACTGGACTGCTACCTGTACTCCCTAGCAACTGATGGAATTCATATTGAGACGCATGAGGAAGCAATTCACCTGCTAGAGAAGTGGGGCTTCCAGGTTTCGCCCACCTACCGAAAGTGCCAATCTATTCAGGAAGTGTTAGAGTACATTAATGATTGGGAAGAAAAGCGACTATCGTTGCCATTAGATACCGACGGTATTGTTATCAAGGTGAATAGTACCCAGCAGCAGAAATTGCTGGGCAGTACTGCCAAAAGTCCCCGCTGGGCCATTGCCTATAAGTACAAAACACAAAGTGCTGTTACCGTTCTGCGCGACATTACTTACCAAGTAGGTCGCACCGGAGCAATTACCCCGGTGGCTAACCTAGAACCCGTAACTTTAGCCGGAACAGTAGTGAAGCGGGCGTCACTGCATAATGCTAACGAGATTGAACGACTAGGCATCCGCCACGGTGATACCGTAATGGTAGAAAAAGGCGGGGAGATCATTCCGAAAATTACAGGAATAGACAAGAGTAAACGCCCTTCGGACAGTCAACCCATTCAATACATCACCCACTGCCCTGAGTGCAATACACCGCTAGTTCGCCAGGAAGGGGAAGCGGTTCACTTTTGCCCCAATCAGTCCGGCTGCCCACCCCAAATCAAAGGCCGTATTGAGCACTTTATTCAGCGCAACGCTATGAACATTGATAGTATGGGCAAAGAAACCGTTTCACTATTTTACGAGCAAGGGCTAGTAAAAACCGTAGCCGATCTGTACCAACTATCGTTTGACGATATTTTTGCGCTAGAAGGGTTTAAGGAGCAGGCTACTCGGAATATTCTTGATGGTATTGACGCTTCACGACAGATACCGTTTCCCCGGTTGCTATTTGGGTTAGGTATTCGGTACGTGGGTCGGACAGTGGCCGAAAAGCTGGCGGAGCACTTTCACTCAGTAGATGCAATGGCGAACGCAACTCATGAGCAATTAATTGAAGTTCCGGAGATTGGTGAGCGCATTGCCCAGAGTGTGGTGGAATATTTTGGTGATCTAGAAAATCAGCAGTTGGTGAATGAACTAAAGCAGGCAGGCTTGCAGTTCAGCATACAAATAAACAATCAAACGGCTGAAAATCAGTTATTATCTGGCAAGACGTTTGTGGTTTCTGGGGTATTTGAGCAATTTAGCAGGGAAGAAATTAAAGAGCAGATTAAGATGCAGGGCGGGAAGGTGCTCTCATCAGTTTCTGGCAAGCTAGATTTTCTGCTGGCGGGAAGCAACATGGGGCCCGCTAAACGCAAGAAAGCAGAATCCCTGGACGTAAAGATTATCTCGGAAGGAGAGTTTTTGGCAATGCTTGGTTAATTAAAAAGATTAGATAATGTGGTTCTTCACTAAAAGACTTATTGGTTTTCAGTTGCCTAAATTGCTCAAGCAGAGCAGCGTGAAACGCCAAACTGTGAACTACGAAAATGCCGAGCGTATCGGTATACTGGTGACGCTGACCGACCACGAGAAGCAGCACACTATCGACGATTTTATTGCCCATTTTACGGCTGATCATAAAGAGGTGCAGATACTTTGTTACGATAAGCGCCGGGCGAGAAATAAAATATTTGGCTATCTTCAGTTCAGTAACCGGGATGTTTCGGCTTTTGGACGGTTTAAAGCCGAGCATCTTATTGATTTCGTCAATAGTCGGTTTGACTATCTTATTCATCTGGATACAGAATCTAATCCTGTGCTAAATAAAGTTCTGACACTGAGCCAGGCAAAATGCCGAATTGGCTGCGAGATTGCCGAGCACCACTCCTACTACGAACTTATGTTCCGGGCAGAAACCCTGCATGACTTGTGCGAGCTAATTATGCGCTATGTTCGTATTGTCTCTACTCCTAAAGAAGCTGAAACTTCATAAAAAAAGCAACCCTTCTCAGAGTTGCTTTCTAGTTAAGATTGTTATCGTCCTTAAGCCTTATTTTTGATCTCTTGCACCTCCACCCGAATCTCTTGGGCTAGATTCTTCAGGTCTTGCATTCCTTTGCGAACCCGGGTACCAGCAGCTTGATTATCTTTGTCATAAAACTTCTCAAAGTCACCTTCTAAAGACATTACTAAATCTCTTAATTCATCGAATCGTTTCATAGTTAGTTCAGTTGTGGACAAAAAATTTTACAATTATACGCCAATA